>NZ_PEII01000004.1:0-559949 GCF_002750415.1 Paenibacillus sp. LK1
GGGAGAGTAGGACGCCGCCAAGCAATCAAAAGACACGATCGTAATTAAGCGATCGTGTCTTTTTCTGTTATTATGATCATGGGAATGAATATAACTCCTGTAGGCTGTTTTATATATCTTCGTCTTAGAGATAAAACTCATTTTATACATAAAATACTGGCCTTCCCATCATCCAAGCTGTGATACAATAGGTGGGGTCTATATAGAAACGGAAACACGCATGAGTACGAGGAGGAACTGAATTACGATGAAATCAGCCCCGTTTATTGCCGTGGAGGGTCCGATTGGTGCGGGGAAAACAACGTTAGCAACGATGCTTTCTCAGGAATTGAACCTTCCGCTGGTCAAGGAAATTGTAGAAGAGAATCCTTTTTTGGCTTCCTTCTATCAGGATATAGATGAGTGGAGCTTCCAGCTTGAAATGTTTTTTCTGTGTAACCGGTTTAAGCAACTGGAAGACACAGGCGTGCACTATATTAAGAAGAATACACCCGTCATTTCAGACTATCATATCTATAAAAATATGATTTTTGCTGAACGTACCTTAAAGGGAACGAAACGGGACAAATACCGTCAAATCTATCATCTCTTAACGGATGATCTGCCGAAACCCAATCTGGTTCTCTATATTGAGGCTGAACTCGATACATTGATGAACCGGATCAACAAACGTGGACGGTCTTTTGAGCAGGATATGGACCCGGCTTATATGGAGCAGTTAATTGCAGATTATAAAACAGGTATGGCTTACCTGGCCAGCAGCCCAAATCCGCCGATAATTATCAAGGTGAATGCGGAACAACTCGATTTTGTAGAACATCCCGAACATTTCAAACAGATTGTTAATCAGGTAAAGGAGTATATCACATGAATAACTATGGCATTCCGGCGAATGCATTAATTACGGTAGCAGGTACCGTTGGGGTGGGCAAATCCACTCTGACAGCCGCACTGGCTGAGCGTTTGAGCTTCAAGACTTCACTCGAGCAAGTCGACCACAATCCATATCTGGAGAAGTTCTATCATGACTTTGAACGTTGGAGCTTCCATTTGCAGATTTATTTCCTGGCAGAGCGTTTCAAGGAACAGAAGAAAATCTTTGAATTGGGCGGTGGATTTGTACAAGATCGTTCCATCTATGAGGATACAGGTATCTTTGCGCAAATGCATGCGGATCAGGGCACAATGTCGGCTACGGATTTTGAGACGTACAGCAGTTTGTTTGAAGCTATGGTGATGACACCGTATTTCCCTCATCCGGACGTACTGATTTACCTGGAAGGCAGCTTGCCATCCATTCTGAATCGAATTACGGAACGCGGACGGGAGATGGAGATTCAGACCGACCGTTCCTACTGGGAGCATATGCATGAGCGCTATTCGGTATGGATTAATCAATTTACGGCTTGTCCAGTGCTGCGTTTGAACATTGATGAGTATGATGTGAATGACCCAGCATCGGTGGATGCCATTTTGGCGCAGATTGCTGCTGTCATTAATCCTGCCAAGGGAGCTTGATTTATATAAAATGCCTTTTGACATGAGATAATTAGATTTATATAGTATTCCCCTCTACGCCAGCGAAAGCTTCTAGAGGGGATTTTTTTCGTTATTTGGTAAGAGGAGAATTCTCAGAAGATGTTTTTGACTTATGCTTTGTTAAGTAATACAGGAACCAGACGGCATGTCTCTGTTCATCCGTTGCTGCACGTCGAAACGATTCCTTAATGTAAGGGTCATTTGCTTGATCTGCGACTTGTGAGTAAAACTCAACCGTGTTTTGCTCATCACTAAAAGCATAATCTATTCCCGCGAAATACTCTGATGGACAATCCGAAGAGATTTGGACCGTAGGTTGCGTACCTGTTAACGAAACATAAATGGCGGTGAATTTTTGAAGATGCTCTAATTCATCAAGACGTATCTCCAGAATACGAGCTTTTTCCACTTCTGAGGGTGCTAATTCTGCCAGTTTGGCGTAACAGGCAATTGCTGAGGATTCTCCATTAATAGCTTTGGAAATTTGCGCTAACAGCAAGTTGTCATTTCGGTAATAGGGAACATAGTACATGGGGAGTACTCCTTCCAAACACGTTTTAACCAGAATATGCGGTTATTAGGCGGATGTGCCTATTTCTTAAAGAGTGAGGGGACGAAACAAAAGCAGAGAGAATTTTGTTGAATAAAAGGAGTATTTGTGGTTTCATAGGAAAGGTGAATTCTGGAAAAGAAGCATAAGCATGACTCAGGAGGGAAAGACAACGTGGAAGAGAAACAAGGGATCAAGATCGGCATGCCAATCGTTGGTGGATTATTGGCAGCAATTGTAGGAGGAATTGTGTGGGCAGTAATCGCTGCCATGACGGAAAGGGAGCTAGGGCTCATTGCTATCGTCATTGGGGCGCTCGCAGGCTACGCGGTTGTATTGTTCTCGAACAAACGGATCGCGACGGCACATAAAGCCATTGCAGTTATCTTTGCCCTTATCGGCATTTTGCTTGGGAAGTATCTGACGGTGGTGTATTTTACTTCAGAGTTGTTCAGCGATGCAAGCATGTTGGATCTGGTGTTCGATGGTGAGATGGTTAGTGCATTTGTGGATACCTTTACGGATTATTTCAGCGAGCCGGTTGACCTGTTATTCATCGTACTGGCGATTGTATCGGCATGGCAGATTCCAGGACGGATGGCGAAGACCAGTCTGGCCTCGGATGCTTCTTCGTCTGATCACGCTCCTAGAGCTTAACCAATGGCTAGCAGGAAGCAAGACTTGTGTAATACAGGGACTGCCTTCATTAAAAAAGTACTCAGAGTGAATAACTGTAATGGCTTATTCACATTGCGGCTGAGATACTACAAGAGGGACGTGACGTCTTAGGGCGTACGTCCCTTTTTTGTGTAAACTGAGTAATGTTGAATCCCTCGGCTGTCCAGCACATTCCATGAACACGGATAAGATGTGGCAGAACGGGGTTCTATATAATACGAGCATATTGCCTATATCGAGAGAGTAAGTTTTCATTAGCAATAGAAAGATCGATATAGAACAACTTGTCTACAACGATACCTGATTGCGAGGGGCATCGAATAATACGGATAATGCTATAGGTGGAATCCATGTAGGCCTAGATTAACTGTTTCGATCAGCAAACATAGCCATGGCATCCCTCATAAATACAGCCAAGCCTTCACCGAATTGATCAATATTACTTGTAAAACGTTCGTCGTCTACATACATTTGGCCCAACCCTCTGAAGACTTCAGGAGAATAATTGCCCATGTTGTTCAGATAGCTGTACCATTCCGAGATTCCGGATTGAGCTTCGGCAGAGTTTGGATCCGTGTGACGAATTGCTGCAAGACGAGTGTAGATTGAATTCATTTGATCGGATAGAGCTTTTTGCTCCCCAGGAGACTGGTTTTTTAACTTTTGATTAGCCTGATCCACTGCTTGGTCTCCCCAACGTTCCCTCGCTTCCTGTTCATACGGACTATGACTGAAGTTAAACCCTTCAAATTGTTCTTTGGCTGTCATCTTAATTTCTCCTCTCACGTGTTGAACCGATTTATCAATGGTGGCGATCATTTGGTCCAACCGCTGGCGTTTCTCCAGCAAAATACGGCGATGCATATTTAGAGCTTCTTCTCGATCGAACGATGGATTGTTTATAATCTCCTTGATATCTTTCAGAGAGAAATCGAGTTCTTTAAAAAATATAATCTGCTGCAGCATTTCAAGATTGGCATCTGAATACAGTCGATATCCGGCAGAAGTCACTTCGTCCGGTGTTAACAGTCCGATCTCATCATAATGATGCAGTGTGCGCACACTGATCCCGACAAGTTCGGCCACTTCTTTTACTTTCATGGCCATGATGGGAAACCTCCTTACACCACCGATTGTACAGCGTCACGTTACGTGAGAGTCAACTAGTAAAAATGAAAAAATAAGATGCAGGCACAGAGGCTGCATCTTGAGAATGATTGAATGTGTTGCACCATCTATCTGGTGCAGCACACGGCTGGCGGTGCAGGGAGCGCATGGCTACGCCTGCATCCCGCGCACCGCCGCAGCGAACTGCGCAGCCGCTGCGCGCACATCGGCCGCGCCCGCGATGGCGGAGATGACGGCTACGCCGTCGGCTCCTGCCGCCATCACGGCGGCCGTGGTATCGGGCGTAATGCCGCCGATACCCACCACCGGAACTGCGATGCCTGCGGCGCGCAGTTCGGCTACCCCGGCGGGGCCCAGCACAGCGTGGGCATCCGCTTTGGAACGCGTCGGGTACATTGGCCCGACGCCAAGATAGTTGGCGCCCGCCTGAACTGCACGGCGGGCTTCCAGCGCGGAGTGGGCGGATACGCCAAGCATCCGCCCTTCTCCGATGCGGGCGCGTACCAGCACCGCGTCCGCATCGTCCTGGCCGACATGTATGCCGTCGGCCTCCACCGCCACAGCCAGCTCCACATCATCGTTCACGATGAACGGTATTCCGTGCTGGCTGCACATCTCGCGAAGCCGCCTCGCAAGCGTGATGCGTGCTTCGCCAACCAGAGCGCCAGTTCCTTTTTCCCGGAACTGGAACAGCGTAATGCCGCCAGCGATGGCTTGGCGCAGCACTTCCACCGGGTCACGCGTCGTATTCACGCTGCCCATGACCAAATACACCTGCAGCGCATGCCGTATTGCTTCTGCATCCAGAGGGCGCATTACTGTTCACCCCGCAGTCTGCGCTGATACGCAAAATGATTCGTCGGCCCATGTCCGTCCCCAATCCCCAGCTCATCTTCGATGGCTGCCTGAATGAATGCTCGCGCGGTGGTGACGGCAGCCAGTACAGTTGAGCCCTTCGCCAATTCGGCAGTAATGGCCGCAGAATACGTACATCCCGTTCCATGAGTATGCCTTGTCACTACCCGAACGTTCTCCAAATAGTGAAAAGATTGCCCATCATAAAGCACATCGACAATCATGCCACTTCCCTCATCATGACCACCTTTCACCAAAGCATACGTGGAGCCCATCTGCACGATTCGTCTTGCGGCTTCTTCGCGCTGACTCAAATTCAAAATGGACATTCCAGTAAGAAGCTCGGCTTCCGGAATGTTCGGTGTCGTGATCAGTGCATGAGGCAGCAGCTCTGTAATTAACGCTTGAACGGCCTCCTGTTGCAGCAGAGGGGCGCCGCCTTTGGCAACCATAACCGGATCGATGACCAAATTGGACCATCCATATTGCTGCCATTTCTCGGCAACCAGTTTAATTATTTCAGCACTATAGAGCATGCCCGTCTTCACGGCTGTAGGCTGAAAATCATCACCAGTCGAATCCAACTGTTGAGCAATACCTTCATATGAAATAGGGAAGACGCCCTGCACACCTGTTGTATTTTGGGCAGCGATAGCTGTAATTATAGTCATGCCGTACACACCAAGCTCCTGAAAGGTCTTCAGATCAGCTTGAATTCCGGCGCCGCCACCATTATCGGAACCAGCAATCGTCAAAGCCTGCGCAATACTCATTACGCACCTCCATCAAACTGGCGAACCTGTGCTCGCTCTGCGAGAACGTCAGGTGTCACTTGGGCCAGTTGATTCAGCAATTCGATCTGGAAGCTGCCCGGTCCAAGGTCAGCGGTGCGTTCCGCCGCAATCTCTGCTGCAACGCCATAGAAAGCGAGTGCCTCCACAACACTGTTCAGCAAGTCTTCTCCCGGTTTCGCAATGGCTGCAAAAGCACCAATTACCGAGCTGAGCAAGCAGCCTGCACCAGTCACTTGGGTAAGCAAGGCATGTCCATTACTCGCCAGGAACGTCGTTTGTCCATCCGTAATGACATCCTCGCGTCCGGTAATGACGACCACACAGCCGAGTTTTAGTGCTGCCCGTTTCGCTATTCCGATTCGATCTCCTTCGCCTTGACCTGCATCCACACCTTTGATGCTCCAACGCTCACCGATGACATTGGCGACTTCTGCCACATTGCCCCGCAACACCGTGAGGCGAAGCTCACGAACGAGCATCTGAACGATTTCCGTACGATAGGCGGTTGCGCCAGCTCCAACCGGATCGAGCACAACAGGTACGTTATTTGAATTAGCTGATCGACCAGCCAAACGGATCGCCTCAACCACCTTTTCGTCCAGTGTGCCAATGTTCAGTACAACTGCTCCCGACATCTTGGCAACATCAGCAACTTCTTCATGCGCATAAGCCATAAAGGGAGATGCACCTAGTGCGAGCAAACCGTTGGCCGTAAACGGAGCGACGACAATATTCGTAATGTTATGAACAAGCGGATTTTGCGTACGAACACGTTCCAGATAAGACATATAAGTTCCTCCTTATAAATAAGTAATTTGATCAATAAAAGCAGGGAAGGTTGCCATTATAATCAGTTGTTAGTTCTGCAACGTTGCTGGTTTCCAATTAATGACGGGTGTTAAACGTTATTCCCGGATAGCTGCAAAGTCCATATAGAAAATTCCTAATAGAAGGCCCTCATCCTCGTTAAAGATTCTATTCGTCCAAATGTAATCCCGAAACTACTCTTGTGGGCGACATCTTCCTTACTCACCCTGCAAGTTGATAAAAGCATCCTCAGCCTTTACGGAATCCGGAATCAGTTCACTTTGAACCAACCATGCACGTACATTTTCCCAAGAAGAGGCGTCCTGCCTGCCAAACGGCTGACCTTCTTCATTCATCAGTGGCAGTAAAATATTCAGACTTTTGGTTTCGATCTCCGGGTCAAGAGGAGACGTTTCGTTCTCATGTGCGAGCAGAATGTTCAGCGCGTCCTCGGGGTGCTCTGTTACATATTTCTGTCCTTCCTGTATCGCTTTGATGAAGCGGGTAAGCTGATCCTTTTTCGCTTCAATGCCCGCATCACTTGCAGTGAGGACCAGTTCATAATAATCAGGTACGCCGTAATCGACGGGATTGATCGATTTCATGGCATGACCTTCCTTTTCCAGAATCAATTGTTCATGGTTAATAAAACCACCCATAATGGCATCTGCCTGTCCGGAGGCTAGGGAAGGAATCAGGTCAAATCCTACATCGACCAGATTCATCTTGTCGGCATTACCGCCATCTTGGCTGATCATGGTACGCACCATCGCTTCATACAGAGGGATTGAGGAATAGCCAACCGTCAGCGTTTCAAGATCTTTTGGCGATTTCACTTTACCGTTGAGTTCGGTCAACAGATGCACGAGCGGATGACGAACGACCGCAGCAATTGAACGTACAGGAATGTTCTCCCCACGCGCGAGCAAAATTTGCGGCTGGTAGCTTAGTGCCAAATCGATCTTCCCGGCGGCAACAAGTTTGAGGGCATCATTCGTATCAGCAGGCATCTGGATTTCCACGTCCAGATCTTGATCCGCGAAGTAACCTTTTTCCTGAGCAACATAGATGAAGGAATGTACTGCATTTGGGTACCAATCGAGCATGATGGACAGCTTCTCTTTGGATTCCGATGGCGTTTCTATCGCAGATGAGTCTGTATCGTTTGCATTGGAAGTTGAGCCTGTGGAGGGCGTATTGATGCCCGTTTTACCGCATCCGCTGACGATCAGCAAAAGAGACATGAGCAGAATGGGGAGCAGGGAATAGATATGCTTTTTATTCATAACGTAAAGTTCCTCGTTTCTTTTGTTT
Source organism: Paenibacillus sp. LK1 (assembly GCF_002750415.1). Lineage (NCBI taxonomy): Bacteria > Bacillati > Bacillota > Bacilli > Caryophanales > Paenibacillaceae > Paenibacillus > Paenibacillus sp. LK1. Next base: position 7,666 of record NZ_PEII01000004.1, read on the forward strand.
TTTGTTTTGAAATCCGAAAGTTATCCAGCTTTTCTTCTACCTGCATGACGTGGTGTACCAAATCTTCTCTCCATCCATGCAATGAGTACAAACAGGGCGATACCAAGTAGGGATAATAGCATAATGGCGGCGAACATCGCATCCGTGTTCATATTGCTCGACATTCTGCGGCTGAAGTAGCCAAGCCCCTTGCTTCCACCGAGCCATTCACCGATCGTTGCACCGACCACACAATACACCACAGACATTTTCAGTCCCGAAAAGAAGGAGGGAAGGGCAAGTGGAATCTGGAGTTTGCGAAAAATATCCCACTTGGTGGCCCCCATCGTCAGCAGCAGTTCACGCTGCTCCGGATCACCCTGGCGCAAGCCATCGTAGGTGCTCACTACAATCGGGAAAAATGCGATCAGGAACACCACCGCCACTTTACTCCACAGCGTGTAGCCAAACCACAGGATGAAGACGGGGGAAAGGGCAATCAGCGGGATCGTCTGACTGATCACGATGAAGGGATATAACGCTTTTTCAATCGACCGATTCATATGCATACCCGTTGCAAGTGCAGTCCCGGCACCAATGGACAAGCCAAAACCAACGATAACCTCCATCAAGGTAGCGGGCAGATGTGTAGCCAGCAGAAGGTGGTGATGTTCATACAGCGAACGGACAATCGCCGTCGGGGCTGGAATGATGAAGGAAGGCACCCATCCCATACACACAATCCACTCCCAGAGAGCAAGCAGCAAGATCATGAGCAAAAGAAACAGACCATAACGGGCAAGCCAACCTCTTACGCTATGCTTCATGCTATCTCTCAAGTTACCGTCTCGCATGCAATTGTTCCTCCAGTAGTCGTCTCATCTGAACGAGAGCCGGTTCGTAGATCATGTCCGAATGTCTTGGACGTGGCAAAGGTACCGTCAGATCCTGCAGCTGTTGGCCTTGGCCCACCGGAGTTAACAGGATAATCCGATCACTGAGCAGCAGGGCTTCTTCAATGTCATGTGTGATGAACAACACGGTTTTGCCCAGGCCCTCCCAGAGCTCCAGCAGCCACCGATGCATCTCACGTTTGGTCATGGCATCGAGTGCGCCGAATGGTTCATCCAGGAGCATGAGTTGGCCACCTGTCAGCAAAGTACGAAGCAGCGCGACACGCTGGCGCATGCCACCTGACAGCTCGTCCGGGTAAGCATGCGCGTGACCGGATAAGCCAAATCGGTCGAGACCGGCCAGAATGTCCGCTCGAATCCTTACCTTATCCTGCCGACCTGGAGCAAGTTCAGCGGGGAGCATGCAATTCTCCAGGACGGTTCTCCAGGATAACAGGAGGTCCTTTTGTGGCATGTAGGCCACCTGCCCCAGTCGCTTTCCTTCTTGAACCCAAGGAATGTCAATGGTTCCGTGTGTTGGCTCAAGCAAGCCTGCCAGCAGCTTGAAGAGGGTACTTTTACCGGAGCCGCTGGAACCGATGAGCGAAACGAATTCTCCTTTGGCTACACGCATCGACACATTGGAGAGCACTGGGGAATCCCTTTTTCCCGGGAAAGCGTAGCTCATGTTGTGAAGGGTTATATCGTTATCCATCTCGTTCCGTCCCCCTTGTTATTCAAAATTCAACCTCAAACCGCGGGATCTTTAATTACACCTTCTGATCTGCCCGCAGAACGCGAAAAAGACCCACCCATTTCCGGAGAAATGAGTGGGTCTGTAAGTCAATTCACATTAAATTTCATCATCAACATGAAAAAATCCGCTTACTGAGAGGCCGCTCCACTTCCCTCCGCTGGTATGATCCAGATCAGGTTCAAAGGGTCCGAATCGTTCGATTCGTCTCAGCCGCAAGGCTCCCCTAGTGCAATGTTCAAGATATGCAGTTGTGTGTTCAGCATATATCACATGCAAGTGGAATGTAAAGAGGGCGGCTTAAAAGAAGTGTGCGTAATGTGAGTTAGGAAAGTAACCTAGGATTCTAATCGTTGGAATGTAACAGTGAATCAAGCTCACCGATCAGCCGGGCAATCTGCTCAGGTGTGCCAATCGTAATCCGAAGCCAGGTAGGCATACCGAATTCGGCACCGCCGCGAACAGAGATGCCTCTGTTCAACAATTCTTGGGTAATCGGGCCACTATCCTGCAACAGATCCACCATAATGAAATTTGTTTCGGAAGGGATGTAGGGTAAGTTCCAATGATCAAAGGACTGCATTAACGTTTCCCGTCCCTGACGATTGTAGTGCAGGCAATGAGAAACAAATTCATGATCATCCAGGCTGGCCGAAGCAGCGGCTTGGGATGTGGCTGTCAGACTGATAGGCAGCTTGACCCGGTTAATGCCTTCAATGATGCTTTCATTCCCGATGCCATATCCGATTCGTAGGCCGGCAAGTCCATATATTTTGGAGAAGGTCCGTAAAATAATCAGATTATTGTACTGCTCCAGCAGCTTAACCGTATCAGGATAATCTTCACTTTCCGCGAATTCATAATACGCTTCGTCCAGGACAACCACGACATGGGAGGGAACATGTTCGAGTAAACCAAGCAGGGCATCTGCCGTGAAAATGGTTCCGGTTGGATTATTCGGATTGCACAGCCAGATGATTCGGGTAGAAGCATTAATCCGGTGCCGGAATTGCTCCAGGTCCAGCGAATGGTTGACCAAAGGCACTTCATGAATAACCCCGCCTGCCAGCAGCGTAGCGCCCTTATACCAGTTAAAGGAGGGCACCGGAATGAGTGATTCCTCGCCGGGATTAAGATAGGCTTGGGCGGTAAGGGTTAGGAGCTCGAATGATCCACTGCCAAATACCAGTTGGGAGGTACGCACACCTAGACGTTCCGCAAGTTTGTCACGGAGCAGTTGGCTGGAACCGTCGGGGTATTGAGCCAAAAGATCGGAACCCAGCGATCTGACCGCTTCTGCTGCCAGGGGAGAAGAACCAAACGGATTTTCGTTCGCTGCAAGTCGATCTACACTTTCCAGTCCCAACTCCCTCCGGATCTGTTCCATGGATTTGGCAGGCGTATAAGCCGGAATTCGATTTAACAAGTCTTTAACAGGTGGAGAGGGAACGGATGAAAGGGATTGCATAATCATGCCTTCTTTCCAGTGGAATTAGATCGAGAATGATATCTGTTTCTGGGCAATCTGCTGTGGTGTCTCTTGTGGAGGAGTCAACAATCGATTCAGAATCAGGTTTTCAAAATGAGCAAACCCGCTGTCCCGAACGCGAGGCCGCTCCAGCGTAATTCGGGTATCCATCGTTATATGACCATCCTCGATTAAAAGCACCCTGTCTGCCAGCGCAACCGCCTCGCTGACATCATGCGTGACCAGAATGACGGTCAGATCTTCTTCAGCCCACAAGCGTTCGATTAACTGCTGCATCTCAATTCGGGTTAATGCATCGAGTGCACCCAGCGGTTCATCCAGCAGCAGTAAGCGCGGATGACTTGCGAGTGCTCGTGCCAAGGCGACACGTTGTTTTTGTCCGCCAGATAATACCCCCGGCCAATCACCTTCACGCTCTTCAAGTCCTACATTGCGAAGCGACTGGCGTGCATCTTCCTTGTTCTTGTCGGGGATGCCCAATCGTACATTGTCGAGCACGGATTTCCAAGGCAGCAGCCGGGCTTCCTGAAACAGAAATCGTGTCTCGGGTGCTGTACTGCCAAGCTTTCTGTTACTCAGCATAATGCTCCCGGAAGAGGGAGGTTCCAGCCCGGCGATCAGACGCAGCAAAGTACTTTTGCCGCAGCCGCTTCGTCCAACGATGGCTACAAATTCCCCTTGTCTTACGTTGACGTTAATGTCGGATAGAATCGTCCGCTGATCATACGATTTCTGAACCCCATCTACTTGAAGAAAAGGACTGATCTGACTTGTGCTCATGGATTAATTCACGCTCCTTTGGCTTTACTTGCGGGATAGAGCCGGGTTCCAGCGCAGCCAGCGCCGTTCCAGCCATTTGGCGATGGTATCGGACAGCTTGCCCAGCAAGGCATACAGCAGAATGCTTAAGACGATTACGTCCATCTGCATGAATTCCCGCGCGTTCATTGCCATATATCCAATCCCCGCATCCGCCGCAACCGTCTCGGCTACGATGAGGGTCAGCCACATAATGCCAAGTGCATAACGAACACCCACCAGAATGGAAGGCAGTGCACCAGGCAGGATAATGTCTTTATAAAGGGACCAACGACTGAGGCCATATACTTTGCCCATTTCAATCAGACCGGGATCGACCGATCGTATGCCGTGGAACGTATTCAGATATACCGGAAAGAATACCCCCAGGGAAACGAGGAATAATTTGGCTTCTTCACCGATCCCGAACCACACAATAACGAGGGGGATCAAGGACAGATGCGGAATGTTACGGATCATCTGTACCGAGGAGTCGGCGATCTTTTCCGCAAGGGAGGAGATGCCGTTCAGCACTCCCAGCAGAAAACCCAGACCCCCACCAATGAGGAATCCTCCCAAAGCCCGTCTGGCGCTAATACTGATATTGTTCAGTAGTTCACCGTTACCAAGCAGACGAATGAAGGCCTCCAGTACTTGAGCGGGACGGGGCAAAATATTGGCTGCAACAACTCCGGATGCAGTCAGCCATTGCCACAGAGCCAGAATGAGTAGTGGTACAACAAAAGGAATGAACTGGTTAAACCATGCCCGGTTAAAGGTTTTGGACCGCACGTTATGCCTACCTCCTTGCTTCCTTCGTTATTGACTACCTGGAGCTGGAAGTTGATCTTGAAGTGCATCACTCCAGAATGTGCTCACATCGACTGCCTGCCCAAAAATTCCCGCTTGCTGAAACGTATCTGCTACGTCCTGTTCGGACTTGATGGCCTCATCAGAAATGGCAACAATACGTGATGGGCGTTGTGCTTCTCCATCCGTGTAGGTTTTAAGGGCTTGTTCCACCGGCTGGTGGGTGTTGTCTGCTGTAATTTGAGCCCATGCATCCTTATTGGCACGAGCCCAATCATTGAATTTGTTGATTCGCTCCAGATAATCAGCAAGGGCCTCTTTCTGTTCCGCATTTGCAATAGCCTGATCGGAGGCGGCTACAAGGAAGCTGCCTGACAGGATATCTTTGGCGCTGGCGAGCGTTGTTGCTTCATTCTGATGTGCGGAGATGATGGCATTGCCGTAACTGGCAAGGGCATCCACTTTCCCGCTAATCAGGGCGCTGAGTCCATCGGCTGTTGAAAGTTCGACCGGACTGATGTCACTCCAGGTTAATCCGGCTTCCTCCAGCATTTTGAGCAGGAAATAGTGGGCCGTTGTATTTTTTACGAAAGCAACTTTCTTGCCTTTCAGGTCAGCAACCGATTTGATCGAAGAATCTTTGGGAACAACGACCTCCTGATTTAAGGTGCTGCCTTGTTGTACCGCTATAATTTTGAAGCTTCCACCATTGGCAGCCTGAGATGCAAAAATGGGCGGAATTTCACTGGTCACACCAAAGTCCAATTGATTTGCAGCCATCGCTTCGAGGATCAGGTTACCTCCCTGAAATACGTTATAAGTGACTTTATAGGGGGTGTCATCGAGTCCGGCGGCTTTTAGCCCCAATTCGAGATTGCCCCATCCGGTCTGACCAACCCGAATAGTAACGTCTTTATTCGAAGCAGCTGATGCTACTGTCGGTGTTGTGCCTGTACCGGTGGCCTGATTATCAGTTCCGGGAGAGCAGCCGGAAATCAGCAACAACAGAAGCGCGCACAGAAAGGCAGTTAAGGGAAGAGTGTACTGGCGGTTTGGACGGATCATAGGGAGGAAACCTCCTTGGTGTATGTACTGCTTTCACTAGACTGACTGGATTCTATGAATGTTTGGCCGATGCGGTCTGCCTGAAGAATGGCTTCGGTTACCTGCGCCGTGCTAACTCCGAAGGAGAGATGTGCCGCACTGCCTTCCCGCAGCTGTAGTCCTGCTGCAATGCGCGCAGCAGCTTCCTGAGGCTGTTGTTGTATCCCAAGTTGGGCAAGAGTGATGGGCAGATTCAGCTTATGTAACAGAGTGGTCAACTCATGAAGCTCATCCCCTGCTTTGCCTTCAAGAATCCACTGGGTGAAGAGTCCAAAGGCTACCTTTTCTCCATGTAGCGAAGCGTGTGTTTCGGGTAATTTGGTGAGGCTATCATGCAGCCCGTGAGCAATCGCAGCATGAAGTGATCCATCGCTAATGCTGCCTACAAGTCCTGCGAGCACAATGATGGCATCGGCAACATCACGGAATTGAGGTGTACTACCGGTTGTATCGGTGGATTCATAGACATCGATGGCGTGCGCTTCAAGAATATCGAGTGCAAGCTTGGCAGTGCTGACACTGTTTCGGAGAGTGAGGCTGGTGGCGTTGCCACTTAGATTAACGGCGAACTCATGCCATTTTACGAGTGTGTCACCGATCCCAGCGGCCAAATACCGCCTTGGTGCACTCGCCAGAATATGAGGATCAGCCAGAACGAGATTGGGCGAACGGCGCAGGGGACGATATCCTGCAGCTTGGCCCTGTTCATCATAGAGCACGGTTAAGGCGGACCAGGCAGCGCAGGTTGCGGCAATCGTAGGGACCGTTACAATGGGCAATTGGGCTTGCTCGGCTACCGCTTTGGACAGATCGAGCACTTTACCACCACCGACGCCGATAATCAGATCAACATCCAGATCGAAAGCTTGCTGCGTAAAAGTATCAATCTGGCCTGTCGTAACCTCACCGTAAAACAATTGCACATGGAACTTGATCTTATGCTCTTCCAGTGAAGGAAGAAGATAAGGTTTTACTGCTTTTAATGCAGACTCACCGGCGATGATCAGAACATGCTGCCCAAGCTGTGCAATCCGTGGACCACTTTGCTCAAGAATGTTAGCTTCGTGTACATATACTGCAGGTGCCTTAACAGTAATCATGAATACACTCTCCTCATAGCTTATTATTCTTACGTTTTAACTTGGTTTTAAATTGTTTAGATTCTAGCATTGCGTTTCAGCAACCACAATAACCCGGACAATCAATACATCCTATACTTCGATTGAAAGAATCTATAAGTAATAATAGAACGGGGGAACGAGGGGCAATCGACTCTTTACTTTGCTTACGTTACGGAGGCAGGTTTATTTAAGATGTAAGATACGGTACAATGTCTAATAATTTCTATAGGTTGCTTTCGGGATATGACCAATGGAGAGGGGAGTGCTTATGAAAACTATTGGCCTTATTGGCGGAATGAGTTGGGAGTCATCGTTAGAATATTATCGAATTATTAACGAAGAAGTAAAAACTAAATTGGGAGGATTGCATTCAGCCAAGTGCATTTTATATAGCGTGGATTTCGAAGAAATCGAGCGCTATCAAGCTGAAGGAGAATGGGAAAGCGCTGGGAAATTATTAGGCAATGCTGCTCAGTCTTTGGAAAAGGCAGGAGCTGAAATGATTGTAATTTGTACAAATACGATGCATAAAGTAATTAATCATATTGAAGAAAAAGTTAGCTTACCCGTTGTGCACATTGCTGATTCAACAGCCAATCAGATTCTAAAGTCCAAAATAAGTACAGTTGGTTTACTTGGCACTAAATATACGATGGAACAGGACTTCTATAAAAAACGAATTGAGTTTAATGGTATTAAGGTTTTGGTGCCGAATGAAGAGGATCGAACAGGCATAAATAAAGTAATATATGAGGAATTGTGTTTAGGGAAAATTCAACAAGAATCAAGGGATTATTATAAAGAGGTTATTAAGAGATTAGTTGATCATGGAGCCGAGGGGATAATATTAGGTTGCACCGAAATTGGTTTATTAGTAAAACCGGAGGATTCAGAAGTGCCCTTATTTGATACAACACGAATACATGCCATTGAATCTGTTAATCTGGCATTAGCCAAATAAAATGGACCTAACGGGATAAACCGGTTCTCGGATTTACCTTGGCACCTGAACCCGATATAATAGTGGTGGCACATATGGGCCGGATCACAAATGAGGGTGGGACTGTTCTCCCTCTAAGCAGAATGGGGACCCCGAGTTGAAAACGTTCAAGAAAGTATATATTGAGATCACAAGTATATGTAATCTGGCATGCAGCTTCTGTCCGCAGACCAAACGTGCCAAAAATTTCATTGACCCTGAAGTCTTCAACAATATATTGGATCAGATCAAACCCCATACCAAACATATTTATTTACATGTCAAAGGTGAGCCGCTGCTTCATCCCAAAATTGATCTGTTACTGGATTCAGCGCATGAAAAGGGATTCAAGGTTAACATTACGACAAACGGTACGCTGCTGCCCAAAACCCAGCACAAACTGCTCGGCAAACCGGCACTGCGTCAGATGAACTTCTCCCTGCACAGCTTTGATGGTCACGAAGGTTCTACAGACCGTGAGGGTTATCTGGGCAATGTGTTGTCTTTTGTCCGGGAAGCAGTGAAGCACAATGTCATTATTTCATTCCGACTCTGGAATTTGACACAGGATAACTTCACGAATGCGCAGATGAACCGAAACCGGGAGACGCTGGAGGTTCTTGAACGTGAGTTCAATCTGGATTTCCGTATTGAGGAGAAGGTGGTGCCAGGGAGCGGTGTCAAAATTGCCCCGAATGTGTATCTGAATCAGGACCATGAATTCCAGTGGCCGAGTCTGGATGCACCCGAAGATGATGGTAAAGGCTTCTGTCATGCGCTTCGCAGTCAGGCTGCCGTGCTTGTCGATGGAACTGTAGTTCCATGCTGCCTCGATGGTGAGGGTGTAATTAACTTGGGTAACGTTCATGAAAAATCGTTCTCGGAGATTGTGGATGGTGAACGAGCCAACAATCTGTTCTATGGTTTCTCCAAACGGGAAGCAGTGGAGGAATTATGTCGGAAGTGTGGATATCGTCAGCGGTTTGGCGCTTAAAGCGTAATTTAATAAATAAAATGAGATGCAAAATAATAGAGATCACGTTGTCTGGAAACAGATGAAGTGGTCTTTCGTTTTTTTTATAGGCCTATACAGGAACATATAGCCCTAAATTACAAGTTGTAAAAGAAGCATACCCGAAGTTGAGATCGGCACATTACACAATGGAGTACGATACAAAAAATGCCGAAATCACAGACATAATGCTGTCATTTTGATATCTAAGCTAATGATTATTATCGTAACACTCCTTTTTTGGTAGGATCAGGGTAGGTTCCGAGCCAGAGGTGCACCTCTGATCGGTTCCTTGAGACAAGCTTATGCTTGTACGCCAATTCATCTGAATAAGGGAGGATTTAAGTGATGAAAAAAATGTTGACGTTGTTGCTGTCCGCCGGTCTGGTTGCTTCATTGTTCGGTGCAATTCCAGCTTTTGCTGCACCTACTGTTGTGAACTCAACGATTATTGTAGCCAAGGGAGAAACTTTTGATGGCAAAGGCCAAACGTATGTAGCCAACCCTTCCACCCTGGGAGATGGATCTCAAGCGGAAGATCAGAAGCCGGTATTTCGGTTGGAGGCAGGCGCCACACTCAAAAATGTAATTATCGGTTCACCTGCAGCTGACGGTGTTCATTGTTACGGTAACTGTTCTATTTCGAATGTGGTATGGCAAGACGTGGGCGAGGATGCACTGACGCTGAAGTCTTCCGGAACCGTAAACATCACTGGTGGAGCAGCTTACAAGGCCTATGATAAAGTATTTCAAATGAATGCAGCCGGAACGATTAACATTAAAAATTTCCGTGCAGACGATATTGGCAAGCTGGTACGCCAGAATGGCGGAACAACCTTCGCCGTGAACATGACGCTCGACAACTCGGACATTTCCAATGTCAAAGATTCCATTATGCGTACGGATAGCAGTACATCGCAAGGCAAAATTACAAATACCCGTTATTCCAAAGTACCGACCTTGTTTAAAGGCTTTGCATCGGGCAAAACAAGTCAATCCGGGAATACACAATATTAAAACGGAGCTTACCGGTTCGCAAGAATTTTCCTCTAAACAATATGATGCATAAACAATTAAAGGGGCTGTCCCATCAGTCATGAATATGACGGGGGACAGCCCTTGTTTGCGTTATTTTGGTTTAATGAACCTGACACACGTTTTTCACTCACATTTGCACCTTTCTGAGATGTAACGAATCACAGAGACGTTACTTCTTGAAGCAGAAGCATATTTGTACAAAGAAGAACATATAGTTAATCACTCTTTCTTCTAGGTTAAACTGATTTTTCCTTATCGGGATTGTCACAAATACCCATGTGTTGTACAGTAGAAGCAATGAAATAAGTGAACCGGGAGCTCAATGAAGTTGGGCTGAGAGAGCGGCCTTGTGCCGCTGACCGTATATCTGATCTGGGTAATGCCAGCGTAGAGAACATGATTTGCGATGTGCAATATTTAAGCGATAAGGGATAAATAATAAATGTCAGCGTTTCTTGAGTGCAGCGGAATTTTTCTGATGTAACGGGGATGGTGTCGTTTGTTGTCTCCTTTCTCTATATCTGCCTAATGCGCAGCATCGTGAGAATTGTAAACTGTGCGTATGGCCTGCCTGGGAACCGGGGAGGCTTTTTTGTTTGTTTTATTATTTATTTTAAATCAAGGGAAACAGAGGGAGGAAGTAGAGAACATGTCAACAGCAGTGGGTAGCAACAGATTGAAGTTAACCGATATTTTGGTAACGATTGTGATTGCAGTGGTTTTCGGGGTGATCTACAAAATATGGGGACCTACATATGATCTGATGAAGCCATTCGGCGTTCATGCGGAGCAGATGATTTACGGTATGTGGTTCATGGCGGGCACCTTTGCCTTTGTAATCATTCGGAAGCCAGGTGTAGCCATTCTGGCAGAAGTTGCGGCATCCACGGTGAGTGCTTTTCTCGGAAGTGAGTGGGGCATGTCCACACTGGTATATGGGCTGCTGCAAGGGCTGGGTGCAGAGATTTTCTTCGCCGCATTTCTGTATCGGAAAAGCAATCTGCTCGTCACTTGCCTTGGGGCTATTGGTGCAGCAGCGGCTTCGCTTGTACTGGATTATCAGTACGGGTACATTGATTCCCTCTCGGCTTGGAACTATACACTGTTTATCGGGTTCCGCTTCATTGGCAGTATTCTGATTGCAGGTGTATTCGCCTATTATCTCGCCAAAGCGCTGGAGCTTACAGGTGTAACACGATCCCTTAGACCGGTGTCGAAGCAGGATTATGAGGCGCTGGACTAGATGAATGAAGTGGAGAAAGTGCAAGCAGTAGGTGTTACGAATCTAAGATGCAAGTTCCCGGGAGAGAAGGCCTTGGTGTTTCAAGGCTTGTCTCTCTCTGTGCGTCAAGGGGAGAAAGTGTTGTTGCTTGGACCAAGTGGCTCTGGCAAATCAACCTTGCTGCAAATTCTGAGCGGTCTGATTCCGCGATCTGTGGAGATTCCGATGAAATGTGATGACATTCAGGTTCCTGAGCAGCCGGGCATTGTTTTTCAAGATCCGGATACCCAGTTCTGTATGTCGTATACGGATGAAGAGATTGCTTTTGTACTGGAAAACCGGAATATTCCACGCGAGCAGATGTCTGCTCTTATTCATCGATACCTGGAACAGGTCGGGTTATGCTTTGAGCATAATCGCACACTCATTCAATCCATGTCACAGGGTATGAAGCAGCGTCTTGCTATGGCCTCGATTCTGGCCATGGAGCCAGACGTACTCTTTTTGGATGAACCAACGGCACTGCTGGATGATGAAGGAACCTCTCAGGTGTGGAATATGGTGAAACAGATTGCACAGGACAAAACACTTATTATCGTGGAACATAAAATTAATGAAATCGTCGAGTGGGTGGACCGAATCATCGTATTTTCGCCTGAAGGAAAGATTGTGGCAGATGGCCCGGCGAATCAGGTGTTTACAGATGAGCGGAATATGCTCAGGGAACACGGAATCTGGTATCCAGGGGTTTGGGAAGAACGAGGGCAGACGAAAGCACAGACGTTGGTCACAGGAGAGTTTATTCGTTATGGGGCAACAGAAACTGAAAGTATAGATTATAAGGAGAGGGAAACCTCTGCGCTGTCCCAACCAGCACTGGAAATGCAGCAATTCACCGGATGGCGCGGGAAAACGCCATTCATTCAGGTGGAGCAGGCCAAGGTATGGCACGGAGATTGGGTGGGGATTGTCGGGGCTAACGGGGCAGGTAAAAGTTCATTATTGCTGTCCATGATGAATATTCTAAAAACGACAGGTCATTATGGTGTGGAAGGACAATCGGCCGGAAAAACCGAGCAACTTGCAGATCGTATTGCCTTTGTATTCCAGAATCCTGAATTCCAATTCGTGACGAATACGGTCCGGGATGAAGTGGGATTTTCCTTGCTGAGCGGCAAGTTAACTGCCGCAGAAAGAGGTATTCGAACCGATCAAATGCTGGAGCAATTCGGACTGACTGAGCTGTCGGGGAGACATCCATATCAATTGTCGATGGGACAGAAACGACGGCTGAGTGTAGCATCAGCACTGGTACGGGAACAGCGTATTTTGTTACTGGATGAACCTACCTTTGGACAGGATGCGCGGAATACCTTTGCCATGTTATCACAGCTGGAGCGGCTGCGGCGTGAAGGGACAGCCATCGTGATGGTTACGCATGATCATGAAATCGTAAAACGTTATTGCAACCGAATCTGGAAGGTGGATGAGGGGAGGTTAACGGATGCAGCTCTCGTTTCCTCATCGTGAGACCTGGCTTCACGCGGTGAATCCGGGGTTGAAAATGATTTTCCTGACATTGCTGTTTGTCTTCGTCATCCTTGTTCACAACCTGAATGTAATGGCTAATGTGGCAGTTGTCATGCTGTTACTGCTGGGCTGGACGGGTCACCCATGGCCCAGATTATTGCTGTATGCGTCCCCGTTCATTTTGGTATTTATATCAACTTCCACAGGTATGATCATGTTTGGTAAAGGCGAGACCACCTGGTTTCAGTGCGGATTGATTCATATTACCGAAGAGAGCTTCTATCGCGGGTTGCATCTGGGATTTCGTTCTCTAAGTATGGCGGCAGCTGGATTGTTGTTCGGCCTGACGACGAAGCCTGTGCGTCTCTTTTATTCCCTCATGCAGCAGTGGAGGCTCCCACCCAAGTATGCTTATAGCTTTCTGGCGGCGATGCGCATGATTCCGATTTTGCTGGATGAATTCCAGACGTTGCGGTATGCCATCCGTATTCGGGGAACGAGGCAGCGCGGCTCCCGTTGGAATGTGTACGGCATATTGAAACGATATGCTATTCCACTACTTGCACAGAGTATTCGCCGTGCTCAGCGTATGGCGGTGGCGATGGAAGCAAAAGGATTCAAGGAAGGTGGGAGCCGGACCTATTACGTTCAGATCGGGTATTCCCGAGCGGATGTATGGTTTGTGGGATATTTTATCATCATGTTAACCGCTGCTTATATATTTGGAACCACATTTCCTTATAATTCAACCCTATTGGATGTAAGGTGAGACCTGTAATTATTTGCACCTTATAAATATATTTGGGGGTAACAGTAACTTTTCCTTGTTCAAAACGTCTTTAATGGAAATAACTTCAAATAGATGAGGTGAACGAGTGTGAAGACAGGGTCGAAGTGGCAAAAGACGGGGTACCTATGGATCACTGTAAGCGGAATATCGGCCGTGCTGTTTACAGGATTCATGCTGCTGGATACGAATACGGAAATACAGGCAGGACAGGGCTCCGGTTCGACAACTCAATCCTTATCTGCGCAAACGAAAACGACCTATAAACCGGGTGATACATTGAATTTGGAGGCAGGTATACCCCTATACACCCAAGTTATAGGTAACAAAATGCCCGTTGATTTGATGGGAATACAGTACTACACTTCCAGCAACGAGAAAATCAAAGTACAAGCCGTTCGCGGCGAATGGATCCAATTCCAGGATTACAACAGAGGTGAACTCTGGATTCCCGCCTGGTATGCATCCAAGGAAAGCCGAAGCCTGAAGACTGTAACTCCCCAGACGTTCAGTCTTCGTCCCGGAAGTAAGCTGTATCTGGCTCCTGGAAGTACGACAAGTTGGACTCCAAGTCCAACGCTGACAGACCAGGCTTTGATTGTTGCAGCGACGAAGGATTGGTATGGCGTTTCTATTGCCCCGCGCGTCTGGAATAAGGAATCATTCACCTATCGTCCTGCATTGCTGTGGGTTAAAGCACAGGCTGTAGAGCAGCAAGCCATTGTAGCGGATGGTTGGTTTCAACAGGATGCATCGCAGTCCGCTTTGGCTGTACGTCATTTGACGGATATCACACTGAACAAAAAAACAACCTCCAAACAAGTCAAACAATGGCTCGGCGAACCGGATTGGAAAGAGAATTCGGCCAATTTGAATGACACCGGTTATACGATGAGTATTGGACAGACTTGGCGATATGAGCGAGCAGACGCGCAATTTTTGGTGACATTCAATAAGAACGGCAAACTTGCTAGAACACGCTGGAATATACCGCAAGATGATCGGAACCATGTGGTGACGGATTGGAGCTTCAGTCGTTCGGATGAATATGAATTCACAACCAAAATCACAGGCAAGTCATTGCCGATAACGCTACCTTGGAAACCAATATGGACAAATCAAGGCGATATCAACTATACCTTTTTGAAAGCAGCGACAGATGATGTGCTCCTGATGAAAGGGGATGACGGTGGATTTAGTGGTTTTCATTATGAGAGTTCAATGTATGCTCTTGACCGACATTCCGGTAAGAAATTATGGGAGATCAATGCGGGGTATGGGAGACAGCAGGTAGAAGTGGATGCAGGACGCCAATACGTTACAATGTATACAGACTATGACCCTGACAAGAAAGAATACGTAGATCGTATACGCCACCTCCAGTTGAAGAGCGGTGATGTCGTATGGGAGTATGCTCCCAAGCAAAAATTCAGATTGAACGGCATCACTGCCGCAAAGAATGTAGTTGTTGTGAGTAGCCCAGTTGTCGAAGGCTCAAGTAATAGCTGGTTAACGGTGTTGGACAGTGCAAATGGAAAAACATTATGGACAAGAAAACTTAGTACAGGATATCAACTGTTAAACAAAGGTTCAGATGACCCTTATGTGATGTATTGGGAGAAAAACCAACTGGTCGCAGCGGACCCTCTGTCTGGCCGAACCGTATGGAGCATCAAGGTTGGTAAACCAACTGTGGATCATCCTGAGAACAATTCATACTTTGATGGAATATACCGTCTTGATCCCTTTGCGTCAACTCAGCCAGAACGCTGGATGTTGTTGAGAGATCAGTGGGCGTTGCTTGATCTGAATACTGGCAAGAAGCTTGCACAATTCCCTGCTCGGAATGGACAGCAATTTGAGGTGCTGAGCGACGGCAAGCTGCTCATTCGTGAAAACAAGAAAGGGGATATATACGGCGATTACGCAGATTTCACAACCACTCTGTACGATGCCAAGAGCGGCACAAAACGTTGGACGAAAAAGGGCAAGATCGAACGAGGATTTGTGGAGGACGATCAATTATATGTAGTCAAAAACGGTTATCCGGCAGCCCTTGCATATGATACAGGAGAGACACGTTGGAATACACAAAACACGATTTCGTCACTTCGATACCCTACCAATCAGGGGAGTTACGTGGTGATTGAAGATCAGCTTTTGCTGCCGATGGGAGAGGATCTACTGGTTATGGATAAAAATAACGGTACCTTGATTGGCCGTGTGCATGATGTTGTGATGGGCACACCGGAGCACCGGGATCGGGATGCGAAGAATGGAACCATGAATCGATTTGGAAATGAAGTCTATATTGGGTCGTCCAACGGACGGTTTAGTATATATGATGCAAATGATTTGCACACAGATATCTCACGTTAAAGCTTGTTTCATGTGGGATGATGATTTATTATAAATAAACAGGATTGCTCGCGCTCCGGTTATCGGCTGTGCGGGCTTTCTTCATGTGTTCTTGAAGGACCATGTACGATTAATCGCAGGAGGAATCTCCCATGATTTCATTATACGGGGTAAGCAAGCGTTATAACGAGCGTGGGTCCCGTGAAGATCAGGGATTCGAAGCGTTAAGCTCGGTTTCCCTGGAAGTAGGCCAGGGAGAGATCCACGGCATTATCGGCTCTAGTGGTGCAGGGAAATCCACACTTCTGCGCATGCTCAATGGATTGGAGAAGCCGGATGACGGCGAAGTCATTGTGAATGGGCAGCATCTGACCCGGATGAGTGAGAATAGTCTGCGTCAGGCACGGAGGTCCATTGGCATGATTTTTCAGCACTTCAATCTGGTCAGCAATCGGACCGTAAGTGGCAATGTCTGCATGCCTCTGGAACTCGCTGGCGTATCCCGTACCGAGCGGGTTGCACGGGGACTTGAAGTGTTGAGATTTGTCGGACTTGAAGATAAGGCCAACCAGTATCCTGCACAGTTAAGTGGAGGGCAAAAGCAACGTGTTGCCATTGCCAGAGCACTAGCCAGCCGCCCGGATGTGCTGCTCTGTGATGAACCAACATCTTCGCTTGATCCGCAGACCACGAGTGGAATTCTGGATGTGTTGCGTCATGTCAATGAAACGCTGAGGGTAACTATTGTACTCGTTACACATGAGATGGAGGTTGCCCGAAAGCTCTGCAACCGGATATCGGTGATGAAAGAGGGAAGGATCATCAAAACGCTGTCGGAAGCGGAAGTACGCAGCATACCGGCACCGAAGCCTGATCTTCTAACATCCTTGTTGATGGGCGAAGATGTATCCATGAGTGGACGAAATACCTCTCTTCATGGCGGCCAGGAGGAGCAAAACGATGATACCTGAGTCCGTTGTGAAGTATCAGCATGAAATTTGGCAGGCCATCGGAGAGACGTTTGTCATGGTGGGGATCTCCATCACGGCAGCCGTGTTAATCGGGTTGCCTCTGGGTACACTGCTGTATCTGTTCAGAAAAGGGCAACGTTATCAGAATCGACCTCTGTTCACGATTCTGGGAAGTCTCGTCAACATCATTCGTTCCTTCCCGTTTCTGCTGCTAGTGGTATTTATGATTCCGTTCACACGTCTGCTCGTTGGAACATCCATCGGGACGCTCGCGGCAACCGTGCCGCTCTCGGTCATCGCCATTGCTTATTACGCCAGACTGGTAGAACAGGCATTGCTTGATGTCCCGAAAGGGGTGGTTGAAGCTGCTTCTTCTATGGGTGCATCGACCATACAGCTTGTGGTGAAATTCCTGTATGTGGAGGCTCGCTCAAGTCTTGTACTCGGCTTAACTACGGCAACCATTAGCTTTATCTCTTACTCTACGGTCATGGGTATTGTCGGTGGTGGCGGTGTTGGTGATTTTGCGATTCGTTACGGTTATCAGCGATTCGAGACGGAGATTATGGTATTTACGATTATCATTATGATTATCCTGGTACAGATGATCCAATTTACTGGCAGCAGACTGTCCCGCTGGCTCGATCGCAGATCCTGAAGAAGGACAAGCATTGCAGAAAGATTGAATTACAGCATGAACAATACAGATTACATGATGAAGGGGTTTATATCAGATGAAAGCAAAACTAATGCTCATGCTGCTGGCAGTGACGCTGGTAGCAGCCGGATGCGGCAAAAAAGAAGAAACACCTGCGGCGGAAGGAAATAAGGAAAGCACTCAAGCCGGACAAGAAGTGACGTTGAAAGTAGCTACTTTGATTCCGCCAATGACGGATGTGCTGGATATTGTGAAACCATTGCTGAAAGAAGATGGCGTTAATCTGGAAGTTGTTGTACTTTCCGATAACGTTCAACCGAATACTGCACTGGCGAACAAAGAAGTAGACGCAAACTTCTTCCAGCACGTACCTTACATGAATCAGTACAATGAAGCAAATAACGCTAACTTGGTGGCTGTTCAACCGATCTACAATGCCATCTACGGAGCATATTCCAAGAAGTATAAATCCATTGAAGAATTGCCTGAAGGTGCAACGGTAGCGATTGCCAACGATCCGTCCAACATTGGGCGCTCGCTGGTGATGATGGAACAGAACGGCCTGATCAAGCTGAAAGAAGGCGTCGGTTTTAATGCGACGCAAGCAGACATCACGGAAAACACGAAGAACTTCAAGTTCAAAGAAGTGGATCTGTTGATGCTCGCCCGTATGTTGGATGATGCGGATCTGGTTGCCATGACGCCAGCCTATGCGAGTCCGCTTGGACTTACACCGAAGAAGGATGCGCTGTTCACTGAGAAGGATGATTCCCATTTTGCCATTACCTTGGTTGCCCGGGAAGATAACAAGGATTCGGAAGCTATTCAGAAGCTGGCGAAGCGTATGGCTGGTCCAGAAGTGAAAGCCTTCTTTGAAGAGAAGTATGCAGATATTGCAATCCCGGCGTTTAAATAACATCCGTTAATCAGCAACTGAAATGATTGTACAGATAGGATTCAGGACAAACATGAAGACCCAGGCCTCATTGCCTGGGTCTTTTTTTGTTAACTTGTATTACGGAGTAAAGGAGAAGAGCAGCATCAGCTTTTGTCAGAGTCAGGTTCTACCTTTGGCTCCATGAGGCGGATCAATTTACGCTCGGTAGCAGTGTCCGTTGCAGGTGTGTAGATACTGCACCGCAAATCGGCATTTCCCTGAACCTGAAGTGAGGTAAGATCAAAAAGCATTTTGCCAGCTTTGGAATGTCTAAATTCAATCAACACGTCCGGGGCGCTGCTAACACTGCTTTGTTTCCAAAGGGGTTGAAAATCGGGATATCTGTCCATCATGTCATCCAAAAACAAGTTGTACCATTCATCATCGACATATTGACCATAATAAGCACGGAAAATAGCCAGGAATCCGCTGACAAAATCCTCCCAATTGACGGCCAGTCTTCGAAATTCTTTTCGTTCAAACAACAAGCTGATCATGTTCCGCTGTTCAGCCGGAATCTGTTCAAAGTCCATAAACACATGCCGCGCTGCGTCATTCCAGCCCACAATGTGGCAGCGTCGGTCTGAGATGATTGTGGGACAATTGCGAAGTTCCTGCAATATTTTTTGCAAAGAGGGATGTATTTGGAGTGGCTTCTCATCCAGGATATGAAGTTCCGAATGGTAGTCCAGACCAAGGGAAAACAAATACTTCCGTTCATCCGCTGTCAGCCTGAGAGCTGAGGCGATGTTATCCAATACGGAATGGGATACCTGAATATCCCGGCCCTGTTCAAGCCAGGTGTACCATGTGGTGCTCACACCTGCCAATTGGGATACTTCTTCTCTTCTTAATCCAGGCGTTCTTCTCCGGGAGCCCGCGGGTAATCCGACAGATTCTGGCGAGATTTTGGAGCGCTGGTTTTTCAGAAAAGCGGACAGTGCCTGCAGCCTGACATCATGGTTCATTCCATCACCTTCGTTCCTGAGTTTATCATGGTAGTCATTATACTATTATAATTGACAACTTGTAATAGGATAATACGAATGGCAATATAAGTGCATAACTAACTAAACAAGTATGGAAAGAGCACTAAAGGAGGATGCATTATGGAGCGTGTTGTTATTACAGGAATGGGGATTATCTCTCCTTTGGGGAATGATGTGCATACATTTTGGAATGGATTGGTGGAAGGCAAATCAGGAGTTTCGCCAATTGAAGCGTTTGATACAACGTCCTATAAAACAAAGATAGCAGGGGTGGTCCGTGATTTTGACGGAGAAGAACGGTTTGGACGGAAGGAAGCACGGCGTATGGACCGATTCGTGCAATTTGCTGTTGCGGCAGCAGATCAGGCTTTATCTGACTCCGGTCTCGAGATGGAGCATGTGGACAGGGAGCGCGTTGGCGTGTATATCGGTTCCGGCATCGGCGGAATCCAGACCCTGATGGAACAAGGCAAACTCCTGTCTGAACGTGGGCCTGCAAGAGTCAGTCCAACACTGGTGCCCATGATGATATCCAATATGGCGGCGGCTATGGTGAGCATGAGATTTGGCTGTTGGGGACCTACTCTCTCGCCAGTGACAGCCTGTTCGATCGGCAACACCGCCATAGGTGAGGCTTTCCGGCTGATCCGTCACGGTGGAGCAGATGTGATTTTTGCTGGAGGGACGGAGGCAGCTGTCACCGAAGTATCACTGGCAAGCTTCGGCAATGCGACGGCGCTATCTACACGAAACGAAGCGTACGAAGGAGCGAGTCGACCATTTGATGCAGGCAGAGATGGTTTTGTCATGGCTGAGGGTGCCGGGGTCTTGGTTGTAGAGTCTTTGTCCCACGCCCTTGCGAGAGGTGCAAACATCCTTGCAGAGATCGTAGGTTATGGTGCCAGTTCAGACGCGTATCATATGGTAGCAACCCATCCCGAAGGACGTGGTGCATACTTGGCCATGAAAGCCGCTCTGGCGGATGCACAGCTTCAGCCGCAAGACATTGATGTCATTAATGCTCATGCTACCAGTACGGAAGCGGGTGATCTTTCCGAGACACGAGCAATCAAGCAGCTGTTTGGTGCGGAAGCCTATTATATTCCGGTAACGGCAAACAAATCGATGACCGGACATATGCTGGGGGCGGCTGGTGGTGCGGAAGCTATATCGCTCATTCAAAGCTTGCGTAGCGGCATCATTCCACCGACAATCAATCAAGAGCAGAGCGATCCGGAATGTGATCTCGATTATGTACCCAACGTTGCAAGAGAAGCTGACCTGAAGATTGGCATGTCCAACTCATTTGGCTTCGGTGGTCATAATGCGGTCATTATTTTACAGAAATATTCATCGTAAACTTACAGAGAGCAGTGACTGCCCGAAGGCGCACTGTTCTCTTTTTATTTGCTGTGCGAAGACTGTTCCGGCTGCGAAAGTGTAATATAGGTCATTAGTTCGCTAGTTGCATGTAAACATGAGAAATGGCCCATGAATATGGTCGGGATATTCGTTAGAATATTCAATAGGGGCACATATGTGCGTATATTTGAATGGATAACGAAATAGGCCGAAGCTTAAGTTTGGTCCATTTTCCATGGTGGTATAGATATAAGGGCTGATAGAGGCTTCTTCTAACATAAAGCTATACATAGGAGGTTAAGCAGTGAACGTATGGATTACGGTGAAAAGTCTGGGTAAACGCAAGCCGGCACTTGCCAAACAAGCTGCCGAACTTCCGGAAACAACCGATACGCTGAGAAAGCTTATTAAGAACATGGTGGCTGAGCAGCTCAAGGCTCTTCAGGACAAGAAGAGTGAAGCGGAATGGCTTGCCTACCTGATGCCCGAAGACATTCAAGAGCAGGGAGCAGCAGGAAAAATAGGCTTTGGCACAATATATAACGAAGGGGTTCCCGATGTAGAAGGCGCCATGGATACAGCTGTAACCGCATATGAAGATGGGTTATTTAAGGTATTTCTCAATGATGAAGAGTTGCAGGCATTGGATGAGCCGTTGATTATACAGGAAGACGATAATGTGGTGTTTATCCGCTTTACAATGCTTGCCGGACGTATGTGGTAGAGAGTGACGAGGAGGAGAATGGAATGAATCAGGAAGATAAAGTTCAACAGTATCAACAAGAGTTGCAGGAAAAAGTGAAATCGCTGAAGGGTGTGGAGCAGGAACTCGCAGGCTATGTTGCAGAGATGGCTGGATTCACCTATTTGCGCGAAGACGAAAAGGCCTATTTGGATTTAGTGCAGCAATTGCAATGTATGTCCGCTGAGAAGAAAACTCCATTGTTCCGTCCATTGCTGGATGTGCTGGAGCAACTGGTCAGTGGATCCTTCCTGGCTCGATTCCGTTACATTGCAGAACGTGCCGTGAATTTTCCTTATAGCAAACATTATGAGCGCAGACCATTTCGTACAACCGATCCCGAGCAGCATATTGGACAGGTTCTTCGTAAAATGATTGCCTTATTCCGTATGGAGATGCATGGCTTCTCTCTGAACGAATATGTATCCATGCGGGAGTACAAGTTTGATTATCTTCATGAGATCAGAGCCGTTTTACCGGATTGTATTGCCAATGAACTGGATCATGAAACCGGTGATATGAAGCAGGCGCTGCATGATATCATCTATGGCGACAATCAGAATGCATTGCTGACCAATGAAATGATCAAGGGTATCTTCATGAGCAATCAGGTGGATGCTTATCAAATGGTTGGGGAATTGCTGGTAGCAGCCAGACTGCAGGAGGGGTTGCGCCAGAGCATTGTAGAACGGATGGATGAAGGAACGCTTGAGGCGTATATATACATATTAAAAATAATCATCGACAACAACCTGATTCGGTTCAGTTCAGTGGTGAGAGCGCTCGCCGTATGGACAGGTATTGGAATTGAAGCGGCGAATCAGCGTGTTGCTGCGCAATTAATTACACAAGCGCATCAAGCATTGACTGATTCTGCGGTGCGAGAGGAATGGCAGCAAAGTGCCAATGCAAACCAATTATTCATTAGTCTTTGGGCAACCGCAGTCATCGAAGAGAATGAATTGGAGCGAAAAGTCATCCAAATCATGGATCACGGGAAAGTATATCAGCAGATTGTTGCACAATACGTACTTGCTAACAGTCAGAACAGAGGGCTGCGCTTAAACATGGCACGTCAGTATCTTGAAGTACAGGATCTGGAGTTGCTGCATTGGCTGATTGAGAATTATGATGCCATGTACATGTTTAACTGGAGCTTTGAAAATGGGGAGAATCAACGTAGTGTTCACGTCTGGCCCCTGCCTGTTTTTGGAGATAAAGCCGTGCGTCGTCGTGACTTTGATCTGTTTAAACAAATGCTGGCCTACATTCCGCAGGGAGGGACAGGTGGACCATCCGATGTTCTTGAATTTGTTCAATATCGGATCGATCCGGATGATGTAGTGAAAAAAATGCTGTACCTTGCTGCGTATGACATGGACCCGGAATGGATTGGCGAGGTCATTGCACTCAAGGACAAACTAAGCCCGGATTTGCGAGGAGAATTGTTGTCCCAATTTGTCCATCATCCCGAGAACGAAGTACAAAGACAGTTTATTTTTGATAGTCTGTCGGATAAGAGCATGAACAATCGTGAGAATGCTCTGCTCAAAGCCAAGCTGCTGACGCTTACGCTCGAAGAGATGCTGCAAATGGAGGCGTTACTCAAACTGAAAACGGGATCTTTGCGTCAGAAGACCATTCAGGTGTTACTGCTTCAGCCAACCGATCAGCTGATGGTATCCCTGAAACGACTTGTACAATCCAAAACTGAATTGCAACGATTGGGTGCGCTGGAACTGTTGACCGAGATCTCCGCAGATTCACAACGCATGGAGCAGCAGGAGCAGATGCAGCCAATCATAGCGTTAATCAAGACACCAACAGCCAAGGAGCAGAAGCTGCTGGACAAGCTTACAGAGCAGAGCAGCAGGTATACGACGGCTAATGGATTCGGTTTGTATGATCCTTCATGGGAAAATCCATTGCTTCAGGAAGAACGTGATCTCGGCAGCTTCAAGCCGAAGGACATGTTTACCCTTTCCCTGGAAAAAGCGAAGCAGTTTCTTGATGGTTTGGATGCGTTGTTACATGAGCACAGAGACCATGAATATGAGGCAGAATATTATGCCGGTTACAAAGAAACCTTGCTTGTAGGTGCGACATTGCGTGCCATGGTCTTCATTCCTTATGATCAGCGGCAAGATATAGCATTATTGGAGCAGTTCCCTCTCCATAAAATATGGGGAGAATATGTTCAGAAGAGTGGTCTGGATAGTAAAGAACTGCTGCAAATTTTGTTTGTGATTCGTTTGGAGGATCTGAACAAGAAGCTGGATAGTTATTACCGTTACTATTCCAACATATACGAATATAGTGAATTGGAGAAACACTGGCTGCTGGAAGGATGGCGCAAAGAATTTGCCGAAGAGGTCTATCCGGTTCAGTATATCCAGGACATGAAAAAGATGGTCAGTGAGCTTCGTTACACAGATCAGGTGAAAACGCTGATTGAGGCCGTTTATGAGGACAGTGATAAGTCAGATACATTTGAAATCGCTGAGCGGACATTGTATGCGTTGATGAAAATGATGCCTGAGGAACAAATGGAAAAGGAATCGGGCATACTTGCTCTCTTGTCTGGTCCATGGTTCTATATTGTCCGGGATCGTGTATATGACGATGAGAGTTTCATGCGATACTTCCAGACGATAAGCCAATTCGACCGATTAAATAAGGAAAGTAACCGAGGCTCCTTCCTCACTCTGGACGATTACCTGCGTGCTTATGAATTGGACTTCATTGATGCACAGGAAGTCTACAAGCAGCTGCTTGTGGGAGATTCTCGTGCCCAGTTTATTCGGGAATTGACATCAAGCCGGTCCGACTGGATTACGGAGAAACCGGTATTGGCAGAACTGCGAAGAACAGTTGTTGAACGAATTTTGGAGATTGAGTTAACCCGAGGAGAGCTCTCAACAGAAGTAAGTACGCTGGCCATGAAGCTTGAACGCATTGAAGGTATGGAGCATTGGGTGCATCTCGTTGCAGCCATGGATCAGGATACCTTTGTCCGTGGATATATCTACAGCTACGGTGACAATACGACACGTAAAGAAACGTTCAGCCATCTGATCCAGGTTTGCCATCCACGTGATGGAGAGGACGAAGTACTGTTGGGACAATTGCTGGCGAAGCATCCCATCCAGGAGAAGAAGCTCCTGGAAGCCGCAATGTACGCACCGCAATGGATGGAGATTGTTGCGAAGCATCTCGGATGGGAAGGACTGCGCAGTGCAGCCTGGTACTTCCATGCTCATATCAATGAACGGTTCACTGCTGAAAAGGAAACCATTGTGGCGCATTATTCTCCAATTTCACCTCAGGACTTTAACGAAGGTGCGTTTGATATCGCCTGGTTCGAGGAGGCATATGAAGCCGTCGGTGAGGAACGGTTCAGTCTGTTGTACGATTGTGCCAAATATATCTCTGGGGGAGCCAATCATCGCAGATCACAGTTGTTCGCGGATGCGGCACTTGGGAAGCTGAAGCTTGAAGATATGCGTCAGTCCGTGGAAGATAAGCGTAATAAAGATCATTTGTTGACCTACAGCCTGATTCCATTTGCAGAAGAACGGGAACAGGACCTGCGTGAGCGGTACGACTTCATTCAGAAGTTTCTGATGCAGAGCAAACAGTTTGGTGCACAGCGCCGTGCCAGTGAAGGTCTGGTATCCCAGATAGCGCTGGGCAACCTTGCCCGTAATGCAGGATATGCCGATGTTACCCGGCTGATGTGGGATATGGAAGCTCGCAAGCTGGATGAGATGAAATCCTATTTTGAGCCGCATGAACTGGATGAGGCTACTACAGCCCAATTGGTCATTGATGAAGAAGGCCAGCCGGAACTGCTCATCGTAAGCAAAGGGAAAACACTCAAATCTGTACCTGCTCGGTTCAAGAAAGATGGATACATCACCGAATTGAAGGAATTAAAAACAGATCTGGTTGATCAGTATCGCCGGGCAAGACAGGAATTGGAGCGTTCCATGACGGCAGGAACATCCTTTACGAGTGAGGAAGTTTCAAGCCTGCTGCAGAATCCGGTTCTTCGTCCACTGGTTCGCACGCTTGTGTTCCAAGCAGATGACAAGCTTGGAAGATTCGATGTAACGTCCGGTGGGTTGGTTACTCCAGCTTCGGATGATTCGACAAGCACGATACAAACCTTGGCGGCACATGATCGCCTACTGATTGCGCATCCATTGCATCTGTTCCAGAGTGGAAGCTGGAGTGAATTCCAACGGGATCTGTTCAACCGTCAGGAACGTCAGCCATTCAAGCAGGTATTCCGTGAACTCTATCTTCCAAATGAGGATGAGCTGGCTAATGGAACGGTATCCCGTCGGTATGCAGGTTATCAGATTCAGCCGAAAAAAGCAGTTGCTCTGCTTAAAGGACGTCAATGGACCGTCAGCTATGAGGAAGGACTGCAAAAGGTAAGCTATGAGCATAATCTGATTGCCAATCTCTATGCTATGGCAGACTGGTTCTCACCCGCAGATACAGAAGCGCCTACCCTGGAGACGTTGCAGTTCTATGATCGGAAAACGTATAAACCTGTCGCGTTAAAAGATGTACCGCCAGTCTTCTTCTCGGAAGTCATGCGTGACATTGATTTGGTGGTTAGCGTTGCGCATGTTGGCGGAGTAGATCCGGAAGCCAGCTTAACCACGATTGAGATGCGTCATGTGATTGTGAATGAGTCACTGCGTCTGTTGAAGGTCGATAACGTACGGCTCGATGGAAATTACGCTCGAATTGATGGTGAACTGGGCGAGTATGCCGTTCATCTTGGTAGCGGCAATGTGTTCAAACAGGCGACAGGCGCGCTTCATATCGTACCTGTGCACAGTCAGCATCGAGGTAGGATCTTCTTGCCATTCCTTGATGAAGATCCGAGAACGGCTGAGATTTTATCGAAAGTGATGTTATTGGCTGAAGACAAGAAAATCAAGGATCCGCAAATCCTTGCACAATTGCAGCAATGATTAGCATTGTTGAAATGATGCCGTAGCCAAGTGGCATTAGTTGACGAAGCAGGATGAACCTATCGAATATCAGGCAGCTAAAGCACCGGTCCAAGGTGTCTTTGGCTGTCTTTTGCTTTCTTTTTTTTTGGTAAGGGATCCTTAAAAGTAGTGGCGAGTTGACTCAAGATTGGCAATGGTGGGTACAGATTGAGTGTTGGGCATGGTAAAATATGCGTAGAATGATATAAAAATTGATGTATTAACCAAATCCAATCGCAGGATCGGATGGTTACATAATCGTTATATGGAAAAGGAAAAGGAGATTACTTTGGACATGTTAATCGCTTCATATCGTGAAAAGGATCATGACAAGTTGGTCGAGATTTGGGAGAGGGCCGTTCGGGCAACACACACGTTTTTGGAAGAACATCACATCCAGTTTTATAAAAAAGTAGTGAGCGATGTGTTGCAGCAAAGGCAAGTTGAGGTATGGGAAGCGCTGAATGCTGACAATGAACCCGTTGGTTTTATCGGATTGGATGATAACTTTATTGAGATGTTGTTTATAGATGTCAGTCAGCACGGACAGGGTCTGGGACGTCTTCTAATCAACCATACCCTTAACATCAAAGGCCGTCACCTCAAGGTGGATGTCAATGAGCAGAATGCTGGAGCGGCCCGATTCTACGAGAAAATGGGATTTGTACAAATTGGTCGTTCTGAGTTGGATGGTTCCGGTAATCCGTTTCCGCTGCTGCATCTGGAGATTAAGGCAGATCAGGCTGCAAGATAATCATCGGTGGACCACGAAACAGGAGGAATATGACGAAGAGGAGTGTGCAGGATGACACAGATTAAGGTAACACCGGAACAACTGGATACAGTTAGTGGGCAATTCGCCCAGGCACATCAGCAATTGTCGGGGTTCATGTCCACATTGGATAGCCAGATCCGTGTCATGCGCAGCAATTGGGACGGAATGGAGCGGGAACGCTTTTATAACGATTATGCAACGGCTCAAGGTACAATGAAGTCTGTCCTTGAGCTGGTCTTGTCCATTCAGTCGGAACTCAAGAAAATTGCTGAGCGTTTCCGCACCACAGATGAAGATGTTGTGAACAAGGCTCTTATGGTGGCTTTGGCTGCGGCACAGACTCTTACGTCCCTCGGTAAACATAAAGGTGATGGCCCGGGCAAAACGTCAGGTCCTCCGGAGAATATGGAGGATTGGGATAAGAAGGACGCCGAGGATTACAAAAACTATGAGGAAATGTTAAAGAAAGCCGAGGAGATGGGTGACGAGAAACTTGCGCAGCAGCTTCAGGCCAGCATGAATGTTATTCGGCTTCAATATGAGGACGAAATCTACCAGATTGATCCGAACACGGGCAAGACGGTGAAGATTACCGAGGATTCGATTGTAGGTACGTATCAGGTTAAAAGCGACAAGGGTGAAACGACCAGCATCAGCTTGGATAAACAGGGTAACGTCGTGGATTACAACAAGGATACGAAAAAATACGAGTATTGGGAACAAACCCATACGACCAGTCAAGGGGAGCATCTCTTTGGCAAAGGAGCACAAACGGCTACAGCTTATGGAATTGGCCTGCTGTTGACCAGCAAGAGCGGATCTGCCTTTACAGAACATGCGACAGGGCTCGGTTCCTCCTTTGTTGCGGACAAGTTCCTGTTCTCCGTGCCGGAAGAAGGCGAGACGCGTACGATGATTTACCGAACCAACAAGGATACGGGCAAAATCGAGAATATGATCGTGGTCACGCGTGGCGACAACGATATTGAATATATTCCGTGGCGTGAGTATAACTAAGCCACGGAGCAAGCCTTGTAGCCTCCGTACGGGTACAAGGCAGATATAACCGAGGGCAGGCATATAGGGAGCCTGCCCATAAATAAACACCCGCGCAACCTTCAACACAGGATGGAAGGTTGCACGGGTGTTTGGGGCTTACCGTCCAGCCACGGTCAGGTGACCGGGCCAGTAAGGGGGCTTTTTTTGCCCCAAAGATTAGTGTGTCTCTTCGTCCAGAAACGGTTTGTTCACCGCATAATACATGAAACCCATCAGCAGCACGCCGCCCACTAGATTGCCGAGTGTCACCGGAATCAGGTTGTGAATAACCCCGCCGAATGAGATCGTCCCTGGATGGTTCAGTACCAGCGCAATCGCAAACGTACACATATTGGCGACGCTGTGCTCATATCCCGAGATGAAGAAACAGAAAACAAAGAGCATCATGGCGAACATTTTTGCACCATTCTCCTTCATGAACATTGGCACAAAGAACGCCAGACATACGAGCCAGTTACACAGAATGCCCCGGAAGAAAAGCTGCATGGCCGGAGCCTCCATCTTGTGCTCTACGACACTCAGCAGAAAACCATTCACCTGAGATGAATCGAACAGACCCGTCAGGTAGATTAACAAGGCAAATACCGCCGCACCCATCAGATTTCCACTGTAACTTGCAATCCACAGCTTCACCACTTCGAACCATTTCAATTTCTTGCGTAAGGCGGCATAGGTGTAATAGAACGTATTTCCTGTGAACAAATCACCT
Organism: Paenibacillus sp. LK1; assembly: GCF_002750415.1. NCBI lineage: Bacteria > Bacillati > Bacillota > Bacilli > Caryophanales > Paenibacillaceae > Paenibacillus > Paenibacillus sp. LK1. The sequence continues at coordinate 36,754 of NZ_PEII01000004.1, forward strand.
CCACCATAGGCGATCAGAATAATTGCCGCGCCGAACGTGAGAGCCGCCATAGGGTATGTAAAAGGGGAATCCTCCATATAAAAGAAGTTACCCGTCTTGAACGCCACGATGACGCCAAACCCGATAAACATGCTGGCGAGCATGGAGCGTGCAAGGTACCTGATCAAGCTTTGTTTGTAAATCTTGTGTTTCTTCAGCGCCAGCTTCTCTACGTTGCGTAAACCTTCCGTTTCCATAATTCTCCTCCAATAGCTAAGTTGAATAATTGCATAAACTTACAAATCTCACCAAGTTCTTTTCATTATAACGAATTTTGAGGCAGATACACGTGATTTCAGAAAAAGAATGTAAGAAAGCGCAATGTGCGTTTTACGTGAATACGTATTATATGAACTGATATTATTTATTTTTTCATAATTTAATTGCACCTATTTCAATCCGATGGGCAATCCTTTTTGTATTTAACTTTTTGATCCAATGTTAAGTGAAGTGGGGGTGAAGGGATTATTAGTAAGCACCTTTTAATTGGATAATATGTTAGTTTTTTTGTTCAGAATTTGTTCAGAAAATCTTGATAAACTATGTGCCGAAAACGAAGTTTTTGGGGAGGAACAAGCATGAATCAAGATTGGAAAAAAATACTACTTACTTCAATTGTAGTGGGCATGCTGTGGGGAAATCAGATCGTCAACGCAGCCGATCAAACGGGAGGAGTAGCAAATCATATATCATCGGTGTTCACAGATCAAACCGATATCCGTTCCACTTCCTTGCAAGCGGTTCAGGAAGCGGTAAACCAAGGATTAATTGCGGGATATCCTGATGGCTCCTTTCATCCGAGCCAGCATTTGACTCGGAGAGAAATGGCCGTATTGCTTGCTAAAGCATCCCATTTAACACTTGATGAACCATCGCAATCGGTTCGGAATAATTCGGACTGGGCTACTCCTTATATTGATGCTATTCGAAAAGTAGGCTGGATGACTGGAGATGCATCCGGTAATTTCCGTGCCAACGATCCAATTCGACGGGAAGAACTCGCTTCCATCTTGGTTAGAGTTACAGGAGCACAAGGAATAAAGGGAGGTCAACAACAGACACTTTTAGATGAATCCATGGTGAGTAGTTGGGCCAAAGAGCAGGTACATACTGCATTAAAGCTTGGATTGTTGGAATCCAGTGAAGGAAGGTTCAGTTCCAAGGCTTTGGTGGAGCGGCAAGATATTGCTGGAATTCTAGTAGACGTTTTTCAAACGGGAGAGAGAACAGCTTCTCTGACTAAATTGGATGGAGATGTTGCCTACATCGACGGACGTCCTTTTGTAATTAGTAAAGAGCTTCAAAGTATTTTGAATGATGGGAATAAAGATGCATTACAGAACGCTGTGATCACTTATGATGCTCGAACACGTAATCTGTCTTCCTTGTCGGAAATTCAGATTGTTCAAGCAGGGACGGCTAAAGATCCAGTGACATTGGATCTGAAAGGTTCATCTTATAAGGGCGTGATTTCAGTCTCGGCGGACCATGTTGTTTTGAAAGCCGATACATTGCCACAGGTTGTCTTCAAACCAGGCTCGAGTGAAGTGACAATCGAAGGGGACATCGACGAAGTAATCATAAACACCACTAACAAAGTTAACGTTCAGGGAAGTGGGACGTGGAAACAGATTGTAATGAAAGATGCGAAGTCTGTTATTCAATTGCCTGAGACTGTAAAAACGGACAAGGTTATTCTTCCAAAGGGAGGAGCATCAACACAGATTATCCGCAGTACACCGACTGTAACGACTCCATCCAGTAATACGTGGACTAGCAACTCTAATTCAGGTTCAGGTGGCTCATCAGGACCATCCACACCAACACCTGAACCAGAACCACCTGTTGTCATTGGACCTCCGTCTCCCGAGAATCAACCGCCGGTTGTTCAATCGACCATCCCCGACAAAATTGTATTTTTGGGAGAGGGTGCACAAGAGATTGATCTGAGCACTGTTTTTACGGATGCGGATGAAGATGAACTCAGTTATGAGATTTCAGAAATCGATCATAACATTGCTACTGTGGATATTCAGGGTTCAACATTGAGAATCCAGCCTATTGCTTTAGGTAATACGACGGTTACGGTGAAAGCTACGGACGGAAAGGGAGGAAGTATAACAACATCCTTTGGCTATTTTGTGAATCCGTTCGTTATAACCCCACCGATACCGCCAGTTATACCACCGATTGTACCGCCACTACCTCCAATAAACCATGCTCCTGAAGTGGTGAAAACACTGCAAACTGTAGAAATTGAATTGGGTGCTGTAAGTGATCCGATAGATTTAAAAACTATTTTCTCAGACCCGGACGGAGATGAACTGACCTTCGTTGTATCCTCATCCGATAATCAAGTCGCGAGTGCTGATATTACAGACAGTATGATGACACTGAATATTTATTCTGTTGGAAGTGCCAAGTTGACTGTAACTGCCAAGGACAATATCGGTGCAGCAGTGAAGAGCGAGTTCACTGTCGAGGTCAAAGCCCCTGTAGTTATTAATCATAAACCTACGGTAGCAGGGCAGATTTCTAAGTTGAATGTAACTTTGGGAAAGGTTAGCGATACGGTAAGCCTGGCTGGCGTGTTCGAAGATTCAGATGGAGACATTCTGACGTATACAGCAGAATCTTCGGATTCCAATGTAGTAGATACCAGTGTGCAAGGAGAAACATTGACATTGGGCTTCAAAAACGTTACTGGTTCAGCTACGGTTACGGTCAAAGCTACCGATCCTGATGGTGAAGAAGCTGAGACCACATTTACGGTTAACGTGGAAGACCCGGATGCAGGAAAGGGATTATTTATTTCTGAGGTAGTCTGGGGTGAGGAGTTCAATCAGGCAATTGAGTTGTATAATCCTACATCCAAACCGCTTAACGGAGGGGATATCACAATTGTACGCAGTGATTCCAATGCTCCCATTACGCTGGACTCAGGCACAATCATTCCATCGAATAGTACGTTGGTTCTCGCAGAAGAGTTTAGTGAATTTTCAGATGAAGATTATTATTATTTGATTTTGGATCTGGTTGAGAATATGGAACCGGTAACGCTGACGCTATATTACAAAGGGGAAATCATGGATACGGCAGTTATTGTACCAACTCAATCTTTGACAAGAAAATGGGATACTGTTCAAGGCGACAAGGTTTCTTATGAGCCATCCGAATGGAGCAATATCGGAGAAAACAATTATGATAACTTGGGCAAATTCGATTCTTTAATTACTCCTTAATTTCGTTTAATTCAACAGCAGATAGAGAAGGAGAATACTAATGCGAAAAATGAAAAGAACAGCACAATTAGCCATGATTGCATTGCTCTTAAGTAATACTGTTCCAGTTGCAGCACAGAGTCAGGATTCAGCAGATCAGAAGATAACCCCATCTAGCATATCTTCAGGCCCCAATGCTACAAATCAATTAAATGATTCGATGAATAAGGCTGTAGGCATGGGGTTTATCAAAGGAGATCCGGATGGGAACCTTCGGGCGATCGATCCGATCACCCGTCAGGAACTGGCGGTTGTTCTTGCGCAGGCTCTCGGACTAACAACAAGTAAGAAAGTTTCAGAGCCATTTGTAGATGTGAACTCAGCTAGTTGGTCAGCACCTTCCATTCAAGCGGTGAAGAAGGCTGGTCTTTTGCAGGGAGATGCAAAAGGGTATTTCCATCCACGAGCGGAGATTACCGGACAGGAATTAATCACCGTTTTGGTGAGAGCAACGGCTTATGCTACACAAGGCAATCAAATAAAGTCGCTTCCTTCGGAATGGAAAGGGGCAAGTGCGTGGGCGGCTCCTTATATCCAAGCTGCTGAGAAGGCTAATCTTCTAAGTGAATATCAGGGAGAGAATAAAGTTAAACAAGGTCTTGTTCGGGGCGAAGCCATAGGTATGATGTTGTCAGCCATCTTCCCAGAAACCCGCCTGTCTGTGGTTCAGTCAATCCATGGAAGCCAAGCTCAGATCAACGGAGTTGTCTATCAGATATCTGAACAAGTGGCAGGTCTTCTGAATGAACGCAACAAGGCTGTACTTGATCAGGCTGGTATACAGTTTAAGAGCCAAGATCATACAATTACCGAAATTAACGCCTTGGAAATTAGAAAAGGCGGAAAATCAGCACAGACAGGAGAGGCGGAATTCAGCCGTAATCTGTTATTGAATGCTGAGGAAACCACATTGAATGGAGATCTGACGATTAAGGCGGACTTCACTTCGGTACAAGGGCTTAAGATCAAAGGCAAACTGACGATAGCACCAGAGATGGAACATGATTTCTATGCCAAAAATATAAAAGTAGAACAATCTATTTCAGTTCAGGGTGGCGACAGCAATACCGTTGTGTTCGAAGACTCTGTTCTAAACAATGTGAATATAGATAAAAGTGATGTACATGTGGTGTTCTCGGGCAGTACGAATGCTCAAGAGGTTAGCATTGAATCCGATAGTACTCTTGAAATTGCAAACACAGCTGAGCTGTCTTTGCTGAACATTGTAGATGGCGCAAGTAAGGTAGAATTGCAGGGAACTGTAGATAAAGTCAAGTTGAATACGTCACAGCCTCTGCAACTTAAGGGTAATGTCAGCCTGCAACAATTAACGGTAGATGGGGTTGGTGCTGTTAATCTTAATGTAGCGGGCACCATTCAACAACTTCAGGTGAATAATGCAGCAGCACAGGTTAGTATAACAGGGAATATTAAGGTTGCCGAGGTTTCTCTGGCTGCTGGAGTACCATCTTCGGCCGTAAGTGGAAACACCGGAACAGTAACTTCCAATGCGACATCTTCTTCGTCAGGTGGAACGGGAGGGAGCGAGACAACTCCTGTTGTTGCCAATCGATCACCTGAACTGCTGAAGCCATTTGAAAATCGCAAGTTTACGGCAAATGGTCAGGGTAAGACGTTAAACCTGAACGACTATGTGACTGATCCGGATGGTGATTCAATAACGTATACGGTTGCTTCGTCCAAATCCTCAGTAGCTAAGGTTGTGCTTAGTGGATCAAATCTCGAAATTATACCCTTGGAACATGGTACAGCCACAATAACTGTGTCCTCGAATGATGGTCGCGGCAAAAGGCTGAGGTCCACATTTGACGTCAACGTGAATGCACCACCTCTTCCATCACCGATTCCGGATCAAGAGCTTGTAGCCGGGTCAGACAGCACAGATGTCCATCTCATGGTCTATGTTATGGATGATGAGAAATATGAATCGGAGCTGCTTTACAGTGTATTGAATAGTGCCCCGGAAATCGTGGATACAGAGATCGTAAAATCGGAATATGGGCAATCTGTATTGAGGTTAACGCCTAAAAAGGCGGGAGAGGTTGTTCTTAAAATCAAAGTGGATGATGGGCAAATCGCAGATGATGGCAGTACGGGTGTTACAGAACTCGACATGAGGGTTGTTGTTCTTCCACCACTAAATCGTGCGCCTATGGGAGAAGCTCCATCGAAAATAGACGTCTATCTGGGTGATAACATCCCTGTAGTGAAACTGAACGAGCTATATACCGATCCAGATGGTGATGCTTTAATGTATTCAGCAGCTTCATCCAATTCAGATGGGGTTACTGTGGAGGAAAATGCAGGTGAGTTGAAGTTAACTGCTCTTCAACTTGGAACGTATACCATATCGTATTCCGTAAATGACGGCAAGGGTGGAGTAACAAGTGGAACATTTGATATTAATGTAGATCCTATACCGAATTTGAATCCGGTAGGACAGTCACCTAGTTCGATTAACGTATACTTGGGTTTCCTACCAGATCGAATTCCATCTGTTAACTTAAATGATTATTATATTGATCCGGACGGTGACCCACTTACATTCAGCGCCAGTTCATCTGATCCGGATGGATTAATAGTGGAGGAAGTTTCCGGAGTACTGAATTTGACTGCTTTGAAATTTGGAGAATATACCATTAACTATTCGGTGGAAGATGGTAGGGGAGGTTTCGTTTCCACTGGATTTCCAATAAGCGTTAATCCTAAGCCTAATGCTTCTCCAGTTCTTACGAGTGATCTACCTGCTCAAACGTTGTTTCTGGGTAAGGAGGATATTGTCATTGATCTCTCACAATATTTTAGTGATCCTGACGGAGATGTGTTAGAGTTTCAAACGCCAATTGACTTTAATAATTTCCTGATAGCAGAGATGAGCATTCAAGAAAACAAGCTGATTATTCATCCCAAGCGGGTTGGTCAATTTGAAGCTAACATTATAGCAAAAGATGTATATGGAAAAGAGGCAACAGCCTCTATTGATGTGGAGGTCTTAGAATCAGGAAGTATTGGTTCTATCCCAGATCAAACAATCATGTGGCCTTGGTCGACTTTGGATATAGATCTTACTCCTTACCTGTTAAATTTTGATATAAGTACTTTAACGGTTGATGCCTCTTCTGGAGACGTCAATATTGCGGAAGTTTCTACCGCTGGTCCAAAGGTATCTGTCGCTCCAGTTGCGGAAGGACAGACCACCGTGACGTTGTCGGTTTATGATCAGTCTGGACGAAGGGAGCAAGTATCCTTTGGCATGACCATACAAGGCGAGCCTGCTGGCCCTAATATATCACCAGAGGTTGTAAGCAACATTTACGAACAAGTGTTAACGCCAACGGTAACGAATGATCGTACGTTTGATTTGAGTCAATTGTTTAGTGATCCCGATGGAGATTCGTTACAATTTGCAATTAGCAGCAGTTCGAGCGAAGCAGTTAATGCAAGCATTAATGGTAGCCTGTTAACCTTGAAGCCGGGGACAGGTAATGCAGTAGCCCCATTAACCCTGACGGCGAAGGATGGAAAAGGTGGAGAGGCAGAGTATTCCTTTAATGTTCGTACCGCTTCTCTGGTGAATGCTGGAGTGATGCAGATCAATACAAAATCAGGGGTGCAGGATGCTCTAACCTATTCAACCTCGAATTTGTTCCCGGGACAGACAAGTTTCAAACTATATAGTGGCACACCAGATTCGACGTTTACGGGACCGGATACGATGAATACGACTCAAATTCCTTTAACCGCATCTCCGTTGTACTTCTGGATTATTGGAAATGATGGTAGAGCCGTGGTAGTTAAGGTCAATTCGCTTCCACAAGGCTCACCCGAGTTGTTTTTCTCTCAATACATGGATGCAGGTGCTGAGCAAATTGTAGTGCAATTGTATTATACGGGGGATGGGAATCCGTCTCACAAAGCAACAGGATATCAACTGGAAGTATATCAATGGATGGAACAAAGTTCAAAGATGAATATAGTCACAAAGAATTTGTTTGATGTTAACCCCAATGCACTTGCCATTTATATTAATGAATTTTTCTATGAATACATGGATATAACAAAAATCCAGTGGTTTAATAGTGAGTTGCTTCTCTATAACCCTCTAAATCCAAATGAGTATCAAGTCGTTGCATTGGTTCTCAAAAAAGATGGTAGAATTGTTGATGTATTGGGAGACCCTACTTCACATGATAGATTCTTATCTGAAGGAGGAACACTGATTCGTAAACGCGGGATTTACACAGGTTCACAACAGTTCTCTTTGACAGGAGAATGGAATGAACTCCCGAAAGGAACCATGCAATATTTAGGCTCCCATACTCCGTAAATTTTTGGAAATAAAGTAATATTGGTACTATTGAAAATAGTCTAAACCTCCATGCTCTTAAACGAGTATGGAGGTCTTTTTTATTTTAATGGATATGGATGCATACATGATCTAAGAATCTCTGCCTTCTGCAATTCTGTACGTTCACGTGGAGCAAGTTCTTCTGCGTAGGAACGCTCCAGCTTGTTGCGCATAAATGTCTCTGCATATGCATTAGGACGAGAGTGAAAGTCTTTGGCGAACTCTCGGAATGCGCTGACCTCACGTACCTTTTCCAGCACGCTGTTTAACAGAGGGCTCCCCGCGTATAGCAGGGAATCAGTCTCTACACATTCAAACTTGAGATAGAGAAGGGCCTTCTGTAATGCATTGATCTCGCCTTGGGTAAGGTGAACCGGCTTCGTAGCATTTTCTCCCGATTCTTCACTGGACTGGTCAGGGTACTTGTTAGGTTTATGTGTATTACGGGGAGGTTCGTCCTGCTTACTCATTAATTATCACTTCCTTGCTTCGAATGTAATACCCTCTTGGCGGAATAGCCAAAATCAGGATCGGATTGAAGCGATTTTAACGCGGACGCGGCTCCAGTAACTTGTTGATGTGCAACAAGAACAGCAAAGGCTGCACTTTTAACCAAAATATACGCATCCCCCTCCAACACCTCCTGAGCCAACTTGATCTCGGCCTCGGTAATAGGTAATAAGGCGAGAGTTTGAAAGACATAATTTTGTACATCCTCATCTTCTTCAGGATCACGAACAAGTTGCACGGCAGCATGAAGGATCTTATCCAGAAAAGCAGAGGAGCCTGCCATATCAAGAGCGCGCCATGCTTCGATGCGTATGAGATCTTCTTCGTGTGGATCCATACCAATATTGAGAACTTGCTGAGTAAGATGGTTATCCGTCAGCTCGATCAGATCACGAAGTGCCTGTAGTTTTTCTTCTCCACTGATAGCGTTAAAATCAGTTTGTTCATTGTTTTTATGATTCATGTCAGACATATCCGATCATTCACCTCCTAAAGTATGTTAGGACTGGGCGGAAGAATGATCGGACGAGCAGACAGCGCCTCTTCCACAATCTGTTCGGGTGTCAGGTCTCGATTATCCCAGAAAATCAGATTACTGATCTCAGCATAAGGCATCTGTTGCTGTAGCTCGTTTAGCATCTCATCCAGTTCATTTTCTGTTCCTTCGGCATTCATCAACTTTCGAACTAATTCTACCAAGTGCAAATGGTTGGACATGTCGATACCTCCTGAATGATTCATAGAGTAAATAATTTAGTCTTTCATGGGTTGATCCAATGAATCATACGTAACGATCACCGGTAAAAATTTGGGCTCTAGTATCAGGCTTATGAGTTGCTCGTCTTGATTAGCATAAGAAATGAAATAGCTTCCAAAATGAGATTCATAGATGAAATCCCTGTATTGATAGGAGCGTTCCGGATACTTTATGTTCAAATATAGCGTAGTTATCCCTCGAGCAAAGGTTGCTTTCAACATAGGAATTTGGGACAAAAGTATAATTGCGACCAGAACAATGGCTGTACGTTTAGCGAGACGGGTCAGATGGATTCCCCCATTATCGTAAAATGATTTGTACCAATTAAGGAAGGTCCATCTAAACCAGATGTCACTCCACGAGTATAGCAAGATTGCCAAACTGCTCTCCCTTTTCCATACGTTCGAAAGCTTTCGCTGTGTCCTGTAGCTGATATATGCTATCGATCACAGGATGTAAATTATGTTCTTCCACCCATTGCAGCATCTGGACAAACTCTTCACGGCTGCCCATGGAGGTGCCAATCAGGCTAACTTGCGGGAAAAAGATGGAGCGGATTGGAACATTCAGATCATCTCCCGAGCTTGCGCCATACATCACGATACGACCACCTGGTCTGATTATATCAAAATATTTGGGGAACATGGCTTGTCCGATGCTATCCAAGATGAAATCAACAGGATCAAGACCGTTCTGCACACTCCAGTCTGCATGACTGTCCAGAGCTTGGAAAGCGCCCAGACGCAGAGCCTCATGTCTCTTGGCTTCTCTTCTGGATGTAACAGTTACCTTGGCACCAGCAGTTACGGCCATGAGCAGGGCATAGGTCGCTACACCGCCGCCAATACCGGGAATAAGGATATGTTCACCCTGCTTAAGTCCGCCACGAGTGAATAAGGCGCGGTATGCTGTCAAAGCCGAAAGGGACAACACTCCTGCTTCCGCCCAGGATAGATGAGAGGGTTTGGGCAAGGCATTTCTAGCAGGCAGCGTAATATATTGTGCGAGAGTTCCATCCGTAGGGCCTCCTACAATATCGGGCACAATGGGCACGTCTACTGCGTGGTCCCAACCGAGAGTAGGGTGGATAATGACCTCATCACCTACGGATAAGTCCTCTACACCTTCTCCAATCGCTATGATTACACCTGCTCCATCGGAACCAAGAATGAGTGGTGAGTCTTGGAATGTACGTCCTGCCATGATGAACAGATCACGATGATTAATTCCAGCAGATTTCAGTTGGATCTGTACTTCACCGGCTTCCGTTGCCCGAGATGTTGACTCTGTATATTGAAGACCTTCAAGTCCGCTCTGGCCGGAATGTATAATAGCTTTCATTGACAAAATTCCTCCTTGTGTATTTAAAAACTTCACTACTGAGCCTCATTGTACAGATGGGGCAGATTCACGTAAAATGAACAAAAATGAATGTCAGTATCAATTCAGATAATAGATAACAAGCAGGTGATCAGGGCATGGATGCAGGAGATTTAAAAGTATTTCAGGCGGTTGCCCGCGAAGGCAGTATCAGCAAAGCAGCATTAGCGCTGAATTATGTGCAATCCAATGTAACAACACGAATTAAACAGTTGGAGGATCAGCTGCAAGTACCGCTGTTTCATCGCTCCAACCGGGGCATGTCGCTCACACCAGCGGGTGAAAATTTGCTGGGATATGCAGATAAAATATTACATTTGTTATATGAAGCAGAACAGGCAACGCAAATGGGCCATCCGCCCGCAGGGATGCTTCGTCTTGGTGCGATTGAGACCGCAGCCTCCAGTTATCTGACGCCGCTGCTCGCTGAATACCGTTTATGTTACCCCAAGGTTCAGCATTCGTTAATTACAGGGGGTACACATGAACTCAATCAGAAGGTCATTCAACATGAGCTGCATGGAGCTTTAATATATGGCCCAATTGACCATCCTGAGCTGAACTATATGAAAGTGTACAACGAAGAATTGGTGCTGATTGCCGAACCCGGAACCCATGAGTTGCATGATTTATTGTGCAAACCCATGTTGTTTTTTGAAGTAGGCTGTACTCATCGCGAACAGGCAGAAGCCTTTTTGAAAGATCAAGGCGTGCACACCCTCAACGTTACGGAATATGGAACACTGGACACCATTATGAATGGCGTATCTGCGGGAATAGGTGTGTCATTGCTCCCACGATCCTCGGTTACGAAAGCCGAAAGGAGAGGTGAGGTTACAGTGTTATCTTTGCCTGATCCATATCGCAGGTTGGAAGTAGGATTTGTGCATTCCAGGAGTGAGCATCAATACGGAGCGCTGGGTGCACTGGTGCAGATGGTAACGAACCAAAAAACCAGAACAACAAAGGAGTAAATAACCTTGAAGAATACAGAGTTAACATTAGCGGAAGCTTTTAATCAGGCAGAGTTTATTATAGGCGGTCACGGAAGTCGTAAAGTCAAAGTACTTCAGGAAGCGCTGGAGCAGGTGGATGGGGAACAATATAGTGATCATTATGGCAACGGTAAAATCATTGATCAATTCCAGCAGCAGATGGCTGACGTTCTGGGCAAGGAATCGGCTGTATTTTTCCCCAGTGGTACGATGGCACAGCAAATCGCCTTACGTATCTGGTGTGACCGCAAAGGCATCAAGCGGGTAGCTTATCATCCTTTATCTCATCTGGAAATCCATGAGGAAGACGGACTGAAAGAGTTACATCAGATTGAATCCATTTTGCTGGCGGAGGAGAACCGACTGATTCGATTGGAAGATGTAGAGGGGATGAATGAGGAAATTTCCTGCCTACTGCTTGAACTGCCACAACGCGAGATTGGTGGGCAATTGCCTGCCTATGAAGAGTTGGAGGCAATCTCAGCCTATTGCCGTGAACGTGGAATCAAGCTTCATCTGGACGGGGCACGTTTGTTCGAAATCACGCCTTATTATCAGAAGACTCCCGCCGAGATTTGCAGTCTGTTCGATAGTGTCTACGTGTCTTTTTACAAAGGCATTGGAGGAATTGCTGGGGCTATATTGGCAGGAGATACGGACGTTATGCAAGAATCGAAAATATGGAAGCGTCGGCACGGCGGCGATCTGATCGGCCTATATCCATATATTCTTAGTTCTCAATATTATTTCAATGAACGGTTTGGCAAAATGGGGCTTTATTATGAGCAGGCGAAGGAACTTGCTTCCTTGTTAAATGCGTGTCACGGTATACGTACATTGCCGGAAGTACCCGTCTCCAATATGTTTCACGTACATTTTCCCTTGGCTCAAGCCGAGATGGAGCGTATTCTGGCATCCATGACTCAGCAATTCGGGTTGGGGATTACTTCATACTTGCAGCAGACCAGTGCTCATAGTTGTGCCTTTGAATTGTCAACGGGGGATCGATATCAGAATGTACCCAAGGACAAGCTGCATTCAGCGCTACAATGGCTGGATGGAGAACTACGGAAACATGTGAACTAAAATAAAGCTATGCTTATTCTGCCTTATCCACTTGCTGGATAGGGCATTTTTGTTGCAGGAAAAGAAGGATAGCTGACGAAAGGTACTTTAATGCAGCAATAACAGCAATAATGCAGCTTCTGGTATCATCGCGTCGTTAATAGTGAACATATTCGTGGACCACAATTTCATTGATTTTCATTTATAGAGGAGGAGTTCAAGTGGAGTCGATAGGTTTGGAACCCATTCGTGATCTTTTGGTTGAAGCTTACAATACAACAATGGGAGAAGGGTGTACTCCTGAAACGCAACAGAGCATTGAGGATTTTGAGCAAAAGTATAACGTGAAATTGCCCGCAGTGTATCGTGAGCTCTTGCTTGAATTTGGTGCATGCAACTTCGGCGATCCTGCCTTGTATTCGGTGAAAGAATTGAATTGGGCATATCCCGAGTTCCTGGAAGTATACCGTGAATATGAGAAGGAATACGAGTTGCCCGCTGAGCTGCAACCATTTCCAATTGGTGGGTTTGGCGAAGGAAGCATTGCTATACTGGATCAAAATTCTGGCAAGGTTCTGATGTTAATCCACGATGCGGGAGAACTACCTCTTCGTGAGATAGCCGTGGACTTTAATGAATTAATGACGATGCTGGCTGAATCAGCCGTTTGGGTTCAGGAACAGATGAAGTAAGAGGTCAGACAGAAGGGAAGTACATCAGGCGAATGGATATTCGAAAATTACGATACTTTATCACCGTGGCGGAGGAGCTTCATTTCCACCGTGCGGCTGAGAAATTAAATATGACGCAGCCGCCGCTGAGCCAGCAGATTCAGAATCTGGAGGAAGAGCTCGGCGTGAAGCTATTGGAACGCACGAAAAAAATGGTTCGTCTCACGGCAGCCGGTGCCGTATTTCTGGAACAGGCGAGGCTGATCATGGCCCAACTTGAGCGATCCATCCAGCTTACGCAGAAGGCTGACCAGGGCATCATTGGACATTTAACGGTTGCTTTTGTGGATTCGGCTTCGGGGAGTATTATGGTCAATGTGTTGAGAAAATTCCGTGCGGCGTACCCGCAGATTGAACTTACGTTGCGTGAGATGACCTCGTCCCAACAATTGCAGGCACTAGCAGATGGACAGATCCATATTGGATTTTTGCGGTATCAGGATCACAACGGAGATTTGTCGTTCCGGGTCTGTCAGACGGAAACATTACTCGCAGTGCTGCCAGACCATCACCCTTTAGCTGCACAGACTCAGGTGTCAATCACCGAGCTGGAGGACGAAGATTTTATTTTATTCCCGCGGCATCTGGGCTCTCCGTTCCATCGTCTTATCCTGGATTATTGCAGGGAGCATGGTGTAGATCCTCGTATTACACAGGAAGCCATTCAGATGTACACGATTGTGAATCTCGTTGCAGCGGGCATGGGGGTATCCATCGTTCCTTCTTCAGTAGATGTGTTCGAGCGGAGGGGTGTGGTATTTCTACCACTAGTAGAAAGTCCGCCCTCCGTACCGTTATACACGGCATGGCGGACGGACATGAATCAGGAAGTGATTTCCCGTTTTATGAATATTGTAGATGAAATTGTTGAAGGGTTGTCGTGAAAATGATTAGTTCAACTTATAGAGTATGGTTAGAGTAGTTTAAGAAGAGCTACTAACCCGTCTTGGCAGGGTTTCTCTCAATCCATTCACCTAATATTTCATCAATGCGGGACAGGATGTCCCGATCCAGTTGAACACCAGAGGCTTTCACATTCTCAAGGACTTGCTCTGGACGGGATGCCCCAATAATGACGGATGACACATACGGATGCTGAAGAACCCAGGCGACGGCAAGTTGAGGGAGCGTCAGCCCGATCTCTTTCGCGAGTGGAATAAGCTGCTGAACAGCAGTCAGAACGTCGTCACGTAACCACCGACCAGCAAGATTATTGAAAAAGGGTGCGCCAGCCTCGGCAGCTGCACGTGATCCGGCTGGCAGTGCTTCGTGCGGAATATATTTACCAGATAGTATGCCCTGAGCCAAGGGAGACCATGTAATGTGGCCAAGACCTGCTTGTGTACTTGCTGGTACAACTTCCTGCTCAATAACCCGCCATAACATGGAATACTGTGGTTGGCTCGCAATAAAAGGCACGCGAAGCTCCTTAGCTAATGCGGAACCTTCTTCAATCTGAGCCGCAGTCCATTCGCTAACTCCAATATAGTGAACCTTGCCCTGGCGAACCAGATCGGCAAACGCAAGGAATGTTTCCTCCAGCGGCGTATTTGGATCATAACGATGAGCATAATAGACATCGATATAATCGGTTTGCAATCTTTGCAATGAAGCGTTGCAGGCCTCCATGATATGTTTGCGGGAAAGTCCTCTGTCGTTGCGACCTGAGCCAGTTGGATGACAGACTTTGGTACACAGCTCAATACTTTCTCTTCGAGTCTCCTTTAGAGCATGTCCTAACACAGTTTCTGCCTTGGTGTTGGAATAGACGTCTGCCGTATCAAATGTCGTGATGCCTGCCTCCAAAGCAGCTCGGACAAAAGCTTTTGCGGTTCCATCTTCCACTTGTGCTCCATGTGTAATCCAGTTGCCCAGTGAAATCTCACTGACGGTTAGACCGCTGTTTCCCAATTTGCGATATTCCATGCGTGACGCCTCCCTAAGTAATCTGGACTCCATTGTAGCAATGGCAGATTAATAGGTGAAATATCTTTTAACCCCATCTTTAATATGAAAAAGATATCACTGAGTTTTCTCTTGTAACGAAAACGTTTGGTTAAACGTGCTCATTGTTCCTGCATGTATTTGCGATATAAGGCAGGCGTAATCTCCTCAAATTTTTTGAATATTTTGATAAAATACCCCGATTCATTGAACCCCAGTTCATCACTGATCTGTGACACGGGCATGTCCGTAACTTCCAGCAATTGCTTGGCCCATTTGATTTTGAGTCGTGCAATATAAGTCGTGAAGTTCTCACCTGTTTCCTTAGCAAACAGCCTGCTGAAATAACTTGGACTCAGGTGGCACAGATCGGCCATTTGTTTAAGCGAGACTTGCTCACTCTTGTGACTGTGGATATATTCAAAGGCAGGTTGGAGCACCGGACTGGAGCTCTCTGTATCACTTGGACTGTTTTTAAGATAGGCATCTGCAATCGCATTGGTCATTTCTTTTTTGATCGACTCAATATTACGGATGGAGTATCCAGGCAAAATAGTGGACAGATTCAGAGACTCCTGATGACCCGAAGCTTTCTCGAACATTTCCACCAGCAAATTTTTGTTCAGTGCTTCCTCCACGATGTAATTACAGAGTAAAGAAAGCATGTTGGAAATTTTCACAACCTCTTCATAGGTCATGACAGGCAACTGGTCGTAATCGTCCTGTAATTCCTTTAGCTTTGCAGCATGCATAGGCACGTTCTTGGACGTGACGATCTGTTCCAGTTCCGTCCCTTTCTCCGGGTCAGCGAGCTTCACCTGTCCTGCCATTACCGCACCAATATATTTTCCATCAATGGTGATTGGAATCGCGATATCCACGATATTAAAATGACACAGATATACATAAGGTTCGTTCAATCGAACGGCTTCCAGACCACCACGAGAATCACATTTCTGGCAGTAGGGGAGCAGTTCGGGATCTTTGCGAACATTTTGGCAAAAGGCCTGACAGCTGCTATGGCTGGTTACGGGAATGCCTTTATAATCAACGGTTAGAATAGCCAGCTTGGTCACAGTGGCAAGAGAATCCTGTAGACGCTTCCATTTATTCAGGTCGAGGATTTTATTGATGTGCAGATATTCTTTAATCATGGGTGGAACCCTCCATAGCTAACCTGATGAATGATTTCGTTCGTTAAAAGTTAGCAAGTTGTACATATTAAGATGAGTTAATGACGGGTAATGTATAGATGATGTCAAAAATTAACCTATCGCATGACAATAAGATACCATGATTCCATTGAAAAGCAAAAAATTACGATTGCAAATTATAATAATTTGTTATCAAAGTCCACTGTAAACCTCATATGCATGGTATATATTTAGGTTAATTGTGAGTATTTAATGTTGAAGGTATGCAGGACATTTATGCAGTAAACGAAAACGAACTTATATCATCCATAGGAGGTTTATATCATTATGAGAAAAGCATTTATTAGTCCAACGAAATATGTGCAAGGCGAAGACGAATTGTTGAACCTCGGTTACTTTGTGAAATCCTTTGGTGAATCTGCATTGCTGATCGCACATCCGGATGATGTACAGCGTGTAAAGGCGAAGCTCGATGAAACGGCACAAAAATTCAATATTACGTTTGTTGAAAGCGGTTTTAGAGGGGAATGTTCCCGCGAGGAAGTTGCTCGTCTCCAGGAAATTGCGAAAGAAAAAGGATGCACATGTACAATTGGCCTCGGTGGCGGTAAAGCGATCGATGCAGCCAAATGTGTGGCAGAAGGCGAAGCGCTAATCATCTGTCCTACCATCGCAGCAACGGATGCGCCAACAAGTCACTCTGCTGTGTTGTATACGCCGGAAGGTGCTTTTGATGACTATGCGTATTTCAAACAAAGCCCTAGTGTTGTTCTCGTGGACACAACGGTTATTGCAAACGCACCAACACGTTTCCTTGTATCGGGTATGGGTGACGCGTTGTCTACGTACTTCGAAGCAAGAGCTACAGCAAAGTCGTACTCTCGTGTTAACGCAAGTCTGCCGATGGGTTCCCGTGAAGGATACACGCCATCCGCAGTAGGTACGAATGCAGCACTTGCTCTTGCAAAACTGTGTTATGAAATGCTGCTGACGGATGGATTAAAAGCGAAAGTAGCCAGTGACAGCAACGTCGTGACTCAAGCGCTGGAAAACATCGTTGAGACAAACATTCTGTTGTCTGGTCTTGGATTTGAGAGTGGCGGTCTGGCTGCAGCCCATGCGATCCACAATGGTTTGACTGTTCTGGAGGGTACACATCACTTCTTCCACGGTGAAAAAGTATCATTCGGTACGATTGCACAACTCGTCCTTGAAAATGCACCAACCGAAGAGCTGCATGAAGTCATGGACTTCTGTCTCGCAGTGGGACTGCCTGTAAGCTTGGCGGATATCGGTGTAGATACCATTACTCAGGAAGAGTTGTTGAAGGTGGCCGAGATCGCATGTATTCCGGAAGAATCCATTCACGCCATGCCGTTCCCGATTACTGTTCCTGAAGTGGCTGCTGCCATTGCGGCTGCTGACCGTATGGGACGGGACTACAAAAAAGCTCGCCGGGAGGCGAAATAAATGAAAAAAATTATCAATCAGGCTGAAAATGTTGTCATGGAAATGTGCAACGGGATTGCGCTGGCGCACCCGGAGCTTGAATTTTTGAAAAAATATAAGGTCATTAAACGCAGAGAGATTAATGGGGACAAAGTCAGCCTCATCAGCGGAGGCGGCAGTGGTCATGAACCTGCTCATGCGGGTTACGTTGGCAAAGGTATGCTGGATGCTGCGGTCTGCGGAGATGTATTCGCATCCCCTTCCCAGATTCAGGTATACCAGGCGATCAAGGCCACAGCCAGCAATAAGGGTACGCTGCTAATCATCAAGAACTATAGCGGCGACATGATGAACTTCAAGAATGCGGCGCATCTTGCAGAGGAAGATGGCATTGACGTGCAATATGTGCGGGTTGAGGACGACATTGCTGTTCAAGACAGTCTGTATACGGTAGGACGCCGCGGCGTTGCCGGAACTGTACTGGTGCACAAAATCGCTGGAGCCGCAGCCGAAGAAGGCCGCAGTCTGGCAGAGGTGAAATCCGTAGCCGAGAAAGCAGCCCAGAACGTTCGCAGCATCGGATTTGGATTCACTTCCTGCACCGTGCCCGCCAAAGGAACACCGACATTTGAAATCGCTGAAGATGAGATGGAATTCGGTGTGGGAATTCATGGTGAACCAGGCATTCGCCGCGAGAAATTAGTATCTGCGGATGAGCTTGCAGGACGTATGGTTGAAGCACTGCTTGCAGACATGAAGCTGGACAACGATACATCCGATGAGATTGCTGTGCTTGTCAATGGCTTTGGCGCTACACCGTTGCAGGAGCTCTATCTGCTCAACAACTCGGTTCAGCGTGAGCTGGCAAAGCATTCAGGTCTGGGTGTAGCCACTACGTTTGTTGGCAATTACATGACGAGCATCGATATGGCAGGCGCATCGGTAACCATCCTGAAACTGGACGATGAACTGAAAACGTTGTTGTTTAAGGAAAGTGATACACCTGCTTTCAAAGTGTCTGGTCCTCCAGTAGCACAAGTGACATATTCCGAAGCACTGGAAGCCGTCGTGACTGAAGATGCGCCAGTATCCTATGAAGTGGAGACACCTGCAACGTCTGCGGTGATCAACAACAATCAATTCTCCGTGGATAATATCGTCTACCTGATCGATAAGATGAGTGAGATCATCATCAAGAACGAAGTACCATTCTGTGAACTGGATTCCCATGCAGGTGACGGCGATTTTGGCATGAGCGTAGCGAAGGGCTTTAGACAGCTCAAACGCGAATGGAACCATATCGTGAACGAAGAGAAAAAGAATATCGGTTCATTCCTCGATGCATGCTCTCTTGTCATTATGGAATACTGCGGTGGTGCATCCGGCCCAATCTGGGGTTCGGCATTCCGGGCAGCAGGCAAAGCCGTTGGTGACAAGCAGCAATTGAACGTTGCAGAGTTCGCTGACATGATGCAGGCGGCAGTGCAGGGGATTCAGTCTACAGGTGAACGTTCCTTCGGACGTGGTGCCGTTGTAGGTGACAAGACATTAATTGACGCACTTGTCCCTTGTACAGACGCATGGACGCAAAGTTCGAAGTCTGGAGATGACTTCAAAACGGCGTTTGCCAAAGGTGCTGAAGCCGCGGTAGAAGGCGCGAAGAAAACAGAAGACATTGTGGCACGTATGGGCCGCGCGGGTGCTGTTGGCGATCGCAGTCTCGGATACCCGGATGCTGGCGCATATGCGCTGGGTGTTATTTTCACAGAGCTATCCGAGTCAATGAAATAAATATGGAGTGCAACGGGATTACACTTGGCCACTCCGATTGCAGACCATGCTTGATTTAGACACTCAGGAACTACACAGACAGAAAACCTTTCGATCTCTCTTACCCCCGGATTTCAATGATTTTCCCCTGAAGGGAGAAATCCGGTGATAAAGGAGCACGCTCCGCTTCTTCAGGTCCTTTCTGTCTGTTTCGCTCTTCTGTCTATACCAAATTAATATGACTGCATCTCGTTTTGGTGTAATCATAGGTACAAACCATATCCAACGTTTCATTAAACGCGGATAGTGGATACAAGTAAGGAGACCGCTCTGTAGCTTGGCTTACAGAGTGGTCTTTTTGATATGGAAAACGGAGAAGTGAGGCGGAAAATTTGGCTTGGCGGTTCCAGATAGTGTAATCTGGAGAGTATGGATAGCCATTTGAACGAGAAGGGATCGGGATGATTCGATGACGCAAAAAATCTATTATGACTCCGCGTACACACGGGAGTGGCATACACAAATTACAGGCAGAGTGGACAAGGAAGACGGTATATATGTCACGCTGGCAGAGACTGCTTTTTATCCGCATGGGGGTGGACAGCCTTGTGATCTGGGGCAGATCGGCGGCATTGATGTGTTGGATGTGATTAGTGAAGATGGTGAGGTGCTGCACAAGCTGGAGCGTGCGCCGGACCAGAATGACGTGGATTGCCACATCGATTGGCAGCGCAGATTCGATCATATGCAGCAGCATAGCGGGCAGCATTTGCTGTCAGCTATTACGCTGAAGCTGGCAGATGCGATGACGCTCAGCTTTCATCTGGGGACAGATTATATCACGATTGATGTGGCCGCAGCCGAACTGGGAGCGAACCAACTGGCTGCAATTGAAATGGAGGTCAATCAGCAGATTTACCGGAATGCCCAAATCAGCAGTTCCTGGGTCACAGCGGAAGAAGCGGCACGTCTGCCGCTGGTGAAGCAACCTTCCGTAACCGAAGATATTCGCATCGTGGAGATCGAGGGCGTGGAATATAACGCTTGTGGTGGAACACATGTGTCAGCCACAGGAGAGATCGGGATTATTAAACTGTTGAAAACCGAGAAAGTGAAGGGCGGCACCCGGATTTATTTTAAATGCGGATACCGAGCACTGAATGAGTTCAACGCCGCACAAAGCGTGCTGACCGGAATTACAGCCAAATTGAAGACCAGCCGGGAAGAGCTTGCGGATCGGATCGACAAAATGGAAGCAGAACAAAAGCAGCTGCAAGCAGAGCTGAACGCTGCGAAATCTTCCAATGACGCTTATTATGCGCAAGAGCTTTTATTTGCACGGGAAGGGCTTGTCATTGCTCAAATCTTTGAGGACAAATCGCTCAAGGATATGCAGAGTCTGGCGACCAAGCTGACATCAGAACATGAGGGCCTTGTACTCTTTGCGAGCATCTCGGAGGCCAAAGTTGTATTGGCGCAGAACGGGCAGCCGCCGGAGTGGGCTTGTGGACCTTTCTTCAAGGGCAATCTCGGAGCCTACCAGGGCAAAGGTGGCGGCAGCGATAAGATGGCACAGGCGGGTTTTGCCAGCAGCGAAGATGCGATCGCATTTTATGAATTTACGAAGGATCAACTGGGACATCACTAATCTACCTTCCCGCTGATTGATATCGAATGGACTCGATGGATCGTGAAGCGTGATCAATAGCAGAGGAGGTACCCATAGATGACAGAACGTATTCCGTGCATACGAGAGGAGTGCCCAAATACAATTTTGCCAGCAACGGCTGCCAGAACAGGTGGATACTGCAAGCCTTGCAAGCAGGAGATGGAACGCGAGGCACATCAGAGATACATTGAAGCCAATCGGCGCGACGTGGATTTGTATGAGGGAATCACGGACCCTGTGGAGATTTTGAAAATTATGCATACACGCCAGGTTCATGATCCACTAATCCGTTATGTGGCATACGAGCATTCCAAAGAAGAAGTATATCTATCCTTGTCTACGGAGCAGCAAGCCCTCATGATCGATTATGCGATGCAACTGATTCGTATGGGGGATGACGATACAGGTAAAGATATTTTGGTGTATCTGGTCTGTTACCATGATACGTCGTTGTCTGCACAGATTCCTGAGCTGTTGGAGCACGAAATCTACTACCCTGTCATTTTGTATAAGAGTGCCTCGGCCGAAGTACGTGATCAACTCTTGCAGCTGGTGAACACCGATGATGAGAATCGGAATAATCTGTTGCTCATGCTCGCCTATATTGGAGATGACGTTGTCGTACGTCAGTTCCAGCAATGGAGGCAGTCGCCACCTCGCTGGGCAGATCAGCTGCATGTCGCACCAGAGCACTATACAACCGAAGCCGGTTGGGAGTTAACGAATGAAGGCCAGCGCAAGGATTTATTTATCACCCCAAGTTATTCACTCTATAAAGTAAAAGAGAATGAAGGGGCTGACGACACATCAATTGGCGACCCGATCTCCATGCTGTTGACCAGTACCGATAACTGTGAGTGGTGTGGCAGTCAGTTAACAACCTTAATTGATCTGGATGTACGTCATCCAGCATTGCAGGATGCTTGGAACAGTGAGCGACTTCAAGTGCAGACTTGCGTTAGTTGCAGTTGTTATGGCGTCGTTTATATGGAGATGGATTCAGCAGGTGAACCGTTCTGGAGTGCGCATAATGTGATGCCGATGGGAGCGGATGATCTTGACCCGGACGACAATGTTCAGCTTGCACCGGATGCAGGCCGGCAGTTTCGGATTGCGACTGCTCCACGTCATGCGTTCCATGGCAGTGAGTGGGCGATGGAGCCTTCTACATCCCAGATCGGGGGCCACCCCGGATGGGTTCAGGACGCGGAGTACCCGAACTGTCCATGCTGCTCTTATAGGATGAGGGCCGTTGGACAAATGGACTGGAGCGAGGTTGAGGAGTACGGGGATGGCATGTATTACATGTTCATTTGCGAGCCGTGTCAGATGACCGCGGTATCTTATCAACAATCCTGACTGTGATCTCTAATGATCTGTTATTGCATAGAGCGACTTAGTTGTATTGACAGCTGCATACCCAAAAGGGGCTATCCTATATGTATTTAACATTCTAGGAAGCCCCCTCGTATGACTAGGTCAACCAGATATCCTGGTTGGCCTTTTTAATAGTTGCTATAGTCGGTTAGAAAAATCTATGACACGTTATATCCTCGATACCAGCTTAAAGTTCTGCCGATGCCTGTGTCAGAAGTGCAGCCAGCCACTCATAATCAGGCGTATCTTTTTCCTTGATCTTGATTGTTTTACGTTCCGCTGGGCCTTCAAATATCCCATCTGGCAGCTCAAGTCCGGTTGCATTGAAGATCGTGAAGGATACTGATGGCTTGGAAGGGGAGATGACTGCTGAATATTTACCGTTTTTCAGGAAATGAGGTTTCTTGTATTGCACACGTTCCTCTACTTCAGGGATGGACTCATGTACCAACTCCCGCAGTTTACTTGCAACCTGGGCTTGCCAGGGAACCGGGATCTGTTCGATAAATTCAGTAACTTCCGCATTCATATTCATGCTTGTCCACCCTCCACATTGATCTGATTGTGTGCTTCCCATTCCGGTCTTAGAATTCCCATCAATAAGCGATCATAGCGTTTTCCATCACGATACACGGCTGATCTAGCACGACCTTCCAACTGAAAGCCAACCTTCTCATAGGCACGGATGCCTTTGGCATTATAGGCGATGACATCCAGACCGACCCGGTCCAGATTCAATTCATGGAAGCCATACCGCAAAATAAGATTCAACGCTTCCGTGCCGTACCCCTTGTTGCGATGTTCTGCGAGTCCAATGCCAATGGCAAGTTGTCCGCTGCGGTTGTTCCACTCAATGCTGTGAATGACAACGAATCCGATCAGTTGTTCATCCTCAAGCGTTCGAAGCCGAAAGTAAACTTCCTTGTCCTTTGTCTCGCCTTCATCCTCAAGCTGCTTTTCCGAAAATGGAATGGCAATATCCGTATCCACATTTCGCAAATACTCAGGATCTTCATTCCATTGTAGCATGGTCTGCACGTCTTCAGCACGGGGCGGAGTCATTTTCAAGCGTTTGCTATAAAACAGATTTTCAGTCGATAGTGTCATGATAGTCTCCTTTTCACAAATTAAGTTCGCTTCACCTCGGTACGACAATTAGCTATATGACTGCTACGCAATATTCTTCGCTCCTTTTGGTTTCAGATAGCTTCACTATAATGGAAATTTAAGGGTGTCACAATAGACATTTCATTCGTGTTTCTGAAGTTGTTGTCAGGAAACCTATCATGGTAGTACTATATAAACAATAGACATGTATTCAGTGATACAACACACAACAAAATGTCGGCAGGAGTGGTAGATATGGAGATCAAAGTAGACGATTTGAGCGGTCATCAAGTCATTGGATTAATTGCAGAACATCTGCAGGGAATGGCAGCAGATTCGCCGCCGGAAAGCATTCATGCCCTGGATCTCGATGGGTTAAAGAAACCTGAGATAACATTCTGGTGTGCATGGGAAGCGGAGGAGCTGCTTGGTTGCGGGGCCATGAAGGAATTGAATTCGGAGCATGCAGAATTGAAATCGATGCGTACAGCATCAGCCCACCTGAGAAAAGGCGTAGCAAGACAAATTCTTGCCCATATTATTGAGGTTGCCAAGAATCGGGGATATAAACGAATCAGTCTGGAGACAGGTTCGATGGATTCTTTTATTCCGGCGCGTAAGCTGTATGAGGACTTTGGGTTTGTATACTGTGAGCCATTCGCAGATTATAGTTTGGACCCGAACAGCGCTTTTATGACGAAGGAATTATAAATTACATGATAGGAAGTAAAACATAGCAGGGACAAAGGAAACCAGTATTCTGTTGCATACAGACAGCTGGTTTTTTACGTTTATTAATTGTTTTGCGAAGTGATGGACTGCAACAAATCATACATATTGGAGATCGCAAGAAGAGTAGAATGTATTCAAATGAACGAATTGGACTGCATACAGATTGCTTTGTCTCACTGTGGGGTATAAAACATAGGTTATGTCAGCATTCGTTTGGGATGAATTGGCCGTACGGAACTGCTGGGCTGAGGCATGGACAATAGGGTATACTGGACATTATGTTTATATAAACATGAAACAGAAATGCAGACGTTTTTTACATCAGGAGGACTTGAATTGGCTCAGACAGAAGGAACATTGCAGAAGAAACTTAAACCAAGGCATATTAGCTTTATGGCTATGGGCGGTGTCATTGGAACCGGAATTTTCAAAGGAAGCGCCGAAACAATTGGACTTGCAGGTCCAGGAGTTATTGTAACGTACATTTTTGCAGGATTATTGTTACTGGTTGTCATGGCTGCGATGGCGGAGATGGCTACGGTATACAAGAATAAAAATATGAAAGACTTTGTGCAGGAAGCGTTCGGCAGCAGAGTCTCCTTTATCATGGGATGGATGTATTGTTTCCTCTGGTTGTCGGTATGTGTGATTGAGGTGATTGCAGCAGGGAGCTTTTTGCAGTATTGGTTCACGGAAGTGCCACTGTGGGCGTTGAGCCTTGCGTGTGCAGTGTTTATTATACTGATTAATCTGCTGAGTGTGGGCGTATTTGGGGAATTTGAATTTTGGCTGGCGGGCATTAAAATCGCCATGATTATTATTTTTATTATCCTCGGGGCTGGTCTGATCTTCGGGATCATTCCAAGTGATAACACGCCTTATCTGCATAATTACACGCAAGCAGGCGGTTTCTTCCCTAATGGATGGTCATCGATCTTTTCGGCATTATTGGTCGTCATGTTCTCTTATGGAGGATCTGAGCTTATTGGCTTAACCTTAACGGAGACGGAAAATACGGACAAGGTGATGCCCAAAATTGTAGGGAACTTTATGCTGAGAATCATTTTATTTTTCACGCTGCCGATTCTCATCATCTGTGGGCTCATTCCGTGGAATGAATTAGGGCCCGAGAGTAGTCCTTTTGTACAGGTGCTGGCTTCCACGGGACTTCCGGGTGCAGCACATATTATGAACTTTATTTTGGTGACCGCCGTTCTGTCTGCTGCAAATTCCGGCATTTATGGCGCATCCCGTATGATGCATTCTATGGCGGTAGGTGGTGAAGCTCCCAAGGCTTTATCACATACGAATCGCAACGGCAGTCCGGTAAATACACTGCTGGTATGTGCTGTGATTCTACTTGGGGGCTCCATGCTGGGGCTATTCGCACAAGATCAGCTCTTCCGCGTGCTGCTGGCGGTTCCGGGGTTTGTCGTGATGCTTGTGTGGATTTGTATCGCCACATCACAGATGAAGCTGCGCAAGAGATATCCGGTACAGCCGACATTTAAGGTTTGGGGATTTCCTTACGTAACTGGAGCTGCTGTACTCTGTCTCGGCGTCATTTCAGTCATGTTTGTATTTGATGAAGGCAATCGTTTTAGCATCAGCATCTGTCTAACTGTACTCGTGTTACTGATTCTCTGGTCTCTAATTCGATTCAGGAAGAAACGTGGGCAAGAAGTTTAGTTTTTGTAGAAGAATCATAATAGCTTTGCAGTAACAAGACATCTCAGCGTTCACGCTGGGGTGTTTTTTTTGAGAAAGAAAAGTTTTAATAGGGACTGATTTGAAGTTTGATGTTATATTATGGAAAAATAGGGGTAATGCGAACTAGATAAAATAAATCGCCAATAGCTACGAAATGGCATGAGCTGCTTTTATAATAAAGGACCAGAAGTACGTTTGAATCTTACATAAATCATACTCCTCCCTTGGAATCATATAACAACGAATATATTTCAAACGAGGTACCACATGACGACGATAAAAGTAACACCGGAACAGCTGTTATCAGTCTCCAGACAGTTTGAAGCAGCCCAAAGCCAGGTTTTTCAGATGAAGCGTTTAAAAGCGGAAGGGCCTTTGAACTATAATCTTGATGATGCAACGTATGCACGAAATTTTACTTTGGACGAAGCACAAGCCAGCATAAGAGCAGCGAGGTTTGCACCAGAATTAGCTTCTGTAGAGAGAATGACACTACTTAGAGATGCAGTAACGAGATTAAAAAACGCAGATCTCCGTGTACAAGATGTGAAGAATGAACTTTATATCCAACACAAATAGAAAGGATGATGAATTTGCATAAATTGATGAAGGTTGGAGACGTTTTTGAATCATCCGAATATGGCACTATTTTAGTGGGTATCAATCCTGATCTTGATGACCTAAGCCATGATCAGATCAAAAAGCGAATCCATAATCATATTGTTGTTCGAACACCTGACAATAAGGAATTTCCAATAGATGTGGTTTCTGTACAAATCTCAAGTTCATTAATGAATAAGAAGAGCATTGGTATATGCGTTGGTAAGTCAATAAACCAATCTGAAATCCCTATTAACTCAGTGGTGTACACAGATATCTCTTAATGGGTTTGATTGGTGATGAATCTGTGAGATCACTTACGAAAACCAGGTTTAACCTACCCATGTTGACTAAACTCTGACGCATACGTCGGAGTTTTTCTTTGTATAAAAGCGTAACAGTTTCATCGAAACAAAGATGGATATACTTCTATAAAAATAAAGCTAACACAGTGATGATAGTGTTCTAATCTCTATCCAATATTTTCTTGCCTAATTCGACAACTTCATATACTATTTTCACATTACATAGTGCTTCAAGCATGTAGTTTTTGGATAGGGCGTAGTCGAAAAGGCTTACATACAGGTGTGAGAGGAAGAGGATTGGATGGTCGGTTTTTTCAAGAAACGTTTGGTTGTTCGCATTGTTGCCATTGTTACCTTGGTCATTGTGATTATATCTGCGGGAAGCATGCTGCTTCAGCTGGCGAATATGAAGCTAGCCGCGCAGGAGGCCATATCGAGTTACAATATTCAAATTGCCGAGAGTTATGTGAAACAGCTGGATACAGGACCGTATGTGGAATTTGCCAAAGACCCCAAGGAAAATGACGTGTTCTTGAAGATTCGTGATGAGCTGGATGATTTTCGTGTGAGCATCGGTGCGATGTATGTGTATTTTGTAAAAATAGACGATACAGGCACACCTTTCATTATGGTGGACGGCATGAAAGATGCAGATAAAGCATCACCGATCAATGAAGTGACGGATATCCCAGGTGATGCAGTCCAAAAGCTCTTGCAAGGGAAAACAGCCAGTTCCCCTATCATTAATAATGAGGAGTATGGTGAATATATTTCCTCATACGCTCCGATTCTGGACAGTAATGGGGCCTTAACGGGTGTGTTAGGAATCGATACAGCTGTGTCGGTCATTGGAAGTATTGAGTCAGATATTATGAAATCCAGCATTCCGTTGTATGCCCTGTTGTTGTTCATCACGGTTGCAGGCATCGCAGTTGTATTGTGGTTCATCGTAAGAGGCCTGCGACCGCTGAAACCGTTGAAGGCAAGCGTCGAACAAATGGCGCAAGGTGAGCTGGCGGAAGCCAATCGAATCCTGACCGCGTATCGGCTGCAAAGTGAGGATGAGATTGGCAGCACATTCAAGGCGATGATTCATATGTCTGGGGACTTAAATAAAATGATTGGCGACATGGTCGCGGGTGTTTCGGTAACCACGGATATTCTCGCGGAATCAACGGAGCAATTCAATCGTGATGCAGAAGATATGCTTGAGATGAATAAGAGTGTTGACCAATCCGTGCAGCAGATCAGACAGGGAGCGCATACCCAGAAGCAAGGTGCTAGCGACAGCGCCAATGCGATGGAAGAAATCGCTAAAGGGATTACCGATATTTCAGAGTCATCTACAGCCGTGTCCGACGCTGCAACAACTGCGCTTGCTACGGCACAATCGGGTAAGCAGAGCATGACGCAAATGAAGAAACAGATGGAGAGCATTTCGGCTGTATCTGCTGAAGTTGTAGCCATGGTCCAGGTGCTTAACAACTTCTCACAGCAAATCGGCGGTGCACTTCATACGGTGCGGGATTTTGCGAGTCAGACCAAGCTGCTGGCGCTGAATGCTTCAATTGAAGCCGCTCATGCAGGAGAGCATGGGAAGGGATTTGCCGTTGTAGCGGATGAAGTACGAAAATTGGCTGAGGCTTCAGGCACATCTGTGCAGACGATATCGGATTTGTTGCTCGGTATTCAGAAGGAGTCCCAGCATATCGGATCACAGATGGATGTTACCTCGCAAGAGATCGGCCAGGGGGTGACGAGCACAGCAGAAGCAGAGCTTGCCTTTACTCATATGGTTGAGGCGTTTCGTGTGGTAACACATCGTATCCAGGAGGTATCCGCAGCAGCGGAGGAAATATCGGCGGGTTCCGAGGAAGCGGCAGCATCGGTCAATACGATCTCGCAAATTTCATCCGGCGTTTCAGATCATTCGGATGACATTTATCGTTTGACAGGGGAGCAGTCGAGCATGTTCCAGAAGGTGGCACAAACGTCCACCTTGCTGAGGCAGCATACGATTGAGTTGAGCGAAGCTGTAAGAAAAGTAAAGGTATAAAGGAAGCAAGCAGTAAGCAGTAAGTTGAATCCTTATCAAATGTGGAACACTCTGGTGCAAACACCGGAGTGTTTTTTTTGACATCCCAATTATGACTTAGACTCTGCCATCATAACTGATCCAGCTCAATTGCCTGTCTGAAGCGTTGAGCAAATCGCTCTGCGGCCACAGCAACCTCCTTGGATTCAGTCTGTACGAAGCCGATTTGCATTTTAGGTTGGTCGATCGAGGCGATCTCTACCATTTTTGCAATGCCTTCTTTCCATAGCGGATGTTGGTAGAAGGAAAAGTCATGACCGATGGTGGCGGCAATATTGTTTCTTAGAACGGTGCTGATCGCTTCCGAGTTGTTCGTTTTGAACAGGATGGACAGAGGGCCATAATCATACGTGAACTCCTGCAGGAAATCTTCGATAAATCCATCACGATACAGAGCAAGCTTATGTTCTTTTAATTGTTCGGGAGTAACCCGGTTAAGCTTGGCTAGTTCGGATTGGTGATGAGTGCATACAACCAGTTTGCCTGAATACATAGGACTGAAGTGCAGTCCATCGAATTCCCTCAATTGTTTGGCGTAGATGGCGATGAAGCCCAGGTGGGTTCTGTTGTTACGGATGTCCTCGATAATTTCCATGGAACCTTTCTCTTCAATGGCAATATTCAATTGAGGGTGCTCACGTTTCATATCTGCAGCAGTCTGAACAAGGTAAGGCATCACACTTGGAAAAGTAGCAACATGCAGGTCTCCGGTTATCGAGGATGTCTCGGCATTCAGTGATTTCAATTCATCAATTCGCTGCAAAATATCGAGTGCCTTGGCAATAAACTGTTTACCTTCAGGGGTGGGGAACGTCCCATGGCGCGAGCGTTCGAACAGGATCATACCCAGCTCATTTTCAAGTCGATGTACAGATTGGCTGATTGCCGACTGAGTGACATGCAGGTGCTCCGAGGCAGCCGAGAACGATTGGGTTTTGGCAATTTCAACGACATATTCAAGTTGTTCCAGATTCATGGTTTCATCTCCGTTTTAGCATTAGTACAAGTAATATTAACATTAGTATCTATAAATATGAATAATACGTGAACAGCGATATAATTAATAGACAGTAGTTGAATCTCAGGTAGACAAGATAAACCAAAGGGGATGTATCTCATGAAAGCAGCAGTATGGTATGCCAAAAAAGATGTCCGGGTCGAAGAACGGGAAATACCGGTAGCCCAATCAGGACAAGTGAAAATTAAAGTCGAGTACGCAGGAATCTGCGGTAGTGACTTACATGCTTACCATCATGGCGTAGGCATTCAGGAAGGGCAGAACCACCCGCTTTCAGGACAGAAAGCGCCGCTGACACTTGGTCATGAGTTTGCAGGAACCGTCAGTGAATTGGGAAGTGATGTAAGCGGTATCAGTATAGGGGACCGTGTCGTTGTTGAACCGCTGTATCATTGCGGAAAGTGTGAGTACTGTATTCAGGGACGCTATAACCAATGTACCGAGTTCGGATTTGTGGGACTGAACGGTGACGGAGGCTTTGCTGAATACGTTGTGGTTGAGGCGTATATGGTGCACAAATTGCCGGATAACGTCTCCTTTGAAGAGGGCGCACTGGTTGAGCCTACAGCGGTAGCTTTCCATGCGGTTCGCCATAGCAAATTAAAAGTGGGTCAGAAGGTTGCCGTATATGGTGCAGGTCCGATTGGACTGCTGACGATCCTTTCAGCCAAAGCTGCTGGAGCTTCCACGATCTATGCAGTCGATGTATTTGAAGAACGCTTGAATTTGGCTGCCAAGCTGGGAGCCATTCCGGTAAATAGTGCCAAAGTTAATGCCACTGAAGTGATTTTGCAGCAGTCTGGCGGAATAGATGTAGCATATGAAGCGGCAGGTGTACAGCCAACCATGGATAGCGCCGTAGCTGTGATCAAAAAAGGTGGAGAAGTTGTTGTCATCGCAGCAATTCCGAATCCACTACAGGTGAATTTCTTCGATCTGTTAGTGAAAGAAGCGAACCTGACAGCAACGCTGGCCTACCGTCATATCTTCCCTGAAGTCATCTCTTTAATTGCTGAGGGAGCACTTGATGTGAAACAGGTGATCACCAGAAAAATCAAGCTGGACGACATCGTTCAGGAAGGACTTGAACTGCTCATGACCGACAAGAGCCATGCGAAAATTCTGGTGGAAATCGGCGGTTAATAGTGTGGGAAATGGAGCGAATAGCCTTTGCGGCTCTATTCCGATTCTTTAGCTCAGAATAATCGCTAAAAAGGGATACCCTCTGTCATGTTAATGACTTATGGGCATCCCTTTTTGTGTTATCCGCGCTTAGTACCATTTGCGAGAATTATGAATCATATCGGTAGCAAATCGCTTTGCCTCCACCACTCTCGGAACTGAATTCCGGGTCTTCTACAAAACCGAAACGTTCGTATAATCGGATCGCGTTGACCATCTGGCCGCCCGTATATAAATACACCGTATTTTTGCCCATGTCTTTAGCAGACTCAACACATTGTTGAAGCAATTCTCTGGCAATACCGTGACCTCTCCACTTGGGATCAACGCCCAGCAGTCGAATAAACGGATAATCAATAGGCAACTCGAAGCTCGGATAAGCCTTATGCGCAGTCTCAAACAATTGGACCGTTCCAACAATCTGATTATCTATTTTGGCAATCCATAATTGCTTGATATAAGGATTGCTCGGCGATTCCCGAATGTCCTTCAAATAATGTTCCCATTGTTCCTGTGTTTGGAACGTGTCCCGGTACTCGGAGTAACTTTCAATGAGAATATGTACAATTTCTTCATGGTCAGCTTCTGTAGCGGGATGAATCGTTACTGCCGTTGTCATCTCAAGTTCTCCTTCTGATTTAATCTTGGTTTGATAAGAGATATAGTTGACTTGAATTGTATCACACCCAATGGTACTGGATTAATTCAAATTTTCTATATATGACTCATGAAATTCTATGAGTTGGTACTTCCGCACAAGACATCCAAGGTTCGCACGTATAAGGTTCATTATAGGCGATTGAGCTGTGTGGAATACAAATTATTGCGATATTCGGTGGGCGTATTGCCTTCGTATTGTTTGAACATGCGCAGGAAGAGTTTGTAATCCGAAAAACCGCATTGCCCCGCAATTTCTTTCACACTGGCATTGGTATTGAGCAGCATCTGCTTAGCCCGGCGAATCCGTTCCGTGAGGATATAGGTTTTGAGCCCAATGCCTTTCTCACGTTTTACCATTTTGGAGATATAGTCCTTGTTAAAATTAAAAGTCTCGGCAATCTTTCCAACCGTAATGTCGGTATGCAGATGAATATCCACCCACTTGCAGATGTGGTCAACGATCGCATTGTGCGGCCGATAACCCGCCTGTGTGTTGCGTTCCAGTTCTTTGAGCAGCAGCAGCAATGCCGCGTCTGCTTCTTCCGGTGAGAACGATGAACTATGCAGCAATTGCTTGAACAGCTGATTGGCGGTGGACGGAACCTGAATAGTCGCATGGGTGGGATACTGGTCGAACTCTTTCTCAATCGAATCATAATGAACCCAATAAAAGCTGACGGGAGCATCGCTGACCTGATAGCCATAATGGATGTGTCCAGCCCTCAGAAATAGCAGATCATTTGCACGAACCACAAACTGCTCGTCCTCCTCGGCAATGTACATCTCGCCTTCCAACATTAAAATGACCTCGTGAACAGGCATGCTGCGCTTCATATGGCTCCAATTGCCTTCGGTTATGAACTTGCCGCACAAGTAATGTTCCAATGGCTTTTGCATAGGACGGATTTCTCCACCTTTTCTTGGATTATGAGTCTGATGTAGTTGTATTTTATTTGATAATATGAGGATATTCAAGGCCTGTATGAAGAAAGTTCGTAAGGGACACATGAATTTAAAAACGGATTTTACCCTTTGTACACTTATATAAATACTTCTAAATATCCACTACATACCGAGGAGGAGCGAGCAGAATGATTGAAACCAAAAAGGGATTTCTGGGACCTGAGCATGTCAATCTGTTAAATGGCGTTTTTCAAACGTCACAGGAAGTTGGAGAAAAGTATTTGTTATCACTGGACATTGATCGTTTTCTGGCACCGTGTTTTGAGGCCCATGGGTTACCGGCGAAAAAGGAACGATACGCGGGTTGGGAGGCACGCTCGATTAGCGGGCATTCCCTTGGACACTATCTGTCTGCCTTGGCAGTGACCTATCAGGCGACAGGTAATGAAACGTTAAAGCAAACGCTGGATTATGCCGTCAGCGAGCTTGCATCAATTCAACAGACAACGGGCAGCGGGTATGTCGGCGGCTTATCCGAAGAAGCTTTCCGCATTGCATTTCGGGCAGAACACATTGGTGGTTTTAACATCGGTGAATATTGGGTTCCATGGTACAGCGTGCACAAGATCTATCGCGGACTAATTGATGCATACAAATTAACGGGCAACCGGCAGGCCCTTGACGTGGTAACGCGGTTTGCAGATTGGGCGGTAGAAGGTCTGAGCCCGATGACCGAGGAACAGATGCAGATCATGCTTCAATGTGAACAGGGTGGCATGAATGAAGTGTTTGCCCATTTGTATGGAATCACCGGGAAGTCTGTATACCTTGAGATAGCCAACAAATTCACACATCAATTAATCCTCGAACCGTTGGAGCACAAGCAGGACGATCTTCAGGGCAAACATGCGAATACGCAGATTCCGAAAGTCATCGGTGCAGCTGAAATATACAATCAGGATCATAATCACGAGAGCTACCGGACAGCGGCGGAGTTTTTCTGGGACACTACGATTCATCATCGGTCTTATGTATTTGGTGCTACGAGCATTTCGGAGCATTATGAAGCGAAAGGCATGGAGAGTCTCGGCATCAAAACCGGAGAGAGCTGCTGTACCCACAACATGATGCATCTGACGAAGCAGCTCTACACATGGAATCCCGACAGTGCCTACATGGACTATTATGAAAATGCGATCTACAACCATATCCTGGGCACACAGGACCCGGACACAGGCAACAAAACGTATTTTGCATCAACACTGCAAGGCCACTACAAAATCTACGGTACTCACGATACTGCCTGGTGGTGCTGCACAGGATCTGGCATGGAGAACCCGGGCAAATACGCCGAGGCAATCTACTTCGAGGATGAGCAGGATCTGTACGTAAATCTATATATCGCTTCCCAATTGGACTGGAAATCCCAAGGCATATCACTGAAGCTCGAAACCGACTTTCCTTATTCGGAAAAGGTAACCCTTACGATCACCGAAGGCAGCGCCTCGGCCAATCTTAGACTACGTGTGCCCTCATGGCTACAGGAGCCAATGACGGCAACAGTCAACGGGGATACGGCCCATCCGCATACCCGGATGGAACCCGGATACCTCAACATCGAGCGCACATGGACCGCTGGTGATGTCATCACCATCACGCTGCCGATGTCGCTCCACCAATACACATCCCGGGATGATGCACACAAGGTGGCATTCCTGTACGGCCCGATTGTACTGGCAGGGGCTCTGGGAAGCGAAGGGCTGCCCGAGGATACCATCGTGGACGAAACGGCACTGAATCCCAAAACGGCATCTGTACCTGTGATCTGGACAGAGCAGGAGGATGTACGCGAGTGGATCAAGGCCGTAGACGCAAGTACGTTGACGTTTGAGATCAGCAAGGATGTCACATCAGACGGTAACCCGGTGAAACTGATTCCGTTCTATGATGTGCATCATGAGTTCTATACAATCTATTGGCCGTTTAACGATGAAGGGGATGCACTGGAGAAGGAATTGAATGATATCACCATCGACAGGGTGCAGCCTGACGGTCAGCAGGATGAGATTGGACATCATCTGGATAGCAATTGCCGCGCAGAACATCATAACGGTTCATATACAGACAGCCGCAACAAGCTGCATATGTGGCGGGAAGCATTTGGTGTCAGCGGAGCTTACTTCAGCTACCAGCTGGCGGTGGATGGTTCTGCGCCGAACTATGTATGCGTGGCATACTGGGGCGGGGATCATTCTCCATTTGAACGGGAAGGAACGATGCATGAAAGAATCTTTAGTATCGCCGTCGATGGACATGTGGTCGGTGAACAGCGAATTCATATGAACAAGATCGGTGAAGTATTCTACGTAACCTATCATGTCCCTGAGAAGCTTACGTCAGGCAAAGACAACGTTCGAGTTGCATTCCAGGCGTTTGACGACAACGGATGTGCCGGGAAAGTGGTGGAGGTACGTACAACGCGAAGTAAACCGGAATCCATCTTTTCGTAAAATAAAATGAGCACACACATCATCATCACTCCGGCGCTGGCGTCGGGGTGTTTTTTTGATTTTTATCGTATCGTATAAGCCCTATATAAAAAATGACACGCACAGCAAATTTCCACGTATTACCTGATAACATTTCTTTTTCCGCCACCGATTGTTCAAGGGTACCAGGCTCATTTCCCAGAGGTTACAAAATCTTATCCACGTTGTCCCTCTAAAGATGAAATGGGATAAGCCCAAGCCACGTATATTATGAATATCCATATTAATCCACCCGAATGCGGCAACATCATGTACAATGAAATAAAGTTCCAATGGTAAATATCGACATAAAGGTCCAACACATAGCGCGAAAGGAGGTCTGATGATTTACATGATAAAGTACATAAAACTGCTGGGGCTGATCTTCGGCGTTGTGGTCATGAATGTTCTATTGTTCTCACCAGGATTCATCGGACTGGAGTTTGGCGGGGGAGCATTTACAACAGCGCTCTCGGTGACATTTCTGTTCGGTAGCGTGATGGCTCTCTTCTATGGAAGCTACACTTTATTGTTCAGACAGCCGGTAGTCTTGCCTGTGAAGAATATCGAAACCCATGAAGACTATGTGGAAGCGTTATCCTTTTATCGACGAATTAAAGTACTTGAGGAAGATATCACACTGGGATTATCTCAACTAAGCCGCATGAAGAAAAAGAAGGAAACCCTCCTGAACGTGTTGAATCAGCGATTTGATCCAGGGGAACTGAGTTACAAGAAATTTGCTTCGGTCACCCTCGAGGTGGAGAAGCTGTTATACCTCAACATCCGAAGTGTACTTAACCGCCTCAATGTGTTCGATGAAGCGGAGTACGCCAGCCTGATGAAGTCCAAATCCGCTACACTTCCCCAGAAGCTCTTTCAGGAAAAGACCAAAGTATATAACGACTATCTAAGCTATGTGAAAAACTCGCTTCATACCAATGAGGAAATTCTTTTGAAGCTTGACCAATTGATGCTGGAAATCTCCCGCTTGGACAGCTTTGAAGCAGGAGATATTGAACAGATGCCATGTATGCAAGAAATTGACCAATTAATCAAGCACACCAAATTATACAGACAGTGAGGGGTTGTACGTATGGCTAAGAAGGGAAAGTTTTTTTTCATATCGATCGTGATGCTGGTACTCGTGTTTGGCCTCGTATATGCAGGGATTACGCTGACGTCGAACGTTGGTAAATCCAGTACACAGGTAACGACAGAGAATGCAGGCAAAGAGTTAGGCAAGCTGTATGCGGACATTGCGCCGGCAACGGCTGAACCCGTGAAGGGACAGATTGATCTCGACCCGGTGGATGTGGCTGAATCACTGCCGGACATCTCCAAATTTCCGATCACGGTCGAGAATACAACGAATGATTATGTAGAGATCTTTTCTTCCATCGAAAAGGCGGGAACCGGAGCAGATGGCTGGTTGACCGAGGTTACCGAAGAGTTCAACAAGGCTAACATTACCGTTGGTGGCAAGCAGGTTTCGGTAAAATTACGCAATATCGCATCCGGTACGGCGGCTGATTATATTAAGTCTGGTAAATATGTGCCTGATGCGTTTACCCCTTCGAATGAGTTATGGGGCGAGATGGTAGCTGCAAGCGGAGTAAAGACAGACCTGGTATCCAAAAGACTGGTGGGGAACGTTCCTGGTATCGTCATCTCGAAAGCTAAATATGATACGCTGGTCGACACGTACGGATCGGTTAATGTAAAAACCGTGACCGAAGCGATTGCCAACAATGAGCTCGCGATGGGGTACACCGATCCATTTGCCAGTTCCACGGGCCTAAACTTTCTCGTGACGGCACTCAACACATACGACAGCTCCAATCCGCTTGGTGAGAAAGCGATTGAGGGTTTTGAGAAGTTCCAAGCGAACGTACCGTTTACGGCGTCCACAACCATTCAGATGCGTGAGGCAGCCAAGTCAGGCCGACTGGACGCATTTGTACTGGAGTACCAGACTTACGTAAACACCGCAGATCTGAAAAGTGGATACGTCTTTACCCCTTTTGGCGTAAGACATGACAGCCCGCTGTATGCACTGGGGCAACTGCCGCAGAACAAGCAAGAGATTATTAAGAAGTATGCAGAATTCGTAACCCAAGCGAATTATCAGCAATCGGCTGAGGAATTCGGCTTCAACGGCTTGCAGGACTACAAGTCTGAATTGAACACAGTGGATGGTGGCACCTTGTTGTCCGCTCAGAAAGTGTGGAAAGAGAAAAAGAACGGCAGTAAACCGATTGCCGCCGTATTTGTAACCGACGTATCCGGCAGTATGGACGGCGAACCGCTGAACCGACTCAAGGAATCATTGCGCAAAGGCCAGAAGTTCCTTGGCACAGATAACAGCATCGGCCTCGTCTCCTACTCTAGTGGAGTAACGGTGAATCTGCCAATTGCCAAGTATGATACGAATCAGCAGTCGATGTTTGTTGGTACGGTGGATAGCCTGCAAGCGGGTGGCGGTACGGCAACCTTTGATGGGATCGTCGTGGCGATGAAGATGCTTGAAGATTATATGGCTACCAATCCAAATGTGAAACCACTGATCTTTGTCCTAAGTGATGGAGAGACCAATGAGGGTCATACACTGAAGGATATTCGTGATCTGGTTGAGACGTACAAAGTGCCAATCTACACGATCGGTTATAACGCGGACATCAAAGCTTTGGAGAGCATCTCCAGCATTAACGAAGCAGCTAGCATTAACGCCGATACAGACGATGTGGTGTACAAAATCGGTAACCTGTTCAACGTGCAGATGTAGCACGGGGACTGCACTTGAAGTGACCTAATGTAAGGTTCATTATTCCATTTTATATAGCACGTAATTGAAGGGGGAACTTGGATGTCGTTTTCGATGGAGATACCTAGCCAGAAGGAAATTCAGAAGGTAATAGAGGAGGAAATAAAGCCCGTACCTGCCGAGGTGGCGGAACTGCAGCAAGTCGCAAATGCCAATGTGGAGATGATCATGACACTCGATCTCGAATCGTTGGAGAAACGTAAGGAGATTCTGCAATCCATTGACGGCTTTGGCATGAACACGATGAGATCTTCTTCTGAGAAAAACGCGTTGCTTCAAGTCTCCGTTGGACATCTTTCCAAGACGGGAGACGAGGGCGGTCAGGTCGCCAAAGGCTTGACCGAGCTGCATATGCAACTGAAGGATCTCGACCCTAGCGTGGTCGATTTTGCCAAGACCGGATTCCTTGGTAAATTGTTCAATCCGCTCCGGGCCTATTTCCTGAAATACCAGAAGGCCGACGCGGTTATCGCCGATATCGTGACTTCGCTGGATAAAGGCAGAGCGACCCTGAGAAACGACAATACAACACTGGAGATTGAACAGCAAAATCTGCGGGAACTCACCAAACGACTGCAAAAGGAAATTCAGCTTGGCGTGCTGATGGATGAGTCGATTGACGCACAGATCGAAGCCGCCAAAGTACGGAATGAGGACCCGGAGAAAGTCCGTTTTATCACGGAAGAAGTGCTGTTCCCACTTCGTCAGCGGGTCATGGATTTACAGCAAATGCTGGTGGTGAACCAACAGGGCATCATGGCAATTGAAGTTGTCATCCGCAACAACAAGGAATTGATCCGCGGTGTGGATCGCGCCAAAAATGTAACGATCTCGGCATTGAAAATTGCCGTCACCGTCGCGAGTGCACTTTACAATCAGAAGATTGTATTGCAGAAGATTGAACTGCTTAACCGGACGACCAACGACCTGATCGCAGGTACGTCCAAAATGCTGAAAGATCAGGGCATTGCCATCCAGAAGCAAGCTTATGAGGCCAGCATTTCCGTTGATACGATGAAGCAGGCCTTCACAGATGTGCTTTCCGCGCTCGACTCCATCAGTCTCTATAAGCAGGAGGCCTTGCCACGGATGCGGGAGACGATTAATCAGTTCCGTGAACTGGCGGATACCGGAGAGCAACAGATTCAGCGGTTGGAGAAAGGGCAGAAGCTGGGGCTGTAGTTTGAAAGGCAGTGAGAAGAACACAAGGAAGTTACATGCATGACCTCAAAAAACGGTTGAACTCAGATAAGATCTGGTTCAACCGTTTTTTTTTGCTTTCCTGCTGTTTAGGTCAAATCACGTTGAACGTGGAGGACGTAGGGGATCAGCAGAAGAAGCAGAGCCAGTGAAGCTATCAGGGCAAGTAGCAGGCTTCCTTGGGTTAATAACAGTGCTCCCAGAGCTGCACCGATCACAAAAATAACCCAGGACAGGGCGAGTACTGCCCATTCGGAAGCAGGAGCCTTACCCCGAACGGCTTTGGCCAGTGCCTGTCCAATACCGAATAATGTGCCTGTTACAAATCCTTTGCCCACATCAGCATGAGCAACCATCTGGTGCATAGTGTTTTGCATACCCATGGCAACGGCAATCGGGAAAAGCACGCTCTGGGTATGGAGGAACAGCAAGAATGCAATAGCACCGGCAAACAGCAGGGATTCAAAGCCCAAGATGCCCGCCAGGCGCCATTTTCCCGCTCGATCTGTGATTAACGTACCGATAAAGGCGCCTACAACGAATAAAAAGATGACTAGACCTATATTCGTTAATACAGCGGAGTCTCCTTCAAATAGCGCGATGCCAAGCTTGGTACTGTTACCACTCATGAAAGACAGATATATTTTCCCCAGCTGCAGATATCCGACCGCATCAATGAAACCGGAGATCAGCACAAGCACACATGACAGTAGAAGCCGGGAAAGACCCGGCTCCAGTCGTTCTACGGTATGCCCCACATGTTTGCGATCACTGGTCGAATCGGAAGCAGAAGCCATGATGTCCAACCCCTTTTCCATGATAATGGATTGGTTCCGTGAAATAA
Source organism: Paenibacillus sp. LK1 (assembly GCF_002750415.1). NCBI lineage: Bacteria > Bacillati > Bacillota > Bacilli > Caryophanales > Paenibacillaceae > Paenibacillus > Paenibacillus sp. LK1. The sequence goes on from NZ_PEII01000004.1 coordinate 76,952, forward strand.
GACAGAAGGATTTAATAACTCAGCCCTATGTTCAATAGGTACCGGGTAGTTGAACTATGACTTCGATTTATTCGGGTCAGGTGCGATAAAAAGAGTATCATTCGGAAGCTGTTCGGCTTCCTCTTTGGACATTTCCAGATTTGTGGATAGCACATCATCCGGATTGCCTGCGAGCCACTCGCTTAGATCAATAGCTTCATAATGTCCGCTGTTGAACCCGATTAACACACGGCAGACCTCATCTCCCGTATTTTTGATATAGTGACCTGCACCCATCGGGGCATAACCCACATCACCTGCTTCGAATTGCTCTGTCACCGCATGACCTTCTGCCAGAAATACGGTCATTTCGGCAGTGCCGCTAATGTAATACTGCCATTCGTCGGCGTTTGGATGCCAATGCATCTCTCGCAATGCGCCTGGTTGCAGCTCGATCAATGATCCGGCCATCGTGGTGGAGATGGGGAAATCTTCGACAGTAACCGTACGCTGTGTTCCACCTCCTGGGGCACGTCTGGGCTGCTTGGCATGCAGCGGGTATCGGTGGGGAGTCGTCAGCTCTGAATTGCGGCGATAGGTTCCAGAAGAGGAGCTGTCATTAGGGACAGGTCCTTTGACGAAGTAGGCTTCGCCCTGAGGCAATTTCGCTGCTCGCTCCGGGGTAATCCCAAGATTCTGGGCAACAATGTTGTTTGGTGTATGAGACAGGAAATCGGTAATGCTGAACGTGTGATCTTCCGAGAAATCACCATTATCAAATATCAGAATAAAATGGCATTCGTCCGGTCCCAATCCCTGAATGGAGTGTCCGTAACCACGTGGGAAATACCACACATCTCCTGGCTCAAATGTATCGGTGTACGCATGTCCGTCCGGATGAATGACAGTGGTGCGACAGGAGCCGCTGATCACATAAGCCCATTCCGCCGCATTGGCATGCCAGTGCAATTCACGCATGCCTCCCGGTTCCAGGCGCATGGATACGCCAGCTATTCCAATGGACGCAGGAAAATCCCGAACGGAAGCACCGCGGGTAATACCGCCTGGGCCTGTACGGGGTTCTTTTTGTTCAAGTCGATATTTGAAAGATGTCATCATGATTCCTCCTCATATTATATTAGGTACACATGTAAATAGTTAAATATGGCGTTCATACCTTTTACCCATATTTTGAGAAACTATTCAATTGATTCCTGATTAATATGAGGAAAAAGAGAGACTTTCATTCAAAACTTATGCTGGTTTGTCTGTACGTGTTGTACTTAGGGCGACTTATACGAGGTATGGTACACGACATTACCAGGTTTGAAATTAATGATTTTAAATAACTCATCTGCCATATAAGCCGGAGTATGTTTGAATTCCTGCCGAATCCATTCAATAATCATGCCGAATATCGCATGGGATTGATAACTTGCCAACAGCTCGCGATTGATGTGGGACGGAAATATTTCGTTGAGGTCCTGAAGGGCAAGGTCACGCAGAACATCGCAGATCATTTGCTGAAAATTGGATGATGCCTCCGATTTCACAACAAGGGTGTAGAATTGCGCATGCTGATGCACATGTTCGAATATTTTGATTGCCGAAGAGGGCATATGACTTACTTCAAATATTTCTTTATCCAGATAAGGTTCACGATAGGAGAAGACCAGATCCTTAATGATGTCATCGATGATCTCATTGAACAGGTCTTCTTTGTATTGATAGTGTCTGTAAAAGGTGCCCCGATTCAGATCCGCCAGCTGTACGATATCGGTAATGGATATTTCTTTGAACGGCTGCTTTTGCATCAATTGGATGAGGGCATCCTTTAGTGCCGCTTTGGATTTCTTAATTCTTCGATCCATGGAACTCGGAAGTTCGGTCATATGCAGTACTCCTCGTAAACAGGTATTTTAAGATAAAGTACATTTGGAATTAGAAGTGTTGATTAACGTACAATTGGACAAGCTTTTACTGATTGAACAGGAATGCTATGACTTATTATACTAATGATAAGAGTTAATGAACATTTGTTTGTTAACTTATTGTAAACGAATACATGGAGGTTGATACAATTATGAGACTTCAAGATAAAGTAGCTGTAGTAACAGGTGCGGGTTCTGGCATGGGCAAAGCAATTGCAACACTTTACGCGCAAGAAGGTGCTAAGGTGGTTGTATCGGATATCAATGAAGCTTCAGCGAAGGCAGTTGCTGAGGATATCAAGGCAAATGGTGGAGAAGCGACGTTTGTGGTTGCGAATGTGGCGAAGGAAGAGGATATTCAGAACCTGATCGATACGACGGTTAACACCTATGGAACCGTGGACATTCTGGTCAATAATGCAGGCATTATGGACGGCATGGAGCCAGTTGCCGATGTTCTGGATGACAAGTGGGAAAGAGTATTTGCAATCAACACGACCAGTGTCATGCGTGCAACACGCAAAGTGTTGCCAATCTTCCTGGAGAAACAAAAAGGAGTCATTGTGAATATCGCCTCAGCAGGTGGGTTAAACGGTGGACGAGCAGGTGCAGCCTATACGGCCTCCAAACATGCAGTGGTAGGATTAACGAAAAACACTGGCTTCATGTATGCCGAACAAGGCATTCGTTGTAATGCCATTGCTCCAGGCGGGGTGGCAACCAACATCAGTTCGTCCATGGACGGGATAAGCCCATTTGGTGCAGGGCGACAACAGCTGGGCATGGCGATCAATCCACGTGTGGGGACGAGTGAAGAAATTGCACAGGTGGCGCTGTTCCTTGGTTCCGATGAATCCAGCTTCGTGAACGGAACAGTTGTAACGGCAGATGCAGGATGGAGCTCTTACTAATCCATCGTTTATAACTGAAATATGGAAAGAAGCTCATACCAATGTATGGGCTTCTTTTTGCATGTCCACAACAGGCGTGAATGTGGAACATTAGGGCAGTAGGACAAACGTTTGCACAAACATGTCTACGCATTCCCGGATAACGTAAATAGGGACGAATCCCGAACAATCAAGCGGTGCGGAATAATAACAGGATTCTGAGGCAGGTGTTCACCGTTTAGAATTTTTAACAATACCTGAACCGCAGTATAGCCCAGCTGATAAGTTCCGATATCAATCGAACTAAGCGGCGGCGAAGCAAGTTCCGACAAGGCAATGTTGTTAAAGCTCACAACACTTATATCTTCAGGAACGTTGTATCCCAGCTCGGCCAGAGCGCGAAGCACGCCAAACGCAACATTGTCGTCGATGACAACGAGGGCAGTAGGCCTGTCGGGTAGTGACATGAACAGGGACATCGACCGGAAGCCGCTTTCCTGCAGGAATTCTCCCTCCACGATCCAGTCATTGTTAGCATCAAGCCCCGCTTCTTCAAGCGCATTTTTGTATCCAAGCAGGCGATCATGAGACAACGTCAAATCTGGTGGTCCGCTAACAAATCCAACTCGTTTATGCCCTTGGGCAATCAGATGTGTGGTTGCATCGAAAGCTGTCTGTACATTGTTGTTGTCCACCATCGGAGCATCAGGATGCGTTTCGCTGCGGCCGATCAGTACAAAAGGAAACTTTTCCGCCTCCAAAAACGAAATAATCGGATCTTCCCGTTTGGAGCCAAGCAGCAAAATGCCATCCACGCGCCGCCCATGTACCAGGCGAGATATGGCATTCAATTCATCGCTGGAAGACGTTTCGGTGGAGAGAAGAAGTTCATAATTCATACGGGTGGCATGGGTAATGATTCCCCGAAGCAATTCTCCGAAAAAGTAGTTCTGAAATAGCTCTTCAGCAGGTCGGGGCAGCATGATACCCAGGGTTTGAGTCGTTTTGGAAACAAGGCTTTTGGCCATCATATTTGGATGATAATTCATTTCTTTCATGATTTGCTTCACTTTGAGTGATGTTTCCGTACTGATTCTGGGATGGTTGGAAATAACCCGTGAGACCGTAGAAGGGGATACACCCGCCAATTTGGCAATATCTTTGATTGTAATCATGTGAAAAATCCCTTCTGTACAAGCATTTCAACATGTCTCCTATGTTAATTCAAAGACTTCGATAAATCAATTGCTAACTACTTCATGGTAAAGAGGAGAAACGAAAAATAAAGGAAGATGGTGGGAGATCAAGCAAATAGGAAATTACAGAAAGAAACACCACAAAAGTGACGGAAAATGAACGAAAATGACTTGTGCAAACGTTTGTACAAACAAAGTTTGCTGTTGTATGATGTTATTGTTATTATAGCGCTTACATGAATTAAATCAACATACTTCCTAGAATATTCATCCCGATTACATAAGGATTGGACCAGTCTGAGGTTAATATGAGCAAACGTTTGTATTACTTTCAAACGGATACACACTGAACTTCGGAGTACAGGAACAGTACACAGAAAAACGGGTGAAAAGCGCGAGTACAGCATCGATCAAGACTACGAAAAGGGGGAAATTCAATGAGAAAATGGCAGCAAGCAGCACTTGCAGGTTTCATGGCACTTGCACTTACCGCATGTTCAAGCGGAGGTGGAGGCGCTGCGCCAACCACAACAGACAGCGGTGAGACTGGGGAAACCATAGTGACCGCGGAAAATATTCAGCCAGAAGAGGGCGCGAGCCTTGTCATATGGGAGGATAAAAATCAGCGCAGCTTTATCGAGGAGCGTGCGAAGAAATTTGAAGAGGAGTACGGCGTTACTGTAAAGATCGAGGAATTGCCACCGACCGATCAAGTGACCAAGCTCACTACGGACGGACCCGCAGGATTGGCTGCGGATGTAGTCGTTTTCCCGCATGACAAGATTGGTAGCGCTTCAGAAGCCGGACTGATCTTGCCGAACGATATTTTTGAGCAGCAGACTACACAATCTACCAGTGACAATGCGGTTAAAGCCGTAACTTTCAAAGACATCTTATACGGATATCCCTACAGCGTAGAAACCTATGCATTGTTTTATAACAAAAAGCTTTATCCCGAAGCACCGAAATCATTTGATGACATTATCAGCTTTGCCAAAACATTTAATGATACCAAAAACAACAAATACACCTTGATGTGGGAGCTTCAGCAGTTTTATTACAACTTTGCTTATCTGGCTTCTCAGGGCGGATATATCTTTGGCGATGAAGGCATGAACAGCGAGGATATTGGTCTTAACAATGAGGGAGCCATCAAGGGCGGTCAGTTCTTGCAAACGCTGAAATCGGAAGTACTGCCTGTGAAGATGGGTGATGTGAACTATGACATCAAGAAAGGCCTCTTTTCAAGCGGGAAACTGGCTATGGATATTAACGGACCTTGGTCCATCGCCGATTATCGGAATGCTGGCATTGACTTCGGTGTTGCGCCACTTCCGGCGATTGAAGGCAAACCGATGACCTCCTTCTCTGGAGTCAAGGCATATTACGTCAATGCATTTACAACCTATCCGAATGCTGCCAAGCTGTTTGCGGCCTATCTCTCCAGTGCCGAATCCCAGATGGTCAACTTTGAGATGAACGGAACTCTCCCGGCCAATAAAGACGTGGCGGCAGATCCGAAGATTCAAGGGGATGAAATCACGAAGGCATTCCTTGAGCAATTCAACAACTCCACCCCAATGCCTTCGCTTCCTGCCATGGATAGCGTGTGGGGTCCCATCAGCGCGGCGATTACCGACATATGGGATGGAGGCAAGGATGTAAAAACCTCTCTGGATAACGCAGTCAAACAAGTCAAGGAGAGCCTTGCAACCACCCAATAAAATAAAAAATGAGCAGGTGCAGAGGAAGCTAACATGTCCTCTGCACTCTGCTATAACTGATCGGTAACTTCGCTTGCCGGGAAGGAGTAGGAATGAATGAAACAACAGCATGTTCCAGTCACTGTTAAGCCGAATCGAGAAAGACAGCATCGTATGACAGCGGCTGTGTTGTCCGTTGTCCTGCAAGGACTTGGACAGTTGTATAACCGTCAATGGATCAAGGGAATTTGTTTTCTGATCCTAGAGGGAGTGGGACTCGCATATCTGATACCCCGTTTGAATCATGCTGTATGGGGGGTATGGACGCTGGGCGAGCAGACGCAGCGTTTCGTCAAGGTCAATGGATCAACGGTGCTGCAGCAGGGCGACCACTCCATCTTTTTGCTGCTCAACGGAATCATAGTACTTTTGGTATTTTTCGTTTTTCTTCTTCTGTATATATTCAATATCCGGGATGCGTACATCACGGGAAAATTAAGAGAGGAAGGCAAGCAAGCCACCAGAGCTTCTGCTTCCCTGAGATATCTGCTCGATAAACAATTCCCGTATCTTTTCTTATCCATCCCTGCGCTCGGCATCCTGTTTTTCACCATTATGCCGATTTTGTTTACGATTACCCTGGCCTTCACCAATTACTCGGCACCGGATCATATTCCGCCTGCCAAGCTGGTGGACTGGGTCGGCTTCAAGACATTCACGGATCTGGTCCAGCTTAAATCGTGGAGCCATACCTTCTTTGGCGTATTAACGTGGACCGTAATCTGGGCCATCCTGGCAACGGTCACTACGTATTTCGGCGGGGTGCTGGTTGCACTTCTCATCGAGCAGAAAGGTATTCGTTTCAAAAAGGTATGGCGGACGATATTCATTCTTCCTTATGCCATTCCACAGATTATCTCACTGCTTCTGATGCGTAACCTGTTCAACGGACAGTTTGGTCCGATTAATACGTATATGAAGGCTTTTGGCCTTGAGGGGTTGCCATGGTTAACCGATCCATTCTGGGCAAAAGTTACAGTCGTCATTGTAAACATGTGGATTGGAATTCCAGTCAGCATGGTTCTCATACTGGGCGTGCTGACGGCGATTCCACGGGATTTGTATGAAGCGGCTGAGGTAGACGGTGCGTCCGGCTTTCAGAAGTTCCGCATCATTACGCTTCCTTTTATCATGTTCGCTACGACACCGGTGCTCATTATGCAATTTGCCGGGAATTTCAACAACTTCAACGTCATCTTCCTGCTGACGAACGGTAATCCGCTGCGTGGTGATTATCAATATGCGGGATCAACCGATCTTCTCGTGACCTGGTTGTATAAATTAACGTTGGATAACAACAAGTTCAATATGGCTTCGGCGGTAGGCATCATTATTTTCCTGATTATTGCGTCGTTCTCCATCTGGAATTTCCGTCGTTCCAAATCGTTCAAGGAGGAGGACATGATTCAATGAAAAAGCGCAATAATCCCATGCGTCTGGCGATCAGTTATGTGCTGCTGGTCATCATTGCCATCGTATCGGTGTATCCCGTCTTGTGGATATTTCTCTCGTCCCTGCGTCCAGGGGCAGCGCTCTACAGCGAACGTCTGTGGCCTGAAGCGTTCACGCTGGCCCATTACGGGGAATTGTTTACCAACCCGTCGTTCATGTATGGCACTTGGTATCTGAACACGTTGAAGATCGCCTTTTTCACGATGATTTTCTCCACGCTTATGGTTACTTTGGGCATGTATGCCTTGTCCCGTTTCCGTTTTCGCGGTCGTAAGACCATTCTATCCACGATGTTGATTCTGGGGATGTTTCCCAGCTTCATGAGCATGATTGCCATTTATATTATTTTGCTTCAGATCAAATTGCTGGACACCCATGCCGCGTTGATTCTGGTTTATTCGTCCGGAGCCGTGTTGGGTGGATTTATTGTCAAAGGGTTCTTTGATACCATCCCGCGCAGTTTGGATGAAGCAGCACGAATTGATGGTGCCAGTCATCTGCGTGTGTTCACCAGTATCATTCTGCCGTTGTCCCGGCCGATGCTGACCTATGTAGCCTTAACCAGCTTCACTGGTGCGTGGATGGACTTTATTTTTGCCCGACTGGTACTTCGGACAAAAGAGAACTGGACACTTGCAGTTGGCATGTGGGACCTGGTTAGCCGTTATCAGGACAGTAACTTTACGATGTTTGCTGCCGGGGCGGTACTGATCGCCATTCCAATTACGTTATTGTTTGTATTCCTGCAACGCTTCCTGGTGCAGGGGCTGACCTCTGGCGCTTCCAAAGGATAAAAGGTTAAGAGGATAAACACCCAAATCGCATAGACAGCCTGTAGAACATATTCAGGCCACCAATCAGGCGCTTCTGAGAGGTTCCATTCATCGCTGGAACTGCTCCGGAAGCGCCTGCCTGCTGTTTGAGATCCAAATGACAAGAGGAGGAAAAGATCGATGGGAACGCTACAGTCCCCAGAACCGGAATTGGGACCGAACGGGGCTCTTGCGGCTGCGGAAAGTCAGAAAATGGCCAACAGGGCGCTTTGGCGCAATGTTGCTTATCGCAGAATTTTGTGTGGCTATGGCATCTCGGTATTTGGTGATTGTTTCAACGGCATTGCCATCAGTCTGTGGGTATTGCAGACCACGGGAAGTGCGAAGAGCATGGCAGCTGTACAAGTATGTAATATGGTCGTCAGTTTTCTGTTCGGATCATTCGCGGGTACGTTTGCCGACAGGCTGGATCGCAGAACATTGATGTTGTCGTCGGATTTGTTTCGTGGGGCTATGGCGTTTATCATCGCGGTGAGTCTGTTTGTGCTGCATGCTCCTTTTCCAATCGTACTGCTCATGCTTTCCCTTTCGATGTTCTCCAGCCTGTTTCAGGCGCCTGCATTTCATGCTTCGGTAACCAGTCTGGTGGGGAGGGAGCATCTGCAGCAAGCTACAGGAACCATTCATCTTGTCGATAATATTGCACGTATAAGTGGACTGGCAGCAGCGGGGATTGCGGTTTCTGCATTTGGAGGGTTTACGGCTATTATGATTACGGGTGTGACCTTTCTGCTATCTGCGATATGTGTAATGTTGGCCGGGAGTTTTCCGGATGTACAACGCTCTTCGATGCATAGAGGATCGTTTGTAAAGGAGTGGGGTGGTTCATTTTCCTACATCTTTGCACATCCACTGATTCGCTCTATCGTTATTCTTAATCCGCTGCTGATTCTTTTCTTCATGTCAGCCATCATGCTTGTTCAGGTCATGGCCGTCAAAGTATGGCAGGCGAATCCAGTCCAGTTCGGACTGATTGAGACATGTATTCCACTGGGGTACATGCTGGGTTCCGGGATTCTGATTGCCTCAGGCAATCGGCTGAAACGAAGGGGGAGATGGGTGTTCATCGGTCTGCTGGTTCTCGGCCCACTGTATATGCTGTTAGCCAATGTATCTTCTCCTTTGGTGGCCTTGCCGCTGATCATTGCTGGGGGAGCCATGTTTGCGTGCTGTACGATGTTAACCCAGATCATGATGCGTGCCGAGGTTCCCGATGAGCTGCAGGGGAGAATCTACGGGGTGCTTGGAACCATAACAAGTACAGCCCCAATCCTGGGATTAACGGTGGTTTCCGTTTTGGCTGATCAGTGGGGTGCCCAAACCGTGCTGGAGAGTCTGGGATCATTGCTGCTGGTGGTAGGGATTATTGCAGCAGCAGGATTAAAATCCATTCGGACCTATCGATAGTTAATGCATGCCATAGATAAGGACGAGCCTAATCAAAGAACCCGGAAGCAGACGCTCATTGCGTCTGACTCCGGGTTCTTTGATAGGACGGTGAAGGAATTAAGGCTGCCAGTCCACTGTAACGGTAGCCGTTCCACTGGCTGGTGTGGTGAAGGTATGGTTGTTGCCATTTTCCCACGTGATGGTAGAGCCGTTCTTTTTGAAGAACTTGAATTCCAGATTCGTTCCGGCTGGCACACTCACGTCATAATACCAGGTTGGATAGGAATAGATCACCTGATTGAACGCCGGACCAATGGCGAGAGGGCCTGTGGACCAGTTACCCAGTTCCGCGACATTGCCCGTCAGATAGAGATTCTGACCGAGTGTCGTGGATGCATTGTTGATGACAAACCGCACGGAAACCTGGTTGCCACTAAGAATCGTGAAATTGTTATAAGTGTTGCTGTTGACTCCGCTCGCTGCAACTTTGACTGCATAGTTGCCGGCAGCAACTGCAGGGATGGTCACTTTGATCTGAGTATCTTCCCATGATGTAATGGATGAACCGGTAACAGCGGTTGTTCCGAAATAGACAGTGCCTTTGGTAGTACCAAATCCACGACCATCAATGGTAACGGTATTACCCGCTTTACCCATTACAGGGCCCACATGCCCGATGGTTGGTGTAGTGGTATTGGCTGTATACTGCCAGACTGCTGTAGCTCCTGCTGCCAAAGTGAAGTTAGCGACGTTACCTCCTGTAGAGGTAATGTTATTACCACTTAATGCACCTGCAAGAACATCGTTGTATGTACCCGAAGGAAGCGAAGTGGTCAGACCACTGATGGATGTGGGAGTCGAAAGATTACGGTTAACCGCTACGACGGCCACGTTGTTGCCGAATTTACGTTCATACACATACACATCGTTGTTAATCCAGCGCTGCTGGGTTGTTCCATAGGCGATGGCTGGATTGGTTTTGCGCAATGGAGCGAGCTTGCTGATGACGTTAAAAGCAGTTGTTGTTTTGGAGAACGAAGGCATTTTAGCACGGTTATCCGGGTCACCGTTACCTGTCATATACTGCTCAGTGCCATAATAGATGGCTGGTACGCCCCGTGAGGTAAGTGTAAATGCAAGAGCTTGTTCCAAGCGACGGTTGTTAACGGCACTTGTTTTGAAGCGATCCATGTCATGGTTATCAATAAAAGTCACTTGGTCATTCACCTGTGCATAATCAGCGGCAGTGCTGGTGATCATGGAATCCAGGGCAACCATCGTGGATGTGTTATCACGGAACACGTTACGTACTTCATTGTTGAAACGGAAGTCAAGCAGACTCATGCCGGACTGGTTGGCGAAGTTGGTATTGTCCGCATCGGATGCGGATGAACCCAGGAACCATTCACCAAACGTGAATACCGGTTTGTAGCCATAGATGGAGGACATCCAGTTCTTTTGCCATCCCATCGGCATATGCTTCACCGCATCCACCCGGATTCCGTCAATACCCATATCCAGCCAGAGCTTGATCGCATCCTTGAAGTAGGTGTCAATGGTGCTGTTATTGTGATTCAGGTCAGCAAGATCATAGAGGTTTTTGTAGATACCGTTCTCCAGTGTGGAGAAGTCGGAACCGCCATTGTGGTGGAAAAGTTTGTTCGTATCATTGGTGTAGCCACCAAGCAGCGTACCGTTATTGTACAACTTTCCATTCTCTGCGAACGAGGTGTCGGTTTCCATGGCAGGAGAGGTATGGTTGGGAGCAAAATCAATGATGACTTTAATGCCTTTGGCATGTGCCGTATTGATCAGATTCTGGAAATCGGTCATCGTACCGAAAGCAGGATTGGTCTTCTTGAAGTCACGTGCCCAATAGCCGTGATAAGCCGTATTGTTAACACCGGAATAGTTAATCAGCGAGTAAATGTTCTCCACAGGCTGGGAAATCCAGAGTGCCGTAATGCCGAGATCGGAAAAATAGTTGTCGTTGATCTTGTTGATCAGTCCTTGCCAGTCGCCCCCGCAATAGAGCTTCAGGTTAGAACAGGAGGCGTCATAGGCTCCCCCGGTAGGGTTGTTGGAGGGATTGCCGTCCAGAAAGCGGTCGGTAAATACCTGATAAATAACATCGGTGCTGAAGTTCTGCTTGTTGCTTACAGCCGTATCAGCATCTGCAAATACGGAGGCCGCCGGGAATAATGGCAGTGCACTTCCGGCCAGCAAGCTGAAGCTCAACGTGGTACTGAGGATGATTCGCTTGGTCCATTTGAACATTGGTAATCCACCCTTCGTTTATTATATAAATTGAACTAAAGAATATTTACACTTACCACTCCGATGACAGAACAACCTTCCGATCGCTGTTATCCCCAGATTTTTTTGATGCCCTTTTCAAAGGGGGAAATCCGGGGATAAAGGCGAAGCGTATGCTTCCGATGGAGCTTTCCTTCAGAAAGCTTTTAGCTTCACTTCTTCAGGTTATTTCTGTCCTCTCCGTTCTCGTGCAAATGTGTAGTTCAATTTATATAGATTTGTGATCTCTTTTTTGATTGGAAAAGCGCTTTCAACATTGGACGTTGGTAGGTTATTCTTAACGATATCCCCCCTTTATGAACGCCAACAACCCCGGCACCTCCTACTGGAGTTACCGGGGTTGTCCTAAACCGATTGGGTTTAAAAGCATGGCCCTCTAGTTATAATCACAACGTTATGATAATTAAATAATGGTTTGGTTGTCAATAACTTTTTCTTGAGCATTTTTTTTCTATTTCCATATTTACAAATCAGGCTCAACAGATTTAAACTATTCGCAGACCCACCAATATAAGGGCTATGCATTTTAGAACATTTCGGTGTTTTAAAACAACCCCGTCTCTTCAGAGACGGGGTTGTTTGTCGATGTAGCCGAGGGAAGAACGAATCAGAACTAACAGAAAACCCCGGTAGTGTAAAAGCGAAGTCTATAGGAGAGGCGGTTGATGGATCAGTGAACACTCATTCTGTTATCGAATGTGTGGAAGGTTTCAAGGCGTCCAGGCTGGACAACACAAGGAAGATTTTTATCTATTTGCCACCAGGCTATAAGGAGCATGTGGATCAACGCTATCCGGTGTTATACATGCATGCGGGTCAGAGAGCCTTCGGCTCTTCGACTGCGGGAAATGAAACGTGGCACGTGGATCAGGCGGCAGACCAACTGATTGATCAAGGCTTGATGGATGGATTGATCATTGTCGGAATTGCCCATGTTCGTCCGGTTACACACAATGAATTCTATCATTTTATTGCGCCTGCAAGAGAAGCGGTGAGTGTGGGCTGCTCAGGCCTGGATTATGAACACTTTATCATTCATGAACTGAAACCATTTATTGACGAGCATTACCGCACACTTCCAGACAAGGACAATACGGGACTGCTTGGTTCTTCCGCAGCGGCACTCAGCACCTTCCATATAGGAACACGTCATCCTGATATTTTTGGCAAACTGATCATGCTCTCTCCCTTTTTCGTGGATGTGCAGCTGGATGAAACGTCGGAGAGCAGGTTACAGGAGGAGGATATGTACCTCTTGCCTGAGGGCAGTGCTCCCATTCAAATGTGGATGGATATAGGAGATGCAGAAGGATTATTTCTTCCTTACCAGGTAAGGAATGTAGCCCATCAGATGCTTGAACTGGGATATAAGTCTGGCAAGGACATCGCATTTCTGGAACAGCCGGATGCAGGTCATCAGGAGGCGGATTGGGGAGAGCGAGTTCATATTCCGCTACTGTATATGTTCGGCCGAATCGGCAATCCAGTCTCTCTGGAGCTGATGGGAAGGGACGTTATTGGATTGAAGGGAGGCATGAGCGTGCACATCAATGCGCTGCTTCATTACGACAGCGGGTTCACCATGAGTGTGCTTGAAGGGGAATATCATTCCGATCAACCCGATGTTCTTGAGGTTCGACCCACTGGGGAACTGGTTCCTGTCAAGATGGGACATGCAATTGTTACCCTGACGGTGGGAGAGTTGACGGCATCACGGATGTACACGGTTGTGGAAGAATTATCGGGTCACGTGACAGTCTGCATGAGTGCCGAGGTACCGTTTCAAGACATGTATGATGACTCGATCTACGGAGGCATGGGCATGAAGCTTCTGCACACCGGAGGTGGCGATTATGAGGGCTGCTTCGAGGTTCCACGTGACAGCGGATTTCGGTTCAGGTTCACGAGAGGTTTCCGGCAGTTTGAAACCGATGCAGATGGCAAGGCACTGCCCAATCGGGTGTTTCGTGCCCATGATAACCTGTCTCTTCATTACATAATCCAGTCTTGGGGCAGCACGGCTGCCAAAGCCGGGAACAGGAGGTAGCCATGATTAGTCAACCATTTCAACCAACGATGGATATTCCGTATTATTATCCCTGTAATTTTCCTTTGATTCACGAAATCCTTCAGCGTCAGGGCTCGATAAGCAGTCTCGGCCTGTTAGCTTCCAGCCGCTTGTATAGTCTGACTTCCTGTTCGGATCGTGGCCTGATCAAGCCTTACTTTCATAAGCTGGATTATGAGGAGCCGATGTGGGAAGTGTTTGGAGAACGGGAGTTTGACAGCTTCGAACAAGGAAAGGCATATATTCGGGAACGGCTTGAAAATGAGGGGCCTTTGGTCGTTACAGGCACAAGTTATTGCTTGCCTTATGGGGATGATTATCGAAATCCCGAGTATATTCATAAACTCGTTAAACAAGACTCACGCCTGCATCTGGTCGATCATTGGCTGGCTGTGTACGGAATGGATGAGGAGCATTTCTATGTCTATGACCCCGTTCCCTCCAAATACATGGGAGCTGTGTCATCACCTGATTTCCAAGAGTTCTGGAAAGGAAACAAAAATATCTCCGAGCTCGAAATAGCCCGGCGCAAAGAAACATTACGAACATATGGCACGATGGAGATCCGTGCTGTGGAAACACTCGACTCCGCAGGCTATCGGAACATGTTGCGCTCTGCGCTGGCGACACAGGCCTATGAATTCATCGCGGGCAGAACGATCTGGGAGGGCAATCGAAGCTATTATTTTGGACAGGCTGTCACATCACAATTGTTACAAAGATTGCACCCGGATGCCGAGGTGGATCGGGAACAGGAGAAAGCCATCTCCGCGTTCCTGTTCGACATGCGCTGGAGCCGCTACTTTTTCCGCGATTTGCTGGAGGAAGCAGCCAAATGGCTCAATTCTCCTCATGATCAATATGTTGAGGAATTCGGTGCAATGATAGCCCGGTGGGAACAGGCGCATAAGCTGCTGCAGATCGCCAGAATGAAACGAAGCCCTGAATGGCGGGAGCAGTTAACGGATATTATCGAACAATTGGCGGCGGACGAATTACGCTGGTACGAAGCGCTAATGACGACACATCAGCATGCCGATCGCTTCAGACAGATCCCATCGACTGTGGAAAATCCCGGGCCTACGCCTTCACATCGGGAAGTCATTGAGCGGATTGTGCTGGACAGCTGCGATGAGCTTAATCGGTACCATAACGCGCCCATTCCACTAGAGCATGGCTTGCAGGCACCCCTATATGGAAGTCGTGGAAGACTGGACTCCCTTGAACTTGTAACTCTACTTGCGGTTATCGAGCAAAGTGTTGAAGATACGTTCGGTGTAGGGATAACCCTCGCTGAAATGGCGGCTGCTTCCATGCCAGAAAGTCCTTATCGAACGGTGGAATCACTGGTTGAGTATCTGGAGGCGCAATTGAAACCTTGCCCAAAGGATGATGAGGGATGAATATCACTTTTCTTCTGGAACGGTTCGCCGCGTATGACCATCGTCCTGCGTTGATATGGAAGGGCGAACATTATAGTTATAACTGGTTATTGGATCAGATTCACACCTTTAGCCAATGGATTTCCAGTGAAGGGCTCGAAGGGGCGATCGTTGTGCTGGAAGAGGATTATTCTCCTTATGCCGCAGCAGCATTGATCGCTCTTCTGGAGCAAAATTGTATTGTGGTTCCGATGGATCGACACTTGGTTGAGGCTAAACGGAATGATTATACAGCGCTCGCTCAGGCAGAATGGCGCATGAGTGTTGGGAAAGGGGCAGCTATAGCCAGACGTTGCTCCGTGCAAGGCTCTCGGTCCCCGATTTTGGCAAGGCTGAGTCAGGAAAAGAACGCAGGTCTGGTAATCTTCTCATCCGGATCGACAGGGCAAAGCAAAGCTGCTGTTCACAGCGCGGATCGTCTGTTGCACGGGTTCAGGCGGCAAGTTCGGCCGCTCTGTACCATTCCGTTCATGATGTTTGATCACATTGGCGGATTGAATACGATGCTGCAATCCCTGTCCAGCGGCGGCTGTTTATGCGTCATACCGAATCGCTCCCCCCTAGAAGTATGCAAAACCATTGAAAAGTATCGTGTTCAGGCCTTGCCAGTCTCACCAACGTTCATGAATTTGCTGCTCCTTAGTGGAGTCTATCGGGAGTTCGATCTATCCAGTCTCGAAGTGGTCTCCTATGGTTCAGAGGTCATGCCAGAGGCGCTGCTTACCGCATGGAATAGACAGTTTCCGAATGTACGTACGGTGCAGGCTTACGGCATGTCGGAGCTTGGCATTCTGCCGACACGCTCCAAAGATTCCGGTTCATTGCAATTTACGGTTCGTGATGGGGAAGTCCATTATCGGATTGTGGACGGGCTGCTTGAGATCCAAACGAAAACGGCCATGATCGGGTATCTGAACGCTCCGTCTCCGTTCACGGAAGATGGCTGGCTCCAGACCGGGGATGAAGCAGAGATGGAGGATGGTTACATTCGCATTTTGGGTCGCCGCTCCGAGATCATTAATGTAGGCGGACGTAAGGTTTATCCTGCGGAAGTGGAGAGTATTCTGGAACAAATGGAATTCATTGAAACGGCAGTCGTGAGTGGCGAGCCGAGTGGGATCATGGGACAGATGGTAAAGGCCACGGTCAGACTTACAGGTGAGCAGCCTCTTACGGAACTGCGCAGACAAATCTGGGATTTTTGCCGAGACAAGCTGCCTCAGTACAAAATTCCACAAAAGATTGTGATTACTCAGGAGACATTAACAAGCCCAAGAATGAAGAAAATAAGAAATCCCGTTCCAAGCTCATCTGTTCAGGATGAGGTTGCGGCAAGCTTGGAGGAAGATTTGGAAGGGACACAGCACTGATTGAACGAATGAATAAAGTGACTCCATGAATGCCAATACAGCAGGGGACATCATGAGTTGTAATTGGAGAGGGGAACCGTTGGATGCATTACGCATCTACGGTTCCCCTTTTGTTGAACAGAGTCGAAGTGATTCGTACGAGAGATATCCTTTCACACAATTTAATGGGAGATAGCCTCATACGACGTACCAACAGTCTCATCGGAGAACGGATTTAGAATGAAGCAAGATGTTATGCCTTCACGTGTGATTTGACATCCAACTGCAACAGGGAGAAACCGTACGCTTCCAAGTCCAGCTTCAGCTTGTTCTGCTGAGTTTCCCGAGTTGTGGCTGAGAATACATTACGCCAAGTTCCTTGGTGTAGTGGCAACTCCATACTGCATGGTTCTTCACTTGCATTCAGGACAAGCACGAATTGTTCCCCGGTATCTTGATCCTTGCGTCCGATGGCAATGCACGGGTCTCCGGCTTCCGCGTAAATCATGGAGATGTCCGCACTGCGCAATGCAGCGTGTTGTTTACGCAGGGCAATGGCTTGGGTGAAGAAATCGAGCAGATCCTTGTTCTGCTTCTGTTCGTCCCACTCCATACATTTGCGACAACCTGGATCATAGCCACCATCCAGCCCTACCTCGTCACCATAGTAAATACAAGGAGCACCTGGGTACGTAAGCAGCAGAATGACTGCCAGCTTCATCTTGCGTACATCCCCTTCACATAGGGTGAGCAGTCTTGGCGTGTCATGACTGCCGAGCAGGTTGAAAGCTGCTTCGGTTACAGGCTGTGAATACGCAGCAAGCAGTTTGCCAACCTCGTTGGCAAATCCGAGGCCGTCCAGCTTGCCAAGCACAGCGTAATCCATGACTGAATTCGTGAAAGGGTAGTTCATGACTGCATCAAACTGATCCCCCTGCAGCCACATGATGGAATCATGCCAGATTTCGCCTAGTAGATAGGCATCCGGGTTAAGTGATTTGACCGTTTGCCGGAATTCACGCCAGAATTGATGGTCTACCTCATTGGCAACATCCAGCCTCCAACCGTCGATACCCATATCCTGAATCCAGTAACGGGCCACCTCCAGCAAATATTCCTTAACCTCGGGATGCTCTGTGTTCAGTTTAGGCATAAGAGGTTCAAAGGCAAAGGTATCATATGTGGGAATACCATCCTCGATACGTGCCGGCCATTCTCTGACATGGAACCAATCCGCATAACGGGAAGCAGCCCCTTTTTCAAGCACATCCGCGAATGGAAGGAACTCTCTGCCTGAATGGTTAAACACCGCGTCCAGAACTACCCGTATGCCGCGTTCATGGCATGCATCCACAAGTTCCTTCAATTTCTCATTGGTGCCAAAGTGCGGATCGACCCTCATATAGTCTGCGGTATTGTACTTATGGTTGGTTGTAGCCTGGAACACTGGGCAGAAATAAATGGCGTTAATGCCAAGTGTACTCAGATGATCGAGGTGGTCCAGAACGCCTTGAAGGTCACCTCCGAAAAAATTGACAGGCGTCGGTTCACCGCCCCAGGGTTCAGCATTCTTTGGACTGATCGACGGATCACCATTGGCAAAACGTTCAGGGAAGATCTGATAGAACACCGCATCCTTAACCCAAGCAGGTGCCTCGAAGAAATCCACCGGATTCATAAATGGAAAATCGAAAAATTCCAACGGATGATCAGGCAGAGCCTGTTCGAATCCCCGTTCCGTCATCCAGACCGATTTCTCTCCCTCGATCAGTTGGAAGCCGTAGCGTAATCTGCGGTAGGGTGGTTGCGCTTCCACTTCCCAATAATCGAACAGGGCATCACGGGCAAAGATTCGCATCGGAAGGTGGAGAACCGTACGATCCCATGCATATTTATCCCCGATGATGGCGATAACAGCATCCAGGTCGCCCCGCTTGGAACGGAGCCTCAGGTGCATGGTGGAACGGTCATATACGTAGGACCAATTCATTTTGGGACGATGATAAATAGCTTCAAGTAACATAGCATTCACTCCTTATCTGGGATGGATCATATGGCTATAAACGCAAAAAAGGCACAACCCCAATGTTCACGAGGTTGTACCTTTCGGCAGCATAGCCTTTTGATTATAGTGCTATTATACGAACTAAATTGGAAAAAGAAAACACTTTTTTTCCTGAAATCTCAATTTGTTTATTGTGGAACAAATGGTGTGTCCTGCTTCATGTGTGAGTTAGAATGATTCACAATCAACACACATTTTGGTGGACTATTATTTAAAAATCATACCCAAGCTTATTGGCATAAGCAGAGATTTCTTTATGATATTTCTCGATACTTTTCTTGCCGGTATCAATTTTGGCATTGGCTTGTTTCAGGACAGCGCTGTTTACCGTTGTTTTGGAGACAGCCTTTTTAGCGAGTTGGAATCCTTCCAGCTGTGCATAACTACCTTTAATCAAGTTGGCATGGATTTTTTGCAGTTCCGCATTTTGCGGTTTAATCAGCTTCAGCTTGGATACATATTTGGTGTAGTTAGGAATCGCTGTGTTGGTCAATTTCAGGAAAACGGACTTGCGATTGGAAGATGTAATGTAAAATCCTCCTCCAAGAGCGTTGAAGGCTTTCTCTTCATATACCGATGCGCTATCCAACTGATCCAGGTAGTTGAGGAAATCTTCTTCTTCGACTGTAGGGATCGGTTCTTGTTCTGACGTGTCAACTTCTTCATAGTATTCGTCTTCCGAATATGTAGTAGTTGAGTCATCCGCAGCAGCGGCATAGGACCCTG
This sequence comes from Paenibacillus sp. LK1, assembly GCF_002750415.1. Classification (NCBI taxonomy): domain Bacteria; kingdom Bacillati; phylum Bacillota; class Bacilli; order Caryophanales; family Paenibacillaceae; genus Paenibacillus; species Paenibacillus sp. LK1. The sequence goes on from NZ_PEII01000004.1 coordinate 96,351, forward strand.
CAGGTGCGAATACCCCGCCGAGCAAAACAAAACTCATAATGATTGATAGTACCCATGATTTCTTCACGTTCTAATTTCCCCTATCTATATATGTGATATTATTCCAATGGATAATCTAACATAGCACGACAAGAAATTACAGGAATCGATTGACAGAGATGGAATCTATGAATAGCAATAAAAGGATATAATAACGTTGTGAATCAACAAAAAGGGAGGAAATCTTGATGACTGTTGAACGTTTTCATATTCATGTCTCCGATGAGATTCTGGACGATTTGCAATATCGGCTGCATCACATCCGTTGGCCAGATCAATTGGTAGACTCCGGCTGGGGGCGAGGAACAGATATTAGTTATTTAAAATCACTCGTTTCCTATTGGAGAGATCATTATGACTGGCGAGCACAAGAGTCCAGGCTGAATCAATTTTCCCAGTTTCATTGCCAGTTGGATGGGGTGGATGTGCACTTCGTACATGAACGTGGTAAAGGGCCTAACCCTCTGCCGATTATTCTTACCCATGGCTGGCCCGATAGCTATCTTCGTTATCAAAAGATTATCCCTCTCCTGACCGATCCCGCGAGTCATGGAGGTAATCCGGAGGACTCTTTTGATGTCATTGTGCCTTCACTGCCTGGATTTGGATTCTCTAGTCGCCCTGACCAACCTGGCTTCAACAATTCTCGTGTCTCCCAGATGTGGGCCAAACTAATGACCAAAGAATTAGGCTACAATAAATTCGCTGCTGCAGGTGGAGATATTGGTTCTGGCGTTACACGTTATCTGGCATCGAATAATCCTGAACTTCTAGTTGGAATCCACTTAACGGATATTGGTATCATAAGAGATCTCTTATCTTCCCAGGATGAGGCAGAACGCTCAGAGGAAGAACGAGAGTACAAGAAAAATGCTTCAACATGGATTTCACAAGAGGGGGGTTATATGTCCATTCAATCAACCAAACCTCAGACACTTGCCTATGGGCTTTCCGATTCGCCAGTAGGTTTGGCCGCTTGGATCATTGAGAAATTTCGTGCTTGGAGCGACTGTAAAGGTGACCTCAATCAACTATTTAGCAAGGATGAGTTGCTGACTCATATTATGATCTATTGGGTTACGAACACCATAGGATCATCCACAAGTATGTACTACGAAAATTCACATTCCTTGCCACCATTGGGACGTATAGAAGTTCCGACAGGCATTGCCATATTTCCTGCGGATATCGTGCTGCCGCCCAAGTCTTGGGCGATGCAAAACCTGAACGTAACGCGCTGGACCTCCATGCCTAGTGGAGGGCATTTTACGGCTTTGGAAGAACCGGAGTTGCTGGCTGATGATATTCGGGCATTCTACAGACCGATTCGAGCAATGAACGATTAATGTAGTTATATATATGGTGGAATTCGTAAGGTCCCGACTTGGATATCTAAAGCGGGCCCTTTTTTTTCTTCAATCTGCTCAAAAAGTGACGTACAAAGGTGGTCAGATGGTATAATCGGGTAAAGTGTTATTGTCTCACCAAGTTATTTTCGAAAAGGTTTTCGGAAAATGGTCTGTTTTTGTTTGTAACCGCAATCATAATACACACAGAAAGTGAGAGCTGAGATGAATCAGAAAAAGCTTTTTACGGATGGATGGCAATTTGCGAAAAGTAAGCTGGAGGTTACGGAGTCTGCGGGGTTAACGTTTGAACCGGTTGAGCTTCCTCATGATTGGCTGATATATAATACGCTTGAACTGTATGAGGACAGCATCGGATGGTATCGCAAGACATTCCCATATACGAAGGATGAGCAGCAGGTTCTGCTTTGCTTTGACGGGGTATATATGGATTCTTCCGTATATGTGAACGGTCAGCTTGTGGGGGAATGGAAGTACGGTTATTCGGCTTTTGAGCATGAGATCACGAGTGCTTTGGTGGAAGGTGACAACGAAATTGTAGTCAAAGTTGTGCATCAGAGTCCCAACAGCAGATGGTATTCCGGGGCCGGAATTTATCGCAATGTGTGGCTCAAAACGAGAGATCGGAATCATATCGTCACAGACGGTACCTATGTATCGATTCAGCAGCAGCCAGAAGGCTGGCAGGTTGAGGTGGATACGGAGCTGAGTCTCAATCAGAACGCACAACTTGTGCACACGATTTGGTATCAGGGTAATCAGATCGTATCCAGCAAAGCGAACGTTACGGCTGCAGCGGGTACAGACACCGGACATGAAGAGATACAATCGAACAGCCAACAGCTGAAGGTCGATCTTCCGAAGTTATGGAGCCCGGATGAACCGAATCTGTATGATCTGGTAACGGAACTGCAAGTAGCTACAGGTGAGCAGGGCTATGAGACGATCGAGACCGTCACACAGCGGATTGGTTTCAGGAATATCAAGTTGGATGCAAACGAAGGATTCCACCTGAATGGGGTCAAGATGAAGCTGAACGGCGTGTGTGAACACCATGATCTTGGGGCGCTGGGGGCTGCTTTTAACCTAACTGCGCTGCGCAGAAGATTTGTGCTGTTGAAGGAAATGGGCGTTAACGCTATCCGGACCGCTCATAACATGCCTGCCAAAGAGTTCATGGAACTTGCGGATGAGATGGGTATGCTGATCGTTTCGGAAGCGTTCGATATGTGGGAGAGAGCCAAGACCCCTTACGACTATGCGAGATTTTTCCCGGAATGGGCACATACTGATGTGAAGAGCTGGGTGAAGCGTGACCGTAACCATGCAAGTCTGATTATGTGGAGTATCGGTAACGAGATTTACGACACTCATGCGGATGAGCGGGGGCAGGAAGTAACCCGCATGCTGATGGATTATGTATTGGAATTTGATCCAAAAGGGAATGCAGGCGTGACGATTGGTTCGAACTACATGCCATGGGAAAACGCACAAAAATGTGCAGACATCGTGAAGCTCGCAGGTTATAACTACGCGGAGAAATACTACGACAAACATCACGAAGAACATCCGGACTGGATTATCTATGGTAGTGAAACGTCGTCTGTAGTGCAGAGCCGTGGGATCTATCACTTCCCGTTCGAGCAATCCATACTGGCAGATGATGATGAGCAGTGCTCGGCTTTGGGTAACAGTACAACAAGTTGGGGCGCGAAGTCCGCAGAATATTGCATTTTGGCAGAACGAGATACGCCGTATTCCTTGGGGCAGTTCCTGTGGACCGGATTCGATTATATTGGAGAACCAACACCGTATCATACAAAGAATTCGTATTTTGGACAGCTGGATACAGCAACGTTCCCGAAAGATTCCTACTATATCTACCAAGCAGCCTGGACGGATTACAAGAAAAGTCCGATGGTTCACCTGTTCCCTTACTGGGATTTCAGTCCTGGTCAGCTGATCGATGTACGCGTGTGCAGTAATGCGCCGAAGATTGAATTGCAGCTGAATGGCAAGACAATTGGCACGTATGATATCGACCATGCAAAGGGAACCCAGCTGGCAGGCTGGTGGAAAGTGCCATATGAAGAAGGCGAGCTCAAAGCGATCGCTTATGATGAACACGGCAACGTTATTGCAACGGATGTGCAAAGATCCTATACAGATGCGAAGAAGATTCGTCTGCAAGCCGATCGGGAGCAGCTGCAAGCGGACGGTACGGATCTTATTTTCGTGGAAATCCAAGTGGAAGATGAAGCGGGCAATCCCGTGCAAAATGCAAACAACCGTGTGCAGGTCCAAGTGACAGGTGCAGGTCGTCTATTGGGTCTGGATAATGGAGATAGCACGGACTATGATCCATACAAAGGACTGAGCAGAAGACTGTTCAGCGGCAAGCTGATGGCCATCATCGGGGCAACGAACGAATCGGGAACGGTACGGATCGAGGTGACATCGGAAGGATTGGAAAGTGCAGCTGCCGAGTTCGAATCACGAGCTGTTGCAGGCGCAGTAGATCGTACCTTAGGTGATTCCGGTGCCGCTGCAGGTCAGGAGCATATCGTACTCATGAGTAATACAGAACGTCCGGTTCTGACGGGACGTCTGCAGGAGATTCCTTTGCGGAAAATCGAGATTATCAGCGAAGGTGGACAGCTATTCGATCCATCGAAACAGCAGATGACGGTGAAAGCCAAGCTGTATCCGGAGAACACATCCTATCGGGATATTGAGTGGGCAGTGGTGAACGATGCAGGTATTGAATCCAACATTGCCAAGGTCGAAGCTAATGGCCTGGAGGTCAACGTATCTGCTCTGGGCGATGGAGAATTCCGTCTTCGTGCGACGAGCAGTAACGGTACGGATAAAACCAAACTCATCTCCCAACTGGAGTTCAAAGCAACGGGTCTGGGCACGGCTTACAAAGATCCATACGGCTTTATTACGGGCGGGCTGTACGATTACACCAAAGGGGATGTCGGTAACGGCAATGAACGTGGGGTAGCGACAAGCCGGGACGGGGAGACACATGTGGGCTTCCGCAATATCGACTTCGGGCCGTACGGCTCCGATACCATTACGATTCCAATCTTTGCGTTGTCCAGTGAAGAGTACTTCATTCAGATCTGGGAAGGCATGCCGGATGAAGAGGGAAGTACACTGCTGGCAGATGTGGTGTATGACAAAGAATCCAGATGGAATGTGTATCAGGAAGAGACGTATCATCTGTCCAAGCGGCTGAACGGGATTACGTCGATCTGCTTTGTACTGAAGCAGAAGATTCATATCAAAGGCTTCTCATTCGAGCGCCAAAGCCGGGCATTTGAACAGAATACGGCTGCATCATGCGATCATCTTTATGGGGATACGTTCAAGATCGAGGGTGATCATGTCGAGGGGATCGGAAACAATGTGTCGTTGGAGTTTGAAAATATGGACTTCACGGCAGAAGGCACGTCCAAGCTTGTGATCTATGGACGTTCAACAATCGATAAAAACACGATTCATATCCGCTTTGCAGGTGAGGATGGACAGAGCAATCAGCTGGTCGATTTCACACAGTCCGATGGATATGAGGAGCGGGTGTTTGAGCTTGAGCAGGTTAAAGGTGTGCAGAAGGTGACCTTTATTTTCCTACCGGGTAGTCAGTTTGACTTTGGCTGGTTCCGGTTCGAGAAGTAGGACGCCAGATATAGTAGTTCAGGGATAGAGATGATTTTATATCAATCCTCTTCAAGTAAACGGTATTTGTTAAGAACAAGACGTCTACCTGAAGGGGATTTTTTTGTATGTTAAACGATTCGTTTAGCTTCCTGAATCTTTCTTACCAGCATCGTCAATGGTCAGCATCGCTTTCTCTGAATCCCAGGACACGTTCAATCCCAAACCACGCAATATCTCAAAAGGCACTGTAGTTGCTCCCGAGTAGTTATTTATGGGTTCAGGTATCTGCACGACTCGCTCCCCAGAGGAATCGGCGGAGGTTATAACATACTGTGTCTCGTTAGGTCGGATTGTGATTGTCCGATTGTCATAATTCAACGTATAGTGGTTCGGGCTACCTTTCACCTGATGAATCTCAAATTTTGCTCCAAGTGCTGTGGCGATGGCTTTGATTGGCAGTTGCACGGTCTTAGGCGTTTCAACAGCGGCATACATTGACTGGAACAGCTCACCGTTAAGATATACATCTGTACCAATTTTGGCTTGAACGGGTTTGTAGACCATTCCTCCAGATGACGTTGCAGGTGCACCCGCTTCCTCGTATTTATCACTTCCCCAGCCCCAGACGGTTCCATCCGAGGATAAGGCAAGACTGTGGTAATATCCTGCTGAAATATCAGTAATACCGGATAAATGGTTTACTTTTCCTTCTTTACCGTTCACACTTCTTCCGTAGCTGTACACCTCACCGGATGTCGTGAGTATTAACATATATTGCGTATTTCCATCCATCTTCTTCACCTTGAAGTCGTAATGAAAGGCGAATACTTTCCCTGTCTCGTCCACACCCCAGACTTTCCCGTTCTTATCCAGTGCAAGCAGGGACGTATCTGTTCTTGTGATCGAAGATATGTTGGTCAGACCTTTTATCTTGGTAGGTTTGGACAGGACATTCCCGGATTCGTCGGGCTCGTTCCACGTCCATACGGAGCCATCTTTCTTCAAAGCATATCCATGCAGACCTGCGGATCCAACCTGGATAACATCTTTCAGTCCGCTAATCGCATGTGGTTTACGTATGAGATCATCTGAATTGATTCCTTGAGCGTTAGGGCGCTGCCATGACCAGACTGTCCCGTTTTGGAGAAGGGCGACAGTGAAAGAACCAGTCACTACATCCTTCGCAGAGTTGATGCTTTCGACTTTGCTTGGTAGTTTGCCAGCACCCCACTCCCAGACCGTTCCATCTGCCTGAACTGCTGCGTTGATTCCACCACCGGCGGCTGAAATAGCTATTACATTAGATAGTTCCGGTACGCGGATGGGACTAAATGTATGACGATATCGAATGTTCTCGCTCACACCCAGCTCTCCCAACAAATTGCGGCCCCAGGTCCAGACCGAACCATCACTTCTCAAGGCGACTGTGTAATAATAAGCTCCCTCTACAGCGGTATAGTGGAGTTTCTTCTCTGTATTTACTGCATTCGATTGAACAGAAGTGTTACTGGCGGAATGCTGTACGTTAGGGGCTGCGTGAGTAATTGGCTCAGCTGTCATCTCCAACAACAAGCTGGACGCAACTAGTGCTGCAGCCATTGCAATGGCGAATCGTCGGGACGATTTACTTTTACTATTAGGTCTATGATTCAAGCGTGAAGTGGGGCGTTGTTTTTCTTTTGCTATGTCATCGGATGGGTTAACCGAACGCATGTGTATCGCCTCTTTTTCGGATGAGATGGACGTAAATAATGCATTGTTATATAAACACTCTATGGAAGGATGAAGTTACATACAAATAATAAAAATTCCTTTATATTGAAGATCCGTACTGAGTGTTTTAAGCTATTTCTAACAGCACATAGGTAACATGTACGGAGAATTTAGCGTCTTAATTCATGAGGTGATTGGATGAAAAGAGTACTGCTCACGCTTTTGTTAGCGTTAATAATGTTAACAGCCTGTGAGGCAAATGATCCGACAGTGGATTCTCCAGTGGTTTTGAATTCATTTCCGGAAATTATTGAGCCACATAACCCTGAGCAAGCGGAGCAAAGCGGGGATGTCGTTGTGCTTCTCGAAGGCATGCGAAACAAGGATAAGTGGAATACTTTTGTGAAGAATGTGAAGAACAAACAGCAGGATCAGGTTCGTGTGACGATGTATACCATCGAAGGTGGGGCCGTCATCTATGAATTGATATACGATGGCTCAGTCATTCAATCGACTTATGATAAGTCAAGGGATGCCTATGGCTCCAAACAGGGGATCACGACCAACACCTGCGAAGGGATCGGTACGATGAAGAGTGAGCAACGTGTTTTTAACGTGTTAATCGGTTGTGAGAAGGCAGGCAGTACCTTTTCGATTCCCAAGTGATGAGAGCGGTATCTAACCGTAAATAGTTGAGCTATGTAATTATTCATGCTGTAAATCAAAAAAGATCCTGCGAAGCCGAGGCTTTTCAGGATCTTTTTGCTGCTATCTGGAGAGCGAGAGCTGGTGGTTTATGCATACAAAGCATTGGATAGTTCGATCAGATTACCGTCAGGATCACGTATATACACCGAACAGATTGGCCCCAGTGCACCTGTTCTTTTGACTGGTCCTTCTTCGATCTTCGTGTTCTGGTGTGTTAAATGTGTAATGACTTCCTCCAGAGGTGTGCTGACCAGAAAACAAAGATCTGCTGAACCCGGTGTGGGGATATGGGCTTTGGGTTCAAACTCTTTGCCCCGCTCATGCAGATTGATTTTTTGCTGTCCAAACTGTAACGCTTTTCGGCCCTGGCCGAATTCGACCGCTTGCATGCCTAATACATTCGTATAAAATGCAATCGTTGCTTCCAGATTCTCTACGGTTAACACGAGATGATCAAGTCGTTCTAATTTCATAGATGAGCCTCCTTTGAATTGGAATTTTAGCTCCTGTGAGACGAGGGTGGCAGTTAGTATGTTTTCGTTTATTATACCTTAGAGCTTGGTGTGGGTAATCGAATTAGGCAATGGCGAGCCTTCGGACATTTTAACCAATTGATCGAATTTTGGAGTAACATGCACGAATGCGCAATATATCTGCCTAAGGATCTTTACCAACTTCCAGTTAGACTATGTGAAAATGAATCCTCCGTTTGATTCCAATCCTCCTTCTAACTTGTTAAAATTTAGGTACATATACTACGGTCAGGTTGGCGGTGAAGATAGAATGCAGCGTATTCAGGTACATCCCGATGTATTAGAGGAAAAAGCCCGGCTCGTCCAGCAGAAGAAGCTGGAACTGGAGCGAATGGTACGGGAACTGGAAAAGTCAATTTACCTGTTGCAGTCCGAATGGTCTGGTGTCACTGGAGAGCGGTTCTTCTGGGATTTTATGCAGGTGAAAGAAGTTTTTCCTGCTACACTTGGACTGCTGGACAACATCCAAAATGAGTTTACATTTATCGCAAGGAATTTCAGGACAACCGATGGCTCAGGCGAGGTAGCATTGTACATACCGGAAGAATTAAAACGGAATTTCGCTGTAGGGCTGCTCGATAAATCCATTGGCGAAACGATAACCGGAATGGGCCAGACGGCAGAAACGTTATTCTACAATCCGTTTAGTACGTTAACCAGTCTGGCCTATGCCATGACAGTAGGAAGAGTGGTTGATGTTGGACGAGGTATCGGATTCGCATGGGATGCCGCCTGGGGCACAGGAACAGCCAGGTCTGACATAGAGCAATTTGTGGATGAGCAGAAGAAACAGATCGATGAGAGTGGAGCAGGATATTACGGTGGAGCGATGACAGGTCAGGCACTAGCGTATGTTTTGTTTGGCAAAGCTTTTCGTTCGAAGGATGACATTGGATCTGGTGGTGGATCAACAGGAGGTAAAAAAGAGTCTTGGAAGGGAAATGATAGTCCAAGAGATTTAATAAAGCCTAGTGGAACACGTAATCCAGAAGCCTCACCAAGTGGAATGAGAACAAAAATTCCGAATAATGCGGATAAGGCGACCAAACAGTCTTTGGAATTAGAAAATGATGCTGCTGATCAATTGGCGAGAAGTGGATATCGAATTGAACAGAACCCAAAAGTTCGGGATAGTGATGGAATTGATTCCAACAGAGATCCCGATTTTAGAATTGAAGGGCGTATATTTGACTGCTATGCACCAACTGAAAATAAAGGCATTAGAGGTATTTGGAGTGAGGTTCAAGAAAAGGTTGTGATTAAGCAACAAACCAAGAATGTAGTAATTAATTTAACAAAGTGGTCTGGAGATGACGCTGCGTTGCTTAAGCAATTTAAAGAATGGGAAATCCAAGGTTTAGAAGAAGTTATTGCAATTAAAAAGGATGGTAAGATTATATCAGTATTCCCTTAAAGTAGAGGAGACAAGTTATGGAATATTCACTGAAGTTGAATGGAAAACAAGATGCGTCATGGTTAAAAAAATTAATTGAAAGTAAGAATGTTGAAGTGAATTATATGAACCGAAAATACAATTCATTGTCCATTGATGAGTTTGATCTAAGCGGTGGTTTGAAAATAACTACTTATGATAATAATTTTCCACCTGATCATCCAGCAGCATCTTATGAAACGATGTTTCAAGAAGAGGATTTTATTTATCAACAAACGATATCTTATGAATTGGAGAATAACCAGCAATATGAATCATGGTATAAAACAATGTATGAAATTTCCTTCGCTATATTAGAATCACTTAGAGTAGATGGCGTCTTCTATCACACTTCTGGAGAAGAGATATTTTTCTTTAAGAACGGAAAGTATACGTTCGACGGAACATACCTTGAATTGCTCCAGACGCATTATGGAGAACTTCTTAAGAATATCGAGTATTCGGCTTTTACAAAATCTCACAACTGAATTACAGATAATGCATAAAGGCACTTCTACCGCGTAGAGGTGCTTCTTACTATAAAATCCTAGATTGGACAGATAACGAGATTAAAACCTTAGAAAGGAGGAAAAATATGTTTGGTAATTTTTATTTTGGAGGTTACTCTGAATACAGAGAATTAAAAAATTCATTAACTAAATTATTTCAAAATGTTGAAATAATAGAAGAGAATAATAAGCTAACGGTCCCTTGCGACGGGTTCACACTATCCATTAATGAGGGAGGGCCTGGTACTATGTTTGCAAGTGAAGATTATAATATTGAATTAAAGTTTAGTTGTTACATTGATATTATATCTTCTTATAGTCATTGGGCAGACGAGCTAATGGTCTTCATTGGAAAATTAATTAATGGTAATGATGGAGACTGTCTTCTAGAGTTGAATGATAAACCAATATTAATGCGAAAAAACAGTGTAATAACTGTGGATGATAAAAAGCTAAATGGTTCAGTTGAATTCCCTTTTCATAGATTAGGACTAAGTTATCAGGTTGGAGATATAATCTAGGTGATGCTCAGAAGTTTGCGTGGGCTACAAAGTCGAATTTGGGGAAGAAAAATAAAATGGATTTCGAATTATTTCTACGATCTAATTTAGATCTTAATTCTCTAGGGAAACTGTTAAAAAGATATACCACTGAATTTGTTAACGGATCGGCTTTTTTTAATAGTAACGATGAAGAAATTGTAATTGGTTCTGATTTTTTCTCATTGACTCTTGAGATAGAGGATATTTCCGATATCGCTTTTGTTAAAAAACATTATAACTTAGATGTTAATGTATGTATTAGGCTTCAATTGTTTGGGAGTACTTTTTATAAAGGGATAGAGTATACTTTCAGAATTATTAGTAAGCTTATAAAACATACTGAGGGTAATCTTTTATTCCTAGAAGATGGTTCTACTCAACTACTTAGAATGAAGAATGGTCTGTTGACGGTCAATAATCAGTTGGATGAATATCAAACTAAATATCTAACTTCAAGCCTTCTTCTTCTACTTGACCGTCCTTATATTGAAAGGGAGCTATCAAGCTAAAAAAATCAGCAGGTAAATGGAATAATGATACTACTTAAAGGCACTTCTACACACAAACGTAGAGGTGCTTCTTACTATAAAATCTTAGGAGAAAAGCTTGCCATGATACTAAAAAAACGACTTTTAATAATCGGATGTTGTATTGCCTTGGTGATCTTACTTGTTCTAACTTATAGCCTCTATAAAGAAAAAAGAATGTATGAGCAGTATCTAACGATGAATGTACGACAAGATATGGTTGATATGAAGAGTGCGATTATAAATAATGATATTTTATTTAACCGAATACTTAAGAATGAAATAATAACAAACGAGATGGTTGAGGATGGCGAACAAGCCAGCCAGCTCTATTACAACTTTACAGATATGACGCAGATTATAGATAAGTATAACTTGATGAATCTAAGTTTCAGCGAAGAAGCCAACTGGCTGGTAAAACCCGCAGCATTATATACTAACGACTTAGGCCAAGATGACATTTTGCCACCTACACTTCACCGCATGCGAATGACGTTCGAGAGGCTGGATATAACCAGTTATCCTGTAAAAGCTGAACTTAAAGCCAGAATCGAGGAGTACCAGCAGTTAAATCATCGATGGCTGAACATTGTTGGGGACTTTGAATCCAAGGAAATTAATGAGAATGATTGGCCCCAAATCTTGAATGATCTGGAGCAAGTGACCCGAGCTTATTTTAGTGAGAAAAAGGTTAATTTCGTGGATGAATACGTTTGGAGAGATGCTTTGAATCCAAGGTACGAATGATAATTATGAGTGTGATTGATGTCTAATAAAATTTAAAAGGTTCTTTAGTATGAAAGGAGATGAGGAGTATATCCATCCTAGAAACAATTAATGAATTAGCAGTGATTCTTTTACTAATTGGTACCTTCTTTTACTTTCTAGAGTTACGTAAAATCAAAAGGCAAAGGAAACTAACGGTTATAGAATACATCATGTATGTCACGATTCAATTTGGGTACTTACTTTGGGCAGGAAGCCGATTACTCATGTTAATTTCATAATAGCTCACACCCAAAGTGTAGCACTACTACCGTTCAGAATGGGTAGAGAGTGCTCTTTTTTTATAACCAAACAACTAATGAATTTTCTCCCATGCTGGACGATAATAGAGCAGAGACCATATTTACTAATAACAAGCATCTAATGGTACCACTTACATAAGGCATGCTGGGGAAGAAGAGTACAATGAATTGCAACTGGATGAGCAGGGGGAAGTACTGACCCATGTGTATTCCAAGTTGAACAGTATTCGTGTGTTCCGGGATACCAAATATTAACGGTAAGATTGTTGGGAAAGTTGATACACCTAATGAGTTTGGTGTCTATCAAGCCAATGTTGAAATTAATGGAGTACCAAAAGGACCCAAATCCACATTTTTTCCAAAGGAATGGACACCACAACAGGTAATTGATTCAGTAAATGAAGCTTTTAATAGTAAAGTAAATATAATAAAACAATAAATATATAGGGAAAACAAGCACAGGTATGGAAATAGAGCTTATTTTGAGAAATGATAAGATAATCTCAGCATACCCATGAATTGGAGGGTACATTAGTGAAGATAAAATATAAATATAAATTAAAATATATGGATGAATTTAATTTGGTTGTAATGGATTTTGACGAGGAAAAAACACTTGAGTTCGCCACTATGATAAGTGATCCTTTAGGATCTGATATTTCTTGGAGATTTGAAGATTTGAGAAAAGATATTGAGAATTATTTTGAAGTATTAAGGGGAGGAATCTCCGAATATAGACATGGAGGAAATGCATCCAGCGTTATATCACATAAAGACTATACAATAATTGAAGATCCATTTTATGATGAGGAAGAAGATGAAATTGAACCGATCTGTAAATTAGAGACAGTTGAATTTGTGAAAATTATATTACTATGGGCTTACGAAACTTACAAATTTAAAAGTAAAAAGGGAGTGATTGCTTTAAAGGAGGCAGAAATGGTTATGAAATGGGTTGAACAAAAGATGTTAGAAGTTGAGAGTATAGAAAATGAATCTATACAATAGATGATGTAGAGCTCATTCCTAATTATGGTCGGCAAGCAGTGAAGAGTTGTATCATCTTATTATTGGGAGATTTAATTCATGGGGATATCATCTTTTATACTATTTAGACTTGGAAAGAGCATGCCGACTTATCTTTTATCGAGTGCTGCTCGGAACATATGTAGAAAAGAGAAACTTTTCTTTGATAAGGATGAAGAAACTTACAATAGTGTAACCAGTCTTACATATGCTATGACAGTGGGCAAAATTGTGGACGTTAGGCCTGGGATAATTCGCAAATTTCGGAGGGAATTAAGGAATGTCTATTAGTGCTGTGATACATGAACCACAAAATGATTTTGAAAAGAGTTTTTTGTTCCAGTTGCAACAGAAACTTTTTTTAAGGATTGATGGTCACCCGCAGTTGAAGTATTAGATTTAAAATGGATAGATCTCTTCTCAACTGGTGTTGATATAGAAGGGGAAGATGTGCCGATGATTATTGAGGAACTACTTCTGGTAAAGGAATGGGCTATAAAGAATTAAAAAGGTGAGCAAAGGGATAAAATAGTCGAAAGAATAGAGGGACTTCGAGAAAAGTTGCCACTTGCATTTCAAAGACAGGACGTAATTGTTTTTATAGGGTAGAGGATCTAAATTTTAGGAGTTGCAAAATCAACTTCGGAGACGGATTATGAGAGCGGGAAATCTAATCGAGAAGAATTGAAAGTGGGCTGTTTGAGATGAGTTCTGTCATATTCCTAAAAAAGATAGAAAATTATGTTCCTGAAAAAGCCATTGAGGATTTTAAGAAAGCAGCGCAAAAAGCGAATATGTTTTGCATCTTGATAAAAGATAAATACCGTGATGATCTCTTTATATCTGCTGAAGGGACTCTATCAGAAGTTGATGAATCTACTTTTAAAACCATAGATAATAAAGACAACTTAAAGTATTTCACATTTAATGTTAATCAAGTAGAAGAAGACTCAATTGATAGTTTCACTTGGCTTACTCAAGACGAAAATTACTTCTGGGCTTTAGATATTGAAAATATAAATCATGAGTACAAATTTATCTTTAGATTCGTTGTAGAGTATTTTAAAGATAACGGCGAGGATTATTTATGGTTTGATGATGCCGAATGGTATTACACCGCTGACGATATTTTAAAATTAAGTAAGATGCCATATGACCCGAAGTGGTGCAGTGAAAAGATTGTATAGTCTTATACATCTATAGATAATTCATTTAAAGGGATTAAGCACTTCTACAAGAGAGATTCTAAATTAGAAGTGCTTTTCTTTATGAACGGGTGGCAAGAGAAATCAGACATCGTGATGAAAGAACTTACTCTAGCGTAAGGGCAGTAAAATATACTCGACTATATAAGTGACACGCCATTCAAAAAGGTGGGTTGAACAATGAATAAGGATTTTCTTTACACTAAGCCATATGTTCTAGGAGTGATAGACGATACATTAGTGGACCTCGAATCGTGGTTTCTAGATGATTCAAGAGAGAGGATGGAAGAGAAATTAAGAAATATTTCTCTGAATGACCTAATCATTGAGTTAATTAATATATTTAAAGACGGAGATCCGAATTATCAAGTTCTCTTAGGGTTATTAGGAGAAAAAGTGGTTAAGGAGGCTAGAGAAGATAAGATTGTCTATTGTCTAGCTGATATTTTGCGTGCTGACGATGATATACAGAGAATTGAGATCGAAATTGATGATGAGGGTCTGAATATAAAGAAAATGAATGTTTTTGTTATTCCAGCCGAGCTTTTGGTACTACAAAAGGAGATAACTAGCCTGTTTGTTGATATTCAAACTCAAAAAACAAGCAATTACTTATCAATCTCTATTAAAGATAAAATGATAACCTTATTTTCAATTTAAGAGAGTAGACTGTCATACTAACTTATAATCCAATCGATACAGTGAAAAGATGATATGAGCTGCGCGTATCTATGCATGACTTAAAGTCATATCATTGAGCACTTCTACCAAACCAAAAGTAGAGGTGCTTTTTCCTATGAAATCAAACAACTAATGAAATCTTCCATAGATTGGTCGATAATATAGAAGAAACAATTTTTAGCTCATCATATACATAGAGAACTATCCACAACCATCCTACACCCACACGAGGTACATTCATGAAACAAGGCATATATGAACAGCTTATCAACACAATCACCAGACAGGAGATTTCGGCGTTGGACCCGGATGTGTATAACATTGGGACCGAGAAGTTGGATGCAGAGGAAGCGCGCAAGCTGCTGTCCACGTATTTGGCGGCGGTGACTCGGCGAGCGCTCAAGATTGTACGGGAACAGACGGAAGATAAGACAGTAGTGTTGGCGCAGATTCGAACGTGTAATGAGATTATTGCTACCCTGAAAGGCACACTGGGGGAAGAAGAATACAACGAATTACAACTGGATGAGCAGGGGGAAGTGCTGACCCATGTGTACTCCAAGCTGAACAGCATTCGTGCGGTCCGGGATACCAAAATCGTTCGTCCAGATACGCCGATCTCCCAAAGCTCTTTGTTCACAGGTGCCAAGTCCGAGCCGAGTATGTTACTGGAGCTGCAAAAGGAGATCGTGACCGCCGATCGGATCGACTGGTTGGTGTCATTTATCAAATTCAGCGGGCTTCGCCTACTTCTGGAACAGCTTCAACAATTCACGATGAGCGGTGGCAAGCTGCGTATCATCACAACTACATACATGGAAGCAACCGACCTGAAGGCCATCACTGAACTTAGCAAATTACCTAACACAGAGATCCAGATTTCGTATGATACCAAAGTGACTCGGCTGCACGCCAAAACGTACATTTTCCACCGTGATACTGGATTCACGACAGCCTATGTCGGCTCCTCTAACCTGTCCAACCCGGCGCTGACCAGTGGTATGGAGTGGAACCTCAAGGTGACGGAGAAGGATTCACTCGATGTGCTGCGCAAGATTGAAGCGACCTTCGAGAGTTACTGGAATGACCGCGAATTTACGCGATATGTTGCTGAGGATGAAGGACATGAGGCACAGCTGAAGGCGGCTCTGAATCGTAAAAAAGATCAGTCCAACTACTTTCACCTCGACATCCAGCCTTATGATTATCAGAAAGAAGTGCTGGAGCAGCTGGACGCCGAGCGTACGCTGTATGGACGAACCCGCAACCTGATCGTTGCCGCCACAGGCGTTGGCAAAACGGTCATCTCTGCCTTCGACTATAAGCGATTCCGGGCAAGCCATGCGGGAGCCAAGCTGCTTTTTGTCGCCCATCGGGAAGAAATCTTGAAGCAAAGCAGGGACACGTTCCGGTATATCCTAAAGGATATGAACTTTGGTGAGCTGCATGTCGGGAATCACCGAGCAGAGGCGCTGGACCACTTGTTTGTTAGCATTCAGAGCCTTAACGCTATGAAGCTGACGGAGATCACCGGCCCAGACAATTACGATTACATCATTGTGGATGAATTCCACCATGCCGCTGCACCTTCATACCAGAAACTATTGTCCCACTACGAACCGAAGATTTTGCTAGGACTTACTGCAACACCGGAACGGATGGATGGCAAAGACATTACCGCCTACTTCGATCATACGATTGCCGCCGAGATCCGACTAACCGATGCCATTGACCGGAAGCTACTGAGTCCGTTTCAATATTTTGGCGTCACCGATACTGTCGATCTATCTCAGGTGAAGTGGTCGCGTAAAGGCTACGATCTGAATGAACTGGAGAAGCTCTATACCCATAACAAAATCCGTGCCAACCAGATCATCCAAAGTCTGAACAAATACGTAACTGATCTGGACGATGTGAAGGGGCTTGGTTTCTGCGTAGGGGTGGATCATGCAATGTATATGGCAAAAATATTTAAAGAAGCCGGCATTCCATCCATGGCCCTGCATGGTGGGTCGAGCGAACAGGAGCGTCATTCTGCGAAAGGACAGCTGGTGAACGGGGAACTGCGCATGATCTTTGTCGTTGATCTGTACAATGAAGGCGTGGATATCCCTGAGGTGAACACCATCCTGTTCCTGCGTCCTACTGAGAGCCTGACCGTATTCCTGCAACAGTTGGGACGTGGACTACGGATGGCGGTTGGCAAAGAGTGCCTGACCGTGCTCGACTTCATCGGGCAAGCGCATCAGGAGTACAGGTTCCAGGATAAGTTCCGTGCTCTGATCGGCGCTACCAAACATTCCATCTCGTACTACGTCGAGAACGGCTTCTCGAACCTGCCACGCGGCACGTTCATTCAATTGGAAAAGCAAGCGAAGGAATACATTATGCGCAACTTGAAGCAGATGAGTCGTAATCGCAGAGCGTTGATCCAGAAGCTGCAAACGTTCCAGAAAGACACCGGACTGCCACTGACCTTGGCTCATTTTGTGGAACATCACGGGATGACTCTCTATGAATTGTATGGTGGACGCACGGGGAAAAGGTATTTCCGCGGCATGTTGGCCGAAGCCGGATTAACAGCACCCATTGAAGATGAACACGAAGAGTACATCCGCAGACTGCCATCTGTGCTGACGATTAACTCCCGAAGCTGGCTGAACTTTCTAATCGACTATATCGAAAAAGGTAAAGAACCAACGACCACCGATGAACGGCGCATGTTGATCATGTTCTATTACACCTTCCACCGGGCTGCGCCCGAGAGATTAGGGTTGAGCAGCATCGAAGAGGGTGTGCAGCGTGTGCTGTCTTGTGAAGCATTCCGAGCAGAGCTTGTGGATATTTTCAAATATAATTTGGCTCATCTGCGATTTGTGGATAAAAGCAATCCATTCCCGTACACTTGTCCACTGGATATCCACTGTATGTACTCCATCGACCAAGTTCTCGCCGCCTTCGGTTATTGGAATGCCCAGCGATCACCCGCCTTCCGTGAAGGCGTGAAGTATTTTGCCGATGAACATACCGATATCTTCTTCATTACATTGAACAAATCGGATAAAGATTTCTCTCCATCTACGCTGTATGAGGATTATGCGATTAACGAGCGGCTATTTCACTGGCAGACTCAGAGCCGGGTGTCAGAGCATACGGCTACGGCGCAGCGTTATATTCAACACAGAGATAAAGGTAATCGAATTGCCCTCTTTGTCCGTGAGTATAAGGAGGAGCATAATTATACGTCTCCATTTGTCTTCCTGGGTGAAGCCGATTATGTCAGTCATGAGGGGAACAAACCGATGAGCTTTGTATGGCGACTGCGGGAAGAGATGCCCGCGAAGATGGTGGCGGTGGCGAATAAGTGTATTGTTTAATGGAGAGAGTGAGATACGTCCTGTCATAAGCAGGTTTTATTGCTCAAAAATGTATTTCATAGTGGAAATAAGTTTTTTTTATTGGATAATAGATCGTAAGTCCTGGTATACAGGGACTATTCCATAATTTTATAAGAGGTGGACAGAAAAATATGACTAAATATAACTTGATTTCTTTAGGGCATCAGCGCTTTGAAGAATTGTCACAATCACTAGTACAGAATGTTATTGGTCCAGGAGTTAAGGTTTATGGTATGGGCAGTGATGGTGGGCGGGAAGCTACCTATGAAGGCAGAGCGAATTATCCATCTACAAGAGAAACTTGGGATGGAAAATGGATATTTCAGTCTAAATTCCATGACACCTTACAGATAGGGCAAAAAGAAGCTCGAAAATTACTTTTTTCTGAATTAGATAGCGAACTAGATAAAATTATCAATGTATATAAGATTCAGTGTGATAATTACATACTTATTACTAATGTGCCTTTAACCCCTGTTTTTCAAAAAGGATTGAAAGACAGAATTGATAATGTCTTAATTCCTAAATATCAAGATAGAATAAAAAATATACATGTTTGGGGGGCAGAAGAAGTATGCGGATTTTTGGATTCCTACATCGAATTGCGTCAATCATATCTTCAATTTTTAGTTAGTGGGGATATCATAGCACGCCTACTGGGACTTCTAAACAATGTAGATCAAGAAAATGATAGCCTAGATGAACTTGTGCAATTATATTGTCAAAAAGGATTAACTGAGGATCAGGCGGCTGCTTTAGATGATGCAGGTGATGAGGACTCAACAGTTCCATTACAAAACGTGTTTTTTGATATTGATGTGATCCCTGAAACGTTGAGTCATGAAAGATTAATTTCTGACAGTATACCCAAATGGCTTAAACAAGCCAGCACTGATGAAGATAGAAATTCTGCATTATCGTTTTTGTTTGATGATTCAGTTGAGAGAATGGTATTTGTTGGAGGCCCAGGGCAAGGAAAATCAACTGTTGGACAATTTGTATCTCAGGTTCATCGTGCAAGGTTGACAGGCAGGTTGGCAGAATTCTCTATCGATGGAGTTGCATTAGATGATTGTACTCCGAGAATCCCCTTCAGAATACTATTAAAAGATCTTGCTCACTGGTTTAATTTAAATGAAGAGAATACTAACTTATTTAGTTATATTTCTTATGATATGAGTAGTAGCACTGGAAAGAAAGTAACAACAGATAATGTACATCAAATCTTGAAGAATAATCCGATTTTACTAGTCTTAGATGGTTTGGATGAGGTTCCTGAAAAAAATGTGCGAAGTAAAATGATAAATGCAATTATAACTTTTATAGGACAAATAAAGTCAGTTTATAATAGTAATTTAAAGGTTCTTGCTTCAACTCGTCCGCAAGGGTACTCTGAAGAATTCAATCCTGACCATTATTTGCATTTAAAATTAGATAAACTCTCAAAAAACAAAGCTCAACAATATGCGAAAAAATGGGTTGAGAATCGTGAAGGAGTACAGTTGGGTAAACGAGGCGGGAAAATAATTGAAGTTTTAACGAGTTGTTTAGAAGATGATGTCGTTGCAGATCTAACAAAGACGCCATTGCAAATTACAATTCTACTTGTAATCATTCGTGCTGGTGCTACTCCACCAAAACAAAGAGAAGAACTATATCAAAAATATATGGACACTATTTATAATAGAGAACAGAATAAGAATGCTAACCTAGTACCTACAGATAAAAATTTGATATATGGAATTCATAAATTTATCGCATATAAATTGCACTATCTTGCTACTCAAAGCAATTCAAATGCTTTAATGGACACTAGTGAATTCAGAGATAGTGTTATTGATTATTTATATTATGACAATCCTTATATAACTGATGAAGAATTAGTTAAGAAGGTAGGGAATATTTTAACAGAGGTTCAGGATAGACTTGTATTGCTTGAAAGTCCCCAACTTGGAAAGATAGGATTTTCACTAACTGTTATGCGAGAGTTCTTCACAGCATGTCACTTAGTGGATAGCGCTAAAGATACACTTGAGAGATTAGACAGATTTAAAGCTATTTCTAGATCAGCTCATTGGAGAAATGTTGTTCTTTTTTTTGTTGGAAGGATTGGAAGGAATTTGCCAGGAGAGGCTTCTGGAATAATAACTATATGTAATCAAATTGACTCTGAAGATGAGGATAAGATACTAAAAAGAGGTTCTCAACTATTGCTTGATATTCTCAATGATAGAGCCTTTAGAGAACCATTTCAAGAAATTAGTGCACTACAAAATGCAATTAAAATACTTGACTATCATAAGGTGATCTCACCCAATGAAATTCATATAAAAATTAAAACTCTACCCGAACATTACGCTGAGAAGGGTATAAAAGAATTTTTTCATCATAGATTTAAAAACATAATCAGTACAGAATTAAATGGTTATATAAGTACTTATGAAAAAGTATTCGGTTACGATGTTTACTTAGAAGAGGCATTATCAAGATTAGTTACATTACAAGATCGCAAAGACGCAGCACTACTTTTCAATATTGGGGTAAAATACGAAATATTAGAACAGTGGGTTATAGATGCTTGTGAGAATATACCAGAAAGAGATTTGTTTGAAGAATCCATCCATATTAATGATTACGGAATTCAATTACTTAGAATTCTAAGTAAGGAAACTTTAAAAATTAAAGATAATATCATTTTAATCCTAATGAATCTTCTCGAACTATCTATTGATCATGAAGATGAGGATGAAGAAGAAAATGAATTTATAGAGTATACAAGTGAAATAGTTGAACAATATAAAGAAAAAAAATGGACAATTATGATTGCTATTTTATTTACTCATAAAATTATGTCGGATACAAAAGGGAGAGAAAAACGTTACCCGTTAGTAGCTAACCCACGCGTTAGAGAAGCTATAATCACAAACAAAGAAAGAATAGAAGAATTTATTTCAACACATGAAAATTCAGATAAGGAATTGAAAATAATAGTTGAGGTTCTTAAATTCTTAATGAATCCCAAGAGCTATAAAAGTGCTGTTCCATACTTGAAGGAATTAATTCAGAACACAAGATCAAGTTTCATATACAATTTTTCTAATAATCTTCTTACCCATGATCATGATGATATAGTGTCTTTATACTTTTCATTTGAAGACTACAACGAATACATTGAATATTTTAGAGGTTTAGATAAAATTATTGAAAAAAAATCATATAAAGTTGATGGGATTTATAAAATCGGAAGTTGGATACAAGCCGGTTTTCCAGCATTCCAGAAGCCTTATTTGGACGAATCAATATTAAATGATTTACATGAATGGACTTCAAAAAAGTCGATAAGTTTAAAAATATTACCACCTTTGATGAAGGTAAGTTTACCAGAAGAGTATGATGGAGAATCTGTTTCACTCTTCAATGAAATAGTACAATATTTTCTTAATGAAAAGAAAATATATTTTTCCCTAGCATCATTATTAAATCGTATGTTATTGGTAGATCCTGAAAAAGAAAAAGTAAATATTTTGAAAAATGAAATAACCAAACTTTTGCAAATAGAGAATACAGATGGATTCAGTGGTTTTACAACGAGTATCTTAATTGGTGCACTTAACAGAGAAGAGCTATTAACTCAAGAACATCTTGTTTTATATTTCAAACACTTGAAGAAAGATAATGTCGATGGACGCAGGAAAAGATTACTACCTCATATAATTGGATATGGCCGATCATTAGAAAATTTAGTTGAAAGTGATAATGAAATTGCAAGGGCCTTATCGAGTTATATTCTAGCCTCTTTGAGAACGAGAAATTTCTCAAAGGAAATTTTAGGGAAAATTCTATTCGAATCTATACAAAATAGTGAAATGGATATCATTAAAGACAATTGTATAAATGCTCTTTGTTCTACTAGCTTAGATTGGGAAAATATTTCACAGGTTATTCGTTCTTATATCAGAGAGTCAGTGGGTAGCGAGCAACAAAGAAAGTGGATAGATGTATTGTGTAGTGCTGAATTTAATGAAACTAATAAAATTTATCTAAAAGAGCTAATAGTAGAATTAATAGAAGATGGATATGAGTATAGAAACTTATATGAAAGATTAACGGAATTAGTTGACTTAGCATATTTTGAAGAAGTAAATCTAAGCTTACCTTTACCTAAAAGGAAATTCTCTGATATTTGGTAGTCTTGATTATTAAGGAGTACATCATGAATATGAATGAGATTATATGGCTCGTTATTGGTGTTGTTACATTATCTGTGTTGCTGGACTATTACAGCCTTCTAAAAAGAAAAGAAAAAAGTCCAACCTACACAAGAAACAGACTACTAAAAAACCTGTGAGTAGCGGATTTAATCGTGCCTCCTCTACGTGTAGAACAGACGAAGTGATTCTAACTTTACCACTAGATAAAATGACCGGAGCAGAGTTCGAACGTTTACTTACACTCTATTTTAGAGACAACGGTTATACCGTAAAAGAAGTTGGCGTTGGGGGTAAAGATGGAGGAGTAGATTTGGTTATCACTGATAAGCGTGGCGAAAAAACAGCGGTTCAGGCAAAATGCTATGCTGATCATAATAAGGTGCAAGTAATGACTGTTCGTGAGCTGGTAGGTGCGAAAAGGAATCATGACTGTATTTTGTCTCTGATCGTGACGACATCTGATCTTACGGGTCCAGCAAGAAAAGAAGCTGATCAATTCAAAGTGGATTATTGGCACGGTGGTTTAGTAGACAGCAAGCTACGCAGTTGGGGGAAATGGACGCCTTCCAATAGAAAAGTAAAAACTACTACGACCAAGAAAGAGCAATCTTTATCTAAAACCGTATCTAATATCAAGTGCAGTTGTGGTGCTGCAATGGTTAAACGTAAGAATAAAGCTGGGGCGGAATTTTGGGGATGTAGCAACTACCCTACTTGTAGAAAAACGAAAGCTATCTGAGTATGTTAAAATGACGGGAAAATAAGGCAAAGCAACTAGTTAAACAGTTGCTTTGCCTTATTTTTGATTTGTTCCGTAACTCTTTAGTATCTCTTTTAGAATGTTCCTGGATAATTGAATATTATCTAAAGATGCATCTCTCAACATGTCCACTATTTCTTGAATCATAATATCCGTCTCGGTCAATTCAATTTCATCATTCACATAAGCAAAAAGTTGAGAAACGTTTACATCCAACGCCTCTGCAATTTTACCAAGATTAATTAAAGAAACGTTCTTTTCTCCGCGTTCAACTTGTCCAATGTATGTAAAATGGAATCCACCTTTTTCTCCAAGTGCCTCCTGTGATAGTCCCTTATCTTTCCTTAAAACTTTAATTCGTGCACCGACTAATTTTAAAATTTTTCTATCATCCACACTATGCACCCCCTCTATGTAAAAGTGTAGACAAGATTTTGGGGGCTAAACATGAGTATATAAATCGTATATTTTAATAAAATTATATCTTTGAATATTTATTTAATGTATAATATTGGGATTAACTCTTTGGAGGGATGACGATGGCAAGAAATTGGTCCATAACCGAAGCACATTGTAATCACCAAGTAGATTTTACCCCACGTTTGCAAGACCATGATATCTCCACACAACCTAGGTCCAAACACATTCCTGCTTACCATATGCTACGTACCACAATAATGGCCTATCACCAACATGCTAAGTATCATCTCAAACTTGCCGCCATCATGTGTAATCACAATCAGTTCAAAGCCTGCCTAATTCTATGTGATTGGGCTCTAACCTCCATGATTAAGGCACTTTATATCCATAAGTATCATTCAGTTCATCCACCCAAAGAACTCACCATGAATGAAATCTTGCCTTTAGTGCATACGGAGACTGAACCCGGACTAGATATTGCCTTGTTCATCGGCACGATGCAACATATATCATCCCTAGTGGATTATCCACATGACCAGCCACTAGAACTGAACAACATCGAAAAGCTTCTTCAACGAACAGAAGAGATATTGTACGAGTTATCCAAACGAATAATAAATAATTCATCAGAGTAAGATTGATTAATCTATGTTACGCTTACAAGATGACATCATCCAAATAAAGGATATATCATGCAGGGAATACAAGGATACTCCTTGCTTTGCATTTGGAAAGTAGGTGTACATTTTGAAAAGAGTGATTGCTATTGCGTTTTTTATATTATCTATATTGGAATTGGTTACTTTAATCCTAATCGGTAAAAGTATGATGCATGGGTATATGGAACCGAGTACGTTTAGAGGGATAATTTCATTTCCACTAAGCGCTACGTACCTCTCGATCTGGATGTTCTTTTCACGGCAAGAGTTTACCGGAGGACGAGTTGCGGCACAGATCAGTTTGACAGCGGCATTGTTGACTTCGTGTCCGTTGGTGTGTTTGTTAATTATTTTCTATTAAATCAACCCATCCTCTAATGGCAACTTGTATAATGGCAAAAAGGGAGATTCTGGATCGAGGCTCGAAAGCTCTCACAGCAGAAAGGATGTTATACCACATGCCTACATACAACAAATTGGTACGGGACAAGATTCCGCATATTATCACATCCAGTGGTAAGGAATGCCGCACACGCATTCTCGACCCGGAGGAGTATAAGCAAGAACTAAGAACGAAACTGCAAGAAGAGACGGATGAGTACTTGAATGCAGAAAGCGATCAGGAAGCTCTGGAAGAACTGGCTGACATGCTCGAAGTGATTCGGGCGCTAGCTGAGGTGCATGGTGTTAATATAGCGCAGCTTGATAAGCTACGGGCGGACAAAGCCGAGGCACGGGGTGGATTCCAGGAGCGGGTGTATCTGATCGATGTTGACGAAGCTTAACGTTAAACTGACATATATATTTTAGACAAAAAACCTTTGATTGCTCACCAGACATCCTGGAATATAATCAAAGGTTTTTGAATATTTTTAATCTTCCCGCACGTTATCCACGTTTCATTAATCCCCAAACCACATATATGAACAACGCTACCAATAGAAACGCAGGTACGAAGATTGGTTGTGCCAAGTTGCCAACGGACATTGACGTGACCTGTGAACCCACCAAACTGACCGTGCCAACCCCGACAAACAAAGCGACATTCCATAAGGCAAAAGGGAGTAATCTTCCTACATTTCTCGGGTACCGCGTAATCATGATAATCATCACCAGTATGAAAAGAATTAGAAACAGTAATTCAGTAATTGACGTCCATCTTCCCAGCTGACTCATTGACTCGATCGCTTGGTCGCTTATGGAACCACCGGAAGTCCACTGTTGTGATTGAGCTATCCGATCCGATTCCAAGGAAACATAAATGCCATAAAATAAAATCATTAGTACGAGATACATAAGCATCGCTACGTTTATACGACGTTTATCTGGTTGTTTGTTTAAAAAAACGTTCATAGATTCACCTCTTAACCTGAATAGTGGGTTATCTCATGAAAATAACATTGAAACCGATCTGACACCAAAAATGGATATCTTTGTAGTATAATCCATTTGGTTCTGGATCGAAACCATGCACGAAGGAGGAGTGCTATGAAAAAGAAAATGTTCTTTTTGCTACTAGTTATAGTACTCGTTACTTCAGCGGTAATAATGATATGGTTTTCTAGGTTAGAACCTCCCACATATCAGGTGGAAAATGATAACGATACCAACTCTTCAGGCTTGTATAACAAGGCATCTTCATTACCCAATATCATTGAAATCACGAATGAAGAAGCAACCCTGCAATTACCTCTTAACGACGTCCCAGAGTATAGGCGCTACCTGATGAATGAACAGGACTTCCAAACTGAAATAGATCGTACACATGTGGAAGTATTGGAGGTGCCTTCTTCGGAAACATATTCAATGCTGAAGTATGGCTGTGGAAACAAAGCTTGCTATACCCTTTTGGTGAAAACTGATGATAGAGGGACGCATAGCTTGCCGATGCCTGAGGGCATTTTA
Source organism: Paenibacillus sp. LK1 (assembly GCF_002750415.1). Taxonomy (NCBI): domain Bacteria; kingdom Bacillati; phylum Bacillota; class Bacilli; order Caryophanales; family Paenibacillaceae; genus Paenibacillus; species Paenibacillus sp. LK1. The sequence goes on from NZ_PEII01000004.1 coordinate 122,680, forward strand.
CAAGATTATAAACTTTCCTCTGACTATCAGCAGGTGTTAATTCGATATGCTTATGATGAAGGCGGTCTGGTTAAGAGACAAATCCTTGTTGCCGTGGATCTCAAAAAATTAGAAATCATCCCATATACATCAACTGATTTGGAAGAAGCTTTCATGTTGAAACCAACCTGGCCCATCATCTCTTATGAATGGATAGACAATAACCATTTCACGATTGAAACAGCAGCATTAGAAACAAGTGAATATAACGTACTTAAAGACTGGTTTGATTCTAATGATCGTGAAACGAGGAAGGTAACCATTCGGTTAAATTCATTGGATTAATTTTAGCTATTTAGTGAGAGGGGACAGTGATTTGATAAAAGAAATAGCTTCATTGATGTTGTTGAGTGTAGTTCTTTTTGGAGGATGCCAAACCGAATCGTTAGGCGCTGTCCATCTGGAACAGGTTGTGTCTCCCACCAAGCAGGTAACAACGAAACCGGAACAAGAGACAAATTCAAAATTGAAATTAATCGGATCTTCTGAGGATGAACAAGTAAAACTTTATGCAATTAAAGAAACGGAAGATGCAATTGAAAGCGTAACTCTAGATATAAATGGGCGCACAAAAGATTTTGATTGGAGCATTTCTCATCATTCGGGAACGAAGCCGCAGTTATTTTATACCGATCTTACCGGTGATGGTAAGGAAGAGGCTGTAATAATCATTCAGACTGGTCGAGGGACAGGCTTGGATAACTATGAAATTCATGTCGTTAACTCCGATAACTTATCTGAAATTAAAGTACAGCGTTATGAGGATATTGTTGCTGAGCATATTAAATCGCGTATATCTAAAAATGATGATGGTACATTAGCGATTACAGTGATTTCACAAGGGCAAGTAGGTAACTTCAATTATGATTTTGATCCAGCACCAGACTACCATCAAGGTAAGCTTGCTTTCGGCGGTGTGGTTATTTATACATTGGATAATCACAAAATAAAATTAAGTCTTCCCGGCTCTATTGGCATATCTCCTACATATGTGTGTGACTTCAATATCACGTATACCTTCGATAAAGCCGACAATGAATTTATTGTTGATCAGATTGAAGTTGAACCTGTTGAAAAATAGATAAAAAGCTTGTTCCAATTATGGGGCAAGCTTTTTGGGCAATTTGAATGAATTAATTTCATGGTCAAAATTTAATGAATTGACATTTTCAATGGGGAAAGTTATCTTAGTCTAAATAGTTAAGTTGTTAACTAAATGGAGAGGAACAGAACGTATGGATCATTCACAAGAAGAAAACTTGCCATTAATTGACTCTAAACGAGATGCGCTGCAGGAGTATTTACTTCATCTGCCGCTGCCAAATGCAGCTTTTTTCACGATGGTTGAGGCGACTGCCAACCTGGTAGCCGTATCGGAAAAATACTGGCAATCCCAAGGGCTGAACGGAGCAAGAATCCGCATACTCGTAGAGATTGCCAAAGATGGGGGAACAATGCTTCCTTCAGTGCTTGCCGAAAAAATTGGTGTTACCAAGGCCAACATCAGCTTACTGCTAACTCCACTGGAGCGTGATGGTTATATCGCAAGAGCTGAACATGCACGAGATGGTCGCAAGACAGTGATTTCCATTACCGATGCTGGAAGGACATTATTAAGTGGGCATCTGCCGGGTAACCGTGAAGCTGTGGCTAGCCAGATGGGCAAGTTGGATGAACAGGAGCAGCATCAGTTAATTGCTTTATTACAGAAGCTGAACAGGTCTTAATGCTGTTTGAAAAGGTGTTAAAATAGAAGATTCTGGGGTCGGATATGTGGAAAGGAATATGATTAGTTCAGCGAGGAATATGTTGAAGTCCAGCTGATCATTCTGTCCATTTAGTTAATAGCTTAACTACTTAATGGTAATTCATTTATAGGAGGGGAAGAACACGATGTCTATTATGATTACTGGAGCGAATGGACAACTAGGCAATCTGATTATCGCAAATCTGCTAGCCAAGATCCCGGCTACCCAAATTATTGCAGGTGTCCGTAATTTGGGGATGTCCTCAACCTTAGAAGCTCTGAAGGATCAGGGTGGAGAGATTCGTTTCATGGACTATGATAGTCCGGAAACATGCCAGAAAGCTTTTACCGGTGTGAATAAATTGCTGTTGATCTCTAGCTCACATACCGATGATACAGTACGGCTAACTCAACATACTAGTGTAATTAATGCAGCGAGGAAAGCAGGGGTTGAACATATCCTCTATACCAGCTTTGCTTTTCCGCAGACGGGTCTTAAAATTCCAGTAAGCGTTCATAGACTTACCGAGCAGGTCATATTTGATTCAGGTATGAAGTATACGATTTTGCGCAACGGGCTGTACATTGATTTTGTGGATGTACTCGGATTAAATGAGGCAATACAAAGTGGTGTACTGACAACTCGTCCAGGAAATTGGCGATTCAATGCTGTAACACGTAGCGATCTTGCACAGGCAATTGCGAACGTACTCGCAGGCAAAGGATATGAGCAGCAAATCTATGAGCTGGCCGCGTCAAAAACTTGGACCTTTGCTGATCTGGCTGAAGTGCTTACAGCGTTTGCAGGAAAGACCGTTATTCACAGCGAGGATGTGTCGGTGCAGCACTGGATCTACCCTTTTTTAAGCAGTATAGATACGGTATCTACATCGAAGGACCTTGAACAATTGATGGGTCATCCGGTAACTTCGTTGAAGGATAGCATCGCACCCTTTCTGAAATAAGCGAACGTAAATTGGAGCAAAGTTAAGCCTATGATTGTGAAATATAATTAATTTGAACTTTCAATTCTACCCTACCTTTTACGAAACGAAGCTGAGATAATGGGAGAGTAAAGGGGCATAGATTGTTCCCCGTATTGTTCATCATTTACGTCAAAAAAATAAATGCTGCATATCCATAGGAGGATTATCAATGACTACTCAACCACTGGAACTGATCCAATCCACTTCAGGCCAAGCGTTGCTTGCCCAAATGTACGGTCAGCAACAACTAGAAGAACAGACAGCACGTTACACCAAGCTCAATGAATCATTCGAACAGTATTTTGGCGTACAAGATGGCAGCAAATTGTTCAGCGCGGCTGGACGTAGCGAAATTGGAGGCAACCACACGGATCATAACCATGGTAAGGTGCTGGCTGGTAGTATTACGCTGGATACGATTGCGGTGGCTGCGCCAACGACGAATTCGGTGATTACCTTTTATTCAGAAGGCTATGACCAGAAATATGTAATCGATCTCACGGATTTGGCACCGAAAGCAGAGGACGACGGTACTACGGCGTTGATTCGTGGTATGGCTGCGGGATTTGAGAAGTTCGGATACAAAGTGGGCGGCTTCCAGGCGTACATCTCCAGTAACGTGTTCTCGGCGTCCGGGCTGAGCTCGTCGGCATCGTTCGAGATGCTGATTTGTACGATTCTGAATCATTTCTACAACGATGGATCACTGGATGTGGTGGTCATGTCCAAGATTGGTCAGTATGCGGAGAATCAATATTGGAACAAACCTTCCGGTCTGCTGGATCAGATGGCTTGTGCCTATGGAGGGCTAATTGCGATTGATTTTGAGAATCCGGCCGGGCCTGTAATTGAGCCTGTTCAATGGAATTTCCAACAAAACGGCTACTCATTGGTCATTGTAAACACAGGTGGGAATCACGCGGATCTGACTGAGGACTACGCTGCAGTTCCTTATGAGATGAGAGCGGTTGCTAAAGCGTTGGGCAGCGAATATGTCCGAGAAATTACGGCCGAGGCGATTTATGCCAATCTCAAACAGGTACGTGAAGCAGCGGGGGATCGTGCGGTACTGCGTGCGCTGCATTTCTTGGAGGAAAACAATCGGGTGGACGGTCAGGTACAGGCCTTGCGGGAAGGGCGTTTTGCTGATTTCCTGAATCTGATTACGGCATCCGGGAACTCATCCTGGAAGTGGCTCCAGAATGTATATCAGAGCGGCTCGGTGAAGGAACAGGAGATTGGTATCGCACTGGCGTTAACTGAAAATTATCTGCAAAAGCTGGGTGATGGCGCTTGCCGTATACACGGCGGTGGATTTGCAGGGGTCATTCTGACGATTCTTCCCAACGAAAAAGTTGAGGAGTATATGTCCTGGATGCACGGCATGCTGGATACGCCAATTATTGTGGTTAATGTGCGTGCGCAGGGTGCGGTATGTTTGAACACATTAATCGAAAACGTGGGTTAATCTTGTCGGTGTAACACACTGCGATGTTTAACCTGTATAAGTAGTATTAAACAGTACATTATAGCGGTTCTCCAGCTTGACGCTAGTCATGGAAGAGGATCGCTTTTTGTTGTCTACATTAGGAGAGATAGCTCGCTCCGGACTTTTTCTGAGGGAACGGTCCGTTATTAATAAATTCAGATCAGGAGTTGGCGAAGATGATTGTGGAACGTGAGCAATCTTAAGTTCAGTTCTCTATATAATTCCAAACTTTGGACGCGTTTCCGTGTTAATTAGGTAAGGGAGGGGATGCAGAATGACGACAACCACACTGGCTGAGCAGGAAGAGGCGCGTTTGTATGACGAGTTGCGACGTACGCTGGAAGAAGTGGAAGAAGGAAAGCAGCGGCAGAAAATGTTGAAGCGTATGATCAGGCAACTCAAGTTTGCCAAATGGCGGAAAGAAAGATTTCACTGGTTTGATCAATACTTCCTGAATGTAAGGCCAGTAACACTTTGGATCATGTTAGCCACTGGGGCGCTTATGCCAGTAATGTTGTTCAGCATTTTTATATGGGTATCCTTGTGGGTGGAATGAATCATGAATGATTAGGGTAAATACCTTTGAATGAATAGCATGTTAAAGTGAGGGCAGTGGCATATATAGAAATTATGTGGACAGTTACTGCCTACTAACTTTATTAGGATAAAGCTAAATTTATTTCCTCACGTATACACGCAAAAGTGTGAGCTTATTACTGGTAACAACTGCCTAAGTACTTGAATGTACCTACTGTCTACTACCCAAAAGGATAAAGACTTTGTATTCATTTTTCAGTTGTTATGTACACGTCACGCCGAAGATGCACTATAATGATTCTACTTCTTTTGGAAAAAGAGGATGGAATCTAGTGAAGTGGTTCCTTATTACATAATTAAAGAGCCGAGTATATCTACAAGGCTCTCAGATAAAAAAATCGTATATGTTTGTTTGAGTTAAGTAGAATTCATTTATTGAAGAGGCTTGATTTCATCTGGCACTGAACCCGTTTTGACTTCATAGGTATCATAATCGACCATAGTGAATATTTCCTGATCTTTGTTTCCTTTCACATATCCAGTTAAAGAAACGGTATGGGATAAATCAGCGGGAATAAATTTATGGTCTGTGAATTCAACATCAATTCCATACTTTTCTTTAAAATAGGCTTGGCTTGCTACCTGAGCTTTTTGAATAATCTCTTTTTTCTCGTTTGACATACATCCTCCTAAAGTGAATGATATGGCGCAGATCATTAATATAAAAAGTAATCCTGATTTTTTCAAGTAATCACCTCATATTCCTAATGTTGTCGTTTGATAATGTGCATTATACAACTTCCGTTAACTAGAAGAAAGGGTGAATAGGATGGATAAATACATGACTGACGAATTATATTTAAAAATATCTGAGCTTGCATATACGGATGTTCCTGCAGGTCGTAGTGATATTTTGGACAAGGATGAGTACAAGGATTGGAGAACGGTTGAACCAAAGGGTGCAAGTCTGCATAGTGCGTATTCAGGATTTGATGCTATAGTTCTTGAGAATCCCAAAACAAATCAAGTTATCATCGGTTATAGAGGTACTGAACCTGAAGGTATTATTGGAAAAGCAGCTGATATTGAGACAGATGCCTTCGATGTCGTAGGTGGTAGAACCAAAAGGCTTGAAGATGCGATAACCGATCCAGAACGTCATAATATATTTAAAAATAGTCCCTTCAAGCTTATGAAGGATAACATGGATTGGGAAAATAATCAGTTTCACCAAGCTGAGGAATTGTATGAGGCGGTGAAGGCGGCGTACCCTGATTCAGACATTTCATTGACGGGTCATTCCCTGGGTGGCGGTTTAGCTCAATATGTAGCTGCTCGTCAGGATGTGTCTGGGATGACGTATAGTGCTCCTAGTGTAACGAATCTCCTGGATGATGTCAGTTTGTCCAAGGTCAATGAGGGTCATTTTGATAACAAAATGGTTAACGTGGTTCATCCCAATGATTCTGTAGGGGCTGGGGGAATAAGTGAATATGACAGGCACGTAGGAAGTACCGTGTATAAGGGTCAGGACTTTGACACCGCTAATGCGATGTATCAGAATTGGAAATTTCAGTTTCAGTTAAAGGTTCCTTTTCAGCCTCTGGGTGCAGGCTCGCCCATGTTAGTTCATGACGTAAGAATAGGTGTGGATCTGGACAAGCTTCATGTTGGTGATATTATAAGATTTTTTGATTCATTCTCGAAGGACGAAGGCAAAGGGTATCATTCCATGGATCAATACGAGTTTGATGAGAATGGGAATCTAAAAGGACCGCTAATAGACCGGAACACTGGTGAAACCATTGATATTTCTCCTAGGTGGACGGCCCATCAGGAGGCATTTGCCACCTTCTCCAATTTGATGGCAGGTATTGTTCCTCCGTTGATCGCAGCAGCTACAGGATTTGTTAGTGGAAAAGGCGGGAGCAAGATTCAATTAACACCGGAAGAGTTAGCGCAGGCTGCTAGGGAGATGAGGCTAAGTTTAAGTGGCTTCTCGAATGATGCCCAGACTTCGATTCAGATGTTTCAGACACATATATCTACCAGCGAAAGTCAGTCCTTTACACCCATCGCCTATAACGCAACAGCAACGTTACAAGCAATCAATCGTTGGTATCAGGAATCCATTAGCGAAATTGCGGAATATATTGAACGTAAAAGAGAAGAATTTTTAATTGCAGACCAACACTAATGCATTTCTACATAGAAGGATTAACAGGAGGAAATGAGAAATGGGCAGAATATCCATATCCTTGTCTGATTTAAGAAGGGCTGTTCAGCAGTGTGAGCAGTTGCAGCAACGGCTCATGCAGCAGGAACAGAAAATGCGCTCCATTCATGGCCGATTGCAGCAAGACTGGATCGGTACATCCGCAACAGAGTTGACACATAAGATGCAGTCATTTATGGATGGGGCATCTGCAAAGCTGAATGAACTCGAAGCTCATAAAGAAGAACTGAAGCGATATATTCGTAAAATGGAGGAAGCGGACAGAGAAGATCGCAGGGATCGCAGCAGGGTAGAGTAATACCTCTTTACAAGAAAATAGTTAGATAGGAATGAACCTTCCCACCTAACTATTATGGTTTTTTTTTATACAGTGGAGCAATGCTTTCCGAATAGCCGATACTGATTAACGTGTAGCTGACTTCTCCTTGTTCAACGTTTGAATTTTCTCCTGCATGTACTGGTGGTAATCGCGAAAACTGCTGATGTGGTGCAAGGAATCGGAATTTTCAGACTGAATCTTAATTTTACCGTCCTGAGGCAGTTTTTTCATCTCAGCAACCACTTGTTTCGAGCCTTGAATATCTCCAGCCATCTCCTGAATTCGTTGTAACAGTGTTGGATGGCCCTCATGTTGCAGCATTTCAGCGAGCGGTCTCATTTCCTCCAGCTTTTGGGTGGATCGTTCAAGAGTGGTCATTACTTTGTCTTCATCCATGCTCGCATTTAGCGAAACCATGCGATGAATATGATCCTTTTCCATCCGTTCCAGCGCTTCAAGATGGGAAGCCTCCAGTCGTTTGGGATCGCTCCAGCTCTCGGTTTGAACAGTATCCTTCTGCTGCGAAGCATGGTTCATATTGGCATTGCCACAGCCCCATAACAGAGTCGAGCAAGTTAACACTGTTCCAACGGCGATGATGCTTTTTAACCTCATGTTGTCACTCCTTATATAATTTCCTTATGGTAGTATGAGCCGTAAATTGGTAATTATGCATGCAAACCAATGGATCAGAAGGTCCAACTTTTTAGCAAAGGTATTGTTTATAAAGTAAAAGGGTTGCTTGTTACAAAGGGGGAATCTCATGAAACTGTACACCAACAGCATCTGGCGATGGAGCACGACACTGTTGTATCCACTGCTAATTTTTTTAGATAGGAGTTGGACGGGGCAGCCCCATCCATGGTTCGCGTTAACCATTGCCATTGTGTTTTGTTTTCTATGGAGTGGGGTGAAGGAGTTATTCATCTCTACCGGACTGACCTGGTTTGTTGCCATCCCGTGCTGGTGGTACTTCATTGAACTTCCCAAACCATCGTTTGGCGCAGAGAATTTTGCTGCTCATCTGGTACTGATCGTGCCGCTTTTTATATTTGTGGTGCTACTGCCACAGACCCTAATACTGACCACACGCATGCGTATAATGGAGTACTATAGGCAGAATGGAAAATAGTCTGATAGACGGTCGCTGCATAGGGTAAATACAATAATTTAACATCATAAAAAGATCTCTAACCTGTATGGTTGGAGGTCTTTTTATTAATCAGCAAGGAATAAACTATTTATATTTCCATATCCATCCTGTAAAATCTTCTAATAAAGGTTTTTCACGTTGTGCGAATACGTTCATGCAATCAGGAGGGCATATGAGCAAGAGGAAGAATGAGAAGTTATACAATTATTTATTATTATTTTTGATTTTCTATGGAGTTACTTTGTTCATTTGGCCTATGGCTCTTTTTGGACTTGGTATGTCCTTATCGGCACCGTATCCACATACATATGATACTTCCCGTGATCTATTGGTTAAAATTCTCTTTACCTATCCTTTAGGTGTATTATTTGCGATTTTTTATTGTGGGATCAGTTACGAGAATGGGCGATATAAAGCCCCTTACTGGGTTGTTCATGTTCCATTACTTTGGCCTGTTTCATGGATAATAGTCGAATATTTAGGATTGAAATTTAGCTTTTAAAGAAAAGAGGGATGCATACATCCCTGGACAACGAAGATTAGAAGATCTCACGAAAGTTATGAAACGTTTCAGCCCCCTACACATATTAATCACAGCATAAACCAAACAATCCCCTAGTCCGTTTCATACGGCAGGGGAGTTGTTATGGCTATACCTTCCTACGGAATTTACCCGTATATGGAATGGTAATATGAATGTCCAGCTTCTGAATGGAATCTTCCGTCAGGATCATCTTTGAGCCGTTGTTGGACAGCTTGCGCCATAGGCTTGGATTTTTGCGATAAACCTTCTCCTGAAGTCCATAGACATCGACCCCACGTTTCAGACCTTCGCGATACGTTTGCAAAATTTGCTCCCGCAATGTCTTCTCGCTGAATTGGACCATCTCGTCATAGGAAACAGGGGTGATATATTCATACAAGGCGGTCAGGTACTTGGCATCGATGTTGAAATAAACCTCATTCCCACGAATGACAGGCACAATTTTGACGTTGGGCAAACCAACGCTGAGCGCGCCATAGATGGTTCCTTCGTTCTCAATAATCAATGGCGCACGCCGCATATCCTTAAGTAACCAATGGAATCCAGGAATTGTACTATGGGGCAAATATTCAAATTTATCCCCGGTTCTTTCAAAAAAAGCACCGTCAATCATAAACAATTCATAATTTTTTTTGTTCTGCGACCAGTGTTCCTTGTTCATGGTGATGCAAGGAAGATAAGTTGTCGTGGACGCATCATTATGGGTGGCAATGAGTTTGAAACTGAGCACTGGAGGAAACAGCGATTCTTCCAGGAATGAGGGAAGAGGGTTATGCAGAATACTGTCCAGCGGCGACATATTGTATATGGACGTGGCGCTCAGAATATTTTCCAATGGATCGCGAGTGCCGTATACCCAAGTTGTATAACGTGATTCAGGGAAACGTCCAAGCATGTCGAACACTTCCGTAATATGCTTGCTTGTCAGGACATTTTCGGCCATGACAATGGCCGTCACATGGCCCCAAGCGATATGGAGCTGGGAACTTCGGAACAGTTCGTTTACCGCCAGATTCAATGTTCTCCCCGATGCATGTCCAACCCACACGGGTGGGGCTTCCGCAGTTTTGGTTGAATTTTCGCTCTTGGCTACACTGGCAAAGTCCATGCTTTGAACATACATGTGATACATCCCGTCCTTGTAATCGATCCCGATCGCTTTGGCATAGTCCACCTGTTGGATCTCATAGGCACTCCAGCACCCGCTGGTCACAAAACAAAGAGAGAGACTTAGCAGTCCTAGCAACCATCGTTGTATAAGCCGCTTCATCGCTCATTCCCTTCTTTGCGCGGCTCCTGCGTTTCCAAATAGACAGGTCTGCGTTTCATCCATCCTTTCGGAAGTTTGAACAACGAGGCCAGCGCCTGTCTGAAATTAAGCGGACTGAGCGGTGTCAGATAAGGAATACCGAACGATTTCAGATCGGTCAGATAGATCAGGAACAGGATAATGGACAGAATGAACCCATAGATGCCAAGGGATGCCCCCAGTACAAAACAGAAAAAACGCAGAATCAGAACAGAACTGGTCATGACCTGATTCACAATCGTTGCTCCGGCCACTACGGTTACAGCAATGACGACAATCATGAGCGGGGAAACCATGCCTGCACGGATAGCCGAATCCCCAATAATCAATCCGCCAACAACGGTCAGCGTCTGACCAATGGCGCTGGGAAGCCTCACCCCTGCTTCCCGGAATAGCTCCATCAGAAGCATAATGAGAAACATTTCCACACCAGACTCCATAGGTAGACCCATGCGCCCAACCGAGATCGTGGCTACGAGTGGAAAGGGTAGCTGGTCCATGTGAAAAGAAGTCAGCGCAATATAGAAACCAGGCAAGAACACGGTTATTAATAGCCCGATAAAACGCAGCATACGGCCCACATTCACCGGAAGAAAAGGGAAGCTGGCATCCTCAGGGGATTTGAGAAGCAGAAACAAATTGACGGGTCCGATGATGACGCTGGGATTGCCATCCACGATAATGACGAAACGTCCGTTCAGAAGACATTCCGCCGCAAAATCAGGTCTGCCCGTGTAGTGGGTTACCGGAAACAATGTGACTTTGGAAGGGGACAATAATTCCTCTAGTTCATTGGCGGTCATAATGCGTTCGATATCGATTTTGCGCAGCCTATTCTTCACATCATCAATCAGCTCGGGATTGGCAATGTCCTTAATATACATCAGGGCGACTTTGGTCACGGAGCGAGAACCAATTAATTCAATATTACAGGCTAATTCGGCCGTACGCAGGCGTGTACGAATTAACGCAATATTGACTGATAGTCGTTCGATAAAACCATCTCGTGCCCCGCGGATCGATACTTCCGTAGTGGATTCATCCGGCGACCGTGTAGGAATGTTGGATATATCCATGCTCCACATCTTCTGGATGGAAGGAATGCAGATGAGCATATGCCCCTCAAACACTCGCAGGGACATGAGTTCCTTTCCCAGCGGATTATTCTGTATGTCTATACTTGTCCATTGCAGGGTAATGGACTTCTCGATGTCCGATGCACGAACAAAGTGAGTACTCTCGTACGTTCGCGTCAGTTCGGGAAGAATAATATCATATATGGATTTGCTGTCGACCATACCGCTGCAATACACGATGACAATCTGCTGTGGAGACTCCCCAATCATATGGCTGCTGATGATCACATCATCTGAACCTGTAAAAAACGTCGTAAGATTATGCTCATTGATTCGGAATGGTTCAGCCAGATGGGGGTTTTTCTTTGGTGTGGTTGTGAGCGGCATGGGCGGGAGCCTCCTTGTCTTTTTTGTGTATGAATGCGGCGAGGGTCAACAGGATTGTTACCGTGGATACATAGGCCAGCATCACGGGGAATTGAATATGGTTTACATAATAGTCAACGTAATCAATTCTCCACCACTGTACAGCTATTCCACACATGATGAAGGTTACAATTAGAACGGCAACGTACCTTTTCTTGGGTCTGCGAAAATCGAGCAGATCGACGATAAGATAGATGGAGATCGCCACTCTGGCAAATGAACCGCTTAGCCATTGATAGATGGACAAGAAGTCCACGTGCTGGAGCAATTTTCCTATATTCACCAGCTTCCATTGCTCATAGGGGCTATTTCGCTGTTTTGCTGCTTCCTCCGGACCGAACTCAACGATGGCTCCCAGCGTTGGACCAATCGCCATACTGAGCATGAATAACCCGAGCAGCAGAAGATGCCACCAGCGAATTTTACTTTTGATATCGTGTTGGAACAGCATCAAGATCCAGATTTCCATCAGTCCAGCAAGCGAATAGATCATGCCCCTTAGGACGGGGCCGGAACCATATTCCATGATGGGAAACAACTGGCCATAGTCCTTGTATTTTATGTTGGCTGACATCACGAAATATCCAAGCAGGATCACAAATGGAAGCAGAAGACTTGAAGTCATGGCAATGGAACGGATACCTTTGGCAGCCGCCCAGGCAGCAACCAGTGCTCCCACGCCTGCGAGCACATAGGGTGGGGTGAATTGCAGATAGGTGGATACCGTCCAGTTTGTTGTTTCATATAAGGTATGTGATCCAAGTGCAAGCAGCATGAGTGAGGCAGTGATACGGAAAATCCATGAAGGAATTGCGCCAAATTCCCGCGTAATCCAGTCCGTCAAACGCTGCCCGCGTACCCGTCGGATAATAACGAACATCATACATAGAAATAACAAAAAGAAGGGAGCAGCAGCGACTACCGATAGCCAGCCATCTCTGCCTGCATAATCCAGAATCGCCGGAATGGACAGAACATGGCACACGAGGCCTGCACTTAACAAAATGATGGAAAAGGACAGCCATATCGTGATTTCTCCCTTTTCACGGCTCATGGGAATTCTCCTTTCCGTTCAAGGAAGTTTCCGTTAGGTTGTACAAGAAATGGATTTTCGATTCCTATTTTATTTTTTTGAACAATAGAAGACGAAACAAGATAGACGGAAGAGACAGAAAGCATTAACATACAGATATAGCAAGTTTAGAAGACAGGCTCCAAACGAAGTATAGAGAAATAGGAGGAAACCTACGATGACAAATACAACGAAGGCACCTGGAGAGACGAAAGTTGGCTTTATCGGTACAGGCGTAATGGGCAAAAGCATGGCAGGGCACATCCAGCAGGCAGGCTATCCGCTGCATGTCTATACGCGCACGGCCGCTAAAGCGGAAGCGTTGGTGAAGGAAGGTGCCGTATGGCATGACACACCAGGCAAACTGGCAGCCGAGTGTGATGTCATCATCACGATGGTGGGGTATCCGAAGGATGTTGAGGAGATTTATCTTGGTGAAGATGGTCTCGTGGCGAACGCGAAACCGGGCTCTTACCTGATTGATATGACCACATCCAGTCCACTGCTGGCTGCACGGATCTATGAAGCCGCGGAAGCCAAAGGACTGCATGCGTTGGATGCACCAGTTTCCGGTGGGGATATCGGAGCACGGGATGCCAAGCTGTCCATTATGGTTGGCGGCAGCACGGAGGCCTTTGAAGCGGTTCGTCCGTTGTTCGAGCAAATGGGCACCAATATTGTGCTGCAAGGCAAGGCGGGAGCAGGACAGCATACCAAAATGTGCAACCAGATCGCGATTGCTTCAGGCATGATGGGTGTGTGCGAGGCGCTCGCTTATGCCAAGACATCCGGTCTGGACGCGGAGAATGTGTTGAAGAGCATCGCTACCGGTGCAGCCGGAAGCTGGTCACTTAGCAATCTAGGTCCGCGCATGATCGCAGGCGATTATGAGCCTGGATTCTATGTGAAACATTTTATCAAAGACATGGGTATCGCTCTCGAATCTGCCAAAGCCATGGGCATGAAGACACCAGGGTTGGCCTTGGCTGAATCTTTGTATCAGGAAATATCCAGCAACGGTCTGGATGAGAAGGGTACACAGGTGCTTTACACATATTATTTACAGGCTTAATCCTCACACCCAAGACAACAGCGTGTTCTTTTTCTTCAATAGAAAGGAATACGCTGTTTTTATAAAATTTTCCTTCTCGTATGCGTCTAAAGTCACAGTATTGGTTAAAGAATCGTATATACTTTAGTTAAACAATGGATTTTTGGCCCTCTTCCCTTTATTTTTGCCCCTCTTTATCCGACATAAGTAATAGAAGTATACATAATGGATGTGCGAAACCCACACTACAATAGAACGGAGCTTGCCCATGTTCAAAAAAATCTTGTCTCTGTTCAAGTCACAGCCAGAGCTCGCGAACCAGATATCAGCTTCCGCTTCATCTTTACCGTCAACGGCCCCTATTCCCACACGTATGGTCCGCAGTAGACGTAAAAAAACGAAATCAGATGGAGATTGGACCCGTCAGCCAGAGGAACCAAGCACTGCCCAGCAGCTGCATGCTCTTCCGGGTGAATACAAAGTTCTGAACGACTTGCTTGTTGCCAATACCAAGTCCCGCTCGGGTTATTCATCGATTGATCATGTTGTCATCGGTCCGCGGGGGATCTTCGTGATTGAGACACGAAACCTGACGACGGGTGAGATTCGTGGAGGCCGAAGAGAGGCCAACTGGACAGTCAGCAGCAGCCGAATCAAGATGTATAACCCATTGATGCAGCACCGGGGGCATGTGGAGGCCATTCAGGCACACCTGGGCGATTATAAAAGAGTTCGTCTCGTCTCCATGGTGACCTTCACCAATCGCTGCCGGATCAGTGTTGATCCAGCTGTGCGGTATGTCAATTCGGATGAACTGATTATCTATGATCATGAATTGGTGGAGACCATTCTGCGTAAAACGGAAAGGCTTGAGACCGAAGTCCCCGAAACGTTGTATAAAGAACAGGATATTCAGGCGATCTACAACATGCTGTCCGCAGTCAATTCCACGGATCCCCAGATTCGGGCTGATCATATGGAGAAGGCCAAAGGCATTAAATAAGAGGAACCTGAACCTGTTACATCATCCATGCGCGATGAATTGAAACGAATAATGCAGATCACTAAGCATACATATCAACACGGTTGTCCTTCATTTCATGGATGACCGTGTTTTTTGTTCTCTCCATAAGTAAGAATGGGACAGCCAGAAGTGCAGGTGAGCATGCAGGCACATTGTCGTATACACCCAGTATTTAACTTATGATAAAATAAAGACCAGATTACACAGTGATATATCTATGTTATCCGAAAGGATATTTATGGAATGAACTATTCATGGATTGAAGCAGAGGTTAATTGAACTCAGGTACATACATAAGATAAGGGGAAGATTACAAAATGAGATGGAATCATAGAATCAAGATGTTCACGGCCATTTTCAGCTTGGTTGCCATATTGACTGCATGTGGCGGTGGGACGAAGGAAGCAACGACGAAGGAGTCTGCTCAGGATGCTGGCACGGTGGCTACAGCAACCAATGGCTCGGCCACGTCAACAACTGACTCGTCGGCAGCAGATACGAATGCTGAAGACTCTGCGGGCACCTCCTCAACTTCCGATACAGTGGGGTCTTCGCCTGAAGAAGGCAAAATCGGAGTGGACTCTACACTGGAGGAATTGAAGGAGAAGTATGCAGACAAGCTTGGCTATATCCGTGTCCCGCTTAACGATCATCCGGTTCGCAGGGTAAGTGAAGAAGGCTCCAAAAATATTAACATCGCCAACTATAGTGATGCGGTAGTGAATATGAATACAGGTATTCCAATCCATTCCGATTCACAGCGTTTGATCGATGATGCCTTTCCTTTTTTCACAACCGTTCAGGCACCGGAAGTGTCCTATGTGTCATGGGAAGAAGCAACCAATCTGGAGCGTGCCATGGTGAAGACATTGTTTATCTCTCGTCAGGCGCTGTTACTCACGGAGGATGCCATGAAGAACAAGGATTACACCAGTCAGTCCTTTAAGGACTCGATGGTATTTTTCAAGAATGCAGCGGAGTTCGACTCCATGGCACCTGTTGCGCAGCATACGTATGACATCACATTAACGAAACTTTACGATAAAGCCCGCGAGTCGTGGGCCAAACTGGCTGCAATAGATCCGGAACAGGACGAAGCTGCATTTGCCGAGAAGTATACGGAAGCCAGAACAGAAGCGAATAACGTGATGGGGCTGCTGAACATTTTGTTATCCACCAATGAAGAAGAACGTTTGGAGCAGACATACGGCAAATAGTCTTCTATGGGAAATACTGTTCCGAAAAATGTTCTTACGGCTTATCCTTCATAGAGCAGGTAGAAACTCTGACTACCGTCGATACGGGGTCAGGGTTTTTCTGTTGTTTTACATAGGGGTATGATATCTTTTTTAAGAATAAAGTGGTACGGGACAAGGGTGAGGTGCGAAGAGTGATGAGATGGATTCAATTATGTAAACGCTTTAAATTCAGAACAAAACTGATTTTGTTTCTGTCGGCGGCGACTGTATTGATATCAGGCATCACGGGGTTAATTACTTATCGCATACATATTTCGCTGTTTAATGAAGAAGTGAGTCGCCAGTATAGTCTTACCGCAGAACAGGTACTTGCAAGACTCGATTCCAGGGTGCACGACATGTATAAAGTGACGGACTACATTACGCTGAATCCCTCCGTGAAAAATGCAATTAAGGCGCAGGCTGCGGGCATTTCCTCCTATGATCAGATGAAGCTGGAAGATGAACTGGATGACCAGTTGTATCAGGTTCGTCTCGATGCACCGGAGATCATGGGAATTCGAATCTATGATCTTAAGGGAAACATATTTAATCTCGGTACGTTTGCCGGCTCGTTTCAACAGATGGACCCTTCATATTTGGCTGAGATGGTCCATAAGCTGGAAGGGACGGGAGGAGAATATATATGGAACCGTCTGGACGCAGATGCTTTTCTTCAAGAGGAGAAATCCAACTGGATTCTGGCAGGGCGCTTAATGCGTTCTGTTGATCTGGAGACGTATGGAGTCATGTTAATCCTCTTTAATACCTCTCTGTTTGAATCCTATCTCAAGGACCTGCGTCTTAATGAAGATATTGCCGCGTATTTGTTGGATGCAGATGGGAAACTGGTATATGCGTTTCATAATCAAGATGCGGACCCACCACCGCTTACACAACTAAGCATGGGGGCAACCGAGATTAGGGACGAGCAGGGGACCGCTCATTTGTATACAAAACAAACGTCGGACAAAGCCAAGTTCACGTTGATCAGCAAAGTATCCTTGGCTCAGATTCAGCATAAGGGCAAGATTATCGTCAAAGTCGCTGTATTTTCCGCGGCAGCCACGGTTCTGTGTTCGTGGATCATTATTACCATCATCAGCCGCAGGCTGCTGCGTCCACTGGCCAGCCTGGTTAACGCGATGAAAAGAGTGCGCGACGGACAATTTGATACACGCGTTCAGATTCAGACACAGGATGAGCTGGGCTTCATTGGAGAACGATTCAATGCGATGGCATCACGGATCGATACGTTGATTCATGAAGTCTATGAGCGCGAGTTAAGTGAAAAGCAAGCTGAGCTCAAGGCTATACAGGCCCAGTTGAATCCACATTTTCTGTATAACACATTAAGCATGTTTTTCTGGAAGTTCTATATGCTAGGAGATGAGAAGTCGGCGCGTCTGGTTACGGCCTTGTCCGAGATGCTGCAATATACACTGGAGCCAGTCCAGCGGTTGACTACCCTACAGGATGAGATGACCCAGATTGACCATTATCTGCAGATTCAGCAGGCCCGATATCAGGAGGCCTTATCGATCGAGATTTCTGTTCCTCCTGAACTGCTCCGGTGCCAGGTGATTCGACTGCTGCTGCAACCCATTGTGGAGAATGTGTTTGTTCATGCCTTTGCGGACAAAAGGGACAATCGTCGTCTGGAGATTCGCGGGTTCCGATACGCGGGAAATGATGCAGAATCGGACATGCTTATTCTGGAGATAGCCGATAACGGATGCGGGATGGACCCAACCATGATGAATCGTATTTTGGCACCTTTGGCACACGCTGATGAGGAGCGTCAACATATTGGCATGCGAAGTGTACTCAGACGAATCGAACTGATTCATGGTGAGCCTTATGGTGTGCAGATCGAATCTACTGCTGAAGTGGGAACGCTGGTGCGGCTTCGTTTGCCCTATCAGCTTGGATAGGTTGCTGGACGTGAACAGATAACATGCTGAGAGGAGAATACATTCATTGAATGGACGAATGCTCGTAGTCGATGATGAAGTGATGTTTCGGCAAGGATTAATACATCTGGTTTCCAATAATCCACTCGGGTGGGAAGTAGTTGGTGAAGCTGCCGACGGAGAAGAAGCGCTGCAGGCCGTAAACAGTTGTACACCGGATCTAATTATTACGGATATCAACATGCCGGTGATGGATGGCTTGGACTTGGCAGAACAGATCCATGATCGTGGTCAGGACATTATGATCATTATTTTGACGGGCTATCGGGAGTTTGAATATGCACAGCGCGCCATCCGTTATGGTGCGATGGAGTTCCTGCTCAAGCCCTTCTCTCTGGATGAGGCCTGTCGTGTTCTGCGCAAAGCGCATGAGCGATACTGCCAGCGACAATCTGATAACCGAATTAGGGAACAGTACAGTCTGGTAGAGAGATCGGATCAATTGCGTGATGAGTTGGCAGCACTCTTGTTGAACCAGCAGATGCCGCAAATGGCTGCACGGATAGATGAACTGTTCAGCCATGCATCCCGGATGCCTCTCCCTGAATGCAAAGCCGAGATTCAGCTGCTCATGAAAGTGATGACCGATCTGTTAATGCAGCAGTTCCGTGTTCAGCAGTCTGCGAGTGTCGACAAGTTCGGCCCAGATCCGTTGCTCTGGATTCATACGGTAGCGGAAGTGATGGCTTGGGCACGCTGCAAAAGTGATGAATGGCTTGGTATGCTAGTCCGGCTTACGCAGGAACAACAGGATCACGTGGTCACACGGGTCCTTCAGTACATCGAGATGAACTATTCCAGAAATTGTAATCTTCAGGCGGCAGCCGCACATGTTCACGTGACCCCCAATTATCTCAGTCACCTGTTCAAAAAAGAAACCGGTCATGGCTTCAGTCAGTACGTCAGCAAGCGTAGAGTGGATAAGGCGAAGTTACTGCTGCACAGTACCCGGCAGAGCATGGCGGACATTGCCGAACAGACCGGGTTCGATAACTCCAGTTATTTTACAACCGTGTTCAAACAGATGACCGGGCTGTCGCCCCGCGAATTTCGCAAGCAGCCGAGCCATGAGAGCAGCGAGTAGAAGCCGTTACCGAACACAGCCCCACGATGTGGGGTTATTTTGCGTAGAAATTTAAAAAAGGATCGTTAAATATCGAATGTTTACGCTTACATTTTTATCTAAAATACAACTATAGACATCCACAGCAGAGAGGAGTGATGAACATGAAGGGAGAGCTAGCCGCAGGGCCGCCAAGGTTGGAACCGCCTGACAGCGAAGTGAGGCAGAGAATCCGGCAGCAGCGGCTTCGCCGTTTCAAGACGAATATTCCGCTACTATTGATGTTTCTTCCGGTGATCCTGTTTTATCTTATCTTTCGTTATGCGCCGATTGGGGGGCTGGTCATCGCCTTCAAAGATTATAACTTCTATGACGGGCTCTGGAACAGTCCATGGGTGGGCTTTCAACATTTTCAGACCTTGTTCAGCGATCCGCGCACAGTGGAGATCATCCGTAATACTCTATTTCTCAGTCTGCTTAGCATTATCGTGGGTTTTCCCATCCCGATTATTCTGGCTGTCATGCTGAATGAAGTGAGAAACATGGCGTTTAAGCGGACCGTGCAGACCGTGGTGTACATGCCGCACTTTTTCTCATGGGTCATCATTGCAATGATGATCATGACCGTATTTTCACTGGAGAACGGAATCGTGAACCGATGGGTGGAAGCCTGGACGGGAGAGCCGTATCCGTTCATGTACAACAAAGGCTCTTGGATCGCTGTTTTTGTCGGGTCAGGTATCTGGAAGGACATGGGCTTTAACGCGATTATTTTTCTGGCGGCACTAACGACCATCGATCCAAGCCAGTACGAAGCTGCACAGATGGATGGGGCGAGCAAGATGCGACAGATCTGGCACGTAACCCTTCCGGGCATTCGCTCCACCATTATTTTACTGCTTATTCTGTCGATGGGGCGCGTGATGGAAGTTGGATTTGACCAAGTGTATATGCTTCAGAACTCTAACGTGAACGAGGTTGCCGATGTTATCAGTACGTATATTTATCGCACAGGTCTTCAGGGAGCACAGTTCAGCCTGACGACGGCGATGGGATTATTTGAATCGCTGGTCGCTTTTATTCTCATCTATTGTGCCAACTATATTGCACGTCGATTTAACGAAGGTTTGTGGTAAGGGAGGCGGAGCAGAGTGAGAAAAACACGAGGAGAAAAAGTCTTTTATATGATCAATTATGTGTTGTTAACATTGGTCGCTATCAGCTGTATCCTGCCCCTTCTGAATATTGTGGCTTTGTCGTTGAGTGATGCGAGAGCCGTAGTATCCGGTAAAGTAGGGTTATGGCCAGTCGATTTCACCTGGTTTTCCTATCACAGTCTATTGACCGGGACGCCGATCCTGAATGCGTTCTGGAACAGTGTCGAGATTACGTTAATCGGTACGGGGCTGAGTATGGCTGTTACAATTATGGCGGCGTATCCGCTGTCGCGCAGGCATTTTTACCACCGTAGGTTTTTTACGATGGCGATGGTATTCACGATGATTTTTAACGGCGGATTGATTCCGACTTATCTGGTGGTGCAGAACCTTGGGCTGGTGAACAGTTATGGTGCACTTTGGCTGCCAGGTCTGGTAAGTACGTATAACATGCTGATTATGAGATCGTATTTTGAAAATCTGCCAGGGGAAGTGGACGAAGCTGCACGCATCGATGGATGCGGAGAGCTCGGTTTGTTATTTCGGATCGTGCTGCCTCTGTCCAAACCGTTGCTGGCGACCATTGCTCTGTTCTATGGTGTAGGGTACTGGAATTCATTCATGAGTGTGATGATTTACATCAATGATACCTCCAAGTACAACATGACTGTATTGGTCCAAAATATGATTATGTCCAATCTGAACGTGCAGGATTTTACCGATCCGACGATGATTTCGAATCTAACGCCAGAAGGTATTCGGGCAGCGGCCGTAATCGTGATGGTCATTCCCATTTTGGCAGTGTATCCATTCTTGCAAAAGTACTTTGTTAAAGGGGTCATGCTGGGCTCCATTAAAGGGTAGTGCAGGCTGCAAGCTATTCGCTTATTTCATTTCACATTATATAAGAAAGAGGGTCTGATCTTATGGTGATATCCATCAAGGCATGGATGAAGTCTGGTCTTGTTCTGGGCTTGATCGGCGGAATACTGGCAGGGTGTTCAGGAGGAAGTGGAAGTGAGCAGGCTGAAGGGGATGGTGCGCGCGGCAATATAACGTCGACGATCTATGATCGGGGCGCCGTACCAAGCGGTATGGGAACGATTGAGGATAACATGTGGTCAAAGTGGATCAATGAGAACGGCCCGGCCAATGTCAAATATACGGCGGTGCCCCGCTGGGAATCGCAGTCCAAATTAAACGTTCTGTTCGCTTCGGGCAGTGCACCGGATGTTATTTTTGAATTCGGAACGCCTATTCGGAATACGTTATTTAATCAAAAACAACTGATGCCGCTGGATGAACTGATTGAGAACTCCAGTGTGGAATATAAAGCGCTGATGGAGAAGTATCCACAGTTAAAGAAGGCTGGGATCAAGAGCGATGGCAAATTATATGAAGTGGGCCGAATGAACGAGGTATTTCCGCTGACCAGTTTCTTCATTCGTGAAGATTGGCTGGAAAAGCTGAACCTGGAGGTGCCAACGAACGAAGCAGAGATGCTG
Source organism: Paenibacillus sp. LK1 (assembly GCF_002750415.1). NCBI lineage: Bacteria > Bacillati > Bacillota > Bacilli > Caryophanales > Paenibacillaceae > Paenibacillus > Paenibacillus sp. LK1. The sequence goes on from NZ_PEII01000004.1 coordinate 144,624, forward strand.
GCGGTCGCCAAGGCGTTCACAGAGAATGACCCGGATGGGAACGGTGCAGACGATACTTTTGGAATCGGAGGTTTGCAATTTGGGGACACTGCGGGATTATTCCGCTACATGTACAATGCCAATTGGGTGAACGTGGAGGACGGGGAGATCGTGGTCGGCCCCAATCACATGAAGGAAATGACAGCGTTTAAGCGGGCATTGTTTGAGGCGGGGGTAGTAGACAAGGATTTTCTGACCGACAAGGATGGAGCCAAGTCCAAGCAGGATTTCCTGAACGGGAAAATAGGCATGTATGCGGCAATGACGGCTGATTACACCGGATTTGCGGCCAAGGAACTGGATACGCTCATGCAAAATGTGCCTGATGCCAAGCTGAAGGTCATTGCTCTGCCTTCCACATCGGTGGGTCAATATACGATGGTATGGAATAACCCGGTACAGATGACGGCCGTTGTGAATGCCCGTGCCAAAAATCCGGAAGCCGTCATTCAATATATCGATTTTCTGACCAAAACCGAGACAGGCCGAACGGTCAAGAACGGGTTCGAAGGCACTCATTATACGTTGAACGAACAGGGCTGCCCGCGTATATCTGACCAGGAAAAGTACAAACAGGAAATAAGCTGGGCTGGAGATTACGCGATGCTGTACAGCCGCCTGGAGGAAGGCAAATGTGGTTACACCGAAATGCTGTTCAGTGAGGAAATCCCATCCCAGAAGGAAGGACTTCGTCTTTTCAAGGAAGCACGGGAAGTATACATGAACGATCTGCCAGTGGGAGAAGGCGTTACCCATTCGGAACATATGCCGCAGCTGCCCAAAGAGCTTCAGGTGAAGCTTACCAATGTGACAACAGCCATTAATGATATTTTCACCCGTTCCATTATTAGCGGTAGTAAGTATACGGTTGAGCAGGCTGCTGCAGAAGCGCAGCAAAAGTGGGAACAAGGTGGTGGCCCGGAGATTGAAACGTGGTACAAAGAATGGTGGAGCAAGGAAAAGGACAATGTACTTGTCTGGGATGATTTCTATGAAATCTATGAACAGCAGCAGGCCGATTTTCAGAAGTCGGAGTAAAACAGCTGGAATGAGTTGAGTGTCAACAAACATATTCGAATTGGAACCTGGGCAATCTGCCCAGGTTTTTTGTTGTAGATGCATGTTCACTCCAAGTCTATTTCAGGTTAATAATAAAAAGGAAAGAAGATATTAGCGATTTGAAGGTTCAAAATGCGATATAATAAGCGTATTGGATACGTGAAATTTTACATAGAGTTATGGAAAGAGACTAACGGAGCTGGCTGCGTGAACATACCAAATCGTCACGAAGATTAAACGCTCTGGGCCGGAGGAATGGTTATGATCAAGCTGTTGTACTACTTGAAGAAGTATCGAGTCGCCGCCATCGCAGCACTGGTCATGATGCTGATTGAATTGACGGTCGAATTGGCTCAACCCTATTTAATCTCGAAGATCATTGATAACGGTATCCAGCAAGGAGATCTGTCAGTGGTTTGGGTATGGGGTGGAGTACTTGTGGGCAGTGCCGTCGTGGCGTTTGCCGCGGGTATTGCGAGTTCGTTTTTTGCGTCACATGCGAGTCTTGGCTTCGGTTACGATCTGCGGGAGAAGCTGTATGACAAAGTGCAAGCGTTCTCTTATGCCGTATTTAACCGGTTTGCCACATCATCTCTGATTACCCGATTGACCGGGGACGTCACACAGGTGCAGGATACGGTGTTTATGAGTCTGCGATTCATGACGCGTGTGCCGCTGGTGGTGATTGGCAGCATGATCATGGCGGTTGTGGTAAATCCGAAGCTTGGTCTGCTGCTTGTTGTGATGGTGCCTGTACTGCTCGTGTTTGTCATCTGGATGATTAAAAAGGCAGCGCTGCTGTTCCGCAATGTGCAGCGCAGGCTGGATGCCGTCAACGGAGTCATCCAGGAAAATCTGACAGGCATTCGGCTGATCCGTGTCTTCGTCCGGATGGGCCACGAGATTGAACGGTTTGCCGGATATAGCGGCAAGCTGATGAAGGGCACGATTTCCGCGCTGCGCTTGACGGAGACGACAATGCCATTCATGCTGCTCATGATGAATGGTTGTATCATCGCCGTGCTATGGTTTGGACGACGTGATATCACTACCGGAAGTGCAACCGTGGGTGAAGTCGTCGCAGTCATTAATTATCTGCTCCGCACCATTGGCGCCATGTCTGCGCTGTCCTGGATTCTGGTGACCTTCTCCAGAGCGAGTGCTTCGGCACAACGGCTTAACGAAGTTTTTGACACGGAGGAAGTTTCGGATTCGGGTCAATCCATGGACACAGATAGTTCTGCACAAGCTGGGAAAGGGAATTCTGTTATCCAGGGTGCAGTTGATTTCCAAGGTGTAGGATTCAGCTATCCGGGCAGTGAAATTACCGTATTGGAGGACATTACGTTCTCAGCCAAACGAGGTGAGCGTATCGCCATCATGGGAGCGACAGGCTCGGGTAAATCATCACTGGTACAGCTTATTCCAAGGCTTTATACCGAAGATCAAGGCGAGGTTCGTATAGATGGTAATGACGCAGAACGGTTGGACATTGCCACATTGCGCGGAGCAATCGGTTATGTGCCGCAGGAAGTAGTCCTCTTTACCGGATCGGTACGGGATAACATCGCCTGGGGCCGGGAGGACGCAACGCTCGAAGAGATTAAGGAAGCAGCGCGGCGTGCACAGATTCACGAGACCATTGAGAAGCTGCCGAATGGCTACGATACACAGCTCGGTCAGCGAGGAGTCAATCTGTCGGGTGGACAGAAGCAGCGGCTCTCGATTGCCCGTGCATTGATTCGTCGTCCAAGCATCTTGATTCTGGATGACAGTACAAGTGCTCTCGATGTAGCCACGGAAGCAAGGCTGCTGGGTGCACTGGAAGAGCTGTCGTGTACAACGTTTATCATCACGCAGAAAATCAGTTCAACCACCTCTGCCGATCTGATTCTGCTGTTGGACGATGGGCGTCTGATTGGACAGGGGAAACATGAAGATCTGATGGATTCATCTGAACTGTATCGCCGAATTTATGAATCACAATACGGGGAGGGTACACCACATGTTCAAAGCATTCATTGAACCTTTCCGTCAGCCCCCGCCGCCGATTGATCCCGATACGCTGAATGCAGGTGGAGGTCGCAAGCCGAAGGCACGGGCGAAGAACTGGTCTGGTACGTTAGGCCGAATCTGGACGTATCTGGCCCGTCGCAAGGTCAAGCTGACGATGGTGCTGCTGATGGTATTTGCCAGTTCTGCGCTCGCTTTGCTTGGACCATATATGGTCGGTGTAGCTGTGGATAAATTCATTGATGGAGAAGCAACGAGTTCCAGTTGGACGACATTTTTATTGGGTCTGGTGGCAGTCTATGTTCTCTTTTCCTTGTCGTCATGGCTGCAAAATATATGGATGATTGAAATTGCACAGGAGACCGTGTTCCGCATGCGGTATGATCTGTTCTCCCATCTGCACAAACTGCCGATTCCATTCTTCGGCAAGCGTCAGCAGGGGGAGATTATGAGCCGGGTTACCAATGACATTGAGAATGTCAGCGGTACGCTGAACAGCTCGGCCATCCAGATTTTCTCCAGTGTGTTAACTCTGATCGGAACGTTTGGCGTGATGCTCTGGTTAAGTCCGCTGCTGACCTTGCTTACATTTATCGTGGTACCGCTGATGGCCATTGGCATGCGCTGGATTACCCGTAGAACCGGGCCGTTGTTCAAACAACGTCAGCGTAATCTCGGCGAACTCAATGGGTATATTGAGGAAACATTGTCAGGACAGAAGATTATCAAGGCGTTCTCGCAGGAAGAACGGGTCATTCGCGGGTTTGAGGAACGAAATACGAAGATCCGGTTGTCCGGTTTCTGGGCACAGACCATCTCCGGTTTTATTCCAAAGCTGATGAATGGCCTGAACAACCTGAGCTTTGCGATTGTCGCAGGCATCGGCGGGATCTTGGCGATTCAAGGTTCCGTTACCGTCGGCGTGATTATCATTTTCGTAGAATATGCCCGTCAGTTTACCCGGCCGCTCAACGATCTGGCCAACCAGTGGAATACGTTGTTGTCTGCGATTGCTGGTGCGGAGCGCGTGTTCGAGGTATTGGATGAGGATGAGGAAGCGAAGGATGAAGGCGCAGCAGTATCTCTCGAAAAGGTGGAGGGAGCCGTTCGCTTCGACAAGGTATCCTTTGGATACGATGAGGGACGCAATATTTTGCATGAAATTAACTTTGAAGCCAAGCCGGGCGAGATGATTGCTCTGGTAGGTCCGACCGGGGCGGGGAAAACAACATTGATTCAACTGTTATCCCGCTTCTATGATCCTACAGCCGGTACACTAACGGTGGATGGACGTGACATTACGACCATTCGGCGCGAGAATTTGCGCTCACACATGGCATTTGTTCTTCAAGATTCATTCCTGTTCCAGGGCACGATTCGTGAAAATATCCGATTCGGCCGCCTGGATGCGACCGACGAAGAGGTAGAAGCCGCTTCGAGGCTGGCGAATGCTCATTCCTTCATTGTGCGAATGAAGGACGGGTACGATAAAGTGCTTCAGGCCGACGGAAGTGGCATAAGTCAGGGACAGAAGCAGCTACTTGCGATTGCCCGGGCAATTCTGGCCGATCCTTCCATTCTTGTATTGGATGAGGCGACCAGCAGTATCGATACCGTCACGGAGATCAAAATCCAGGAAGGGCTGCAGCGCCTGATGCAAGGCCGCACCAGCTTTGTTATTGCTCACAGACTGAACACGATCCGCCAAGCCGATCGTATTCTTGTACTGAAGGATGGTCAGCTCCTGGAGCAGGGGTCGCATGACGCATTGCTGGAACAAGGTGGCTTCTACAGCGAACTGTATTACAGTCAGCTGCGGAATAAGGCGCAATAGTTATTGGAAAAAATCATAATGACGGTTGTTCGGTAAGTTGGCAATGATGATTCACTCGAAAAAGAGCAGGAATGAGAGCATAGTGCCCCCATTCCTGCTCTTTACATTTTCACTAGTCGAAGTAATTTGAGATTACTTCGTTACACTGCTCAGTTTGAACGAGCCGTCGGTCAATTTATTTGTATTGGCAAAGTCTACACCAGGTTTATTCGTTTCCGGGTCAATGATCGCAATCGCGATATCATAGGTTCCGGCAGCAAGACCGGAGACCGGAATGGAATCGGTCACGGTGTAGGTACCCGTTTTCCACGTGGTCAGATTAACGGTTGTTGTTTTCTTGGCGACCACGGTATTGCCGCTGCGCAGTTGAATTTCAACTGGCCAGGCAAACGGGAAGTGCTGTACGCCTTTATTCTCCACTTTAATCGTTGTTGTAAACGTGCTTCCGCTAATGGTGGATGGATGGGAGATTTCCTTCACTACAAAGTGGTAACCCATTCGTTTCTTGAGTGCATCGATATTGGCCTGTAAGGCATGATTCAGCGGAAGCGACGCAGGGGAATTTGGTCCCAGCCAGCTTGGTTTACTAAGCTCCGTCTGACGCAACGTTTCCGTAAATCCGCTACCGGTAGTTAATGCCGCAAGCATACCGGAAGCTCCCCCGTAAAATTCGCCGCCTGAGATACGTGTCTCCCAGAAGTTCGCATGTGCTGGCTGCTGTTGACCGATATCATCCCAATAGCCATTCTGGGTGCCTGTGTACCAGCCCCAATCCGCATCGAAGCTGTCTTTATGTCCAAACACATCGTTGAACATGCCCATGACCATGCCTTTATTATTGGTTTTGGCCAGGGCGATACTGCGCCGGATCAGAACCTGCATTTTGTCCTCTTTGCCAGCAAAGGCATCAATATAATGCTGAACATACTTGTTCGAGATGTCATTGGTAGGGAAAGCGCCTGTGTAATTGGTTTCACCATTTGGTCCGACATAAGGCCATGTATGGAACTCGCCCCAGTGTCCGAGTGAACCGATCTGAACAAAGGCGACCGGACGATCATTGGTGTTGTATCTTGCCGCGATGGCTTCGATGGCTAATTTGTGCCGTTCTTGCAGATAGGTGGAGTTGTAGTTGGGAGAGAAGCCCATGTTGTTTCCCGTACCCATGCCTCCGGTTGTATCGTTGTATACGGTCCCAGGCGATTCTCCGCGTGCAATCATGTCATTGTAGAGCCAGTCGGGAATATCCCTGTGAGCCTGTCCTGTCGGGCTATCCAGAATGAAGCGAAACACCACTTTGACGCCTTTACTTTTCCAGTAGGCAAAATTGTTGGCGACTTCAATCGCACTAAAATCATATGTGCCTTTGGTAGACTCCAGCTCCTTCCAAGTCACTCCGGCATATACGAGCCTGTGTGGCTGTGCATATGTTGTGCTCTTGGCCGAAGGCGCCCAGCCTTTGAATGGATTGTTGAGTGGGCTGTCCAGCTCTACGGGATTCACTACGGTATTGTTCCCCGTACCACCACCCGATCCGGCCGAGGTCAGAAGGTAAGCTGGCAGTGTTTGTCCAGACGCGGGCAATCTCGATGTATCCGAGCTGTTGTCGATATACCCGACTCGCACTGTGCTGCCAGCACTGATTTGCAGTGTAGAGAGAGGAATAGCGACCTCAATGACGGTGGAGCTACGGTAGAATTGGGAGCTGGTCAACGTGCTGTTGAAGTTCCAGACCCAGTCGGTTCCGCTGCCGCCATAGCGGTATAACCCCGTATTTTCAAGCAGCCACTCCACACCTGTAACTCCCCAGCCCGCAGCCTGGTAACCGGTTGAAGTATTGTTATCGGTATTGATCCAGAAGTTGCCCATCGTTGTACTCAGACCAGAGCCTTGAATAAGCAGATAGAGATTGGTTCCATCATTGGTCACCTTGAGCGTCTGGGCAGTGCCGCTATTGGTGGTTAGAGCACTAACGCTGCTCCAGTCACTGACATTGCCATCAATGGTGATGGTTGCAGCAGAGGCTTTGGGTAAGGCTCCCGCAGGCAATAGCAGGGTAATCATGAGGACAAAAGCCAAAAACAATCCAAGGCTCCGCTTGCTTTTATCAAACAATCTTGTCATGGTATACCTCCTGAATAATGGATTTTGAATGATACCTCGTTCTGCCCACCCCGAAATTCGTTATGAGGGGAGAGTTAGGAGAGCTCAACTCCTTTCTGATCCACATGAAGTAGCAGAATAGTAACGTTTTATGTAAGAGTCATGGTAGTAATGGGGAAATAAACAACTGGAAGATGAGATTTTGGTTTGCGGCAAATACAAAATGTGTTTTTGGTTCTTGGATTCCGTGTCTAAATTGCATTATAGGGGATGGGTACAGGAGATACAACAGATATTTTTCCAGAATTTATTATGTTTTCTATTGGAAATAGGCGTGTTTTATTGAATTTTGGACATGAGTATTCATAACTTGAATATAATATTTGCCGCAAATAAAAATAAATACAAATTAAAGTATATGATAATACAACAAAAATGTAAACGCTTAATTTATGATGAATAAAGAGTTATACTGTTTAGTAGTATGTAAAATGCATTGCAAATATATTGCCGCAAAATAATTAAAAATTTAGCCAAAATCAATTGACAAGGGATTAAAACTATTTTACTATCGTTACATAGTCACAGTCCTGTTAGATTTCTTAACATCGAATTGGTTTCATGGCATTTGCCGCAAATTAACGAGCAACGGAGAGTGTAAGCATGGGGAAGATAAAAATGGCTTTTATCGGTGTAGGAGACATGGGGTCACATCATTGCATTGGTTTTGATTTGCTCGAGGAGAGTGAGGTTCGTTATATCTGTGATATGAATGAAGCCAATGTGGCACGTACGCTGGCTGAACTCAAGAATAGCAACCCCACCATAGTTAGCGATTATCGTGAACTGCTTGCCAAGGAAGATTTGGATGCGGTGGTCATCAGTGTTCCGAACTATTTGCATCGCGAAGTGGCAGTCGCTTTTCTGGAAGCTGGCAAGCATGTATTTCTGGAGAAACCGGTCGCGCATACCATTGAGGACTGTGATGCCATTATAGAAGCGGCGGAAGCCTCTGGACAGGTATTGCAGATCGGATTGGTTTATCGATATTCGAATCTGTATCGCCGAATGGAGAAGGAATTGGAGAACGGACGTCTTGGTGACGTGAAATTGATGTGGTGCAAGGAATTCCGTGATCCGTTCCCACCTGCGGATTGGTTCTATGACAAGACCAAGTCTGGGGGCGCGATTGTAGAGAAGGATTGTCATCACTTTGATATTTTCAACTGGATGATCCAGGCGAAGCCAATCCGTGTGTTTGCCTCTGGAGGCCAGCATGTCTTGAAGCAAGGAGAGCCCAATCGGATTCAGAATTCATACAGTCACTATCCCACGAAAGAAATTTCGGATACCTCCATCGTCGACCATGCATTTATCACCATTGATTATGATAACGGCAGTAAGGCCAATCTGGGCCTGTGCATGTATCTGAAACCGCGCAATCTGATGGGAGAAGGGCTTGAGATTGGCTTGATCGGAGAGAACGGCGGCCAGATGGTGGCCCGTAATGACAAAACGATTGATATCGTTGGCGGGCAGGACTGGACGAAGGACCATCTGGAGATTGATGTGACGTCGGATTCCATTATGGGTGGACACACGGGTGGACAGACCCAACGCATTGATTTTCTGAAATGTGTACAGGAAGGCAGACAGCCTTTTGCTAGTGCTCAGGTTGGTCGTAACGCGTTGCTTATTGCCCTGGCGGCAGAGAAATCTATTTTGGAAGAACGGTACGTCTATTTAGAAGAAATTTCAGGCTGAGGGGTGTCATCATGAACAGGTTGAGAAAATATGACACACTGCTGTTCTTTCTCTTCATTTTGCCTTGGATTATCGGATTTATCACCTTTTTCCTATTTCCTTTCGGGACTTCGGTTTTCTACGCCTTTACGGATGCGAGACTTCCGGGAGCGACCAACTTTAATTTTGTCGGGATCGATAATTTTACGCACATGATGGATGATCCCATCTTCTTGAAAAGCTTGATGAACACGATGTTTTTCGTTGTATTCGGTGTTCCGATCGTAACGGCGGGTATGCTGGGTCTGGCGATGCTGCTTAATTTTAATGTCAAAGGTATTGCCTTGTTCCGCACCTTCTTCTATTTACCGACACTGGTGCCCATTGTGGCAACGGTTATTATCTGGCGGCTCGTATTCAACTCCGAATTCGGCATCCTGAACGCCGGACTTGGCGCGCTGGGTATAGGCAAAGTGGACTGGATTGGCGGGGAGCATACGATCAAGCCTGTTATCATCATGCTTCAAGTCTGGATTTCGGGCAGTGGAGTACTGATCTTCCTGGCTGCCCTGAAAAATGTACCCAGACATTTGTATGAAGCTGCTGCAATTGACGGTGCAAGTGGGATTCGCCGATTTTTCCAAATTACACTGCCGATGATTAGTCCTTCCATCCTGTTTGTCATCATTATTCAGACGATGTATAACTTTCAGATGTTTACGGAAGCGCTGCTGCTATCCAAGGGTGGCCCGAACTACTCTGCTTACACGTTTGTCTACAATATTTACAAGTCGGCCTTTACCGATCTGAAATTCAGCATGGCGATGACGCAGTCGATTTTCCTGTTCGCCGTGATCTCGCTTGTCACCCTGATCCTGATGAAAGTATCGAACCGCTTTGTGTATTACGAGGGAGAACGATAGGAGGAGAGTTACATGAACAGCCGAAAAATAGCGGTAAAAGCGTCCCAATATACCATGCTGATTGTAGCATTAATGCTGTTCGCAGGGCCACTTGTATGGATGCTCTCGACCATGCTGAAAACCAAAGCGGAAACCTACAAGGTACCTCCAACCATCCTGCCAGACACATTCAGCCTGGAAGCCTTTGAACGGTTGTTCGCTGTGCAGCCGATGATGTGGCAGTGGATTCAGAACTCATTTATCATTTCCTTTTTTGTGGCAGCGGGAGCGGTGGTGTCCAGTTCACTTGTCGCTTACGGTTTCTCCCGTTTTGCAACCAAGTATCGGAATATTCTGTTCCCGGTTGTACTTGTTACCTTAATGATTCCTCCATCCATTATGATGATTCCCTCGTACGTTCTTTTTTCCAAGCTGAACTGGATTGACACCTGGTTGCCGCTCATTGTGCCAGCCTGGCTTGGAGGTGCCTATTATATCTTCCTGTTCCGACAGTTTTTCATGACTATTCCCCAGGAGCTGGACGAGGCTACATATCTCGATGGCGGCAATCGCTGGACGGTATATGCACGAGTCATTATGCCGCTGTCCAAACCCATTATTATGACGACCATTATTTTTGCCTTTGTGAACTCCTGGCTCGATTTTCTGGGGCCGTTCCTGTATATCAAAAACGCAGAAATGTTTACGCTGAGCGTGGGTCTACAGCTGTTAATTGGTCAGACGAGCCAGGATTTGCCGGCGCTTGCTGCGGGTGCATTTATCAGTATTGTACCTATCGGTCTGCTGTATCTGTTTGCACAACGTTATATCGTCGAGGGGGTGGTGCTTACGGGCACCAAAGGGTAGAGTGGCTGCCTGCTTTCCGGTTTTCAGGTGAACAGGACTTATTGATATGACTTAAAGGGGAGCTGTGTATATGAGAGCGAAGAGTAAACGGCTATTCAATGTATGGGCACTTGTACTTGCTACAATGGTGGTGATCAGTGGATGTGGAAATGGGGGATCGTCCGAAAACGCCGACTCTTCTGGTTCCGGCAGCAGCCAGAGTGAACCTGTAACGATCACATACTCCCAGTGGGGGACGGCAGAAGAGCTTCATCGTACACAGGAACTGTTGGATCAGTTCATGAAGGCCAATACCGATATTAAGGTCAAACTCGAAGGCAAGGATTGGGGCAGCTACTGGGACGGACTAACAGCGAATGCAGCGGGGGGCACACTTCCAGATGTGTTCAAAACGAGTTATGCATACGTGGAGAAATACGCCGAGCTGGGCATTTTCAAGGAATTGGACGGCTTGCTCGCGGAAAATCAGTTTGATCTGAACAATGTGGACAAAAGTCTGCTCGGTCTTCACCAATATCAGGGCAAACAAGTATCCTTGCCTATCGATGCCAACGTCATCGTATGGTATTACAACAAAGCGATCTTTGAGAATGAAGCCACGAATCCTCATAAAGCACCCCTTCCATCGCTTGAGCCAACGTGGGATGAAATTACCGACATTGCAACCAAGCTGACGCTGGATAAGAACGGGAAAAGCGCAGACGAAGCGGGTTTTGACGCCGGAAACATTGTGCAGTGGGGCTTGTCCATTTCACCAGGATCAACGATGGATTGGTTCCTGGAGCCGGAATTGTGGTCCAACGGCGCGAAGCTGGTGAATGACGATGGCTCCCTTGCGCTGGAGACACCTGAAGCGATGGAAGTGTTGAACTATTTTATCGACTTGACCAAAAATAAAAAGATCAACACCACACCTGCACAGATTGAAGGTTTGGGTGGACAGGTGAACCTTGCGATTACTACATCCAAAGTAGCGATGAATCCGGGTGGCAGCTGGAATACAACCAACTACCAGGAGGCTGGCGTGGATTACGGCATCTCTTATTTGCCAAAATTCAAGACGAATCAAACCGTTGTTCAGCCAGCAGGTCTTGCAATCAGCTCCAATACAAAGCATGAAGAGGCGGCTTACAAGCTGCTGGCTTGGCTAGCAGGTCCGGAAGGACAGACAGAACTGGCGAAGCAGGGGTACTCGATTCCCGCGAACAAGGCCGCAGCGGATGCTTATATTGCCACTGTAGGCGAAGATAATAAAATCTTCCTGGATGCGCAGCAGTATGGCATTATATCTCCCTTTACAACCAAAAAAACCGATCTGGTCTGGACGTATGGTGAGCAATCACTCAAACTTCCACTTGCCGGAGATGGTGATCTGAACGCAGCGCTTAAGGATTTGGCCTCCAAGATGCAATAAGCAGATAAAGAGGTGGCAATGCTTCATACGTTTTCTTAAAAAGGATTAAAATTGCGGCAGTTATGGGGGACATCAAGCTCCCTGACTGCCGCTATTATTTTATAAAAAACTGCGCCCGTGCACCATTTCATTGACTTCTGGCCAGTAGAAATATAGAATTATATTTGCCGCAAATTTGTGTTTGCAGAGATGAAATTGCCCCAATACGAATGGGGTTTAAATACATAGGTAGAGGAAAGGTGGGGACTTCACATGGCAAAATTGAAGGATATTGCAGACCGCGTTGGTGTATCGATCTCTACCGTTTCACGTGTGATGAAGAACGATGTCAATCGATCGGTCAGCGATGAAACCCGCAAAAAAATATGGGACACCGCTGAGGAACTGGGTTATCGTTCACAGCGTCCGGCCAAGAAGAAAAAGGTCCAGCCCAAAACGGCATATGCGATCGGATGTGTGGTGGCTATTCCTCAAAATAAATACAACAGTCCCTATTTTTCAGTCATTATGGAAGGGATTGAGAAGCAGCTTGCTGAAGCGGGCATGCGTCTGGAATTTGTGTACAGCATCGAAAATGATGGGGATATCGTGCAGCTGCAGTCTCTGGTGAAGGAACATCAGATTGACGGCATGATTGTGGTGGAACGGATTGATCCGGAAGCCTATCGCTGGCTCAAGGCCAATGTACGGACTGTTGTGGGTGTGGATATTACGGACCCGAACATTCCAGTCGTCGGATATGATCGTGAAGAGGCAGCGAGGGAAGCAACGAATCATCTGATTGCCCAAGGTCATCGGATCATTGCCTACATTGGCGGAGCAGAATTCAAAAATGATTTTCTGGAGGAAAAACGGTTTCTTGGTTATCGCCGTGCCATGACGGATGCGGGATTATCTATTGATAATGACTGGGTGATCGACGTGAAATGGGATGTTTCGCTGAGTTATGAATTGACCAAGCAGGCATTTACCAACAATGCGAACAGACCTACAGCCATCTTTGCAGCCAGTGATATGATGGCGATTGCGGCCATGCGTGCTGCAACCGAACAGGGACTCCGTATTCCGGAGGATATCGCCTTTTTTGGGGTAGATAATATTGAAATATCCGAATTCACCTCTCCGCCGTTGTCGACCATTCATGTACCCAAGCTGGAGATGGGCATGTTCGCGGTTAAACAGCTGCTCGATTATCTGGATCATTCGTATGAAGTGGCTGTCAAAATGATCGTCCCGTACCGCTGCATATTCCGCCAGTCTTCCAATGGCAAAATCGAATAGCTATCAACCAAAGAGTTCCCTTGTCCTGATTTGGACGAAGGGAATTTTTTTGGTTAAGAATTAATCGTAGATCACATTTTTCCCTTCTTCACTTAATTTTTTTAAAGATGTAAGCATATGATTGATCTCTTCATCGGAGTGTCTTTCCCAGGAAACTAATTCAGCTACTATTTTTAGAGGTGATTTAGATCTATATGAGCGTGTTGGGTTGCCGGGAAATTTTTTATCCGTTAAGTTAGGATCATTTTCAAAATCTCCTAATGGTTCTACAATGTAGATTCTTTCTTTTGCATTCGTTTTTGCTAATTCAGCACCCCACTTGGCAGCATTTAATGTTCCTGTAAAGTAAATATGGTTAGATTTTTTATCTTGGTAATTGGATAAGTATTGCGGCTCTAATAAATCTCCAATGTTCAGTTCTGCTTTAGTACCATGAAAAAAAGGCCCATTATCTAAGAGATTTTTTTGGTTATCCATACTGAAGCACCTCTTTTTTTGATTTGTATTTAGCAGTATAGTGTAGGAATCGCCCAAAAAACAGTCTATAAAAAACATAAAAAAAACGTTACAATATAAGTAGAAAGAATGATATTGAGCGGAAATTACCTATATAGGCTGAATTAAAGGGTATAGTTTGGCACGGAAAAATGAACCATTTGGGTTAGCGATATTTCAAAAAGCATGGAGCAGACTGCAAATTGGCAGGCTGCTCCTTTTTTTATAACATTCTGGATAACTTCCGGTATTCCCGAGGTGAAATGCCTTCATATTTGCGGAACATGCGGCTGAAATAATGAATGTCCGGGTAACCACTTTGTACACCGACAGCCTCAATGGAAAGATCGGTTTCCCGCAAGAGCTTACGTGCCTCACTCAGGCGGATGGATTGAATGTATTCGTTGGGCGGCATGCCCGCAATCTGTTTGAACAATTTGGCCATGTGATCCACACTCAGGTTCAATTGTTTGGCGATGCCCGAATTGGTCCACGGGTCGGAAGGGGCAGCCTCTATATGTTTCATGAGTTCGAGCAGCTTCTCTCCGTGTACCGAATCATGGCGTGACGAACTTCGCCAGGATGAACGCAGCAGATGGGTCAATATTTGCAGCATCAAGGCTTTACATACCAGTTCATATCCCGGTAGGCGCATCGTAAATTCATGTACCAATTGCTCCATAAGCTGCACGGTAGCTGGAGAAGGGGTATACACCGGGTTGATAGATAGCGGCGTCATGCCCTCTGCGCAAGCTTCCACTGCAAATTTATGGTGCAGAACAGTCTCTTCGTTAACAACCATATCTGCCTCGGTCTGAATGGTCAATTCGTTGAAAAAATCAAAATGAATGCCAATGAAACATGCTTCCGGGTTCGAAACCACCTCGTTCTGATGATAGACCCCGGCAGGCAGCAAGATTAGCTGACCCGCCTTCAAAATATGGTGTTTATCGTCCATATAAGTTGCAGCTTCACCTTGAGAGACGTACAGAAGTTCAAAATCATACAAACGCCGCCTGGCCAGCTTACCGGGAGGAAGGCTCTGGAACTGAGCATAATGTACGTTGGGAGACCATTCCTTGTAAGTGACGGTGCGTTGCAGAGGATATACCCCTTGTTGGAGAGACATAAATCCCATCTCCTTTTTCAATGAGATTGGCACAAACAGATTTAATTAAAACTGAACGGAATTGTGCAAATAATCTCTTTATCTCCTAAATAAATAATCACATAATTTATTTATAATATATGTATTATCACATGTCTTTACGAGAGAGACAACATCACGGATTAAGCTAAAAAAGGAGAGGATTAAGATGCGCTCTCTCCCTGTGGAACGGAGCCCGAGTTATTGCTGCGAACCACTTAGGTCAGTTGCACAGAGTGGATTTCCCTCGACTGCGGATTGGGAACGATGTGTTCCAGTGGAACTGGTGGACACGGTAACAGGCAGACCACCTCATCAATCCACAGAAGTCCGTTTTGGCTGGAGTCCCGAATACTTGCATATTCGCTTTGTATGCCAGGATGATTACGTTGTATCTGATTTCACGGAAAGGGATCAGCCATTGTACGAGCAGGATGTAGTTGAACTGTTCATTGATGAACAGGGCGATGGCAGGAATTATATCGAACTGGAGGTCAGTCCGCACAACGTAATATTTGATGCACTCATTCACAATAACAGCGAAGGTTCAGAATTGAAGGCAGATGTAACCTGGCAGTTGGAGGGGTTGCAAACGGCTGTAGAAGTGGATCCTCAGGGCCATCGGGTGTATGTGATCCATATTCCAGCGAGTAACTTCAAGTCGCCCCTGACTAAAGGCGTATGCTGGAGGGTCAACGTTTACCGTATTGATGAGAATGTGCAGGGAGATCGGGAGTTTCAGGCATGGCAGCCCACGGGGGCTGTAAACTTTCATTTGCCTGCCCGGTTTGGTCATTTTCAGTTAGGATAGCGATGCGATGCTGAAGAACAGGTATTCATATTTTGAAGGAGGGTATTCGGATGAAAAAAGGGATTAACATATGGTCGTTTCCAGGAGATGCTTCTATTGCGGATTGTATTCAGACGGCGAAGCAAGCTGGCTTTGAAGGGATTGAACTCTCGCTTAATGGAGAAGGCGAGCTGAGTCTGTCTGCGACGGATCAGGAGGTACGTGATATTCAGGGACGTCTCGAAGAGGCCGAACTCGAAATCGCGGGACTTGCAACCGGATTGTACTGGGATTACCCGATGACGAGCGCCCGTCCGGAGATTCGCACGAAAGCACTGGATGTGTGTAAAAAACAGTTGGAGCTTGCCGCGGCATTTGGTGTGGATACCATTCTGGTCATTCCGGGTGCGGTGGGTGTGGACTTTATTCCAGACAGTGAAGTTACGGATTATGAAGTTGCCTATGAACGGGCACAAGAAGCCCTTGCGCATCTGCTGCCGTATGCGGAAAGTGCTGGAGTATCGATTGGCATTGAGAACGTGTGGAACAAATTCTTGGTGTCACCGCTAGAGCTGCGTACCTTTATTGATTCTTTTAGCTCAGATTATATAGGTTCGTATTTCGATGTGGGCAATGTGGTGCAGAACGGTTACCCGGAGCAGTGGGTTCGCATTCTGGGTCATCGGATCAAAAAGGTACACTTCAAAGATTACCGTCGTCAAGCGGGAGGACTTCATGGATTTGTGGATCTGCTGGCTGGAGATGTGAATTATTCGGCGGTGATGCAGGCATTACAGGCCATTGGTTACGACAACTATGTGACTGCTGAGATGATTCCACCATACACTCATCATTCGAAGCAAATCATATTCAATACATCCAGAGCGATGGATGCCATTCTTGGACGTTCTCAGGAATGAATTCAGATAACAACGTTTATAAGGAAATAATTCTGTTTTTATATGGGAGGTAGAAATATGTTAAAAGTGGGATTGATCGGTTTTGGGTTTATGGGACGTATGCATTTTGATAACTATGTACGCCTTGCCTCAGAAGGGGAACCCGTGGAATTGGTAGCCATCTGCGATCTGAGAATAGAGGAACTGAAGAACGGTAAAGCAGCCGGCAATATGGCGACAGAGCAAGAGGTATATGATCTCACACCTTATCGTTTGTACGACAACATCGACGCGATGCTAGAGCAAGAAGAACTGGATATCATTGATATTACGCTGCCTACGCCACTGCATGCCGAATTAACGTGTTCCTTGCTGGAGAAAGGCTTGCATGTGTTGTGTGAGAAACCGGTTGCGCGTCATTCGGCGGAAGGCTGGAAGATGGCACAGACGGCCAAAGAGACCGGGAAAACACTGATGATTGGTCAATGTTTACGCTTCTGGCCAGCCTATGCCTATCTGAAATCCGTAGTAGAAGACGGTCGTTATGGAGCGGTCAACGCAGGTTATTTCTTCAGGGGTTCAGGTTTGCCTCAAGAGTGGTTTTTGGATGGGGAGAAAAGCGGTGGCTGCATATTAGATATGCACATCCATGATGCGGATATTATTCACTGGGTGTTCGGCAAACCGGATCAAGTATCCACGCTGGCTCGCAACGTCATTCCGGGAAGTGGCTATGATACCGTGTCGACCAATTATGTATACCCTGACGGAAAAGTACTGAATGCCCAAGCTGACTGGACGCTGGGGGGAGACTACGGTTTCTCGATGACCTATCGCGTTAATTTGGAGCAGGGAAATCTGGTCTTTGAGAATGGCGAGCTGAAAGTAAATCCGAACGATGCTCCCGGTTTTGTCGCTGAGCTGTCACCCGACTCGGGATATTATCACCAACTCAAATATTTTATCCAGTCTGTTCAAGCAGGTACGCCTGTATCTGTATGTACACCGGAGAGTGCAACAGGCACACTTGAGTTAATTGAAGCGGAGATGCGCTCGGCGGATGAGCGTGGGGCATTGGTTTCATTATAATAGAAAGAGCAGAACCTGTGATGTAGGTTCTGCTCTTTGCATTTCTGAAGTAGTACGACTTAGGGTAATGATTAAACTCCTTCAATTACAGAAATTACTCAGTACGACCAACAACCCGCCAGTTATTCGCCTGCTCCACTGTTAGTGGTTGATGTCTGCGAATATAATCCTCCACCAGTGCCGCCATATCCGTGGCGCCTTCGTGAAGTACCTTTTTGCCTGGATACATCGCATAATCACCGCCACCTGCCGCGCGATAACTGTTCATCACGACAGAGTACGTCGCGTCCATCGCAACAGGTATGCCCTCACGTTCCAGCTTCACCACACGACTTCCTACAGGTTTGGAGATATCCAGCTCATATTCGACGCCCGCCCACATGTCATAATTATAATGCTGTGGTTTCGGCTGCATGTAAGCAGGATTAACGACTACTTCGCCTGAAGGCTCCATTTCAAAGTAACGCGCCGTTTGCTCTAATGCATCTCGAATGTCCTGACCCCGAAGCTCCAGCACCGTTAGTGTGTTGGGATAGATAAAGTTAGACAACACATCCCGAACGGTAATGAGGGAACCGAAACCGCGGGCTTCTTCGCTGAGTAATGCGGTATTGGAGATTTGAGCTCCCGTTGCTTCCATCTGCACCTGATGTACAAAAGCAATGAAGGGATGCGCCGCGAGCCGCAAGGCGGCAGGATCGGTGATGGATAAATCTCCGGCCACCTCGCCAATCGGCTGGTCCAGCCATGCCTGTGCTTTTGCTTCCAGCTCGTCCGTCAGTCTCATGACAGCCGCATCGGGCTGAACTTCACTATTCTCGTCCAAGAGCAGCAAGCTAGCCTGTTTTCCTGCAATCTGCCACTTTCCATTCGATAACCGGTCCAACTCAATGGATACATGACCCGCACCGTTCCCGCTAAATCCAGGCTGAACCACGGTCACACCATGTATTTCAGCGGTAAGCTGACGGTGTTGATGTCCGGTAAGAAGAACGTCAATCCCATGAATGTCACGGCAGATGGCGTACGCCTGATTTTCTCCGGTTAACCGCTCAGCAGGTTCGCCTGTCTCCAGATCACTTTCAAAACCACCATGATAACTGACCACGAGCACATCCGGCTGTTCATGTTCACGAATATAGCCAACCCACGCACGAATAGTCTCCATAGCATCAAGGAACTGTAAACCTTCTATATTTTTCGGATGCTCCCAATTCGGAATATAGTGTGTCGTTGCACCCAGCAAAGCAATTTTTACACCCGAAGACAAAGTTTTGATCAGATAGGGAGGACCAAAGGCGGGTATGCCTGCTACAGGAGGTGCAGTGTGTGGTACCTCTTCGTCAGGCTTTCCTTCATTAACAATATTTGCAGATAGCCAAGGGAAATGGGAATCTTCAACGGCTTTACGCAGCAAGTCCTGACCGTAGTTGAATTCATGATTGCCCATCACGGCTGCATCATATCCAAGTTCATTCAGAACATTAATGAAGGGATGCACTTCGTGATCTGAAACAAAGGACGCAGCATACGAGGCTAAAGGAGAGCCCTGCAACAGATCACCGTTATCCACGAGCAGCAATTCGGGTGAACGCTCCCGTTCACGCCGGATCAGCGAAGCAAGCAAAGCAAGTCCGGCTGGACGATAGGCATTGGTGTTGTAATGTATGGGACGAATGGCCCCATGAAGGTCACTGGTTACCATGATGTCGAAGTTTGCAGTAGTTGTTATGGATGTCATTTTACAATCTCCTCTAAATATATAAGTTTAAACATATCAAATCACAGGTCATTCTAGCGGCAGAGTACAAGGGAATCACCATTTCTACTTGGATTATCAACCGTAATGAGGCTATTCTAACAGATCAAAGCCGCTCTGACAGCCTGACAGGAAACTTTACAAAACTCCAAATTTCGTTTCACATCGCGCAAATAATTGACGACTATAGTAGACAAGTAATGAAAAATAGAAACTCTTTGGAGGGTGTTCGCTTGAAGAAGTCTGCTTTATTTTTACCATTGTTGATTTTGGTTCTGTTTCTAAGTGCTTGTGGGTCTAACAGTAGTACAACAGGTTCGGCTAACGGGGCTGATACGAGCTCGAATTCATCCAGTACTGATACGGCAGAGACAGACAAAGCCGCTGAAGGTTATGTGCCGACTGAGCTGACTGTACAATTCGTTCCATCACAAAATGCAGATACACTCGAAGCCAAAGCAAAACCGCTCGAGAAGCTGCTGGGTGACAAATTGGGTATCCCGGTGAAGGTCAGCGTATCCACAGACTACAACACAATTATTGAAGCAATGGCTTCCAATAAAGTGGACGTAGGTTTCCTGCCTCCGACGGCTTATGTACTTGCCAAAGAAAAAGGCGCAGCTGAAGTTATCCTTCAGGCACAACGTTTTGGTGTAAATGATGAGACTGGCGCTCCAACTGAGGAACTGGCAGATTCTTATAAATCCATGATTATTGTGAAAAAAGACTCGCCGATCCAATCCGTTGAGGATCTGAAAGGCAAAAAAATCGCTTACCAGAACGTAACTTCTTCCGCAGGTTATGTATGGCCGGCAGCCCTGTTGCTCGACAGAGGCCTTGATCCTTTGAAAGATGTACAGCCAATCACGGTTAAAGGCCATGACCAAGGCGTATTGGCAGTACTGAACGGCGACGTTGATGCTGCAGCAATTTTCCAAGATGCTCGTAACACTGTAGCGAAAGACTACCCGACTGTATTTGAAGATACTCGTGTACTGGCGTTCACTGAGCCAATTCCTAACGATACAATCGCAGTACGTACAGACATGAATGCAGATTGGACAGCGAAGATCAAACAAGCGTTCATCGACATCGGTAAAGATCCACAAGGTCACGAAATTATCAAAGAAATCTACACACACGAAGGTTATGTAGAGTCTGATGACAGCAAGTTTGATATCGTTCGTCAATACAACGAAAAAGTAAAAACCGAGTAGTTTTCTATCAAAAGAAAGATCGTTAATGATCGCTTTGCATTGATTATCTTTTCATTGGATAACTTCATCGTATCAGCGGGCAGGCCAGTTCAGCGTGACATACGCTGCGCTGGCTTGTCCCATTACAGCGTGACCCTGCGAAATACCATATTAATGAAAGAAGGATTACTGCCATGATTGAGCTTCACAATGTAACGAAAACATACGCTAACGGCACCAAGGGCCTGAATAATATTAATCTGAAATTTAAACAAGGAGAATTCATTGCCGTCGTTGGTTTGTCTGGTGCGGGAAAATCGACGCTTCTACGTTCCATTAATCGACTTCATGATATCAGTGACGGTGAGATTTTGATTAATGGCAAGTCGATTACGAAAGCTCATGGCAAATCACTTCGCATGATTCGCCGGGATATCGGCATGATCTTCCAGAGCTTCAATCTCGTGAAACGTTCCAGTGTGCTTCGTAACGTGCTTGCTGGACGCGTGGGATATCATTCCACGATGCGTACCATTCTGGGTCGTTTTCCAAAAGAAGATACAGAACTCGCATTTGGAGCACTGGAACGGGTAAATATCGCAGAAAAAGCCTATTCCCGTGCAGATCAGTTGTCCGGTGGGCAGCAGCAACGGGTGGCTATAGCCCGAGTACTTGCACAGGAAGCTAAAATCATTCTGGCAGACGAGCCTGTCGCTTCACTCGATCCACTAACAACGAAGCAGGTAATGGATGATCTGAAACGCATCAACCAGGATCTCGGTATTACAACGATCGTTAACCTTCACTTTATTGACCTAGCCAGAGAGTATGCGACCCGTATTGTTGGATTGCGTGCCGGCGAAGTGGTGTTTGATGGTCCGGTATCCGAAGCAACGGATGAGCGTTTTGCAGAAATTTATGGCAGACCTATTCTGGCAGACGAGCTGCTGGATAAACAGGCTGTACAGGAACAGCGGGGAGAAGTTCTGGTATGAAGCAACCCGTAAACGTATCGATAGATGGATCATTGCAGAATGAATCAGGAAAGGGAAAGCGTCCTGGCACAGGTTCAGGCTCGGCTATCCACCGTCCCAAACCACCGGGGCGTACCAAACATCTGCTCACGCTAGTTATCATTCTGCTGCTTTTGTGGGCAAGTGCCAGACAGACCGATGCCAGCTTCAGTGAGCTGTTTGAAGGTTTGCCCAACATGCTGGATTTGCTGCGTGAGATGTTCCCGCCGCGGTGGAGTTACTTTGACAACATCGTTCAGGGCATGCTGGAGACGATCCGTATGGCTCTGATTGGTACAACGATCGGTGCGATCATCGCAATTCCGGTCTCGATCATCTGTGCAGGCAACTTAATGCCTAGCCGTTGGATCTATTATCCAGCCCGCTTTGTACTGAACCTGATCCGTACCGTGCCTGACCTGCTGCTTGCGGCGCTGTTCGTTGCTGTATTTGGACTGGGACCGATTCCTGGTATATTGGCACTCGCCGTCTTCTCGGTGGGACTGATTGCCAAGTTGACCTACGAAACGCTGGAAACGATTGATCAGGGACCGCTTGAAGCGATGACGGCTGTCGGTATGAACCGGATTCAACTGATTGTTTATGGCGTGGTGCCACAACTGGCCGCTCAGTTTACTTCCTATGTACTGTATGCCTTTGAGATTAATGTGCGTGCCGCTGCGATTCTCGGATTGGTTGGAGCTGGGGGTATCGGACTGTATTATGAAGCAACACTTGGATTTCTGGAATATGACAAAACGAGTGTAATCATTCTGTTTACCCTTGTCATTGTTCTGATCATTGATTATGTAAGTACTAAGCTGCGGGAGAAATTGTTATGATGAAAAATGAAACAAGCGTAATCCGGCGCAAACCACGGAAGAACCCGCTTCGTTGGGTCATTGTAATCTTGCTTATTCTTGTGTATGCTTGGGCACTTGCCGGTGTACCGTTCACCGGTTTGAAAGAAACCGCTGGTCAGATCATGAAGGCGATTGTCGCCGGGATTTTCTCCCCGGATTGGGACTTTGTTTATCTGCCTGAGGGTGAGGATTTGCTGCGAGGACTGCTGGATACGTTGGCGATCTCGGTGCTGGGTACCGTCATTTCCGCTGTACTGTGTATCCCGTTTGCATTCTGGTCTGCCCGAAATATGAGCAGCTTCCGTCCTTTATCGGGTACGGGCAAAATGGTGCTCAGCTTTATCCGTACGTTCCCGGAGATTATTATGGCTTTGCTGTTTATCAAGGCGGTGGGTCCGGGTTCCTTCGCGGGTGTACTCGCCCTTGGACTGCATTCCATCGGGATGCTTGGTAAACTGTTCGCTGATGAAGTGGAAAATATTGATTATGGTCCTTCTGAAGCGTTGCTCGCTTCCGGGGCGACTCGTATGCAGCAGCTGTGGTTTGCTGTACTGCCACAGGTTTTACCTGGATTCCTTAACTACACGTTGTATCGGTTCGAGATTAATGTGCGTTCCGCAACCATTCTGGGGGTTATCGGGGCAGGGGGGATTGGTACACCGCTGATCTTTGCACTCAGTACTCGGAACTGGCCACGAGTAGGGATTATCCTGCTGGGGATCATCGTGATGATCACGATCATTGATCTGATCTCGGGATACATTCGCAAGAAGCTGGTATAGAGACGAATAAAATAAAGAACATGATGGATATGTTTCCATCCATTATTGATCTATCGGAAGAGCAGCCCATGCATTAGCAGGTGCTGCTTTTTGTATTTTATAGGGTATCTATAACTATACTTATTTTAATAGTCGCCATGTCTCTCACGGGTTGTTCCAAATTGCAAACAAGAATTAATCTGATGGGAGAGAGTGAACATTGGAGAGGCGAGCTAGATACCACAGTAACAAATGAAAGAGCGGAAAATGGAGCCTTTACTATATTTTATAAAAAAGATAATTTAGAAGATATTAAAGAATATAAAATTAACATAAATGAAGGAAGAATAATTAGAAAAGAAAGCGATTTAACTTCGAAATCGATAGATTTTCCTATAACGCGAACAAAAGGTTCACAAGTCAGTAGGAATGAAGACCAAACTATTGTCATTGAGTGGACAGATATGAATGGTAACAACTTTGAAGAGAATTTAATCTTAAGAGAAAAATAACAAAAAAACCGAAGCGAGTGCCTGGAGTCCCGGCAAACTTGCTTCGGTTTTTCAATGCTTGGTTAAAACGTTAGGCATTCCTTATTGAGATTTAGCTTGCTGCTGGCAGAGATACAGCGGATTTCGTTACTTGTACCGTAATCGTTTCCGTACTTGTCACACCCGCTGCATTGATCAGCTCGGCACGATACGTGTACGTTCCATTCGTGTGACCGGATACATCTGTCACAGCGCTTTGTGCATTAGGTGTTACTGCGTTCAGTGCTTTGGTATCGATCAGTTGACCATTCTCATAGAGACGGTATTCTGTTGCATTTGTTCCCCACCACAGATTCATCGTCACTTTGTAGTTGCCGTCCCCATCCCAATTGTCTTGGGAGAGAACGGCTTTGCCAGGTGCAGCATTCGCAACTTGTACTGTGAGTACTTCACTGCGAGTTGTACCCTTGGAGTTCGTCAGCTCAGCTACGTAGGTATAAGTACCGTTAGCTTTGCCACTGATCGTTGTTTGGGCTGATTGTGCCCCTGGTGTAGCGTCAGTCAGCTTTTGTGTGTCAATCAGCACGCCATCTTCATACAGCTTATAGCTTGTGCCATTGTCACCCCACCAGAGGTTCATCGTAACCGTATAAGATCCTTCAGACAGACCGTTGCTGTAACCATTGTTGGATGTCAGCGCCGGTTTACCTGGTGCGCCAACAGCTGGCGTAGAAGGTCCTTCTTCGCCGCCTTCTTCAACTGCTACGAAATCATTCAAGCTTCTAGGCTTCAGTTGAAATACATCTTTGAAAATAGCGGCAACACCAGTCACGCTGATTTTATCGCCTGCTGCATAAGGGAAGGTCGTTTGCGTTACACCTGTGCGTGTATCCACACGAACATGCGTGCTTGTTCCGTCCGCTGCAACTGCATCAAATTCAAAGGAACCTACCGGTGTTGCACTAATGATGTTCTCAACAGTTACTTCTTTCAATTGAACGAGTTGACCTTGGTTTGCAGCCGTAACTGCTGGCACTTCAATGGCAGCAGGGATGGAGGCTGTACCCGTTTTCTCGATCGCTACGATATCCGTAAGCTCAAATTCACTGTTGTACAGCGCCGTTGCTGCGGTTACTTTAACCACATCTCCAGCGTGGAAGCCGCCAGTGCTTTGGAAAACATAAAGGCCGCCGGTTGTGTCTTGAAGATAGAAGGATTGTCCACCAAAAGCACCTGGCTCTGTAGTAACTACGCCCTCAACCGTAACTGTTGAACCAGCTGCTTTGGTGCGAGCATCAGCAATGCTGATTGTTGCCGGGATTGGTCCTTCTTCTTCCGGAAGCTGCTCAGCCGGAACATTGCCGACGGTAACTGCATTGGTAATCAGGTTGCTGCCGTTCAAACGCAGACGCAGGCTGGCAGCACCGGTTGTGCCTGGTTTGATCCGAACATTCAGGTCTTTGATTGCGCGACCTTTGCTGTCGGAAGTTACGCTAAAGTTGGAGCTGTAACCGTACGAAGTCGGCCATGTACCACCTTCATTCTGAATCATGGCGACCTGTGTTCCGCCAGTCAGGTAAATCCCTGCACTGTAACCGGAAACGGTTGTGTTAGCAGGCATGTTCTCTACAACCACACGGATCTGGAAATCCTCCGCATTAGGCAGGGTGTCCTGCTTCACGAAGCTGTAGGAAGCGTTCGCGCTTGAAGCTGGTCCACCATAAGAACCTGCTTTGAACGTGGAACGATCATACCACTTGTATCCTGCAGCTGGTGCAGCCCAAGGTTCAGCCTGTGGTTCTGTGGAAGCAGCAGGTTGTTCGAACGGAAGCAATGCTGTTGCATTATCCAGTTGAAGTCCGCTCACTTGAGTCAAGCTAGTGTAATTTTCTTGAGTAGCAAGCCAGTTAACGGTATTGACCAGCAATTTGCCATCATCCACTTCTTTGAAGCCGTCATATGTTGTTTTGCGAGCGCCAGTCTCTTCACGCAGATATTTCGGTGAAGCATCCTCAACCGGAGAAGAGTCCCCGATAAACGCTGCTTTACCTGCACCCAGCTTGGATACGGCTACGTAAGGACCTTCCTCAACTCCACCACCGTTGTATACGCCCTGGTCAACAGCGTTTGGCCAAGCCGCATTCGTTTTCGGCAGGTATACAATACCTTTAGCTTTTGTTGGATCGGTGATCGCAAGTGTGGACCCTGCATGCATGGCTACAGCAGATACACCTTCCGTAATGCCAAATGCCTGTCCAGCAGGCACAATGTTAGTGGCGTTAATATCGCCTAATGCGTTGTAACGGAAGCGTACGCCGAAATTATCGGACAGCCAGTCCGTGCTGGTTACATTTTGCATCGCCTCAGAGTTACGCTCCTCTGTGCTCATGCCTTTGGCTGGATCTTCGAATGCGCCACGACGATAGCCGTTAATCGCTTCAGAACCGTCCCAACGGTTTTTGTTACGGTCAGCATTGTAGTGATCTCCAATGAAGAAGATGCTGCCGCCTTTTTCTACATATTCTTTCAGCGCTGCCTGTTCTGTTGTTTTGAAGGGAACATTCGGTTCAGCAATAACAAACACGTTATAATCTTTCAGATCGTCATAGGTAAAAGGAGACGTCTTGCGCAGTTCCTTTACATAATATCCATCGTTCGCGAGTGCATTGCCGAAGTCTGAGAAGCCTCCGTCAATGACCCAGTCAGCCGCTCCGGCTGTCTGTGCATGAGTATTGTCGAACAATACTTTCTTGCCTGCATTTCCATTAACAACCTTTGCCTGAATGAACGGTGCAGGGTCTGTTGCCCATTCGGCCTGAACCGATGCATCTCCATTCCACAATCCAATCTGAAGCGGCAATGCCATGGATAATGCCAGGAGTGATTTTACCCATACTCCTCGCATACGTGTCAATTTACCCAACCAAATCCCTCCCAAATATTAGTTAAAACATGAGTTCGTCCATATTCTAACACACCAAAATCTCACATAGTCATAACAATTTGTAAAAACGAACTCGACTTTTGTAAAAATGAGTCCTTTGTCATGCTCCATAGAACAAATTTTGATACTTTCTAACATCAGATGTTGATTTCACGTCATTTCTACTCATGAAAAAAGCCATCTCTTATGAGATGACTTTGGCCCGAATCCGATTGACAGCATGGAATACCGAGGATTTGATCATGCCTTCACTGCGGTTGACGAGCTGGGCGGTTTCCTTGATGCTGTACCCGTGAATCACGCGTAATTCAAGAATTTTGCGATGCTCTGTATTATTAATGATCGACACAAGATCGTTAACACCTTCAGTGATCTCCAATTCGGATGTATCACAGTGATACGTCTGCATCTCCAACTTACTGTCCCGCTTCAGTGTACGGGTCCGCTTGCGGAATGTATCCATGGCGAGGTTGCGGGCAATTCTTTTGAGGTAGTAGAGAAGCCGCTCTTCCGGAATATCTGCCGATACATTCATCATTCGGATGAAGCACTCCTGCGTGAGATCCTCTGCATCCTGTTGATTTTTGACGATCTGAGATAGATACCGTGTCACTTCTGATTTATAGTTTACATAAGCATCATGAATGGTTGTTTTGTTCACGTGATGTTTTCCCCTTTGGATACCGATCTGACTTTGTCCGGTCTGGTTTGTTCTCTGTGTTCCAAGTATATCGGGATGATGTTTCCAAAGACGCCAGACTTGTATCCGAGTTGTAACATTTCCGGTGAACCTCTGTTCAATCCTGGAGCAGAGATACAAAATATAAGGCAGATGAAATTCATAGAGCAGGGAGATTAAGATTCATCATGAGACCGAAACAGATTTTGATTATTGAAGACGAAGAGTCCATTCGCGACATCCTGTCCTATTCTTTGCGCAAGGAAGGATTTGAGATGATTGAAGCAGCAACAGGCAGAGAGGGCTTGGATCTGCTCAGAGAGTCCAGACCAGACTTGATCCTGCTCGACCTGATGCTGCCTGATATGAGCGGGTTCGATGTATGCAGACAACTTTCTGTGAATTCGAAGATTCCCGTAATTATGATTACGGCGAAGTCCGATATGCTGGACAAGGTGCTCGGCATGGAGCTGGGGGCGGATGATTATATTACCAAGCCATTCGACATTCGTGAGGTAGTTGTGCGCATTCGGGCCATTTTCCGCCGGATTGATCTAATCAGCGAGACGCTGGAGAATCAGTCTTATGAAGTGGTACGGCTTGGCAGACATATTGAGATACGCAAGGATGAGCGTGAAGTCTGGAAAGATGGGGAACGCGCCGGACTGACCAATAAGGAGTATGATCTGCTCTTATATTTGGTCAACCATCACCGCAAAGTACATACAAGGTCCGAGTTGCTGGATAAAGTGTGGGGATTTGATTTTCCCGGAGATACCCGGACGGTAGACATTCATATTCAGCGCATCCGCAAGAAGCTGGATAGTGGGGAGCAGGGGATTTCACTTATCGAGACGGTCTTCGGCGTAGGTTACAAACTGAATATTCAGGTGCATACATGAAGTGGACGATCCAGTTCAAAATGGTCGTTCTTTTCTCGGTCATCGTATTTATCGGTTTTTCGGCCTTGCTCATTATTTCGAATAAAGTGGGTGAGGAGAACATGTACAGGGAAGTGCAGGAGGACATGGTGCAATCCAAAAAAAACCTGGATATCGCGCTCAATCAATACTTCCTGATTCATAACAAACGGATTAGTGAGGACTCCCTGGGAACAGGGAATCGAGACCTCGCAGAACAGATCGGCTCCGCAGTAGGCGGCAAGGTCGTGGTCTATCGGTCTGATGGCACTCCCTTTAGCAGCACGGGTGCGAAGGCGAAGCTGGCTGCTGCTCAAACCTCTGATCTACAGGCTGCCATGAAATCAAAGATCGCCTATACAACCGTGGTGGACAAAGGCAGAGTAACAGGGAATCTGTCTTTCCCTGTGCTGTCGGAGGGGAGCATCCTTGGCATTATCCAGCTGGAAAGGGATTATACGGATCTGTTCAAACGGCATCTGCGCTTTCAGAACACCATCAAGGGCTTTGCAGCCGTCATTTTTGTGTTTGTTTTCATTGGATCTGTCTTTATTTCACGCCAGATTACGAAGCCGATTCGTGTGTTGACAAAACGTTCAGCCGAAGTTGCACAAGGCAGCCTGAATGCAGACATCCACATCTCCACGAAAGATGAGATTGGAGAGCTGGCTTCCAGCTTTACGGTCATGATTGCTCGGGTAAAGGAGCAGATTGACGTGATTGAGAGAGAACGGGATGAGGTCAAGCATTTACAGGCACGCAACAAGGTTTTTTTTGACAATGTGACGCATGAATTAAAGACACCGCTGACCACGATACTGGGGTATGCCCAGATTTTGCGGGATAATGGATTTACGGATCAAGCTTTCTTCGACAAAGGGTTGAAATATATTATCAACGAGAGCCAACGCCTCAACGTCATGGTTGCGGATATCCTGGAAGTGACCGTATCGTCCACACCGATTCAGACCTTTCGTTTTGAGCAGGTGAATGTATCCAATATTATTCGGGAAGCCTGCGAAGACATGTCCATCAAGGCGGGCAAGTACAATATTGGCATTCGCTATGAGCTGGAAGAAATGCTGTATGTCCAGGGGGACTGGAATAAGCTCAAGGAAGTTTTTTTGAATGTGCTGGATAACTCGGTCAAATACGGGAATGTGAATTCCATCATTCAGGTCCAATCATTTCGGCTGGGGGAATCAGTAGCTATACTGATTCGTGATGAAGGAGAAGGCATTCCGGAGGAAGCGCTGAAGCATGTATTTGAACCCTTTTACAGGGATAACGGGATGAACAGGACAGAGAAGGGAAGCGCTGGGCTGGGCTTGTCAATTGTGAAAAACACGGTGGAGCAGCATGGGGGAACGGTGGAGATGAAGAGTATATTAAACAAGGGAACACAGGTGAATATCAGTCTGCCTGGAGAATCGGACGTATGAAGAAACGAGGATTTTGGAGCAGATATCGCGATATGCTTATGTTATCCGGTTTGCTGATTGTATTTGTCGGAGGTATCTTTGGCATTGGTAGCCTGTTCAGCATTGGACATGGGAAGCCCAGAACCGTCATTCTGCCGGATAAACAGTTCAACAGCCGCCTCACCCCGCCGCCAAGCAGCACCATTCAGATTGAGTCGGCTACCAAGCTGCCCAATGACTTTGCCATTTATGATTTTGAGGTAGCAGATCCCAACACGGTCATATTGAATCGGCCGGATCGTTCCTATACCGGGATCAAGCTGTCGCAGCTGCATATGGATGATAACATCTTGAAGGACATCGCCACGAATACAGAGTATGGCATTACCTTGAGTCCGGATCAGAGCAAGCTGATTTACTCCCAATACCGATCGAGTCAGGCGCAGAAGACAACCTATGAATATGACTTGAAAACAGGAGAACATCATAAGCTGAAGAATGACAACTCCTATTCACGTGTCTTTGTAGGTAATGAATCCTACATCGGATATGATGACCTGGTGTTCAACATGGTGGATCTGGATACAGGAAAGAAACATGAATTGTACAGTTATGATGAGTTAGTTGCCAAGGTTGCGCAGGTGAGTAACATTTCAAGTCCGGATGATACCCTGATTATGCTGGATTCATATGAGATTAGCCGGGATCTATCACGGGTGTATGTGCTGGTCAAACTGAAAGAAAATTACGCCGTCTATAGCTTCTCTCTGAACGACAAAAATGATATCACCGCATACACCCCTGCCCAGGATATACAGCAGTTTAAGGTATTGAAGAATGGGGACATGCTGATTCAGGGCATGATCAACAACGAACAGGGATTGTATAGATATCGAGCGGATACCAAGAAGTTTGAGCTGCTGGTGAAAGGGCCCATCTGGAGCTTCGATCTGGATGAGGAGGAGTCCCGCATTGCCTATTTTTTGACACTCGAAGGACAGAAGAACGAGGTGCACATTGCCTATCTGAATGACCGCAAGCTGGGGTCCGATACGGTTATCTACCGAAATATTGATTACTTTATCAAGTTGAAATGGAATGACAGCAATCTTTTTGTTGTCGGGAGCTCCATGGAAAAAAGCGAGTTATACCGGTTTAGCTTCCGTGCTTGGTAAAGATGTGAATATGAAAGCTCAGAAATTAGGCCCTATGGAATCAAGTCGCTATGTTAAGGACTGAACCCATAGGGCCTTTTTGTGATTTGAACATTTTGCATAAATCCAAAGAAGGCCTTTCAATCCAATGCAGCTAAAGGCTGATTTTACAAATTGGATACAAGTCCAGATTGGACCGATACATCTGATGGCTATAATTACCTCTATTACATCGATGAGAGGAAGCCAGATTCATGCTGCGAGTTGAACAGGTGTCACACACATTCCGCAATACACAAGGGACTGTTCCCGTGTTGCAGGACATTAACATATCCGTGGGTAAGGGTGAGATGGTTGCACTGCTGGGAAGCTCCGGTTCAGGCAAATCGACGTTATTGCATCTGATGGCAGGTCTGATGAAGCCAGACACAGGCAAGATCCTTATAGCAGATCAGGATATTGTGCGTATGAGTGAGAACCGACTGGCGGAATTCCGCCGGACACATATTGGCTTTATTTTTCAGGCGTATGAGCTGCTGGCGAACCTGACAATTCGGGAAAATGTAGAGCTGCCGCTCGTGTTTCAGGGCATTCGCCCATCACGGCGTAAGCAAAAGGCGATGCACCTGCTGGAACAGGTTGGCCTTATCGGCAAGTCCGAATTATTCCCTTCCCAGCTATCGGGAGGGCAGCAGCAGCGCGTCAGCATTGCGCGTTCACTGATTACGGAGCCGTCCGTCATATTCGCGGACGAGCCTACCGGGAACCTCGATACCCGAACGGAGGAAGAGATCATTTCCATTTTGCAACAGCTGAATCGGGAGATGCATACAACATTCGTTATTGTCACGCATGAGGCTGAAGTGGCGGAGCAGATGCAGGTTGTCATTACATTGCAGGACGGATGCTTGGTGGAGAGTAGCCAGTCCAAGGCAGTAGAGCAAGGAGAGCGGTTGTGAGAGTTCTGGATGTGTTGCGAATGTCATGGGGACAGATTGTGCGCAGGAAGGTGGTAACTCTACTGTGCATGATTGGCCTGTCCATCGGCTGTGCGGCCATGATTATTGCATTAAGCGTGGGGCAGTCGGTACAGGTCTATGGTGAGAAAACGTTAAATGAGAATTACAAAATGGATGAGATTACGGTATCACCCAATGAGGGAATCGGTTCGGGCGGAAGTAATGGGCAGACGTCCACCTTCGAACGAGGAGCGCTAACGGCTCGAAAAATCGATATTATTGCCAGCCTTCCGCATGTTGTCGCCGTTGCTCCGATGCTGAAGCTGGATATGCTGGAGATGGCTACATTGGATGGCAAAAGCTCCAATGTGGAAGTCATCGGTACAGAGCTTGGATCATTGAGCCGTTTCGGCTACCGTTTTGACAAAGGCGGGGCATCGGGGATTAGCGGAGCCGCTATTGTGAATTACGGTGCAACCTTCGGACTTGTAGATGCCGAGGTGATACGCGAACTGAACAACAAGCTCATGGAGGATTCGTTTAATGACGAGTTTTTACAGCAGTACATGGCGTTGATGTCTACCCAAACCGAGCTGTTTCAAGCACAGTTTAACCTGAAATATCAGGACATGAATGATTCCGCCAAAGCCACAACAAGTTCGCCTTTGCGAGTGACGGGGGTACTGAAGGTGCCTGGCGGCATGAGTGAGAACAATGCCATGTATGACAAAAAGGTCTACGTTTCCCTCGAAACCGCCCGGATGCTCGCGGAACAGTTCCAGAGCAGTCAGGCACAGGCCGCGGCAGCAGGACGGTTGAATTCGGCGCTCGTGAAGGTAGAGGACAAGAAGTATGTGGCACAAGTGCAGGAGCAGATTCAGAAGCTGACGCTAATGACAGACAGCAATCTGTATCAGGAGCAGGCGATGAAGGAACAGCTTGGCATGTACCAGAAGGCCGCTATGGGCATAGGGATATTCGTCATGCTGCTGGCTTCGCTGTCCATTATTGTTGCGATGATCATGTCCACTCATCAGCGCCGCAAACAGATTGGCGTCATGAAGGTGCTAGGAGCCAATCTGTGGCAGATCAGGCAGATGTTCATTACTGAAGCTGCTGTACTTGGAGTGTTGGGTGGCATTGTTGGCGTCTTCATCGCTTACGGAGCCATTCAGGGGGTAAATGGACTACTCCAAGGACAAATCTCGATGGAGGCAAGCACACCTCTCCAAGTGGTTATTGAGACGTCGACCCTACCTGCTGGTATAGCGTTTGCGGTGTTGACCGGAGTACTCTCGGGAATCTATCCGGCGATTAGCGCCTCGCGTACAAATGCGTTGCAGGTGATAAAATCGGCATAAATAAAGCAGAGATATAGGGGAAGCACAGTTTAGGGATTGAACAGACAGATTCAATGAAGGGACATACGGCAATGAAGAACTCGGCAATAAGCAAATGGATAAAGAGAATCATCATGATCGGACTGCTCGCGGGCGCTGGATACTTTCTGTACCAGCAATATAAACCGATACCCGAAGCGCCCATCGAGGCCCCGCAGCCCATTACATTTGAAGTTACTCAGGAGACGATCACGCAGGAAATTCAGGTCAAAGGCAAGTCTGCTTATGCCAAACAGACGGATGTGTACGCTCCTTTTGCCTCGAAAATAAAGCAGTGGAATATCGAGAATGGGGAGCCCATTCACAAGGGAGCCGTGATGTTCTCACTTGATTCGAAAGCATTGCAGACGGAAGTGCAGCAGTTGGAAACCGATATTGAGAAATCGAGGCTGGAAGCTCAATTGAATGAGATTGGTCTTGCTCAAGGAGAGGGTCCCGAGCAATTGGGGGTTACCGAAGAAGAACGGAAGAAAGCCTTCGCCGAGCGGGAAACAAAACGACTGACCAACGAAATGAACAAGGAATCCATCGCTGTAAAGGAGCAGGAGGTTCAGGCCAAGAAAGCGGTCATTGGTTTATCCACTGTGTACGCGCCGGTATCCGGTGTGTTTCTGATGAACGATTCGGAGACCAAGACACGTATGGTGGGAGAAGGTCAGTATATGGGTACCATTGTGGACACGGGCAAATTACAATTTGTGGCGACCATTAGCGAGCAGGAGCTATTCAAAATCCAAACAGGTATGCCTGTAAGTGTACATATGACGGGCAATAAGGAGGTTCCGTTAACCGGAAAGGTCAGCAAAATCTCCAAGTTTGCCAAAAAGGGAACAGAAACCGATCTGAAACAGCCTTCCCAATTCGATATTGTCATTGATCTGAAGCCAAACGCCAAGCTGATCGGTGGATTAAGTCTGGAGGGCAAGATTGAAACGCTGCGTAAGGAGAAAGCAACGGTCGTTCCGACGCTCGCGGTCATGCGGGATCAGGATACGGCATATGTGATGCTGGATCAGGGCAACGGGCAATATGCACAGCAGACGATTCAAACAGGCATCGAGACAGATGACAAGACTGAAGTATTGAACGGCTTGAAACCGGGTGATATTGTAGTGCTTCCATAAAAAAGAGAGCATGAGAATATGGCATGTGAAATAGCTCATTACGGGGAATAAGCCTGTGATGGGCCTTTTTTATGGCTTGGGGAGGCGCATCTCGGAATTCCTGCTAGATTTATGGAATTAAATATAATAATTTTTAATAAATTCAATTTACAGTAATATTTACATGGAGTATAATCGATTCATAAGGAGGTGGACACGCGATGTGAGGTTTGTATCGAGGGTAAGCCTTTTTTTAAAACCTCTAAAAGTAAGCGCTTACTTTGTTTGAGTCTGAGCAATGCCTTGAAAGCCGTTCACCAAAGATCACCCGCACACACCTACATATGTTATCCCCCTTGCTTTGTCGCTTAACCTCAGTGTAAGACACCATTTCTGTTTCTTGTTTCACACCTTATTGTTGTTGACCTACTTGTCCCAAATGTTTCTACATTCATGGAGGTGAAGATCCTACAGCTCATCCATATGTTCTCTACCGTGCATAGCATCTTGCCGACACAGAGGATCAGACATGAGTATATACCCAATCCAAGTACAGGAAAGGTGGAACCCTAATGACAAGATCGAAAACCTTATCGAAAGGCGGAAAGTTCCTTCGCAGAAGTGTAAAACAAATGCTGGCAGCAACGCTGCTCGCGGCGGGAATCTTCCCGGGCATGGCTCCAGGAGTGAGTCAGGCGGCTGAAGCGCATGTGGATAATCCGTTTGTTGGAGCTACAGCGTATTTAAACCAGGATTATTCGGCTCTCGTGGATACGTCCATCGCTCTCACCAGTGATACGTCGTTAATAGCCAAGATGGAAACGGTCAAATCCTATCCAACGGCAGTCTGGATCGACCGTATTGCCGCTATTAATGGTGGAACAGACAATGCCGGACGTAAAAGTGTGGAGCAGCATCTGGATGCCGCCTTGGCACAAAAGAAGGCAGGTACTCCAATTACCGCTTCATTCGTTATCTACAACTTGCCTGGGCGGGATTGTCATGCACTTGCGTCCAATGGTGAACTTCCACTAACACAGGCTGCACTGCAGACGTATAAAAATGATTATATCAATGTAATCGCCGATATTTTTGCAAAGCCCAAGTATCAGGACATTCGCATCATCGCCATCATTGAGCCGGACAGTCTGCCCAATCTGGTAACTAATCTGAGCACACCAGCTTGTGCGCAGGCGAGTTCAACAGGCATTTATGAAGCTGGTGTGAAATACGCCTTGGAAAAGCTGCATGCCATTCCGAATGTGTACAACTACCTGGATATTGGTCACTCCGGCTGGCTGGGCTGGGATAACAACCGTACAGGTGCAATCTCGCTGTATACCAGCGTTGTCCAAGGAACAGCAGCAGGTCTGAACAGCGCCGATGGCTTCATTACGAACACGGCGAACAGCACACCGCTGAATGAACCGAATCTGCCTAATCCGGATCTGAATATTGGTGGACAACCGATCAAGTCCTCCAAGTTTTATGAGTGGAATCCGTACTTTGACGAAACTGATTTCACTGCGGCGCTGTATAGCGGATTTGTACAAGCTGGCTGGCCGGCCAGCACAGGCTTCCTGATTGATACCAGCCGCAATGGATGGGGCGGGGTGAACCGTCCAACGTCTGCCACAGGCAGTGATATGAACACGTACGTGAATTCCGGGCGTGTGGACAAGCGCGATCACCGGGGGAACTGGTGTAATAACAGTGGGGCAGGCATAGGTGAAGCACCTAAAGCAGCACCAGGACCAGCCCATCTGGATGCCTATGTATGGGTCAAGCCTCCAGGGGAGTCTGATGGCTCCAGCTCGGAAATTCCGAACAACGAAGGTAAAGGCTTCGACCGGATGTGTGATCCAACGTTTACAACTCGTGATGGTGTATTGACGGGTGCGCTACCTAATGCACCAGTGTCAGGTCACTGGTTCCATGACCAATTCGTCATGTTGGTGCAAAACTCATTCCCTGTTCTTCCTGCCAGCAATGGTGGAGGGGGTGGAACGACAGCTCCAGCAGCTCCCGCAACACTCTCTGCGACAGCAGGTAACGCACAGGTTTCCCTGAGCTGGACAGCCTCCACAGGTGCGACCAGTTATAACGTGAAACGGGCGTTGAGTGCATCGGGTCCATTCACTACGGTTGCTGCGGGCGTGACCGGCACATCGTATGCCAACACAGGTCTGATCAATGGAACAACCTATTATTATGTAGTTAGTGCCGTGAACGCTGCGGGTGAGAGTGTGAATTCGGCAGTACAAAGTGCTGTGCCGGTTGCAGGCGTAACCGCTCCTGCCGCACCAACAGCATTGACAGCTACGGCAGGTAATGCTCAAATCAGTTTATCCTGGGCGGCTTCTGCAGGAGCTACCAGTTATAACGTGAAACGAGCGTTGAGTGCATCAGGTCCATTCACTACGGTTGCTACGGGCGTGAGCGGCACATCGTATGCCAACACAGGTCTGATCAATGGAACAACCTATCATTATGTGGTTAGTGCCGTGAACGCTGCTGGGGAAAGTGTCAATTCTGCCGCAGCTTCTGCAACACCACAAAGTGTAGTTGTTCCGACCAGTGACCTGGTTCTGCAATATCGTGCGGGAGATACCAACGCGGCAGATAACCAAATCAAACCGTATTTCAACATCAAAAACGTAGGTAACACGGCTGTAAACCTGAGTGATCTGAAAATCCGTTATTACTTTTCAAAAGAAGGTACCGCAGCGATGGACTCTGCAATTGACTGGGCTCAGGTCGGTGGAGATAACATCCAACGCACATTTACCGATTCCTATGTAGAGCTGAGCTTTACTTCTGGAGCAGGTGCGATCCAGGCAGGTGGACAGTCGGGGGATATCCAGCTCCGCATGTACAAAACGGACTGGAGCAACTTTGATGAAACCAATGATTATTCCTACGATCCAACCAAAACATCCTATCAGGACTGGAACAAGGTGACCCTCTACAAAGGCGGTACCCTGGTCTGGGGCATTGAGCCTTAAAAGGAGCGAATACGTAAAAGGGACGTTCCCCAGTCATGTTCATGACTGGGGGACGCCCCTTTTTCAATTTTTACGAATAGAGTGCGTCTTATTTTGTGTAATGGAGACGGTGCAGTGTTTTAACGAATCGTATACACGTTATTACCAGGTTTTCGCCCTGTGGTCACGCTGTTTCGATGGTTTTTACCAGTTAACGATACTGGAGTTCGTTAGTTTTTCTATTGCCCGCTAATCTTCGGAATAAGGTGTGCTCGTTTCGATAGAGTCCTGAACAACACTGAATATTGATCGTTTTGGACGGATATTTGCCTATGTTAGCAGCAGGCAGGATGTCTATAATAATACCCGATGGGCAGGATGAAGCTGCTCTGATTGATGACAAAATGGAAGGGGGAGAGTCGAGAGAATCAGTATAGGAGGAAGTTTTTCTCTTGCACTTTTTGTAAGCGTATTCAGTAAAATTTGAAGGATATGAACGTCTGTATGGATTGACGGATGTCGCCACGATCGAAGCACAGCCATAAGCATCACCCATTCTGTCTCAAGGAGAGTGAAGGTCGATGAAATCCAAAATAACAGCGCCGATACATAAGGGATCGGTTTCAGGTATGCACTCCAATCGCAGAAAGGTGCGTATGCCACTTGCAGCCAAAATGCTATCTTCGGCACTAAGCGTTGCTTTGCTCGTTGCGGGAACAGCGGGTGCGAGCGGAGCAGCAGCTTCCAGTGAGAACAGCGCGGCTGAGGCCAGTGTGCAGTCACATAAGGGAGGTAGTTCTTTGAAAGACATTCAGCTTGAGTATCTTGATCGCGGTCTGGTTGCGGCGTCTACTTCCGAGGGTATTTTTCTCAGTTGGAGATTGCTTGGTGACGAGGCTACAGGGTATAGCGATAAAGGTCTGACAGGCACGGATTTCAACGTATATCGTGATGGCAAGAAGATTGCTACGGTCACCGACAGCACCAACTATGTTGATGCCTCAGGCAAATCGTCGTCCCGTTATGAAGTGGCAGCAGTAAGCAATAAGGGCAAGGAGAGCAAACGCAGTGCAACTGTCAAACCTTGGGCGAACGGCTACGTCGATATTCCTTTGCAAAAACCGGTCGATGGTGTGACGCCAGTGGGAGAAGCCTACTCGTATTCTGCGAATGACATGAGTGTGGGTGATGTGGATGGGGACGGTCAGTATGAGTTTTTTGTAAAATGGGACCCTTCTAATTCCAAGGATGTCTCGCAAAAAGGCTACACCGGTAAAACTTACGTGGATTGTTACACGCTGGACGGACAATTGTTGTACCGGATCGATCTCGGGGTTAACATCCGTTCGGGTGCTCATTATACACAAATGCTCGTTTATGATTTTGACGGGGATGGTAAGGCTGAGCTGATGTTCAAGACCGCACCGGGAACCAAGATTATCAATTATAACAAAAAAGGAAAGGTCACTTCCGAGAAATACATCACCCTTCCGAAGCAGGATCGCAAGGCAGGATACTCCAACGAAGATGATTACCGTTTAAGTGCAGATGGTTACTATGATCATGTCGTGGATATGTTCAAAAACTGGCATAAACATGAAGAGGTCGTGAAGGGCAACTGGCCTGCTACATTGGAGGAAGCTTTTGGGATTGAGAAAAAGTATAGTTATCCATTGTCTCAGAAGGATGCTGAGAGCTTGGCCGATTACTTCATCGATGTGTATGCACCAAGCCGCAGTGACAAGAATGAGCTGCGCAAGTTCGAAGGTTTTATCGTGGATGGACCTGAGTATGTAACGGTGTTCGAAGGAGAGTCAGGCAAAGAGCTGGAGACCATTCCTTATGAACCGGGACGGCAGGATGATGGGTTGATGTGGGGCGATTACGCAATGGCGCGTATTGAACCAGCGAACCGGGTAGATCGTTTCCTGGCAGGCGTGGCATATCTGGATGGAAAGAAACCGTCTGCGATCTTTGCACGCGGATACTACACACGTTCGACCATGGTGGCCTACAACTGGGATGGCAAAAAGCTCAAACGTGAATGGAAAGTCGACAGTGGCTGGACACCGATGAAGAACCCGTTCAATGACGGTCCGCATGGGGTGGACGGTACTGATCCAGAGTATGGCTCCATTACAACGCAAGGTGCGCACTATTTCAGTGTTGCTGATGTGGATGGAGACGGTAAACAGGAGATTGTGTACGGCTCGGCCACGATTGATCATGATGGCAGTGTGCTGTACAGCTCCAAGGACCTGATGCCTGCGGAGAGTGCTGCTCCGGGAACGATTGCACGTCTGGGCCATGGGGATGCGCTTCATGTAGCGGATATCGATCCGGATCGTCCGGGACTGGAAATCTTCATGGTGCATGAGGGCGGTCCATGGGCGCCATACGGATATTCCCTGCGGGATGCGAAGACTGGGGAAGTGATCTATGGCGGATACACGGGCAAAGATACCGGACGTGGCATGATCGGTGATGTGGACCCGACTCGTCGCGGGTTGGAGACATGGGCTGTAGGATTGTGGACAGCCAGCGGAGAGAAAATAAGCGATAAAGCCCCGGGCACGAATATGAATATACGATGGGCCGCCGATATGACAACTCAGATCGTGGACGGTGCCATCGATGTTACACCTACGATTAAAGATTGGAATCGCGGCACGCTGCTGACCGCAACCGGAACGTTGACTAACAATTATACCAAGGGTACGCCATCTCTCGTTGCGGATATCTTCGGGGATTGGCGGGAAGAGATGCTGGTGAGAACTGAGGACAGCTCAGCGATCCGCATCTACCTGAGCACCGAGAAGACTGACCGTAAACTGTACACGCTGATGCACGATGCTATGTATCGTGTCGGCATTGCTGGACAGAACAGTGGATACAATCAGCCGTCCTACCCGTCCTTCTACATGGCATCGGATATCGACTGGTCGAAGGTTACACTGCCCAAGTTCCACACGCCCAAGTCGGGTAAGGGTGAAAAGTGAGAAGTAATAGGCGATAGGTTTTCAAAAGTATTATTTCGTTATAGGAAGTGTTTACTATTGTATTAAGTGAAGCTCTGGAGTAACCTCAGTGCGTTTAGGCGTACGGGAGGTTACCCGGAGTTTTTTTGATATGGCTAAACGAAGCAACATACGGCTTCACCCTTCCAAATGTGATACGGATGCAAAATCTTGAATGGTGTACTTCCCGTTTCCATAAATCAATGTGGTGATGGAGCATTCGGGAATCAACTGACTTTGCATCGCGATAAAATCAGGATGCCAGACGTTAAGTTCATGCTCTGGGAATGTGTTTACGAGAAAATCTGTAATTAACCCTCCATGAGTAACGAGAACGATATAGCTGTCTGGTGGCTCTACACTCGTCAATTCCGTTAGGAAAAAGGCCAAACGTTCGCCTGCTTGCTTAGAGGAATCACCTACGGGTGGGAGATAGTCTGGATCATTTGTGCATCGGTCCCACATCGCGATGAATTCTTCAAAGGTTTGTTCAGGCAGGTCACCCCAGTTGGCGCGTTCCCGCAGACGCGAGTTTTCAGTCACTGTAATGTTTGTTTGGAGAGCAATATGTGCCGCAGTGTCGATCGCTCTTTGAAGTGGGCTTGTAATGATTTTGGTGACAGGTACGTTAGCTAAATGAAGTGCTGTTGATTTAGCTTGTACTACTCCCTCGGATGTGATGGGAACATCACCGATGCACTTTTCTTTTAATGCATGCCTCACCAAAAAAAATGTAGTTTTCATAGTCTCAAGACCTCCTGGCTATAGATTGGATGAAACAAAATTGATTAGATTTATAACTAATTATATGATTATCTAATTTAAAATCGCAATTATTTTTCTTTTGCACGGGTGAAATACATCACCCAGACTTGCTACAATGGAGAAAAGTGAGGATCGTTGCAGCAACGGAGGTGCAGGCATTGGAAGCAAAACATTGGACAGGCAGTCTGTTTCAGGAGAAACTGCGTACTGAGGACTATGGACCGCGTTTCTACGCGTATTATTACAAGCAATGGGACAACTACCAGATGTCCTATCATGATCATGATTCCACGGAGATCATGTACATTATTTCGGGAATGTGCCGGGTCGATGTACAGATGCAGGATGGCAGCTCGGAACAGGCAGTATTGAAAAAAGGGCAGTTCATTCTGCTGGACGCGGGGGTTCCACACCGTCTGCTGGTGAAGGATGGCGTACCGTGCCGCATGCTCAATGTGGAATTTGGAGTTGCCCGTTCGGAGCCAGGGCATCCATCCATTCGCCAGCTCGCGCTGGAAGAGGAAGAAGTCCATGCTTTTCTATCCCATGCCTCGCCTTATCTGGTTTTGCCTGACCCGGAAGAGGTGTACCACATTATGAAAAGCCTGGTGCTGGAGCTGGATCAGCGTGGACTGATGGAGCAGGGACGATCTTCTGCACCCATGCGGATCATTCCGCCGGAGGAACGCTCGCATCATCGCGAAGCCCGTGATCTGAAGTCGCCTGAGCAAGGTACGCTGGTACGCACGTTGTTTATCCAACTGCTGGTTCGGGTCGCAAGACTACGCGGGGAAATCAACCGAAGTGCGCTGGATCAGACAGAGCTGTACGTAAAACGGACGATTGAATTTATGCATCACAATATGGATCGCAATATTCAAATGAAGGATATCGCAGCAGCGGTGAATCTGCATCCAGGCTATTTGCACCGTATTTTTCGCCAGCAGACGAAGCGCACGCCTACCGATTATCTCACGATGCTCCGAATGGAAAAGGCGAAGATGCTGCTGCAGCAGACCAATATTCCAATCTCTGAAATTTCCGATTACGTGGGCGTGGGGAGCAGACAATATTTTCATATGTTATTCAAGAAATATACAGGCCGAACTCCGGTTGAATGTCGTTCTTCAATGGAACGACATGTCAGTCATTATCCCGCTGAAGAATAAATCGTGCAGTTTATCTGGAAAGTACGGCGGTTGAAGCAAAAGTGAGGATTTTTGACAACCTCGCTGCGAAGAGGTCATGATTTTGATAACGCTTCCTTACAACCCGTTGCTACAATGATTTCATGAAGTGAGATCATTAACCGGGGCGAATATACTCGGATTACGGGAGGAACTGTGCATGTCGTTTAAAGTGGCATTTATCGGGGCGGGCAGTATCGGATTTACACGGGGGTTGCTGCGGGATTTGCTCGCGGTACCGGAATTCAACAATATTGAGATAGCGTTCTGTGATATCAATCAGCACAATCTGGACATGGTTACCGAGCTGTGTCAGCGCGATATTCGCGAGAATGGACTGAATATTCAGATTCAGCCGACAACAGACCGGAGAGAAGCGCTCAAGGATGCGAAGTATGTGCTGTGTACAATCCGTGTGGGCGGGTTGGAAGCTTTTGCAACCGATGTAGATATTCCGCTCAAATATGGGGTAGATCAATGTGTCGGCGATACATTGTGTGCAGGTGGGATTATGTATGGACAGCGTGGAATTGCCGAAATGCTCGACATCTGTAAAGATATTCGTGAACAGAGCACACCGGATGTGCTGCTCCTCAATTATTCCAACCCGATGGCTATGCTGACATGGGCCTGCAACAAGTATGGCGGTGTTCGCACGATTGGACTATGTCACGGGGTACAGCATGGGCATCACCAGATTGCGGAAGCGTTTGGACTGAAAATGAATGAAGTGGATATCGTATGTGCCGGAATTAATCATCAGACCTGGTACATCAAAGCATCCCATGAAGGTAAAGACCTTACGGGTGATTTGCTCGAAGCCTTCGAGAAACATCCAGAGTATAGCCGTACCGAGAAAGTGCGGATTGATATGCTGCGCCGATTTGGTTATTACAGTACGGAATCGAATGGTCACCTTAGCGAATATGTGCCTTGGTATCGCAAACGTCCGGAAGAGATCAAGGACTGGATTGATCTGGACAGCTGGATTAACGGCGAGACGGGCGGGTATCTGCGTGTATGTACAGAGGGAAGAAATTGGTTTGAGACTGATTTCCCGAATTGGATGAAGGATGAGCCAATGCAATTTGCCCCGGAAAAACGAGGCGGAGAACATGGTTCCTACATTATAGAAGGGCTGGAAACGGGACGCGTATACCGCGGACACTTCAATACCGTCAATAACGGTGTGATCTCCAACCTGCCTGATGATGCGATCATCGAAGCACCGGGATATGTGGACCGTAACGGCATTTCGATGCCACATGTAGGCGACCTGCCACTCGGCCCGGCTGCCGTGTGTAATGTGAGCATTTCCGTACAACGACTTGCGGTGGAAGCTGCGGTACATGGTGACGACAAACTATTGCGTCAGGCGTTCATGATGGACCCACTCGTGGGTGCCGTATGTAATCCAAAAGAAATCTGGCAAATGGTCGACGAGATGCTGGTCGCCCAAGCCGAATGGTTGCCACAATATGGTGATGCGATTGCCGCGGCAGAAGCAAGACTTGCTGCAGGCAACCTGATTCCAACGAAGGAATATGAAGGTGCTGCACGTCTCAAAGTGAAAACCGTTGAGGAGATGCAGCAGGATCGCGATGCCGCCAACAAAAATGCGGGCGAATCGGATAAAGGGAAAGATCGCGAGAAAGTGCAGCAATAGAACAAAATGAGTAGGGCCTCTCCAAAATTGGAGGGGCCTTGTTTGGGTCTATTTTTTTTCGACACCACGGATTACGAAGGCAAAAGAGGTATCACCCAAGGAAACCTGCGAATTTTTTGGGGAAGACCAGCCGACAAAGGCTCCATAATAATGAGTACCTTTTTCCTGTGCAAACTGGAATGATCCTTCTCGCAAAGAGATGGGACGTGCCTCCCCGTTCACATATTCAACCAGAGTGAACTCGTTAGGTGGTACATCCGTACTCAAGTGAATAGATATGTTCTCGCCCACCAAAACCGAGACAGGTACTTTACCTTCAAGCAATTCCACATCACCCGCATAGTCAGCACA
Organism: Paenibacillus sp. LK1; assembly: GCF_002750415.1. Classification (NCBI taxonomy): domain Bacteria; kingdom Bacillati; phylum Bacillota; class Bacilli; order Caryophanales; family Paenibacillaceae; genus Paenibacillus; species Paenibacillus sp. LK1. The sequence goes on from NZ_PEII01000004.1 coordinate 188,932, forward strand.
CATACCTCCCCAGCAATAACTGCCCTGTATAGCAGGAATAGAGATGCCGCTTTCGCTCTGGATAGTTGGCGTAGGCAGTTCTTGAGGTAAGTTGGACTCCACTTCCTGAGCGTTCTCCTCTAGTGAACCCACTTCGGTTTCCTTTGTATTGGGCGATGGGAAAGAGGGAGGTTCGTTTGTGCCGTTGCTTGGAGTAGGATTACAGCCGGATAATATCAGCAAAGTTGTAAGGAACACGAGTGAAGCCAACGTTCTCACAGTAATGAAGATTTTTATTTTATCCACCTCCCTAATATCTTCCAGACGAAGAACAAGAGAAGAATGTTGCTCATTGTCATAAGCTTGTACAGAACTGAAGACGCTTCAGGAACCGGGGGAGTGGGATATATCGGTGCGTAAGAAGCTGGTAGAGCCTATGAAAGTGAAAGCAGCTTTTTCACAAATTGTTGACAATTAAGCTGGTTCTAAGATAAGGAAAAGGTAAGAGGCTCGACTCTTCTCCTATGCTATGTTATTATAAGACTCTGATAACGTGGTAACGAACTAAAGCGTTTGGGTTTTGGTTATAGACATGGAGGGGTTAGAGAGATGAGAAAACAAGCGATATTTCTATTATTGATCAGCATATGCATGATTGTTGTTGCGGGATGTTCCAGCTCGGGAAGCAAAGATGATAATGCCATTATTGTTGGGATAGATGATAAATTTGCTCCAATGGGCTTCCGGGATGACAAGAATGAAATTGTTGGTTTTGATATTGATTATGCCAGAGCGGCAGCGGAGAAAATGGGTAAAGAAATTACGTTCCAGCCCATTGATTGGTCTTCCAAAGAATCGGAGCTGAACAGCGGCCGAATCGACCTGATCTGGAATGGGTACACGATTACGGATGAGCGGAAAGATAAAGTGCTGTTCACGAAGCCGTATCTGGAGAACAGCCAGGTTGCAGTTACACTCGCGGACTCACCGATTACGAAGTTGGATGAACTGGATGGCAAAAATGTAGGATTGCAGGCCTTGTCCTCTGCAGCAGATGCACTCGCGGCAAGTCCTCTGAAGGATAAAGTGAATGCTTCCGAATTCCCGGACAATGTACTGGCCCTTACCGATCTCAAGACGAAACGTTTGGATGCTGTCATCATCGACGAAGTGGTCGCGAGATATTACATGTCCAAGGAAGAGGGAACGTTCAAACTGCTGGATGAATCCCTTGCTCCGGAACAATACGGCATTGGTGTGAAAAAAGGCAATGAAGAACTGCTGAATCAGCTGCAAAAAGCGTTGGATGAGCTGAATGCCGATGGCACAGCAGCCGAGATTTCCACCAAATGGTTTGGTGAAGATGAAGTTTTGAAATAGGATCAGGCCACTTGCCTGACATATGTAGTAAACAACATGACCCCGGATTCCAAAAAGGAGCAAGTCTCCTGCGGAATGCGGGGTTAACAGATTAGAGGAGCCGATTGCGATGAGCTGGGAGTATTTATTGGGCATCATGAAGCCCATGCTTGAAGGGGCACAGACCACGATCTTTTTATTTTTGTTGGCCATTATAGTGTCAGTACCACTTGGATTTGGAGTAACCTTATTGATGAAAAGCCGATTCAAGCCGTTGGCATGGATCGCTCATACGTACGTATATGTGATGCGGGGAACGCCGCTGATGCTTCAGCTGTTGTTCTTTTGCTTCGGTCTGCCGCTGCTTCCAGGCGTAGGGGAGTATCTTGTATTTGACCGTTTCACGGCGGCAGCACTAGCTTTTATTTTGAATTATGGTGCCTATTTTGCCGAGATTTTCAGAGGTGGATTGCTCTCGATTGATAAAGGACAACATGAAGCTGCACAGGTACTGGGCCTAAGCAAATGGCAGACGATGACGAAAGTCATCATCCCGCAGATGTTTCGGGTAGCATTACCTGCCACTGCAAATGAATCCATAAGCCTTATCAAAGATACGGCATTGTTGTATGCTGTTGCTGTACCTGAGCTGCTCCATTACGCACAGGCCGCAGTAAACCGGGATTTCCGTCTGACACCATTCCTGATTGCAGCTATTATGTATTTGCTGATGACCATGGTACTTACCTTGTTCTTCAAGGCACTGGAGAAACGTTATACATTTGAGTAAACGCGCATGGAACAGAAGTTAATGAAGTTATCCAATCTCATCAATTAAAGGACTGTCTGCATATGACACATATTATAGAAGTGAATCAATTAAGAAAATCATTCGGTACACTTGATGTGCTGAAGCAGGTATCGTTCAACGTGGAGCCTGGTGAAGTCATTGCCGTAATCGGGCCTTCCGGTTCGGGTAAAAGTACGATGCTGCGCAGCCTGATTCATCTTGAGGATATTTCGGGTGGCACCATTCGCATTCAAGGGCAGGCGCTGGCTGAGAACGGATCGTATGCTGGTGCCGCGGATATTCGGAAGATTACGGATCGTATGGGCATGGTCTTTCAGCATTTCAACCTGTTTCCGCATCTGACGGTACAGGCGAATCTGGAACTGGCACCGAAGGCGTTGAAAAAAGAAAGCACAGCGATCATCCGGCAGCGAAGTCTGGAATTGCTCGGTAAAGTCGGACTGTCTGACAAGGCGGATGCTTATCCCGCCAATCTGTCCGGTGGACAGAAACAGCGCGTAGCGATTGCACGCGCACTCATGATGCAACCCGAAATTCTGCTGTTCGACGAGCCGACCTCGGCACTCGATCCCGAGCTGACCGGAGAAGTGCTGCGTGTCATCAAGCAGCTGGCACAGGAGAATATGACGATGATGATCGTCACCCATGAGATGAGCTTTGCCCGCGATGTCGCTGACCGCGTCTTCTTCATGGATAACGGCGAAATCGCCGAGGCGGGTCCGCCGGAGCAGATCTTTGGCAATGCCAAGCTGGAGCGCACGCGCACGTTCTTGCAGCGGGTGGAAGTGGAAGGGTAAGCAAACATAGAAATTTTTATAATACGTGATGTTACATTCAAATGTAGCATCACGTATTTTTTTGACTAAGTTTCATTCAAGAGATGTAACCGTCAAATAGCCAATTTCCTTCTGGGGAACGGACAAAAGAGAACTCATATGCGATATTTCCTTCCGAACCCTTTGTCGTGATGTATTTGGCTATGAACAGCATGAAGTGGTCCGCATCCTTTTGGTCATAACCTCTAAATTCGAATTCATCCCACTGTATGCCTTTAAGGAAATCGACTTCATAGGAGTGGCCTGCATTATAAATAATCATGGTACTGCTGTTTTTGGAAATAACTACATTGGGGGAAGATACGGACTCAATATACGCAATATCACCAGACTCCATGGCATTGATCAGTTTAAACGTCATGTTTAGAGTTTCTCTTAAATTGTTTCTGAGCTCCTCGCTATGTACGTTCTCTTGAAGTTGAATGATCTGTTCCTGAAGACGAGCGTTTTCTTCACGTAGTTCCTTGATAGTTTGGATATTTTCCTCATGAAGCTCTACCGACTTCAAAGCATCGGACGATTTATCCGTTTCACTACAACCCGTCATCAGAAAAGTAAGCGACAATAGAAAAGGCGCAAATTTATACATAATAAACCTCCTTATACTTAAAATAGAATATCATAATTCCTGTGTTCTTAAATGCTTCGTGTTTCCGGACAAATAAGTAAATAAATATAATAAAATCGGAATATTTACAAATAATGGAGCATGTTTTTCCAGTTAATCAAGTATAATAAGACTACTTAATAAACAGGGAGGATTTACCTTTGGATCAACGTCACAATGATGTGGACCGTTATTATAGCGATCCGCTTCCGCCACCACCTTATGTAGTACCAAAAACCAATAGCAAGTCTATTGCAGCTCTTGTCTTGGGGATTTTGTCGCTCACCATACCATACTTGGGATTTTTTATTGGTATCGTAGCTATCATATTTGCGTCGCTGGCACTGAAAGAACTCAGAATTCGTATGGAACAAGGGAAAGGTTTGGCCATTGCGGGTCTCGTCTGTGGAATTATTGGGACGGCTCTCTATGCTATTCTCATTATACTTGTCCTGCTATTTACAGTTGTGGTAAGTACCAATGTTACTTCTACATACTAAGTGTTTGAGCAGTTTACTACCTCTTTTTCTTCATGATCAAAAAAAGCAAGGCCATGTTTAAGCAAACACCCGCTGTTGTTGTGGCGGGGACGTTGCTTGTAACACGCCTTGCTTTTTATTTTTCCATCCCTACACGCGAAGCACTGCCTCACTATTTACTTCTTCTACCTCATTTGTGCGATGCATCATGAAATAGGTAAAGGTAGCTGCCAGACCAATCACCGCAAAGATACACAGAATTCCGATCTGATCCCATGCCACATTGAACTGTCCACTCGAAATAACAGCTTTATACCCGGTTACCGAATAAGTCATTGGCAGCCATGGATTGAAACCTTTCAGCCAATTCGGAATGAGCTCCAACGGGAACGTACCTGCACTGGTGGTCAATTGGAAGATTAACATGAGGATCGCCAGGAAGCGGCCGGGATTCTCCAACCAAGTAACCAGAGCCTGAATGATGTACATGAAGGTCAGGCTGGTAACGAAACTGAATAAAAGGAACAAAGGCACGCTTTGAACTTCCAGTCCCAAGCCAGACAAGACAAGCCAGGAAGCGAGCAGGGACTGCACGGCACTCATGATCGTGAAAGCCAGCGTTCTGCTCACAAAACGATTCCAGCCACTCGCATCGGTAACCGAGCTGCTGCGAGTTGGTACAACCAGCGTTGCAATCAATGCCCCGACAAACAGTCCCAATGACAGGAAGTATGGCGAAAATCCTGTACCATAGTTGGGCACTTCATTGTGTTTATGTTCATCCACCTGAACAGGCTCTGCATACATCGTTACGAGCTCATCCGTCTTTTTCACACTACCTGTTTGATCGGCGGCATCATTCAGCTTGGTGGCTAGCTCACCAGAGCCGTCGCTCAACTTGGCAGTACCTTCTTTTAAATCTCCTGCGCCGTTATCCAGCTTGCGGGAACCGTCGGCAATGGTGGTGATTCCGTCTGAAAGTTGGCTCAACCCATCAACCAGTTTCCCTGCACCTGCGTTTAATTGACTCGAACCCTCTGAAAGTTTGGCTCCGCCAGCGGCAGCCTCAGACAACTTGGTGTTGAACTGCTGCAGGCCAGTCGCAAGCTGTACCTGACCAGAGGACAATTGCGTTGCTCCTTCCAGAAGCTGCTGCTCACCCTGCACTAACTGGCTGCTGCCTTGGTGCAGCTGCTGTTGAGCAGCTTGCAGGTTTTGGCTGCCTTCGAGCAATTGCTGTCCACCTTGATATACCTGTTCGCTACCAGCGGCAACAGCCTGGCTTGCTGCCAGCAACTGTTGTACAGCCGGGTTAGCAGCTAACTCTGGACTAGCTTCAGCTAATTGGGCAAGACCTTGCGCAACGGCCTTGGCACCTTCACTTACTTTGCCACTGCCTCCGACTGAAGTCTGCAATCCAGCGGTCAGCTTGGCACTGCCTTCCTCGGTTGCTGCCAGTCCAGCATCCAATTTTGCGACTCCTTCCTGAGCAGATTGAATCCCAGCCTGTAACTTTTTGCCGCCAGCTTCAGCCTGTGCTGCTCCGTCACCGAGCTTCGTACCTGCTGCCGCCAATTGGGACAAACCCTTGGAAAGGGAGTTGGCTCCCGTATGAAGCTCACCAATACCCTGAGCTAAGGTGTTCGTGCCTTCTTTTAACGGGGTAATGCCTGTTTCGAGTTGGTTGGTTCCATCGGCCAGTTTGGATAGGTTCTCTTTCAGCTTGGAGGCACCTTCATCCAGCTTAACCGCACCCTCGTTGATCTGACCTGCGCCGTCTCCGGCATCTGCCAAACCGCTAGAGATTTTCTCTACCTGATCCAGCAGGGTTTCCGTATATGATTCCGTCACTTTCGCAGAGACTTTGGATTTGATCTGTTTGACCGCTGTCCCGCCAATCTGCCCCGCTAGGAAGTTGTATCCTTCATTGGGTTCATAGATCAGCTCTGCCGGTTGTGGGTGGTCATCCATCAGAGTGGTTGCTTTCTCGGAAAAATCCTCCGGAATAACAATCGTCATGTAAAATGTGTTGTCTTCCATGCCTTGCTCGGCTTCTTCTCGGGTCACAAATTGCCAGTTGAAGTCATCACTTTTTTTCAATTCATCGACCAGATTCTGTCCGACTTCCAGCGATTTGTCATTGTAGGTTGCCCCCTGATCCGTGTTGACCACGGCAACAGGCAGTTCATTCATTTTGCCATAAGGGTCCCAGAACGCATTGAGGAAAAGACCGCTATACAGTACCGGAATGAACAGCACCACGAGAATCGGAATAAATACTTTTGGTTTCTTGAAGGCAGATTTCAAATCCTGCCCAAATACAGTGAATGATTTCATCATGTTCTCTCCCCATCATTACGCTACTCTGTTGCTATATCTATCTCTAATTGATAAAGGATTCATGTTCACATCTTTCTTTATGTAGGGGATAATCCACTTTTGAGAAAGAGGCCCACGAAATCCTTGATCTGATCCTTGTGCAGCGAAGGATGCGCTTTGTTCCAATCGGAAGTTAAGGTGACATACAGCTTCAGCAGGACAAAAGAGACCAGTCTGGGATCGTCTTCACGAATTTGCTGTAGTTCCATAGCGCGCTGAACTTGACGTTCTAAATATTCGAGAATGGCTGTCTCTACTTTCTGCAAACCTTCTTTCGCCTGAGGCGTGCCGAATTCGTTCACCTCCTGAAACAGCTTGATTAACAACTCATGTTCCTCTCTATACTCCAGCAAAGCGTCCATGCTCTGGTGTACGTTCTCAAGAAATGGTTTGTCGTCCTGCACAGTGTGCTCTGTAATCCGCTTCATATCAGTAATGATCGAGTGGAGGATCTCTCCGAACAGTTCTTCCTTGTTCTCGAAAAAAGTATAGATCGTACCTTTGCCCACATTAGCCAGTCTTGCAACTTGCTCCATTGTAGTGGCTTTGTATCCAAACAACGCGAACGATTTCTCAGCAGAGTCAATGACCTGCTGCCTTCGATCGATAGTTTTCATGGCATATGCACCTCCTGATCGTATGCAATGATAAAAGACAACTCGGAGTTGACCGGATTACTTATTTGGTCAATTGGTCGTAAACAAATGTATCATTGAATGGGGAGGAAGGAAGTGATGTTTGTCATAAGCCCATCCGAAATATTAGCCCTCTACCATCATCCCCACCTAAAGAAAACACAAGTGAACGAAAAGACAGTCCATTGTTGCTCTCTCACAGGAACGCTAAGATGAAGTTGTTGAAGCGTTTACATTATATGGTGAAGGGAGCTTAACTCGGATGCCAGAAATTACGATCAGGCTGTATGAAGGCAGGACGAATGAGCAAAAGCAGGAGATAGTGGAGGTGTTCACACGCGAGCTCTCGCGTATTATCGACCGGGAGCCAGATTATATTTCCGTTGAATTCAATGAAATCCCATGGGATGAGAACGTTCCTGATAATTTGAAAGCCATGCAATCACAGAAGCAAGGAGGGGAGAAGACGTGAAGCCGGCGGATATTGCGCCGCCAAGCCGGGGAACAGCCAGACTTCACTCGTCTGGTCTGGGCACTCGGCTCGGAGATGCGGGACGTTATCTGTGGCGATACCGGATACTATATCTGCTCTCCGTACCGGGCATTTTGTATTTTTTCCTTTTCAAATATGTGCCTCTGTTCGGCTCGATCATTGCTTTTCAGAACTACAACATTTTCAAAGGCATTACCGGAAGTGATTGGGTAGGCCTGGAGCATTTCCAGAAGATGTTCAGCCATTATGACTTTTTACGAATTCTCAACAACACACTTCTGCTCGGACTATATGATCTGGTGATTGCATTCCCGGTTCCGATCTTACTGGCCATTTTGCTGAATGAAGTACGCATGATTGTGTTTAAGCGTTTGCTGCAAACGATTGTTTACATGCCTCACTTTCTGTCCTGGGTCGTCATTAGTGGTATCTTCATGGGTATTTTCTCGATGGATGCCGGGGTGGTGAACAAGGCACTTGGATTTCTGGGCATGCAACCGATCTACTTTCTTGGAGAAGACTCGTACATTCGTTCCATTCTGATCGGTTCCGGGATCTGGCGTGACTCCGGTTACGGAACGATTATTTTTCTGGCTGCCATTGCGGGAATTAATCCCGATCTGTATGAGGCGGCAGAGGTGGATGGAGCCGGACGTTTGAAGCAAATATGGTCGATTACCCTGCCATCCTTACTGCCGACGATTATGATCCTGCTGCTGCTGCACATCGGAAAGTTCCTTGATCTGGGCTTTGAGCGTGTGTTCGTATTCCTGAATCCGCTCAATCTGGGATCGGGCGAAATTCTCGATACGTATATTTACAAAGCTGGCCTGCTCTCACAGCAATACAGCTATACAACGGCTATCGGGTTGTTCAAGTCGGTCGTGGGTTTGATGCTTGTTCTACTCGGTAATTTCTTCAGCAAAAAAACAACCGGCGAAAGCCTGTATTAGGAGGCGAGATAGATGCGTACCCCCAGTGTCCGTTACCGTATATTCCGCATTGGAAATCTCGTTTTTCTTACGCTGCTCTCGTTGACGATGATTCTGCCTTTCATTAATGTGCTGGCTCAATCTCTTAGCAGCTCGGAAGCGATCATGGGCGGAAAGGTCAGCTTCTGGCCTGTTGCTTTTACCTGGATCAATTATGAATATGTATTCGGCGATGCTTCGTTCTGGCGGGCATTTGCGGTATCGGTTGGGGTGACGTTGTTCGGGACGCTGGTCAATCTCGCTGCAACGGCATCGCTGGCGTATCCCGTTTCCCGTCCAGAGTACAAGGGGCGCTCCCTGGTTGTCATGTTTGTCCTAGTGACCGTTGTGTTCTCGGCGCCGCTCATTCCGAACTTCATCTTGATGAAGGAGCTGCATCTGGTCAACAATCCGCTGGTACTGATTGTGCCAGGAGCGATTAATGCCTTTAACTTTTTCGTCATGCGCTCTTTCTTTGCACAGCTGCCGGGTGAACTGATCGATGCTGCCCGCATCGATGGCTGTGGGGAATTCGACATCATCTGGCGTATCGTCATCCCATTGTCCAAACCAGCCATGGCATCACTCGGCATTTTCTATGCGGTGGGCCACTGGAATGCCTATTCCACCGCGCTTTATTATCTGAATGATCCGGCCTGGTGGCCGATCCAGGTAACACTCAAGAAGCTGTTTGAGAGTGACGATATTTCCGTCGATCCAGGTTCTGCCGTCTATAGCACCCTTGCACATACATCGCCGGAAGGCATCAAAATGGCAACCATCATCATCGCCACCTTGCCGATCATTATCATTTACCCTTTCCTGCAAAAGCATTTTGTAAAAGGAATCATGGTCGGCTCCGTCAAATCTTAAGTACAAGAAGCATACAGATCTGACGGAAACGGGGGAATGGCGATGTTCAGAATCTTGATTACGGACGATGAACCGATGATTCGGATGGGTCTGGCAAAAATGATCAAGCAAGCGGGGCTGTTCGACTGTGAGATACGACAGGCAGCGCATGGGGAAGAGGCCCTTCAGGTGGTAGGGGCCTTTCGGCCACACATCCTGTTTACGGATATCCGCATGCCGACGATGGATGGTATTGAGCTGTGCCGACGTTTATCCGAGCAAGGAAGTACGATGCGCATTATTGTGGTTTCCGGTTATTCAGACTTTGAATATGCAAGAGCTTGTATGGATTATGGAGTAAAGCGATATCTGCTAAAGCCTGTGGGACGACAGGAGCTACATGAACTGCTGCTCAAATTGCTGGCCACCGAAGAGGATAAACCTACGGTGTCCCTTGTACCCGTGAGGGAGCTGAATGATTGGGCGATGCGTCTGGAAGAGGCTATATGGGAGCTGAGACAGTCCGATGTCACGGAGCTGCTCGCAGCATGGTCTGGTCGCTATCCGGCATATTCGTTAATGCCTGAGCAGACAGCGGAGCTTTTTCAGGAATTGCTGGAATTGATTGTGGCCCGAATGAATGCACGTGGCAACGGAACGATGAGTACATCCTGCAAGATAAATGAAAGCGCTTCCTCAAAAGAGTGCTTCGAGGCTTTGGGCAACGAGATCCACATGTTAATGAAGACGATCAAGGAAAAGCGCAGTGGCAAGCGCAAACATCCGGTGGAAGAAGCAAAAGCCTATCTAGAGAAGCACTTGCGCCGCGAAGTCTCGCTGGACGAGATTGCTGCCAAGCTGGGCCTTAACCCGTCCTACTTTAGCCAGCTGTTCAAGCAGACGACAGGCCAGACGTTTATCCAATACCGGATACGCAGCAAAATGGAACTGGCCAAACGCATGCTGGAACAGCCGGGCAACCGGATTACGGATATTTCCTACGAAGTGGGATATGCGGACCATCCCCATTTTACGAAAACATTCAAGAAAATTACCGGACTGACACCGTCCGAATACCGCAGCAAGTTGGGCATTGAATGATGAAGCGCAGCCTGTCCATCCGCCTGTTCTTTCATTTTGCCGTCGTGATTACGTTGTCTCTGTCCGCCATCGGCCTGTTCACCTATACCTATGCCTCGACTGAAATGAACGACCAGCTTGCGGACAATATCGCCCAAACGATGCGCAATACGGCGTACCAGACTGATCTGTATTTGCAAAATTACGATCGTGCGACCTACTCCATCCTCTCGAACGGAAGTGTGAAGCACTTTCTCGATATGAATTCGGAGGACAGTTATGCCTATTACGAGTACAGCCGTCAGATTAAGACGAACGTGTTCCCGCCTGTTTTTATGTTATACCCACAGATCAAGTTCCTATATGTTATTGGGGAAAACGGGCGTGTTGTCATTGATGACAACCAGAATTCAGCCGGCATACCGGATATCGACGCAGCACAGCAGTATAAGGAGTTGCTGGCTGAAACTCCTGCAAATGGCGAATCGACATTGCTTACCCGGAGTATTCGCAGTGGACAGAGTGCCAATGTGATTACGATTGCGCGCCGGATTAGAGGGGTGTCCTCCTATACGCCTAACGGAGTACTGGCGATGGAAGTAAATGTGCTGGAGCTTGACAAAATATGGGGAGAACTCGACCTCGGTCAAGGTGGGTATCAGTATGTGATGGATCAGAACGGAACTGTAATCTACACACCCGGGGATGAAGAGGCGCAGACAGCGATGCCGTCCAACACTGTGAACAGGCTTATGCACATGGAGGCAGGATCACTGGAACAGAACACGGATGGCACCAAACGGCTGCTCATATCGGAGCTTTCGGCATATTCGGGATGGCGTTTTGTCGCTTCCGTGCCGCTGTCGGAGCTGCAAAGGCCGATTGCAACGATCCGTTCGGCGACCTTATGGGTTGGTGCAGGGACCTTGCTCGCTGCGCTTGTAGTGGCCTACCGAATCGGAGCATCTCAAGTGGAGCCCATTCGTGTGCTGATGAACGGAATGAGACAGACGGAGAAGGGAATCTGGAACAAGGTGGAGATGAAGGAAAGGCGCGATGAAATTGGTGTGCTGATCCGCAGCTATAATCTGATGGTCAGCCGCCTGTCGGACATGATTGAGAGTGTATACGAGTCGGAGCTGCGCCGCCAGAAGTCGGAAATCGAGCTTCAGCAGGAGGCGCTGGAACGGCACCGTGCGGAATTTCAGGCGCTTCAGTTGCAGATCAATCCGCATTTTCTCTACAACACCCTGGAAACGATCAAATGTTATGCCGTCGTACAGGACTCCGAAGAAATTGCACAGATGGTGGAATCGATGGCTCATATGCTCCGTTATTCCATTCAGACCAATCTGGAGGAAATTACGGTTGCCAATGAGTTGAAGCATGTGCTGGCCTACCTTTCCATCATGAAACATCGCATGGATCGGGAGCTTGAAGTTGAGGTCATCATTGCACCGGATCTGTTGTTGGAAAAAATGGTTCGACTCACTCTTCAGCCACTGGTCGAAAATGTGCTACAACACGCATTTCCACGAGGCATGGAGCCCGGTCACTTTATCCGTATCGATGCTCGGCGCCTGGAAGATCGCTTTCTTGTCATCGTCCAGGATAACGGTATGGGTATGAGCGAGGAACGCCTGGAGAAGCTGCGTGACCGTCTGGAATTGAATCGTCTGGCAGGCGAAGATTCCGATGATGTATACCATCGCGGAGGCATCGGACTCATGAATGTTCATCGCCGGATTCAGCTGGTATTTGGAGAAACATATGGCTTGATGATTGAGAGTGAGCAAGGCTTGGGAACGACCATTACGATGGCGCTTCCCGCAGATCAGCATAGCAAGCGGATTTAATTAAATCTATAACAGGGAGGAAGATAGAACATGAATATCAACTTGCAGAGCAAAATTGCGCTGGTTACCGGCTCCAGCGGAGGAATTGGTGCTGCCATTGCTGGGGCTTTGGCACGTTGCGGAGCAAAGGTGGCTGTGAATGGCCTGCATAATATGGATCGGGCGGAGGAGGTCGTGGCCGCCATCCGTAATGCTGGCGGTGAAGCAGCTGCATTTCAGGCAGATGTGACCGATACGAATGCCATAGAATCGATGGTTGGGGATATCACCCTCCGCTTCGGCGGTCCGATTGATCTGTTAATTAATAATGCAGGGCATCTGGTGGAACGGAGCCCCATTGAAACGATGAGCGAGGAGCTTTACAGCCGGATTATGGATGTCAATCTGAAGAGCGCCGTATTTGTATCCAAAGCGGTCATTCCTGGCATGAGGGCGGCTGGAGGCGGCCGAATTATCAATCTGACCTCGGTAGCGGCTCATAATGGAGGCGGCCCGGGTGCAGCTATTTACGCAGCCTCCAAGGCGGCCGTCATTGCGTTAACCAAAGGGCTTGCCAAAGAACTGGCTCCAGGCGGGATTACGGTCAATGCCCTTTCACCGGGCTTCATTGGGCAAACGGCATTCCATGCTACGTTCACCTCGGCGGAAGGCCGAACTTCTGCCGTAAGCAGCATTCCGCTTGGACGGGAAGGGACACCCGATGATGTCGCAGGAGCGGCGCTGTACCTGTGTTCCGAGCTGGGTTCTTTTATAACCGGAGAAACGATTGAAATCAATGGCGGAATGTACATGCGTTGATGCAACACCATTGCGATAAGGAGGGGACGATACGATGGAAGTGAAGCGGAAGCTTGCAGAAAGACCGTTGTACCAACCAATCAGCGGGCCGTTCCATGTGGACTACGCTCCTGATGAACATACCGTTCTGGCAGAAAATCCGCCGAGATTTACCTGGATGGCGGCGCAGCAAGAGGATGAGAATGCTTATCTGCTGCAGGTGTCGGTGGGGCCTTCTTTTCAGGAAGAAGAGACGATGACCTTTGCGCCGCTCCCGTATAACTTTTTCACGCCTAACCGGGTGCTGCAACCTGGGGAGTATTATTGGCGATATGCGCTGCTTGTAGATCAACCAGTGCAGCAAGATAGCGAAGTCAAAGCGGACGCCGTGCTGGGTAAGCAGCAGGAAATTTCGGCATGGAGTGAGGTGAGGCGGTTTACGGTGCCAGCGGGATTGCCAGAGACACCGTTACCTTCTCGAGCTCAGCGGTATGTTGCCACGGACACGTCTCACCCTCGGCTATGGCTCGGAGAGAGTGGGCTAAGGACACTTGCGGATGGTATTGCATCAGATGCTACATATTGCGGCTGGGATGTGTTTATGGAGAAATCTGTGGAACCGTGGGCCAACCGCGAGCTGATCAGCGAACCGATGCCTTACCCGGAGAACAAACGTGTCGCTCCGCTCTGGAGGCAAATGTACATTGACTGTCAGGAAACGTTATATGCGATTCGTCATCTCAGCATCGCTGGGCGGGTCCTACGTGACGAACGGTTGCTTGAAGCAGCCAAAACCTGGCTGTTACATGTGGCGGCTTGGGATACGGAGGGAACGACCTCCCGTGATTATAACGATGAGGCGGCCTTTCGGGTCGCAGCTGCGCTCGCTTGGGGCTATGATTGGCTGCATGATGAGTTGAACAGTGAAGAGCAAGAGGTGGTAAGGCGCAGTTTGCTGCGGCGAACAGAACAGGTAGCCCATCATGTGATGGTCCGTTCGAAGATCCATCATGTGCCTTATGACAGCCATGCCGTGCGTTCATTATCCTCCGTGCTTGTGCCCTGCTGTATGGCCTTGTTGCATGAGGAGCAGCAGGCTGCAGAGTGGCTGGATTATGCGGTCGATTATTATGCCTGTCTGTACTCCCCTTGGGGAGGAAGTGATGGAGGTTGGGCTGAAGGTCCAATGTATTGGACAACAGGCATGGCCTATGTGACCGAAGCGATGAATTTGTTGCGAAACTATGCGGGCATCGATTTCTTTCGTCGGCCGTTCTTCCAGCGTACCGGAGATTTTCCACTCTACGTGTACCCGCCCGACGCTCGGCGCGCCAGCTTTGGAGATCAGTCTACGCTGGGTGACCCGGTAAACTTGAAAACAGGCTATCTTGTCCGCCAACTGGCAGGTGTTACAGGCAACCGCTGGTACCAGTGGTACTTTGAGCGTGTCCGCCAATCCGATCCGGGGACAGAGGGAGCTTTTTATAACTACGGTTGGTGGGACTTTAACTTTGACGATCTGGTATACCGCCACGATTATCCGCAGGTGGAGGAAGAGTCACCTGTGGACATCGAGCCGCTTAAGTGGTTCCGTGATGTGGGGTGGGTAGCCATGCATCACCGGATGGATGATCCGAATGAGCATGTTATGCTGCTGCTCAAGTCGAGCCGTTATGGCTCCATCAGCCACAGTCATGCGGATCAAAACAGTTTCACCCTACATGCATTCGGTGAGCCGCTTGCGGCGGACACAGGCTATTATATCGCCCACGGTAGCTCCTTTCACCGGGAATGGCGCAGGCAGACACGCTCCAAAAACAACCTATTGATTGGTGGAACAGGTCAGTATGCTGAGAACAACAAGGTGCTGAATATGGCCGCAACTGGGCAGATCGAGGAGGCCTATTGGCGGGACGGCGATGGCTATGTGCGCGCGATAGCGACCGATGCCTATGCCAGCACCGTGCCCCATGTGAAGCGTGTTGTACGGGAGATTCATTTTCTGCAATCATCCTATTTCGTCATTGTGGACCACATTGACCTGGAGAAGCCGGACAGCGTTCAATGGCTATTCCATGCACTGCACCCGCTACAGCTGAAAGGGCAGAGCTTCCGTCTGAACGGTAATAAGGCGGGGCTTGAGGGCACGTTTGTATATGCATCCTCCGGTGAGTTGTCGCTCAGCCAGACGGATCAATTCGCAGAGGTGGACCCGAAAGAGTACGAAGGGCTGGAAAGACATTATCATCTGAGCGCAGAAACGCGCCCTGCTTCAAGCCATAGAATTGTAACGCTGCTGGTACCATATAAGATCGAGGAGCCGAAGTATGTCCCCTATTTCATTGATGACCAGGATCACGGCATCCATCTCTATTTTACCGACAACGGTGTAACGAAGAAGATCGAGGTATCCAAGACGTACTAGATAAGATGAACTGAATATTTACACAATAACGAAGAGTGCAGAACCCATCTGAAGAAGCGAAGCGTTCGCCTTTATCCCCGGATTTTTCCCTCTGAAAAGGGAATCAAAAAAATCTGGGGATAACAGCGATCGGAAGAGGGTACTGCAATCGCAGTGGATGAGTGTAAAGTTTGTACGTTCAATTTATATAGTGCTATATGACTGGATGCTGTGGAGCGCTGAGTGCTGACCTAAAGAAAACGCAATCTCATCTAAAACATCCCCATTGTTGCAGGCGGTGGGGATGTTTTAACATCTATTTGAAAGCGCTTCATCAACGAGTGGTACCTAAATCAGGATGAAAAGAGGGGTAGCATGAAAAAGTGGATGGTCTCAGGCATGGCGCTATTGCTGGCGGCAGCTGTCATGACGGGGTGCAACAAAGGCAGCGGAGCGGCATCCGGTGAGGGCGGGGGAGACGGCAAAACAAAATTCTCCATTTCACTACGTACGCTGGCGTATACGTATGTGGAGAAGTCACCAGACATTAACAAGGATCAATGGGTGAAGAAACTCGAGGATCTGACGAATACCGATCTGAAAATTGTCCTGGTGCCCCATAAGGAATATGAACAGAAAATGGTTCAGATGTTTGCCACCAATGATATTCCTGACGTGGTGCAGGGTGACGGCGGCGTCAACGGCAAAGAGATGGCCGGATCGGTCGAAGCCGGGGTATTTCAGCCGCTGGATGAACTGCTGCAGCAGTACGGGCAAGATTTGCTCAAAGCCGTACCGAAGGAAGCCTGGGACCAGGTAACTCATGACGGCCATATCTATGCCATCCCCGAATATTTATCCAATCCATCCCGCCGGGCAACCTGGATTCGCAAGGATCTGCTGGATCAAACGGGACTGCCGGTGCCTACTACGGTTGAGGAGACAATGGATGTTTTGCGGGCCTTTAAGAAGCTCGGCGTGGAGAATCCATATATGGGGCGTGAGGATTTCAAATATGCAGATACCTTTTTCGGTGCCTATGACGTACAGCAATTCCTGTCCATGATGGAGCAGCAGGGCGACCAGGTTGTACCGAAGTTCATGGATAACGAGAATATGCAGCAAGCCCTCACTGTCTATAAGACGATGTACGAAGAAGGGCTGATCAACAAAGAGTTCGCGACCATCAATTCCACCGTATTCAAAAACACGATTCTCTCTGGCAAGGCGGGCATGTGGTCCATGAACGCCAACGAACTGATCCAATGGGAGAAGCAGATTAAAGCGTCGGTTCCCGATGCGAAAATCGAGATTATTCCTTCCCCTGTCGGTCCTGACGGAAAGGGCGGTTATTATTTGTACGGTCCGGTGACACGTGCCTACTTTATTAATAAGGATGCGGCTGATCCGGCTTCCATTATCCGTTTCTTTAACTGGATGGTGTCTGACGAAGCCGAAAAGTTTTTCACATACGGCACAGAAGGAGAGACCTATACAGAGGATAATGGCGTGATTTCATACACAGCGCCAACAGACTCTGCTGGTGTGGACGAAGAGCGTTACCGTCAGTCGTTCTTATGGTTCGTACAGGACACAACGTACAATAAAGGCTCGTTATCGCTGACAGAGGAAGGCAGAAAGCTGATGAATATTTACGATACCATCTTAGCCAAAGAAGGTCGGGATGGGATTAACTTTGATCCGCGTTTGGAAGCTTTTGTACAGAATCCCGATATTGCTCCCAATTCGGATACACCTCCTCAAGTATTGCTCACACACATGATCAAGATGGTTTATGGTAAGGAGCCAATTTCCGATTGGCCGAAAGTGGTAGAAGAATGGAAATCCAAGGGCGGCGATCGGGCAATCGAGGAAGCCACGGAGAAATTTAAAAAAGGTGAAGGCGTGTCGGCACCGCGTCGCTAACTAAGCGGGATGGAACCAGTGTAGTGAGTCAGCTGAATACGGAGGGGATACAAGTGAATGACGTGTTCAAAACGTGGAAGAAGCGGGTTGTACTTGTTGCCATGTCTGTCACACTCATTAGCGGTATTGCCGTTCCCGTGCATGAAGTCCGGGCGATGGAAGACGCTGTTCCTCATTCTATTTTAAATGCTACACAGGAAGAAAATATCCCAGATCCGGAGGGCCCAGAGTTGGAGATTTACGCGGAAAACTTTGATGATCCGGACAATTTTGGCTCTACAGGCGGAATTGCATTGAGAGCTCCCTGGCTGCAGGAAGGGGCAGGTGGAAGTAAGGCCAAAACATCGTCTTCCACAACCGCCCCCTCGTTGCCCAACATGATCAAGATTGACGGAACAGACGCACTTGCGCTGCCACTTGATCTGACTGGATACGGAAATATTCGGCTGAGCTACTACACACGTGCGTCGTCCTATATAAGCGGAAGCATCATTATCGAATGGTCGAAGGATGGAGGCAGTTCCTGGGCAACGCTGGAGACATTTGAACTTCCCCCAGGCACTCCTGACGTGAAGAACAAGGAAGGGAATACGCTAAAAAGCTGGACGCTGGGTTCGGAAGCGAACAATAACAGCACAGTGAAAATTCGTTTTCGGACAGGAGATGCCATGCAGGCCAACATGTATATCGACAATGTTGCCATTTACGGTCAGGCTATTCCCGGTATAACGCCTGCCCCATCCCCAGTGCCGCCTGGAGAGGAGAATACTGAATTTACGCCACCACAAGGAGTGACTTTATACGAGGATGTGGAGATTGGCACAGCTGGTGGGCGAGCAATCTATTCATCCATTGCTGTTCCCGAGACAGCGGCAGCTGAATCGATGCCGGTCATGGTCTATATCCATGGAGGTGGATGGAATCACGGGGACCGGAAGCAGGCATTGAACTCCATATGCAATTATGTACTTAAACGCGGTTATATCGGTGTATCTCTGGACTACCGGCTGACGCCTGAGGCGCCGTTCCCTGCCCAGATTCAGGATGTAAAGCTCGCTATCCGATATTTGCGGGCCCATGCAGCCCAGTACAATCTGGACCCGAGTCGTATCGGCGTCTGGGGATCATCTGCGGGCGGCCATCTGGCTGCATTACTCGGCACAACAGGAGACATGGTCGCTGGTGACACTGTAGAGCTCGATACAGGGGTGACGGTAGATGTACCTGATCTTGAAGGTTCTGGCGGATGGCCTGAGTATTCCGACAAAGTGCAGGCGGTCGCCGACTGGTACGGACCCGCTGATTTTACGACGACATTTGCCAATAACTATAGCTCGGTCACAGCTCTGCTTGGCGGGCATCGTGCGTTCGATGTTCCGGAGCAGGCCAGACTTGCCATGCCGGGCACGTATGCTTCACCGGATGATCCACCGTTCTGGATTCGGCACGGTGATGCTGATGCCACCATTCCTTACACCGACAGTGTTACTTTCGCGGGACAGCTCCAATCTGTGGGTGTCCCGATTGTGGATATGAAAATCGTACCCGGTCAAGGCCATGGATTTACAGGGACGGCTTCCGAGGTTGCCAATGCGGAGGCATGGACCTTCCTTGATGAACATGTGAAGAACCGGATTGTTACGGAGCCCATTATTTTCAAAAACAATCCCGAAGACACTTCGCCTGGAGATCAAGAAGAGGAAGAAGAAAAACCGTTGATTGAAAAGGTCATCGCAAGCAAGCTGCCAAGCGACGATGCGGCGATTGACAGCAGCAAGCCGGATCTGAATTTCAATCAGGCCACGGGCTCCAGCACCGGATTACTAAGCATCTCTTCCGCTTCGTCGACCAAGAAATATGTTTATTTCAAGTTTGATATGTCCGGAAATGAGCCCGAAGGAGATCGGTATCGACTACGGATTGCCGCCAAAAAAGGCACATCGAATATTGATACAGAGTTGTCTCTTTACGGTTTGGATGAAATAGACTGGAGCGAATCATCGTTAACCTGGTCGAATGCTCCGGTCCAAAGTCTCAGCGAAAGTTCGCTGCTTGGCAAATTCCAGGTCACTGCAGATCGTAGTGGAAGCCCAGCCGTCTATGAAGTGGATGTAACCGATGTTGTGAAGAGTCGTCCAGATGCGGGGCAGGTTGCATTTTTGCTCGCAGATGCGGAATCAACAGGTGTTTCCGTGAACGTATACACCAAGGAAGCCAACGGAACGAGTAATCCGCGTCCACAGTTATCGGTCATTGCTTTAATCGAAGAAGGCAGTGACACGCAGTCACCAGAATGGGAGCAGGGAGCTATACTTGAGATTCGAAACTGGGGAACGGATTTTACGGAACTGAGATGGCCAGCGGCCAGCGATGATACAGCTGTATCTGCCTACCGGATTTATCGGGATGGAGTTTTGCTGGCTGAACAAGGCAAACAGTCATTTCGTGACAGCGGACTTGCAGCCGGAACATCGTACACGTTTCAAGTGAGGGCGATTGATGAAGCCGGAAACGTCAGCAGTGCTTTATCAACCGATATAACCACCCTTGCCTTTCCGGTATCATCCTTGCCTGTTGCTTTCGTCTCGGCAAGCGGTAGCGATGGCAACCTGGCGACCAATAC
The DNA here is from genome assembly GCF_002750415.1 of Paenibacillus sp. LK1. Lineage (NCBI taxonomy): Bacteria > Bacillati > Bacillota > Bacilli > Caryophanales > Paenibacillaceae > Paenibacillus > Paenibacillus sp. LK1. The sequence goes on from NZ_PEII01000004.1 coordinate 208,999, forward strand.
CATCGACAATAACAGTTATACACGCTGGTCTGTTGCCGGAGAGGGGCAATGGATCACGTTTGATCTGGGTCAGGCTCAGCAAGTGGGCTATGTTGGGATTGGTTTTTACAAAGGGGATGTCAGGAAGACCTTTTTTGAGGTAGAAACGTCTGTTGACGGGAATCATTGGACCCAGGTATTCAATGGCGAAAGCAGTGGGGATACAACAGAAATGCAGGCATTTGATATCCCGGACACTTCTGCACGTTATGTACGGATTACTGGGCATGGCAATTCTGATTTCAGTATTTATACGAGTCTGACCGATGTGCATCTGTATGCTCCTTATGCAGGGGGAGGAACGCCTGTTGCCCTGATTCCGTACATTGAGCCACAACCACCTGAAGGGACGGTGCCCTTTATCGCTCCAGGACTGACGGAGACAGATGGAACATCGCATACTATCCATTCTCCTCATGCTGTAACCGGACGTACGATTGATGTACGGGATTACGGAGCAAATCTGGCTGATAATACGAGTGATGATCGACCTGCAATACAGGCCGCCATTGATGAGGCTAACGTTGGTGATGAAGTGTTTTTGCCTAATGGAGTGTACAATTTGTTGTCCGGGCCGGATGGAACCACCAACCTGATGCTCAAATCCGGGGTGAACCTGAGAGGAGAGAGCAGTGGAGGAACCGTGCTCAAGACATCGCTGGATCAGGTGACGGGCAGCGCCGTCCTGAAAGCATCGGCTCAGCACAGCATTCTCGTATCCAACATGACCATAACATCATCCTGGTCTGGCAGCTACACAACCGATCACAAATCCAACAATCCCTCCGCAGGGGGGCCGGATAGCATGATCCACATCGCCAACTATGGTGAGGAACCATCGTATGACATTACGATCGACGGCGTAATTGTGGAGAAATTCAAACGAATGGCTGTTCGCATCGAACACAGCCGAGATGTCGTTGTGAAGCATGCAACATTCCGTAATGCAACAGATCTGGGCCCTGGGGGTTCAGGCTACGGAATTTCCATTCAGGGAACGGCCAAGACCGATCGGCTCGGCTTTGACAATGATACGATATGGAATGTGGTGGAGAATAGTACGTTTGAGGGACCTTATCTCAGACATGGAGCATTGATCCAGTTTGTAGCCCATAACAACGTGCTGCGCGGCAATACATTTAGCGGAACAAAGCTGGATGCTATTGATCTTCATGGTGAACTGGAGTATTTGAATGAAATCTCCGGTAATGTGATTACGGATGTGCTGACAGGTGCAGGGATCGGACTTGGCAATACAGGGGGTTCAGCACCCAGCAACCACAGCAAGTCGGGTAAAGGAAACTACATTCATGACAACACGATTACGAACAGCCAAATCGGCATTTCGATAACCATGGGCACCCCGGATACATTAATCGAGAATAATCTCATCGAGAATACAACCACGATTGCCGATGCAGCAGGAATCAAAGTGCTGAACGGACCGGGCACAGTAATACGCGGCAATGTGATCCGTAACAATACTGCCAGCGGCTACTGGGGCGTGCGGCTTGAGCGCGACAAAGGCGATGCTGGAGCGGGCAATATTGGCGAAGGAAACCCGGAGAATGTGTTGATTGAAAATAACCGAATCGAAGGTAACGCAAATGGAATAGGACTCTTTGCCGGAGTAGGCATTCTGCTGAAGTCCAACATTCTAAACAACGTGAATGAGGACTACTACAAAGCAGCAGGTGTTACCGTTACCGAGCAGTAAAGGATCAGAACAAGTAGCCTGGCAGGCGTCTATATAAGTTGAAGCTCAATTTTACACTTAAACGGAGAGTGCAGAACCAATTTGAAGAAGCGAAGCGTTCGCCTTTATCACCGGATTTTTTCCCTTGGACAAAGGGAATGATGAAAATCTGGGGATAAGAGCGATCGGAAAATGGTACTGCAATCGGAGTGATAAGGTGTAACATTTATAGTTCAACTTATGTAGCCTGATGGGCTACTTTTTGTTGTGAATCATTGATTTAAGATTCATTAAAGGTTTGTCCTCTACCATGGTTTCATAAGCCTAAGGTGCTTAACAGAAACCAAGAAGGAGGATTCATCATTTGAATAGTTTACTACGTAAAGTTGCAGTAACGGCCTTGTCCGTGACGATGGTAACATCATCTTCTTTTGTTTTGGTAGGAAGCCCAAACGCTGCGTTTGCCGCAGAGGATACAAGCACTAGCACAGGCGTCACGCAAGCCTATGAATCGTTGTTCCAAACGGACAACGTCATTGATGTGAATGTTACGATTGATGATGCAGACTGGAAGAGCATGCTCGAAAGCCCGCTGGATAAGGATTATAAGAAGGTAAGTGTGGAAGTTGACGGTAACAAGCTGGATAACGTTGGTTTCTCCACCAAGGGTAATCTGACTTTGAAATCCGTAGCCTCGATGCAAGATTCCGACCGTTACAGCTTCAGACTGAAGTTCGATAAATACGACAAAACACAATCCCTGCTCGGTCTGGATAAAATGGTCCTGAACAACAACTACGCCGATCCATCGTACATGCGTGAAGTTCTTCATTATGAAGCGCTGCGCAGCATTGGCATGGATGTACCGATGACGAACTACGTAAATCTGTATATCAACGGCGAACTGGTTGGTTTCTATACCGGGGTCGAAGCAGTAGATGACAGTTACCTGGAACGCAATTACGGTGAAGATTATGAGGACGGTGTCCTCTACGATACGGATGAGAAGAGTTACCTGCAATATTCAGAAGGTAGTGACTACAGCACCATCACCGAAGATTTGGGTACGGACGAGAATAAAACCAAACTCAAAAACTTCATCAAAACGCTGAATGACATGCCTGAAGGCGAAAAAGGTGATATCGAGAGTGTGCTGGATGTGGATTCGGCACTGAAATATATCGCGGGCAACATGGTCTTTGGCAACTATGACAGCTATAGCGGTGACAAAGGGCATAACTACATGCTCTACGGCGATGCGGCTGGCAAATTCACAGTTGTACCTTGGGACTTTAACATGTCCTTTAATGGATACTCCGGTGGAGGCGGACGTGGAACAGCAGGATCAACGACGACCAACACCAACGCAACGAACGTATCTGTGGACGAACCAGTACTGGGCATTAGCATGGAAAATGTACCGATGATCAACAACCTGCTGGCCGTGCCTGAGTATAAGGAAAAATACTTGAGCTACGTCAATGAGTTGACGGATTATATGGAAGGCATTCAGGACCGTATCACAGGTCTGGCTGATATCATTCGTCCATATGTAGAAGCAGATCCAACGAAATTCTACACAACTGAGCAGTTTGAATCCAACATTGCATACTCTGCCAACGCTGATGCAACAGGCGGTATGGGTGGCATGGGTGGTACACCACCAGAAGGATTCGAAGGCATGACACCACCAGAGGGCATGGAAGGCATGACGCCTCCGGAAGGTTTTGAAGGCATGACACCTCCCGATGGTACAACACCGCCGGATGGCACAACGGGAACAGGAACAACAGACAGCACAGGCAATACCCAGACACGTCCTGGCGGTAACTTTGGCGGAGGCGGAGGCATGGGCTCCATGGCAGCGGGATCGCTGACGACGTTTGCCCTGAACCGACTTGCCAATCTGCAAGAGCAGCTTGGACGTGAAGTAACACCTTTGCCTGAGACTTCCGAAGATACGGGCACGGATAACGGAACAGGAACAACAGACAAAGCAATTACTGTATCCCTTGATGGAAAAGCGATTACGTTCCCGGATCAGGACCCGCTAGAGCAAAGTGGCCGGGTCATGGTACCCGTGAACGCCATCCTTGAAGCTTTGGGTGCAGAAGTAACATGGGACAAAACAGCGAAAACGGTAACAGCCGTTCTGAATGACCAGACGCTTGTGCTCCAGATCGGAAGCAGCACGGCAACGGTGAATGGTGAAACGCTCGAAATCGATGCACCAGCGATTATCAAGAATAGTCGCACACTTGTGCCGGTACGCTTCATCTCTGAAGGACTGGGACTGACCGTGGATTGGGATCAAACGGCTGCACAAGTAACACTTACATCCAAATAAAAAAAATTCTCCGGTAGAGTAGCGTTGTTCTATGGAGAACGAGAAAAGGGATTCGATGGTCAGATCGAATCCCTTTTTGGTACAATGAGGAAAAGGAGGGAACACATATGGCTCCCGATAAAACGAAACTCTTCCCTAACGATAATATTCGTACCGTTTGTTACATTCAAAATTTGCCGCCGCGCTCTAATGTGTTGATCGGTGATTATACGTATTATAGTGACAACAGTCGTCCACCCGAGCAATTTTATGACCGCATTCAGCATCATTATGATTTCCTGGGTGATCGTCTGGTGATCGGTAAATTCTGTGCAATTGCCGAAGGTGTGACATTCATTATGAATGGTGCCAATCATCGGATGGAGGGGATGACGACGTATCCCTTCAATATTTTTGGTGGTGGTTGGGAGAGAGTAACTCCTACGCTGGATCAGCTGCCTTTTAAGGGAGACACAGTATTGGGCAATGACGTCTGGATTGGACAAAATGTAACCATCATGCCGGGTGTCACGATTGGAGACGGTGCCATCGTCGCTTCCAATGCGACAGTCACCAAGGACATCGAGCCTTACACCATTGTGGGTGGCAATCCAGCCAAACCAATCAAAAAGCGCTTCGACGACGAGATCATTGCTTTATTGCTGGAACTGAAATGGTGGGATCAGGATGAGGTGTGGTTGGACACATATTTGGAACGACTGGTCTCTACATACGATCCGCAGACATTGCGTGAGCTTCTGAAGAGCAGGTAGGTTGGTGTACGTGAATTGATATGTAAAAAACGAGACTATCGCTGGTTCCTTATGGAGCCAGTTTTTTTATTTTGAACTCCATTTGCTCATCATTATGACATTTCATGGAACCATGCATATCCACACTAAGCCCCTGGATGGAAGAAGTTAAGAGAGCCAATCCATCTATAGGTGGACTTAACTCCCGTTGAATTCGGCTACACTGAATGTAGATCAGAGAACACGTGGAGAAGGTGAGGAAAAAAACATGATGAATATTGTGATTGTAGCTGTCATTGTTCTATTGTTATCGCTAAGGGAGAAGGAAGTGAAGACATCCCGTTTATGGGTCTTGCCAGCGATCATTGCGTATTGGGTGCTGTCGAGCGTAGTAAACACACCATTAACAGTGGGCAACATTCTGTTATATATTGTTTTTCTCATTATAGGTTGTGGAATTGGTGCGTGGCGGGTACATCTGGAACAGCTTCGAATCCATCCAACGACAGGCAAAATGATGTCCAAGGGGTCGCTTGCCAGCAGCGTGCTTCTAATCGCAGTTATGGTGCTGAGACAGCTTGCCAGCCAATGGGATGTGCATCATACGGTGGTTTCACTGAGCAATGCTCTGTTGTTTCTACCTCTGGGAAGCATCGCTGCCCGGCGTTATTTTCTGTATGCCAAAGTCCAGCGCTTTCAAGGCAGAGGTGTATAATCGTTTCAAACTTTAGGATTGGAAAGGATGGCTATGCAGAACGATTCAAAATGGATGCAGATTCAAAAGGTGGTACTGGATCATACCGCAGATATTATTTTAACGTTGCTGCTGCTTTACAGTCTGATCGAGCCCTTCAAAGAATTGGCGTGGGCCGAGTTGGTTGCAGGATTGATCGTTAGGCTGCCATACCTTATGTTGGTTTGGGTTCCACAGTCACTTCGAAATGAGCGGATGCGAACGTTAGGAATATTGGTGATTTGGATAGTAACGCTGCTCTATGCCCAGTTCTTCGAGGCCGAGTATCGCATATTTGAATTAACCTTTTATCTCATCGGATATACTGCGTTAAAATTGCCTATACATCGTTCTTCGTTGCTTGGATTCGTTATCATCATCGGGAATGCAGCGCTTCTCTATATGGATGAATACGAAGCCAATCAGATTCTGGTATATTCGATGGCTCATGCTGTAACTTATATTCTATGCTGGGCTGCGAGAATCAGGCGGGAAAGCAGAGAGGACAGCAAACGACATTATGAGGAATTGCAGAAGGTGCACGCTGAACTGACACAGGCCCATCAGGAGCTTCAGGATACACATCAGGAGTTGGAGCAGGCTACCGTGCGATTGATGCAGTATGCCGTACTTGAAGAACGAAGTCGAATCTCGATGGATTTGCACGACAGTGTTGGCAACCGATTGACCTCCATTATTGTTCAGCTTCAGGCATTGCCATATATGATGAAGATGGATGCAGCGGAAGCCGACAAAGCGATGGGTACGGTGCTTGAAGTAGTCCGACAATGTCTCCAGGAGGTTCGAACTGTTGCTCATCAGATGGGCAGCAATGAAGCAGGCCTCGGGCTGGTCGCCTTGACGAGTCTGGTGAATGAGATACGGGAGATGGCAGGTTTCACGATCAAACTCACCCCCCAAGAGCAGACGAGTCATTGGACGCCAGAAACGTCTGAATTATTGTATCGTGTACTCCAGGAAGCGTTAACGAATATCATTCGTCATGCCCAGGCTTCGCAAGTGAAGGTGGACATCTTGGAGAAGGAGCACCAGCTACATATGATTGTGGAAGATAACGGAATGTATCGCAAAGAAAATCCGATCTCTCCCGGTTTCGGACTATCAAGTATGAGAGCAAGATGTGAAAGGGCAGGCGGTTCCTTATCCATTGATGCAGTCGATCCACATGGAATGAAGTTAACCCTGACTATTCCTCAAGATGTGAAGGAGATTATAGGAGGTGATGAACACTAATGGAGCAGGACATACAGGAAATACGTGTACTCCTCGTGGATGACCAGCATCTGGTCCGGCATGGCTTACGTTTTATTATTAATGCACAGCAGGATATGGAAGTGGTAGGCGAAGCGGGCGGGGGACATGAAGCAGTCCGTTTGGCAGCAGAGGTTCGTCCACATGTCGTATTGATGGATGTACAGATGGAAGCAGGAGACGGACTGGAAGCGACAGCGGAGCTAATGAAGATACTGCCTGACTGCAAAGTGGTCATCCTGACCACATTCGATCATGAGGACTATGTGTACAAAGGAATACGTGCCGGAGCTGTTGGTTATCTGCTCAAGGATGCGGCGCCGGATGAACTCGTTGATGCGGTTCGTGCTGCATACCGGGGGGAAGCCATTTACCGCACGGCGGTGGCAGCCAAGGTAATCAGTCTTGCCATTCGTTCAACCCCGAGTCATTCGGATTCAGTGAAGGAGACGGTAGCAAACGAACCATTGCCGGAACCGTTTACCGGACGGGAATTGGAGGTTTTGCAGCAGATGGCCTATGGATTACGAAATGAGGAGATTGCTCGCAAGCTTTTTATTGGAGAGAGTACGGTCAAGACTCATGTGCATCGTATTTTGCAAAAGATTCAGGTGGAAGACCGCACACAGGCGGTCGTCTTTGCCATTCGTAATGGATACGTCAAGTAAACCGTTCTTCTTGGCCTTCTGTGGATCAGTAATCATTATTCGGTAAATAACCAGCTGCCCTATGCGGAGCTGGTTATTTCGTTTGTCCGCAAAAACAATGTCTCAAAATTGAGAAAAGAGATGGAATGTTTGGTGTGAGATAAGTCATAGAATAACTTTAAGTAAGCGCTTCCAATAACATCAATATGAATTCACGGAGGGGTTCAGAATGCGATTTAAAAGAGCTGCCACACCGCTCGTCGCTCTGTTCATGTCGGTCACATTGTTTGCCGGATGCCAAAGTGTTCAGCCACCATCAGTAAGCGAACCACAAGGGACGGTGGATACACCGACCACGACAACCCAGAACGAACCTGCACCACAGACCAACAAGGAGACTCCGCGTAATGAGACCTTGTATATCAATGGATTGCAATGGGGGCCACCAACCAACTTCAATCTGTTGAGCGGAAATCCCGCATTCCCAGTGAATTACGGCAACTCCAGGGAACTGGTGTACGAGACACTGTTTATGGTGAACCAGCTTGACGGTGGCCTTGAACCTCTCTTGGGCAATTCGTATGAATGGACTGATGAAACCACGCTGCGCATTGAGTTGAATGCGGATGCGAAGTGGAGCGATGGAACGGCTTTTACAGCAGATGATGTTGTGTACACCTATGAATTGGGCAAAAAATACGATATCAACTGGAGCAGCTTCTGGACCTACATCAGTGAAGTGAAAGCGGATGGAGCGCAGGCCGTGGAAATTAAACTGAATCCTGATAACCCCAACAAGCTGACTGTACTGGACAGCATTGAACTGATCCCGATGCTGCCGAAGCATATCTGGGAAGAGATCGAGAAGAAGAACAATAATGATCTGACCGCGATTCGCAAAGAGGTTAATGATAATCCGGTGGGAACCGGAGCATATAAGCTTCACTTTTACAACGACCAGAAAATTACGATTGTACGTGACGACAACTACTGGGGACAGAAATTGTTCGGCAAGCTGCCTGCACCGAAGTACATCACCCATGTAATCTACAAGGATAATGCCGCAGGAGATCTGGCGTTCAAGAGTGGGCAAGTGGACGTCTCCCAGCAGTTCATCCCTCAAGTGTGGAAGATGTGGGAAGGCGGGGCTGCTGTCAAAACGTATCTGAAAGATGCGCCGTATTATCTGCCCGGTTCCATGCCAAGCATTTTCTTCAATCTGTCCAAAGCCGGACTCGATAATGCTGACGTTCGCCGTGCAATAGCCATGAGCATCAACTATGAAAAAATTTCGGAGCTGGCCATGAGCGGATATTCCGCACCAATGCAGCCTTCCCTGACCTTGAACTCGGACGCCGAGTCCAAATATATTGACCAAGATGCCATCAAGTCTTTGCAGTGGACGATGGATATTGAAGGAGCCAACGCTCTGCTCGACAAGATTGGAGCAACCAAAGGCAAAGACGGCATCCGTGTTCTTAACGGCACACGCCTCGGACCTTTCGAGGTTGAATGTCCTTACGGCTGGTCTGACTGGAACGCTGCCCTGGAGATCGTAGCGCAGAGCGCCAAGGCCATAGGGATTGAAATTCGTACCAAATTCCCGGAATCCCCGGTATGGACCAATGATCTGCAAACCGGCAAATTCGATATCATCATGAACACACCTGCAGGCGGGGTCAGCCCAAGCCAGCCATGGAACCGCGCGATGACAATCATGTACTCCAAAGGGGTTGCCCCAATGGGTGAGATGGCATTCTGGAACTGGGGACGTTATCAAAATGACCGTGCAGACGCCATTATTGAAGAGATTCCATCTGTGTCTGACGAGGCGAAGCTGAAGTCACTGTATACCGAACTAAATACGATCTGGCTGAAAGATATCCCTTCCATTCCGCTGATGTACAGACCATGGGTGTTTGACACGGTGAACGAATCAGTCTGGAAAGGTTTCCCGACCGAAGGAGATGGAACCAACATTCCGCCGCAAATCTCGATGGACGGTGCAGGTATTAAGGCATTATATCAGATCCACAATTAAGGAACTCATATTGAATCAGGACATGATGAAGTGACACGCCACTTCAGACATAAGGCCCTTATCCGCTAAACTCGGGGGTGCTAAATCCTATGAATGCCTATTCCAGATATGTCGCCAAAAAAGTATTCTGGTACGGCCTGACCCTGGTCATCGCCATCGGACTGAATTTTATTTTGCCAAGACTAATTGAAGGTAACCCGGTGAGCATGATCGCTTCCAAAATGACGTCAGGGATGACCGACTCGGATTCCATCAAGCGGGTGTATGAGACATTTACGGTTGAATTCGGCATTGATCAGCCACTATGGACCCAATTCGGCATCTATTTGAAAAATCTGTTCACTGGCAATCTGGGCACGTCCTTTGGACTGTATCCGAAGCCTGTGACGGACATTCTGGCCTCCGCCGTCCCTTGGACGGTGGGGCTTCAACTTCCGGCCATCCTGGTCGGCTGGATCATTGGTAATTTGCTCGGTGCGATTGCAGCGTACCGGAAGGGTGTTTTTGATAAAGTACTGTTTCCGGTAGCATTGTTTATCAATTCCATTCCTTTTTTTACTCTGGCTATTATTATGCTGTATGTCTTTGCGTTATCACTAAAATGGTTCCCTTTATCAGGCGGATATGACTTCCAGATGGTGCCGCAGCTAAGCTTCGACTTCATCATGTCCGTGGTTCGCCACCATACCTTGCCGTTTCTCTCCATTGTGCTTGTGACCATTGGTGGTCAGGCCATTGGCATGCGGGAGATGTCCATCTATGAGCTGAATTCAGACTATGTGTTATACAGCAAACTGCTGGGTATTCGCGACGGCCGAATTGCGCGTTATGTGTTCCGTAACGCCATGCTGCCGCAAATTACGGGACTTGCGCTCTCCATCGGTACGATGGTCGGCGGTTCACTCATCTGTGAGATTGTCTTCAGTTATCCGGGCATCGGCACATGGTTGTTCACGGCCATAAGGCAGCTGGATTATCCACTAATCTCGGGGTGTACGCTGCTGATTGCCATTGCTGTATTGCTTGCGAATTTCACTATTGATGTCATCTACGGTTTCATTGACCCGCGCATCAAGGCCGCTCAAATGGAGGAACAGTGATATGAAGCATTCGATCTCTATTTTGCTGAAGTCACCCAAATTCATGATCGGTGCGGTGACTTTTGTCGGCATGCTGCTCTTGGTTACGATCTATCCGCTCATTAATCGCAGTGACCCCCTTGAGATGATTGCAATGGCGTTCCAGCCACCTGGCGATGGCCTGTTATTAGGATCGGACAATTTTGGACGGGACATCTTCCTTGAATTGATGTATGGCATCCAGACATCCGTACGTGTGGGGCTGATTGCAGGTGTGTTTGCTACCGTTATCGGTTTGGTTATGGGCCTGGTGTCGGGATACATCGGGGGAATGCTGGATAACTTTCTGACGGCGATCACCAATATTTTCATTGTTATTCCTTCGTTCATCATCCTGATCTTGATCTCGGTCAGCATTGATTCACGCAGTTCCCTGGTAACGGCGATCATTATCGGTATAACCAGCTGGCCTTGGACGGCCCGGGCTGTGCGAGCCCAGACGACATCTCTGCGCAGCCGGGATCATGTGCATATTGCGAAAATTTCGGGACACAGTACGCCGCGTATCATTATCCATGAGATTTTGCCGTATATCGCGTCTTATGTGGTGATGGCTTTTGTGCTCCAGACGGCATCGGGCATTCTGTCCGAAGCTTCCATCTCCATGCTGGGACTGGGGCCGTATAATACGATCTCGCTCGGCATTCTGATGAACTGGGCACTTGTGTTTGAAGCGCCGGTAGCAGGGGCGTGGTGGGCTTTCATTCCTGCGGCGCTGGCAATTGCCGTCATTACCTTCTCGCTTTATCTGATGAATACGGGCATGGACGAAATTTTCAATCCGAAAATAAGGAGCTAAGGCCATGAACCAACCTATACTTCAGGTCAGCGGTCTGAAAACCTATTACCGTACCCGGCTCAAGGAGAACGTCTTTGCCGTCGACGGGGTGGAGTTCGGACTGAAAGAGGGGCAGACGCTGGGCATTGCAGGTGAATCGGGCTGTGGAAAATCAACGCTGGCGCTCAGCCTGATGGGCTTTTATTTCCCGCCGCTTCATTATGGCAGTGGTTCGATCCGCATCAATGGTACCGATATTATGCAGCTAAACAAAGAGCAGCTTCGTTCGCGCATTCTGGGCAAGGAAATTGCTTATATTCCGCAGGCAGCCATGAATGCACTGAACCCAACGCTGCGTATTATCAGGTTTATTGAAGATATCATGAAGGAGCATCGTCCGGAGATGAAACGGTCGGATGTGCGGAAGATGGCTACGGAGCGCTTCCAATCATTGAATCTGTCGCCGGATGTACTGGATATGTATCCAAATGAATTATCCGGCGGCATGAAGCAGCGAACGGTTATCGCTATCTCAACGATTCTGAATCCCAACGTGCTTATTGCGGATGAACCTACTTCGGCACTGGATGTAACCTCCCAGAAGGCGGTCATTCGACTGTTGAAGGATTTGTTGAAGCGCAAAGTAATCAAATCACTGGTGTTCATCACACATGAGCTGCCGTTGCTGTACCATGTCACGGATGAAATTATGGTGATGTATGCCGGGGAGATTGTGGAACGAGGCACGGCAGAGCAGATGATTTTCAATCCGTTGCATCCGTACACTCGCAAGCTGATGGGTTCCATCATTGTTCCGGAAGAGGGCATGAAGGAGCATAAATTGGCGGCGATTCCCGGTGCGCCACCGAATCTGAAGAATGTGCCGGAAGGCTGCCGCTTTGCAGAGCGCTGTACACTGGTGACCGACGAGTGCCGCCAAGGGAAAATTGAGAACATTCAAGTCGATGGGCGCATATATCGCTGTCTTCTGACACCGGAGATGCTGGAGCAGATCAGGGAGCAGGAGCAGGACGGTCACTTTGAGCAGGAGAGCATTAACGAACATTCCCAGGAGACGAAACAAAATCAGGAGGAAAGCGGCTTAAACAAAGATGTAATCCAAGATGTTCGAACTGCCACAGATGATAGTGCAGACCAATGAAACGATTCTCTCTGGGTTTTAATGGGCTCGGATCAAGGCTCCCGAAAGGAGTGAGGTAGTATGGCGATGGGCAAGGTACTGATCAGCGGCCGCCATCTGACCAAGGTGTACGGTACAGGCAATCGCAAAAAGGCAGCGGTGGACGATGTGAGCTTTGATTTTCATGAAGGGGAGATTATCTCCATTGTCGGAGAGAGCGGCAGTGGCAAGACGACACTCGCGAAAATGATCATGGGTTTGCTCAAGGAAACGGGTGGAGCGATCGAATACGATGGCAAGCCTAGACAACTGAAGCGGTATCGTGAGCGTAAAGCCTATTGGAAGGATATCCAGGCCATTTTCCAGGACCCGTTCTCTTCGTTCAACGTATTTCACCGGGTGGAAAAGCTGCTGGTAGACTGTATCAAACTTCAGGGATTGAAGCTGAACAAGGACGAGGAATATGCCAAAATGAAGGAAGCCTGTTCTTTCGTCAACTTGAAGTTCGAAGAGTTATATAACAAATATCCGTTTGAACTGTCCGGTGGACAGATGCAACGGCTCATGATTGCCCGCATTTTCATGCTGCATCCTAAGGTGTTGATCGCCGATGAACCGACGTCCATGGTGGATGCATGCTCGCGTTCAACGATTCTGGATATGCTGCTCAAGCTGCGCGACGAGAACCGCATGACCATTGTGTTTATTACGCACGACGTAGGTCTGGCTTATTATGTGAGCGACACGATCTGTATTATGGAGCATGGACGAATGGTGGAGGCGGGGAGAGCGGAGGAAGTTATTCACCATGCGGAGCATCCTTATACCAAACAATTAATCAATGACGTACCCAAAATTCATTCTCCCTGGGTGCTCGATTGACACAAAAAACACAAATCAAGCCCTGGACCGTTTTGAGCGGAACAGGGCTTCTTATTGTCCAAGATGAAAGGTTCATTTTAGCGAGTGGGTGGTTGTGGCGTCTGTGCAGACTCTGTTGATGGGGGTGTTGAATGGGTGTGTTCTTCCGCGTTATTCTGGTTTGTCTGCTTGCCGGAATAAAAGTTAATGATATCATCAACCGTAGAAAACACGAAATTTACATCAAAATGTTCATTGTGTGTTTGAATAAAAACCTCTTTTCCAATCTTGTTGTTGCTGTTTAGTTTAAAGCTTCTTTCATGGTTAATCCTGCAGTGAATACGGGAACTTTACCTGCTGGAAGTTGAATTTCCTTACCAGTTCGACGGCTTTTCCCCATACGTGCTTCACGATTACGCACTTCGAATTTGCCGAATCCAACCAGTTGAACCTCTTTGCCTTCTTTTAATGCTTCCAAAATCGAATCCAGTACAACTGTTACGGCCTTTTCAGCGTTCTTTTTGGAGAATCCGCCGTTTTTGGCTACTTCTGTGATCAATTGTTCTTTATCCATTTGTCATACCTCGCTTTTCGTTTTTGGATGTAATAAAACAAAAAGCTGCCTTGTACAAGGCAGCTTTAATATAATTAAACTTTAGTAACGTTCTCAGCCTGTGGACCACGGTTACCTTGAGTTACTTCGAATTGGACGCGTTGTCCTTCATCCAATGTTTTGAAACCGTCGCCTTGAATTGCACTGAAATGAACGAATACGTCTGTTCCTTCTTCAGTTTCGATAAAGCCAAATCCTTTGTCCGCGTTAAACCATTTCACTGTACCTGTTTGCATGTAGTTCCTCCAAAAAATAAGTTTTTAAACGACCATTTTGAAAAGGCTAATTTTAGAAATCAACGCTAATCAGGTATATTCAACCCACAGACTTGATGTCCGCTAATGTATCGATTAATATGATAATACCATGTCCGCTAATATAAGTCAAGATTTGGAGGTTTTTTCTAATGGATAAGGTATCTGGTACTTCGGTACAAGGGGAAATGGTTGTTCAGGAATTCATACATATGCTTACGATCCAGGGAGAATTGACTCCTAAAACCTTGAAGGAATATGCGAGTGATTTGAAGCATTTTACCGAATGGTATAAAGGGAATGATTCTCGGGGTGAAGAGATTTCATTTCATATCGAAGAAGTGCATACATCGACTTTGGTCAGTTACCGGGAAGATTCTCAAAAAGTAATGCAATTGAAGCCATCTACCATTAATCGCAGACTGATTACATTGAAGCGTTTTTTTAAGTGGGCTACATCGGAATCCAGGATCAACAGTGATCCTTCCAAACCTTTGAAATTCATTCCGGAAGACAAGGTCAGCCCCCGCCGAATGACAACTGAGGAAGAACAATCATTCATATCTGCGGTCGAGGACGGCAACTCGCTTCGGGATCAGACCATCCTTACGCTCATGTATCATACCGGTATGCGAACGATGGAGATATGCAATCTCGCTCCCGATGATATTGAATTGGGCAAAAGAAGCGGGCAACTTACCGTACGGGCCGATAAACGAAACGGTCAACGGAAAATTCCGCTGAACATGACATGTATTGCTTTGTTGAAGATATACATGGCTGGCCTCGCACCGGGTAGTCCTTACCTGTTTCCTTCCGAGAAAACCAGTGATCGCTTAACGGAGAGGGCGCTGCGCCATTTGATCAAAAAGGTGATGACTACAGCCGGTCTGGAAGGGCTAAGTTCCCATGATCTGCGTCATCGGTTCGGATACGCAATGGCCGAGCATACACCACTGCATCAATTGGCAGAAATGATGGGACATATCAATCCGGATACCACGATGATTTATGTGAAGGGTTTAAATGCCAATCTATCTTTATCAGCAAAAGAGGATGGAGAAACGGAACCGGATTAAAGTACATGCAGAACTCTTTATAAGGGATTACGAATGGATAAGAGATCAATGCCCTGACCCACTTCAAGTGGATGAGGGCTGTTTGGTTATCCAAGAATGACTTACATCCCATTCAGGTTTGTTGTTTGCATTGATTTGCGATTCTAGTGTAATAATGGCATATGTTCCATCATGCTTTTCCCAATAAAGTATTGCCTTTGTATGATCGGGATGTAAAAGCAAGGCAGGCATGATATCCCTGGTTTCCAGCATGGTTCTTCGTTCGTTACTATAAAAGGCAGTGATGAAGGAAGAGTGCTCTTGATTGGGAAGGGTGTTTAATGAATCCTCCAAACTGTAAAACAGTTTCCATTCAGTTATATTCTCATTTTCACTATTCTCATTCAGCGTGTTACGTATCGCCTCTATTCCTCCGCTCCATGATTTTGTTAACTTCTCCTGAAGTTCTTGAGGTTGGTTCTCCCAGCGTGAAGACCCGGTGGATGCTTCTAATCGATCGGTTCGAATCGTCTCCGTGATTGCACCACTGCAAATTAATATTGCGGCAATACCGGTCGTTATCATTACGGATTTCAAGTAATTCATCAGTTAATAGACTCCTATCCTATTTCATAGTTAACCACTTTCAATAATTTACCATATGTTTGTTTGTGAGCGCACATTATATCAATCTTATCATCTCAAAAGTAAGCGATTACATAATTAAATTTATATTGTATATTATGATGGCAACCTTGGATCATATCGACATATACATTATTGCTTGGGCTTATGGCCCCTTAAATAAAGGAGGAATCTGACGTGTACCGGGTATTGCTGGTGGATGATGAAGAGGATGTACGCGAAGGGTTGGTCGTAGAGGTAGATTGGGAAGCACTCGATCTGCGCATAGTTGGTCTGGCGGAGAATGGACGAGAAGCACTGGAGATGGCGGAACGAGTGGAGCCGGATATTGTGGTAACGGATATCAGCATGCCATTTATGGATGGACTTGAACTTGCCAAAAGGCTTAGGGAACGAAATCCGCTTGTGAAAGTGGTGATTTTGACTGGATATGATGAATTCGACTACGCCCGGCAAGCGGTCTCGCTGAGTGTGGATGAATATTTATTGAAGCCTTTCTCGGCGGGACATCTGACAGAACTGCTTACAAGATTGCGTGCGCAGATGGCGGCTGAAGTGGCCGAACGAGAGGATGTACAGCAGCTGCGTGACCATTATTATACAAGCCTGCCCTTGTTACAGGCGGACCTGATGGCCACTTTGCTGCATCGGCAAAAATCGCCGGAATATATCCATGGCAAAGCAAAGCAATGTGGACTGGATCTGCACGGTGAACGTTATGGTGTATCCGTATTAACTCTGCATATGGACGGAGAACAATCCGCGGATGCGGAGCTAAAGCAGTTCGCTGCGCTAAACATTGCCGCAGAGGTATGGACGGAACATGGGGCCGGACATGCTTTTATGCATCAGGAGACGATTGTGCTGCTCTATGTAGATCGGTGGGGTGGAGAAGATGGAGAGAAACGACAGCAGCAGGCGCTGGAAAATGTAATGCGCAGCATCAATCACTATCTGCGTATCCCTGCCACTGTTGGATCGGGCTCAATCGTGAACACACTGGCAGGTGTGAAGCATGCCTATGAGGATGCACTACTGGCACTGGATTATCGGCTTGTACCGGGGACTGATCCACTTATCTATATTGCAGATGTGGAACGGCAGACGGCGGGCAAATTGCGTTTTGACGAGTTGAAGCAGCAAACGCTGACACGTTGTCTGAAAGCGGGTACGCAGGCGGAGCTGGAGGACGCGCTAGAGATCATTTTCCGGGAAATTACGGTGGAGCATGGGCGAAGTGACATTCAACTGTATCTGATTGAAGTTTTAACAAACGTTTGGAAGGCAGCCCAGGCATCGGGCGAGGCCATGGAGGACATTTTTGGGGCAGGGTTCCAGTTGTATGCCGATTTGTTCCGTTTGCCTGGGTTGTCTGAGGCGCAAGGTAAGGTGAGCGAGGTTTGTCTGCTCGTTCAACATCGCATTGCCAGCGGAAGGCAGCATGTATACAAGGATATTGTGGAACAGGCATTGTCGTTTACCAAAGAACACTACGACGATCCAGATTTGTCCATTCAGAAAGTATGTGGGCATCTGCATATCAGTTCGGGTTATTTTTGTGGCATTTTCAAAAAAGAAGTACAGCTTACCTTCCTGCAATATCTGATGCAGATCCGGATGGAGGCGGCGAAGGAATTACTTCGATCCACAGAGATGAAGTCGTTTGAAATTGCTGGTCAGGTAGGCTTCGCGGAACCGAATTATTTCAGTTTTTGCTTCAAAAAACATATCGGCGTCTCGCCCAAAGAATATCGCAAACAGACTGCACTAACAGCTAGTGAAGGCACAAGTCGATGAGAATGTTTGCCGGATGGATAAGATCCCTTTGGCTCAAGCTTCGGTCCAGGCTTCGTTCATCAAGAGTCAGCAGTATCCGCTTTATTATTACATGGTCCTTCTCTGTCTTCATTGTATTGGTGCTGACCATCATGGCGATGCTGCTTCATGACAAATTCACGCAGGCCGCGGAGCGAAGTGCGGAGCTGACGACGAGGCAGATCGTGGATCAGGTCAGTTACAATCTGGAAGATTATGTCCGCAGCATGTCGCATCTGTATCGAGCCATCGAAGAACATATGCTGCGGGACGGTACGTGGGAAGGGGATCAGGTAGATAAACAGCTCGATACGCTGCTCAGCAGCCGCGAAGATATCATCTCCATTACTTTGTTGGATTCAACAGGGCATCTGCTCAAGAATAGACCTTCAGCTGAATTAAAACCGAGTGCGCATGTGACACAGCAAGGGTGGTTTCAATCTGCACTCCGAGTACCGGATCACCTTAGTTTCTCGCTGCCTCATATTCAGAACATGTACACAGGCCCATACAAATGGGTCGTTTCCATGAGCAAAGGCATTACTGTACGCCAAAATGGTCAGGATCGTCAGGTCATTCTGCTGGTGGATATCAACTTCAAACAAATGGACGAACTGAGCCGCCGGGTCAGTCTGGGGCAGCGGGGATACGTCTACATTATCGACGAAAGTGCGGGCAATATCGTCTACCATCCGCAGCAGCAATTAATGTACATGGGGCTCAAAAGTGAAAATATCGAACAGGCACTGGTTGCAACCGGCAGCTATGAAGATGAGGCGGATGGGCAGAAAAGGTTGAATGCGGTCAAGTCTGTCGCCAATATCGGATGGAAAATCGTAGGTGTGGCCTATCTGGATGAGATCATGACATCCCGCCAGGAGGTCAATGGATATCTGATTCGAGTACTGCTGGTTGTGCTGGTACTGGTCATCCTCGTCTCGCTATTCCTCTCTTCCAGTCTGACACGTCCGATCCGGCGGATGGAACGAAAGATGAAGGCCGTGGAGCGAGGGGATTTTAACGTGGAGCTTCCTATTGAGGGGCCACTGGAAGTGGAACGTTTATCCCGTCGTTTTAACCTGATGGTCTATAAAATCCGGACCTTGATGAATGAAATCATTCATGAACAGGAACAGAAGCGTCGGCTCGAACTGGAAGCTTTGCAGGCTCAGATCAATCCACATTTCCTATACAACACGTTGAATTCAGTAGTGCGTATGGTGGGCATGAGCCGGAATGAGGAAGTCATTACGATGATCACTTCGTTATCCCGATTGTTTCGCATCAGTCTTAGTCAAGGCAAAACGATTATTACGGTCAGGGAAGAACTGGAGCACGCCCACCATTACCTGACGATTCAGCAAATGCGGTTCAAGCGCAAATTCAATTTTATCATGAAGGCGGATGAAGATACGCTGGACAACCTGACACTTAAGCTGCTGCTTCAGCCACTCATTGAAAATGCGATCGTGCATGGCATTGAATATCATATGGACGAGGGATGTATTGAGATTCGTGTATACCGGGAGGACGACAAGCTGGTATTTCGTATTACGGATAATGGGGTCGGCATGACGGAAGAGCAGATGTCGAAACTTCTAATGGGCAGTCCTATCGTGAAAAGTGGTGCAGGATCAGGTGTAGCTGTACGCAATGTGCATGATCGAATTCAGCTCTATTATGGCGAAGCTTACGGTCTTGAATTTGAGAGTGAGCTGGAGGAAGGAACAACCGTCTGGATTCGGATTCCGATCCAATCGGAACGAGAGGAGGACGATGCTCATGAAAGCTAATAAGATCAATAGAACGGACTGGATGGGGCATCCCGTTATGAAAATAAACATCTGCCCTCGCGTGGAAGTCATACGGATGAGAGTTCTTCTCCTTCGTTATATGGCCATGACAGTAGCAATTTGTTGCCTGCTGTTATGTGTAGCGTGCGGTATGTCGAATGCTGATCCGGCGGGATCGCCGCCGCGTATTGCACTGATTACGCCAGCGGGAACCGGAGAACTCGCAGAAGCGATACGTCTTGGGGCCGAAGCGGCTGCCAAAGAAGCGGGAGCGGAGCTTATTACGGTGGAGGCTTTCCCCTCGGAAGGGTTAACTTACGCGCCTTCTAACCCTGACTTCACAGCAGAACAGGGAAAGGTGAAGCAAGAGCATTTGCAAAATGGGACTTATTCACTGAGCGAGCGTGAACAAGCCCAGGTGGATGCGGTATCACTGGCACTGGAGCAGGGAGCATCGGCCCTGTTGATCGATCCCTTGAGTGAGAAGACACTCAGCGACATCATTCAGAAGGCACAGACTAAAGATGCCAACGGAGTGATTACTCCCGTCATTTTGTTGAATGATGAATTTCCTGTTAAAGGCATAACAAGTGTTATCTCGATAGATAACGTTGAAGCTGGACGGCAGGCGGGTCAGGCCATGGCTGTGCTTCTGGGAGGGCGAGGACGTATAGCCCTGCTTGGTCCTGATCCTGTAAATCCTGTTCTGATTAACCGGGAGCTAGGAATAGAGGAATCACTGGCTCAATACCCGGACATTCATGTGGAGGCCCAATCCGTATGCAGCACACGGGATGCTTGCTGGCAGGCGGCGAAGCAACTGCTTGACCAGCAGCAGGTGAACGGGTTGATTGCCCTTCAGGAACCTGCTTCTCTGGGGGCAGCGGATGAACTGAATCGACGTACGTCCGAGAACAATGGGAACAAGGTGAAGATTGTGGGATTTGGCAGTGAACAGCAGCAGTTAGAGCAGTTACAGGAAGGCAGAATTCAGCACTTGATTGTGCAAAATGGATTCAGTGCAGGTTATCTTGGTGTGAATCAGGCCGTTGCACGGTTGAACAACCAACAGGTGCAAGCCAGGGTAACACTGGAAACGAAGCTGGTCAGTACGGACAATATGTTCTGGATGGATAATCAGAAGTTGTTGTTTCCTTTTGTACAGTAAAGGTTCAATTGAGGAAGATTTCGATAAAACAGAGGAAGATATTGTATTCGAATTTATTGTAAACCCTTTCATAATAAAGACATCGGTAAAGCCGAATGAACTTGGGGGAGGTCATTAGGATATGAAGAAAACGTGGATGACATTGTTGCTTACAGCGTGTATGGTTGCGGCGGCGGGGTGCAGCAGTGGCGGAGACAGCGCAGGCGGAAGTACAGGAACAGATACAGGAGGTCAGACGGCCGCAGGAACGGAAACGCCGAAGATTGGCGTGGCGATCTATAAGTTCGATGACACGTTCATGACGGGTGTACGGAATGCAATGACCGCAGCAGCGGAAGGTAAAGCCACACTCGATATCGTGGATAGCCAGAACGCACAGCCGACCCAGAATGAGAAAGTCGATCTGTTTGTATCCAAGAAATACAACGCAATGGCTGTGAATCCGGTTGACCGGACCGCAGCAGGTGTCATTATTGACAAAGCCAAAGCGGCCAGCATTCCGGTTGTCTTTCTGAACCGTGAGCCGGTTGCCGAAGACATGAACAAGTGGGATAAAGTGTATTACGTTGGAGCCAAGGCGGAAGAGTCCGGCACGATCTCCGGTCAGCTCATTGTGGACTACTGGAAGGCCCACCCGGAAGCAGATAAAAACGGGGACGGCAAACTGCAATACGTCATGCTGAAAGGCGAGCCTGGCCACCAGGACGCTGAGCTGCGGACTAAATATTCCGTACAGGCAATTCAGGATGCCGGAATTGAAGTGGAAGCGCTGGCGGAAGACACGGCGATGTGGGATCGGGTCAAAGGCCAGGAGAAAATGCAGGCGTTCCTTGCCTCCCACGGAGACAAGATTGAAGCAGTATTGGCTAACAATGATGACATGGCACTTGGAGCCATTGAAGCGTTGAAAGCAGCCGGATACTTCAAAGACGGCAAAACGATGCCTGTTGTGGGTGTGGATGCAACTGCTCCGGCTATTCAGGCCCTTCAGGACGGTACGATGTTGGGCACGGTGTTGAATGATGCCAAGAACCAGGGCGCAGCAACGGTTGCACTCGCTTCCGTACTCGCGAAAGGTGAGACACCAACGAAGGAAAATACGGGTTATGACATTACGGATGGCAAATATGTTTGGATTGCCTACAAAAAAATTACGAAAGACAACATTGCCGACGCCCAATAACAGCAGCAAACAGGGACGTCCGTCATGAGATGGCGTCCTTTTTTTGCCGGGTTTAAGGAAGGGGAGGATGAAAGATGGAATCACCTTACCTGCTGGAGATGGACGGAATATCCAAAGCATTTCCGGGTGTGCAGGCACTAAGTCAGGTCACATTGAAGGTAAAGCCGGGTACGGTTCATGCGCTGATGGGAGAGAACGGAGCGGGCAAATCCACGCTGATGAAATGCCTATTCGGTATGTACCGCCCGGATGAAGGGACGATTCGGATGGACGGCAAGGAGGTGGACATTCCGAGTTCGAAAGCGGCGCTTCAGCATGGCATATCGATGATTCATCAGGAGCTGAACCCGGTGCCACATCGTCCGGTGATGGAAAACATCTGGCTGGGACGCTTTCCAATGAGGGGGTTGTTGGTGGATGAGAAACGAATGTATGCCGATACACTGGCTCTGTTCAAGGACTTGAATCTGGACATTGATCCGAAGGCTCAGGCGGGGACTTTATCCGTTTCCAAAATACAGTCGATGGAAATCGCCAAAGCGGTCTCTTTTCAATCTAAAGTCATCGTGATGGATGAGCCAACATCCTCGCTCACGGGCAAGGAAGTGGACCAGCTCTTTGCCATTATTAATCAGCTGCGCAGTCGCGGGGTGTCTATTATCTACATTTCGCACAAGATGGAGGAAATTCTGACGATCTCGGATGAGGTCACGATTATGCGGGATGGTTTTGTGGTGGGTACCTGGGATGCTGCCGATTTAACGACTGATCTGATCATTACCCGCATGGTTGGACGTGATCTGGATGAACGGTTCCCGGAACGGACGAATGTACCTGGAGAAGTGATTTTGAAGGCAGAAGGCTTAACCTCGAGCCAGCCGAATTCGTTCCGTGATGTGACGTTTGAATTGAGGAAAGGCGAAGTGCTTGGCATCGGCGGCCTTGTTGGGGCACAGCGGACGGAATTGATCGAGTCATTGTTCGGCTTGCGCGGACTTGCTTCAGGGACGATCTCCATTCATGGGCGCAAGGTGAAGATTAAGTCACCTGCCGCAGCAAAGCGTCATAACATTGCCCTGCTTACCGAGGAGCGAAGAGTCACAGGAATTTTTCCAGTGTTATCTGTGTATGAAAATACGATTATTGCGAGTCTCGGACGTTACCGGAATCGGATTGGTCTGCTGGATGAGAAGAAAGGCCGAGATGAGGCACGCGAACAAACTCAGAAGTTTAGAACTAAAACGCCTTCAGTTAACACGCTGATTCGAAACCTTTCTGGTGGTAATCAACAGAAGGTACTTCTGGCCAGATGGTTGTTGACTGACCCTGAAATTCTACTGCTCGATGAACCGACACGTGGGATTGATGTGGGTGCCAAATTTGAAATCTACACCATTATTACGGAACTGGCCCGCCAGGGCAAAAGCATTATTATGATCAGCTCGGAGATGCCCGAACTGCTGGGCATGTCGGATCGAATTATGGTCATGAGCGAAGGGCGGCTCACCGGAATCGTGGACGGTGCCGAGGCAACAGAGCAGGATATCATGAGGCTGGCCGCACAGCAGCGGATGGCTTAGTCAGGAGGGAACATATGAATACACAGGTTATCAATCAGGTGAAGCAGTATGTAGCGCAGCGCGCGATCTTTATTGTGCTGATCCTGCTCGTCATTGGCATTGCCATTGCCGATCCGCACTTTCTTGCTTTCTCTACACTTCGGGATATATTACAACAGTCCTCCACACGGGCCATCATTGCGCTGGGGGCGGCGTTTATCCTGGTAACGGGCGGGGTCGATTTGTCGGCAGGACGGGTCGTTGGGCTAACGGCTGTTGTCTCCGCATCCATGCTGCAAATCGACGAATATGCCAATCGGTTCTTTCCCGATCTGCCACAGTATTGGGTAGGATTGCCAATCGCTATCGGAATCATCGCAGGCTTGGCAGTGGGTCTCGTCAACGGCATCATTGTAGCCAAATTACATGTTCCACCCTTTATCGCGACACTGGGTACGATGGTTGCGGTATATGGCCTGAACTCGATTTATTTTGATACAGAGCCCAATCAGTCACAACCCATTGGTGGATTGAGGCCCGATTTTACTGTTATTGGTTCTGGTTACATTGATCTTGGCGGTGGTTATTCCATTCCGTATATCGTATTGATTGCTGTAGCGGTTGCGCTGATCTGCTGGGTGGTCTTCAACAAGACCCGTCTCGGGAAGAACATGTATGCCATCGGTGGCAACATTCAGGCTGCGCATGTGTCCGGCATTCATGTGGCACGCAACCTGATTGCGTTGTATGCCATTGCAGGTGCCCTGTATGGATTGGGCGGTGTGCTGGAAGCCGCGCGTACGGGCGGGGCAACGAACAATTACGGTAACATGTATGAGCTGGATGCTATTGCGGCCTGTGTCGTGGGGGGCGTCTCCACAGCGGGTGGTATCGGTACGGTGCCTGGTGTTATGGCAGGGGTGCTGATCTTTGGAGTTATCAACTATGGTCTGACCTTTATCGGTGTAAGTCCTTACTGGCAGCTAATTATTAAAGGGTTGATTATTGTGGCTGCGGTGGCATTTGATATCCGCAAGTATATGGCGAAAAAATAGAGGTTTAGTAATGAAGCATAAAGCCAGCTTCCTGAAATGACAGGGGAGCTGGCTTTATGCTTGTTTGCTCTTTTAATGAAATATAACCCATATTATACCGTAAAGTGGAAAGATCATAACGCTAAAGATCAGCATGAAACCACCGACCTTGTAGGCTACTTTTGTACCAAAGTGAGAATGGTATTTGCGTGCGATCAAAACGGAAGATAACCAAAAGATTATAGCTACCATAAAGGGAATGTGAAATCCTTGATGACCATCGCTATAGATAGGCAAGTTCAGTAGATTAAACAAATAGTGGCTGATTTGCACCTTTGCTGTGCCCCAGGAAAAATTAAAGGCAAACCCTATAGCAAGCACAAGCAAAGAAAGTGTCCCGATGCCCAAAGGTTTTCTTTGTTGTATCATGTTTATCCCTCCATAACCAGGGTGATATTCTATATAAACCCATTAAATGTATTGTAACACAGTAATGACCATTGTAATTGGATCATTATTTCGTAATGTGCATTTCCTATAAACCGTTTGTCCTATTTTAATTATAAATTTATACATTCATGTGAATTTGACGAACCTCCAATAATCGACAACATCAGCTAATCATTATCGATATAATACATGTGAATAGGATCTTAGATGTGAGTATTGTCAAAGGGGGCGAGGCTGTTTGCTGAGTTACACGATGAAAATGGTTATTTTCCCGCTCGGATGTCTGCTTGTTATCCTGTCCTCTTATTTTCTAGGGCTTACTTCCCATCTCGCGTTAATGATATGTGCTGGTGTGTTATTTGTAGCAAGTATATACAAGGAAAAACAGTATCCGGTATTGCGTAACATCCATTGGATTTTTCTTGGCATATTCCATTATTTCAGTGAACTTAACTGGTGTAATATGTTGTATTACCTGCTCATCATGTCGATGATTCAGGATAAACAGCGTGTTACGCAGACGTTACCCATTTCAATGTTGATTGTGTTTGAATATACTGTGATTCGGCTTTCGTATGTGACGATAGATACATATAATTTGCTGGTGTCCATGTTTGACATGTTAACTGCAATTGTCATTATCTTTTTGTATCATACCTTGATTAACAGCGAAGCAGAGAAGCGCAAACTTCGGGAGAAAAATCATTTTCTAACCCTCCATGATCCGCTTACCGGATTGCTAAACTACGAGGGATATATGAATGTACTGAAGGAAACGGTGGACGAGCAACGATCATTTTTGCTGATTATCATGAACATTCAGAATTTCAACGGGTTTGATCAAGAGGTCGATGACAACTGGAGTCATGTAATCAAAGCGACAGGCGAGAGTGTTTCAAAACAGTTTGCAGATGCATATGGCGTTTCTCGGTATGCTGGGGATCGGTATGCTGTCGTTTTGCCTGAAATACAAAATATCGAAGAACGCATGGCGTTACTGCTGTCCGGGGAGTTAAGGGGCTTACAAGTAAACTACAGCATTTCCCTATACCCTGGGATGTCCGAGACGTTGCAGCACTTTATCACGGTGGCGGAGGACAGGCTGTTTCAGCAGCAGCGGAGCAAATGGTTAAAAAATGAAGAGGAGGTCTTCCGTTCCGAAAGACTCCGGTCTGTTGGTGAACTGGCAGCTGGCATGGCTCATGAAATTCGTAACCCACTGACTGCCATTCGAGGTTTCCTACAGCTTTCAAGGGGACAGGCCTTCAATATCGCACCATGGTATGAGGTCATAATGGGAGAGATTACAAGGGTAACAGAGCTGACGGCTGAGTTTTTACAGTTCTCCAAACCACAGGCTAATCACATGAAACCTGAACGAGTGGAACTCTGTCTTGAACGGGTCATGTCGTTAACCGAATCGGATGCAGCGTCTCGGGGTCACCGGATTACACTGGAGATGACTAGCGAGCCGGTCGTAGTCAATATGGATAGGGATAAGATCGTGCAGGTTCTGATTAATCTGATTCGTAATGCTTTTGAAGCGATGGAAGACCCGGGTGAAGTACATATTGATCTGTTACATGATGGAGATAAAGCGCTTATCTCAATTACCGATACGGGCAGCGGTATCCCTGAGAACTCTCTAGCAACGATCTTTAATCCATTTTATACGACCAAGGAGGAAGGTACAGGACTTGGACTGGCACTCTGTCAGAAAATTGCTCAGGATCATCATGGGAAAATTACCGTTCATAGCAAAATGGGGATTGGCTCTACATTCACCCTTCATTTACCTATTGGGGCATAATTCTAATAAAAAATAAACGCCGCATTTGGATTCCAGAAGAACCTAATGCGGCGTTTTTGTTTGTGTTTCTGTGTTTTAATCATCAATGAACACGAACCCAATCAGGTAAGCTGACCCTGATGCAACTGATAATAGAAACCTTGCTGTTGCATCAACTCATCATGGCTGCCTCGTTCGGCGATCTTGCCGTCATCAATAACCAGAATCTGATCGGCCTCACGAATCGTGCTTAATCTATGGGCAATGACAAAGCTGGTGCGATCTTTCATCAAGGTGCGCATCGCTTCCTGAATTTGCATTTCGGTGCGTGTGTCGATGCTGCTGGTCGCTTCATCCAGAATTAGAATTGCAGGATCCGCAAGAATGGCACGAGCAATGGTTAACAGTTGTCGCTGTCCCTGACTCAGATTGCTGCCACCGGAAATGATCGGGGTATCATAACCCTGCGATAATTTGCGGATGAAGGAGTGGGCATTTGCCAACTTCGCTGCTTGCTGGATCTGTTCGTCCGTTGCATCGGGTTTGCCGTAGGCAATATTGTCACGAATGGTGCCGGAGAACAGATAGGCATCCTGTAACACAATGCCAAGTTCGCGCCTTAGCTGGTCTTTCTCCAGTTCGGAGATGTCACAGCCATCAATCGTAATCCGTCCGCCCGTAATCTCGTAAAAACGGGGCAGCAGGTTGATGATCGTTGTTTTACCCGCCCCAGTCGGGCCGACAAGTGCAATCATCTCGCCTGGCTTGGCGGTGAAGCTGACCTTTTTCAAGATCTCCCTCTCGGAGTTATACCCAAAGGATACATCTTTAAATACAACTTTACCCTGAATCTGCTGCAGTTGTTTCTTCTGTTCTTCCACGTATTCACTTGGTGTATCAATAATGTGGAATACACGTTCAGCACCTGCAATAGCTGCCTGAATCAGGTTGTACTGGTTCGCCAAATCATTGATGGGCCGCTCAATTTGGCGGGAGTAAGCAAGGAAACTTACAATCAGCCCGATGG
Source organism: Paenibacillus sp. LK1 (assembly GCF_002750415.1). Lineage (NCBI taxonomy): Bacteria > Bacillati > Bacillota > Bacilli > Caryophanales > Paenibacillaceae > Paenibacillus > Paenibacillus sp. LK1. Next base: position 236,812 of record NZ_PEII01000004.1, read on the forward strand.
ACGTCAGATCATGATAAGCCATCCATCCACCTACGGCTGCCAGTATGGCAAAGCCGATATTGTTCATAACGTTCATCGTTGGCCCGACCAGACCTGATACGCTTTGAGCTTGGGTACTGGAAGTGCGAAGCTTTTCGTTCAAATTTTGAAAATGTTTTTGTGCCTGCTCCTGACGATTATAGGCTGCAACCACCTTTTGTCCGGCAATGGTTTCCTGAGCGTAGCCATTAAGCTCACCAAGCAACTTTTGCTGGGCGGTAAAATGTTTGCGTGTTCTTGAAGCGATCAGCCGAGTGGCGATCGTAATCAGGGGAACCGTGACCAGACTGAGCAGTGTCAGACGGACATCCAGGGCTAACATAATCGACAGGGAGCCAACCAGCAAGATGGCGCTGGACATCAATTGAGTTACACTTTGATTCAGCGTCGTGGACACGTTATCGATATCATTGGTAGCCCGGCTCATCAGATCACCGCTCTGATTTTTGTCAAAAAAGCTGATCGGCAGCTGCTGCAGCCGTGAAAACAGAGCATGACGCAAATCCTTCACAGTCAGTTGAGAGACACCGATCATGACATAGGATTGAGCCCACATCATAAACGAGCCGAGAACGTATACGGACAGTAATAACATGCAGTCTTTCAGCAGACCGTCCGTAATTTTGGGAACGATATGTTCATTGACCGCACGGCCAAGCAGATAAGGTCCTGCCAGATTAAGTAACGTTCCAAGAGCCGTCAGTATTAGAGCGGTGATAACCCCTTTGCGATGACGTCCCATGTATGACCACACTCGAATGATGGCGTGCCGGGCGTTCTTGGCTCTTACTTTGGGAACCGGACCTCGGCCGGGTGGCCCAGGTCTTCCGATCATCGGTGGGACAACGGTCTGATGGTTGGAGGAAGAAGCGTTTTTAGCCAAATTGAACATCCTCCTTCCGTTGCTGCGAATAATAGATGGATTGGTAATGTGGCGAATGGGCCATGAGATGTTCATGTGTACCACTTGCCACGATCTCTCCTTCATCAAGCACGTAAATACAGTCTGCATCTTTTACAGAAGAGATCCGTTGTGCAATCAAGAAGGTCGTACTATTTTTCATTAGTGAATGCAGCGCCTTCTGAATGCTTGCTTCGGTACGCAGATCGACGGCACTGGTGCTGTCGTCCAGAATCAGAACCTCCGGTTGCATGAGCAGGGCACGGGCAATAGAAATCCGTTGTTTCTGCCCACCTGAGAGATTGACCCCGCGCTGGCCCAACTCCGTGTTATATCCATCTTTCAGATTCATAATAAAATCATCGGCCGCTGCCGCTTGAGCTGCGGCACGTAGTTCAGCTTCCGTTGCATCAGGTCTGCCGAAGCAGATATTATCCCGAATGCTGCCACTAAACAGGATGGATTCCTGTAATACGATGGACACACGGCTGCGAAGATCCTGGAGATCCCAGTTACGCACGTTCACTCCATTCACGAGCACTTCACCCTGTGAGGCATCATACAAGCGGGGGATCAGCTGTACAAGCGAGGTTTTGCCTGATCCTGTAGATCCGAGCAGGGCCACTTTTTCTCCCGGCCGAGCCGTCAGTGTAATTCCAGAGAGCGTATGTTCTCCATCATAGCGGAAATAGACATCCCTGAATTCCACCTGACCTGCTCCTTTACGAGACATATCATCTCCCGATTGAATATCAGGCTGGGTGTGAAGCACCTCGTTGATTCGTGTTGCAGATACTTTGGCGCGGGAGAAGCTCATCATCATCATGCCGATTGAAGTGAGCGACGAGAGTACAACCGTTACGTAGTTGATAAAAGCAATCAAATCTCCGGCGGCAATATCGCCTCCTACTACCTGAAAGCCCCCAAACCACAGTACCGCTACAATGGTTGCATTCAGCATCAGGCTTAATACCGGTGCATTCAGCGATACGATGCGCCAGGCTTTCACTGCCGTATGGGTATAATCTTCATTGGCTTGCTGGAAACGTTTCTTCTCCTGACGCGCACGTGCAAAAGCTTTGACGACACGAATGCCGGCCAGATTCTCTTGAAGAACCGCGTTCACCTTGTCGAGTTTGTTCTGAACGCTGGCGAACAGCGGATAGGAAGCGGATATCAGGATATATAAGATGATAAAAAGAATCGGCACGGACAAAATGAGAATGAGCGCCAGTTTGACACTGATTGTAAACGCCATAATAATACTGCCGATAATCAGCATCGGCGAACGGATAAACATACGCAGAAGCATCTGTACAAAGGTCTGCATCTGGGTGATATCACTCGTCAGGCGAGTGATAAGCGAGCCCTCCTGGAAGGTATCCAGATTACGGAACGAAAACTTCTGGATATGATCAAACAATTCCTGGCGCAGATCAGTGCCATATCCAACGGCAGCTTTGCTTGAAAACAGCGTACAGCCTGCACCGCCAACCCATCCGATTAACGCAAAAAGAAGCATAAATAAACCTGTAGTCACGATGTGGGACAGGTTCCCTGCAAGAACACCATCATCCACAATGCTGGACATCAGCTTGGGTTGAAGCAGGTCCATGGCAACCTCAAGGACCATGAGCAGCGGAGCAAGAATAGCTGCTGACTTATACGGGGTAAGAAATCGTTTTAACGTCCACAATGGGAAAAATCACCTCATTCGATATGAAATAATCATGTTGCAAATATTGATGAAGATAGATGAATCTCAATTAATATTCTCGCAGATTCTGAACCATGCGCTGGGCGAGCGCTGCCATGAGTTGCGATTCTTCAGGTGTAAAATCTTTCTGGGCTTGGCGATCAAGCTCCTGGAATACTTCTCTCAGTTCCTTAAGCGCAGCACGGCCCTGATCGGTCAGATAGACACGCAGACTGCGCAGATCTTTCGGGTCAGCTTCACGCCGTATAAACCCCGAGCTTTCCATACGTTTCAGCATTACCGTTACCGTTGCAGGGGCGCGGCGAAGCTGTTCGGCCAGATGTTTCTGGGTCTGACCATCTTCCCGTTCAAGCTGGAACAGCAGCGGCGGTTGTCCAGGATATAACTCAGGGTGGTTGACAAGCTTCTCATGAGCCTTGTAACGCTGTAGCTTGACGAGTTCTGATAACTGTCCCATTAACCGTTCATTTCGATCTGATTTCATAAGCGCTTCCATCCTTTTAATTAGTCGACTAACTAAATGATAAGTTTCATTTGACATATCGTCAAGCGATTTTTGACATCCCAAGGAAGGATATCTGAGAGTGCTCTAATGGATTTTTTTAAGGAGATGGGAAATATTGACCGAGGACAAAAAGATATGTTAGATTGTTATTATCTTATTGTTAATAACAAAATGTTAATAACAGAATGGGGTTTTTCGAAATGACACATGCAGGTAATTCTGATCAAAATCCATTAGATCATCAGAATCACGTGAATATAAGTGAACAACAGTTTCTTGAAACCTATGACGCGGGCGATTACGAACGTCCCTCCGTTACGGTGGATATGTTGGTATTTACAATACGAAGTGAAACGCAGGAGAACTATCGCAAGCTTGCGGAACCTGAGCTCCAGTTGCTGCTGATCCGTCGTGGCGGTCATCCCTATATGGGGCAGTGGGCTCTTCCGGGTGGGTTCGTTTCCATACAGGAATCGTTGGAAGATGCCGCTAGGCGGGAACTGTTCACCGAAACCGGACTGGATGATATTTATCTGGAGCAGCTGTATACCTGGGGAGATGTGCATCGCGATCCGCGTACGCGTGTTATCAGCTGTTCTTACATGGCGCTGGTTGACAGCAGCGAACTGCAACTTCAGGCTGGCGACGATGCCAGCGAAGCAGACTGGTTCAGAATGGAGCAGCGGCTTCTGGAGGAGAAACGCCATATCCATGAGCGTGGACGTGTGACGGAGCGCAGGGTGCAGTTGATTTTGACCAATGGAACAGAGGAATTGTCGGCGGTCATTGAGACAAAGGAAACGTTGGAAGGCAGAGTGCGCAGCAGCCATATTACCGTGAACGAAGTTCAAGGAATTGCTTTTGATCATGCGAAGATCATTTACTACGCGCTGGAACGTCTGCGGGCGAAGGTGGAGTATACGGATATTGCTTTCAATTTGATGCCGGAGACATTCACGCTAACTGCTCTTCAGAAAGTATACGAGACCATCAGTGGCAAAAAACTGCTGGCTGCCGGCTTCCGGCGCAAAATCGCCGATTGGGTCATCGAAACGGGAGAGTATACAGGGAATGCTGGACATCGCCCATCCCGTTTATACAGACTGAACCCGGAAAGATTGGCCCCATAAAGTTAGGAGGGAATATCGATGGAGAAGTTTACATTTTTCTGGCGTACAGCGTCTCCGTTCTCACAGTGGCACCCGGCGGATTTTACCGTGAGTGGCGTTCACTACACGAGTGCAGAGCAATACATGATGCATCAGAAAGCACTGCTGTTCGGCGATCAGATTATTGCAGATAAGATCCTGAAAGCAAGCTCCGCATCTGTCCAAAAAAAGCTGGGCAGACAGGTCGCAGGATTCGACCAGACTGTATGGGAAGCGGAGTGCAAACGTATTGTCTATGAGGGCAACGAAGCCAAATTCACCCAAAACGAACAACTGCTGACCACGCTGCTCGCCACCCGCGGCACGACCCTTGTGGAGGCAAGCCCGGATGACCGCATTTGGGGTGTTGGACTGGCGGAAGAAGACTCGCGTATTCGTAATAGAAGGACGTGGCGGGGAACCAACTGGCTGGGTGAGATCCTCACCCGTCTTAGAGAAAATATAGGAAGTGATGAAGATGAACGATCAACAACATAAGAACAATATTCAGAACAACAATCGCAGTAAAACAACTGGCTTCAACAGTACGAATCAACGTTCCAGACGATCCCAAATCGCCCATCAGACGCTGGCTATTCTGGAAGAAGGAGAATACGTGAACGGATATGATCGCAGGGTTCAGATCGGTACGGATTTACAGCGAGCGATCCGAGATTCGGTATTATATCGTCCGACGGAACTTATCGCTCTTCGAGAAAAACGAAGTAAAGAAATGGTTCAGCTGCAACCTCGCGCCGAAGCTTCAGTCGTTCGCATCGAGGTTACGGGTGAGACCACACTCGCAGCCGCTTCACGTCTTTCTGTGGATGAAGGAGGGAAAGATATCGTTTGCCTAAACTTTGCATCGGCGAAAAACCCCGGTGGTGGCTTCCTGGGAGGCAGTCAGGCACAGGAGGAAAGCTTGGCTCGGGCGACGGGACTGTACCCATGTATCGCCCAAATGAACGAAATGTATGATTATAATCGTAAGCAGCGATCTTGTCTTTACTCGGATTATATGATCTATTCGCCTGCAGTTCCGGTGATCCGTGATGACGAGGATCGGCTGCTCGACAAATGCTATCTGACATCATTCATCACAGCGCCTGCTGTAAATGCGGGAGTAGTGAGAGAGCGGGAAGATGCCGATGATCGGCAGATTGAGTCCGTCATGAAAGGGCGCATTCGCTATATTCTGGACGTGGCCGCGCTGCATGGACATCGAACCATCGTACTAGGTGCATATGGCTGCGGAGTATTCAGGAATGATCCGGCGGACGTAGCGAAGTATTTCCATGATGTATTGGTGGAAGAGAACTTCAGGCATTCCTTTGAACGAATCGTATTTGCCGTATTGGACCGGTCATCAGGACAGAAAACAATCAAGGCGTTTGAGGATCGTTTGGCGGGAAAGTGAACTGGAAAAAGGTGGAAAATAAAATTTGTAAGGGAGAAGAAGACAATATGGATTTTCGCGAAATACAGCAGGATTTGTTTGCCATGGATGATCACTACACGCTTGCACACTGTATTTCTGCGGATGCCCGCATGGGTGCAGGAATTGCTGTGCAGTTTCGGCAGCGATTTGGATTGGAGATTCTCCAGGAGCAGGCGCAGCAGGAGCCGCTTGAGATCGGACAATGTTATTCGGTGGGGCGGACACTGAATCTGGTCACCAAGGCCAAGTTCTCTAACAAACCAACCTATCAGTCGTTTACCCGAGCCGTTGAATCCATGCGTGACATATGCGTTAGAGATGGGCTCAACAAACTGGCGATGCCACAAATCGGCTGCGGGCTGGACAGGTTGAAGTGGGATAAGGTGAGGGGCATTATTCAAGATGCTTTTGCCGAAACGGATGTTGAGATCGTCGTTTGTACCTTGTGATTAGGCCATGCCGACGGACTTTTACCTACAGGAATACCAATTTGGATTCAAAAAAACCTCTGCTTTGAGCGGATGGAGAGAGCATGTTAGCTTACTCTGTTCCGATCTGCAAAGAGAGGTTTTTTGGTGTTTTTTTAAATGTTGTGCGTAAGGATCATTTTACTTCTTAGAAAACATTTCTTTGGCTTCATCCATGGCCATTTTATTGCCGATTGAAGAATAGTCCAACCAAGGTTGAGCACCGATTGGGTAGACATGACCTGCTTTGACAGCCTTCAGTCCTTGCCAGATCGGATTGTTTTGCAGTTCTTTGAACATGTTCTGAGCTTCATCATCCGAGTTCACGACAACGAAGATCGCATCTGCATCAAAGTCCGGCAGTATTTCACGTGAAACAACTTGATACGGTTTGGACGAATCGAATTCTTCAATGCCTTTAGCCGGAGTTAACCCCAGATCTTCATACAAAATCGGGCCCATTGGGCGGCGTGTACTGAATACACGCAGTTCTTTGGCGGTAACACGGATAGCCATTACGGTGCCGTCACCGATTGTATCGTGAATCAGGGATTTCACTTCTTCCGTTTCAGTTGCATAATCCTGAATGTATTGCTCTGCTTCTTTCTCGCGGTTGACCAGTTTACCAATGTCTTTCAGGTGGTCGCGCCAAGTGCCATCATCCAGATTGAAGACGTGTACAGGAGCAATTTTCTCGAATTTGGCAATATCATCACCGGAGAATTCTTCGTCCAGGTAGATGACATCTGGTTTCAGGGCAAGTAAGGCTTCCATGTCCGGGTCCTTAACGGGACCGAGCGGCGTTGTATTTTGAAGACGGTCAGCCACATGGGACAGGAAGGCTTTGGCTTCCCCGCCGATCACCGAACCAACCGGTGTAATGCCGAGAGACAGCAGGTCATTGGTCAGATGGATCGACATGGATGCAATGCGTTGATCCCCGGAAGCGGAATTGCTATCCTGTGTAGCGTTCGAAGTGTCCGTAGTAGAACCTTCCGACGCAGAAGATGAATTATTGGCGTTCCCGCAGGCTGCGAGTACAAGCACAAGACAGATGCTCATGAAGAGCATAAGGTTTTTCTTTAACATGGGTAATCTCAATCTCCTTGAACATCTCATGGATGTCGTTTTTATGTTGGGTGTACCGGTAAAAATATTCGGATTGTTCCGATAAAGCCATTACTTGGTTCGTACCAGCAGATATAAAAAGTAAGGTGCGCCTATCGCCGCGACCACGACGCCTGCCGGAATGGAATTGGGCTGAAAGATCGTTCGCCCGACCGTATCGGCGGCAACCAGGATCACCATGCCGATGAGTCCGGCGGCTGGGATCAGATGGCGATGCATCGGGCCAACCAGTCTGCGGGCCAGATGTGGCGCCGCCAGACCAATGAATCCGATCCCGCCAGCCATGGACACACTGACGGCAGATAATGCTACCGTGCACAATAGCAAAATAACGCGTTGGGATCTGACGGGTGTACCAATACTGGTCGCGGCAGCATCTCCCAGATTGAAGGCATCCAGCGTTTTGGAGCGGCTCCATATGTACGAGATGCACAGCACAACCCATGGAAGCAGCGCCTGAACATGTACCCAATCTCTGCCCCAGACGCTACCTGCCAGCCAGCGGGCGGCGAAGGAATAGGTGTCTTCATCCAAACGCAGGGACAGATAGAGCGTCAGGGCATGGAAACCGGCTGCTACGGCAATACCCACCAGAATAAGCTTAATGGGGGATACTCCGTTATGTTGGTCATAGGATAGCAGCATGATAATTAATGCCGCGGCGACACTGCCTGCAAAAGCAAACAACGGAATCAGCAAGGCAACCGAACCATTCATGGAATGGGAGAAGCTTACGAATACCATCAATCCAAAAGCCGCTCCTGCATGCAAGCCGAGGATGCCCGGATCGGCCAATGGATTGCGTGTAATGCCTTGCAACGCTGCACCAGCCACACCGAGTCCCGCTCCGGCGAGCACAGTAACCAGAATGCGTGGCAGTCGATAGTCGAACAATACAATCTGATCATCCGGCGTTCCATAGCCAAGCAGGGTGTGAAGCACGGCTATTGGTGACAGGCGAATTGTTCCCGAGTTGAGGCTGATAACGATAACGGCACAGGCGATACAGAGCAGCGCAACGCTGACCGCTATGGAACGTTTACCTCGTGAAGGTGCATTGGTGTTCATCGCTATAGGGCCCTCCTTTCTTTACGGGCCAGATAGAGGAAGAAGGGTACACCGACAAAGGCGACCATAATGCCTACTGCCAGTTCCTGAGGCGGGTTCACAATGCGTGATCCCAGATCGGCGAGCACCAGCAAGACGGCTCCGAGCAGGGAGGACATCGGAATGATGAGTCGATAATCCACGCCAACCAATTTGCGAGAAATATGTGGAATGACCAGTCCAACAAAGCCGATCGAGCCTACAGCAGAAACGGATACGCCAGCCAGCACAACAACCGCCGTCAAGGCAAACAGCATGGTCCAGCGGAGATTGATTCCGAGATTAATCGCAACTTCTTCTCCTAGCGACATGAGAGATATCCGACGGGCCATAGGTAAAGTGAGCACGAGAGTAACCAGTAGAACAGGCAGAATCAACTTCAGATGCCGCCATTCAATCCCCCCGAAACCACCCGCATACCAGAAGGCCAAATCCTGGCTCAAGTCAAAATATATGGCGACACCAGTGCTGAGCGAACTCAGCATGGCTGCAATAACGGCACCCGCAACGGTAAGCCTGATGGATGTCAGCCCTCCAGGGGCCGCCATTCCCAGCAGGAAAATGAGCAGCGTGCCAAGCACAGCCCCTGCAAATGACAGGAACATAATCCAGCCGTAAGGCAATCCTGGCCAGAAGGCGAAGCTGAGCGCCACGACAAAGGTAGCGCCTGCATTGATCCCCAGAATGCCGGTATCTGCCAGCGGATTACGTGTGATTCCCTGCATGAGCGCTCCCGCCACAGCAAAGGCTGCGCCAATGACAGCAGCAGCAATGACACGTGGCAGCCGTAGCTCGTGAATAATCTGATGCGGCGTCAAAGCCGGGTTGTACTGAAATATAGCAGTCCATACGGTTTCCAGTGTCAGTCCCTTGGCACCAAGAGAAATGGCGACAAACATACTAAGCAGCAGTGCGACAATGGCCGCCAAAAACATCAGGCCAACCGTCACTGCGGATTTTCGTGATTTGGATGGACGTTGTGACAATCCCGGATGTTGAATGCGGGTCACTCCTTTGGTACCAACAACGCATTGCTGTTGTTATTGATTATCATTATCAATTAGTGAACATTATAAAATCTTAATTCAGGCCCGTACATGGCATAAATTAAGATTATAGAGATGGACATTTTTTAGATTACAGAAATGCTGGTTTGTTCGTCAACATAGAGAGCGCTTCATCGAGCTGGATGTTGATGGAATACGGAGCGTATACCACCCATGAATTCCAGTCTATGACATGCACACGCCCAGCTTTTACCGCAGGATAGTTTTCCCACAACGGATCAACAGTAATCTGCTGTAACAGAGTAGTACGTTCGTGCATGGACGTAACCGCAATCAGCAGCACATCCGCTTCGAGGCCATCCCATTCTCCAGGCGTGAAGGACATCCAGTTGAATCCCACACCGGAAGGTTTGCCTGTCAGTTCTTTCTGAATTCGATCTGGAGGTGACAGCTGCAGGCTGCGGTAAAATACATGACCGAAGTTGCGATTGCTGTACATGCGCGGTCCTTTTGCAGTTAAGGTACAGATCGCCACGGTGACCTGACCTGCTGTATCTCTGATCTTTTTGCGAGCCCGCTCCGCCTTACGCTCATGCCGATCCAGCCACTCCTTAGCCGCTTGAGTACGATCCACGATAGAGGCTATTTTCTGCAAATGACCAAACATGTCTGTCTGATTCCAAGGGACGGTAATGATTGGAGCGACATCTCCGATATGTTCCATCGCCTTAGCGGCGGCGTTGTCCTTAGTCAGAATCAGGTCGGGATTCACATCAAGAAATGCCTGACGTCCCTGTTCCCATGGTTCATAGGCATGGAATGGCAATGTCAACGATTTGGGAACATGGGGCAGATGGCCCTGGATCTGCGCTGCACATGGTGTGATGCCAAGAGTCATCAGGTGATCGGTGTAAGGATAGGAGAGTGAGACGATATTTCGATGTACCTGCTTGGCATAGGAAGTTGGTGCATAACCGGCGTGATTTCTGAACCGGCGGCTGAAATAGAATTCGTCCCGATAGCCTACTTGGCGAGCTACATCACGAATTCGCAGTTCTGAAGTCATGAGCAATTCCTTGGCCCGATTCATTCGTAAATGAGTGATATATTCGATTGGATTTTTCTGCATCCGGCCCTTGAATAGCTGTGAATAATACGACGGATGCATACCTGCCAGTTCGGCCAGCTTTTCCAGCTTGATTTCGTTCATATAGTTTTCCCGCATGTACTGCAAGGTGGATCTGAGCCATTGTTCAGGCTCGTCCTGTGCTTCCGCATGCACCGGACCTTCCTGTGGCCAGAGGGTATGAAGAAGATCGGTCAGAAGCAGCTGCACTTTCAGGCTGGTCTGTGAAGCTTCGGTTGTTAATTGTGCGGCTATTCGCTGTATCCCATAGTAAGGGCCCTGAATCCACCCTGTTACAGGTGAACCAAGCTCTCGCTCATATATTCGTCGTTCTTCCGTTTTCTCAGCAACCCGAAACAGATCGAAATGAATGATATACAATTCAATCTCATGGTCCGCATCAGAGAAAAGCTCCAGAGAAGTTCCCGGTATAGACAAGAAGGCGGATTTACGTGTGACAAGGGATTCGATACCGTTTGCTACCAGCTTGCCCGTGAATTTATGCATGTAGACAAAGGTATGGTGAGGGAGCTCAGTCTGACTCCATTGCCAATGCGTATTCATGGTAACCAGCTCTGCCTGACGCAGTTCAAGCAGCGCATCGTTCAGAAAAGCATCCATTTCCGTTCGTGTCATGGATTCATTCGAGCTTTTCGGCTGATCCGGTTGGGTCAACGTGTGGGAGGTATTGCGGTTATTATTGGTGCTTGGATGGGTTAACATGGTGTGACCTCCTTTCCTCGCGAGGTTGATATATCATAGCGAGCGCAGCCGCATATCCGATGTAAACCACTGTCGGTACGTCATCATGCTGAGCAGAATGCTGGTAATGGCGGCTGAGCTTGTAAAAGCAAACACGATCAGAATCTGGTAACGCACGGCCTCAACCGGATCAGCACCCGCAATAATCATGCCTGTCATCATGCCAGGAAGCTGTACAAGTCCTACCGTTTTCATGCCATCGATCGTGGGAATCATGCTGGATTTTACAGAACGTTTCAATACGTCCTGAAAAGCACGTCTTGGCGTTGCGCCCAGTGCAAGCAGGGATTCAATCTCTCCTTTGGAGGACTCGACCTCGCGTTTCATCTGATTCAGGAACAGCCCGGACACTACCATGGCATTACCGATGGTCATCCCACTCAATGGAATAATGTATTGGGGAGTAGGCTCTACAATCCCAAGTCCCAACAACAGTCCCATCATGAGCAGCTCCGTAACCGTAATTGCAGCCGCAATATACAAGGAAATCCAGCGAAGTCCTTTGCCGCGTTTGCCAGCATTAATGGAGGCTACTATTATCATGAATCCGACAATGGCAATGATAAGAACGGGGTGGTCCGAGTTAAATATAAATTGAAGTACATATCCGACAAGCAACAGCTGTACAGCGGAACGAACGGTGCCTATAGCAATATCCTTTTCCAGATCAAGCTTCTGCCAGACAGAGATGAGCATGGTGACCATCACAAATATAATGGTAAAACTCAAAGCGATGAGTGACATGATTTCTCCTTATTCTGCCGCAGGGGCAGGGTGCATAATGAATTGTCTGGCCAAGTCAGTGGCCGGATTGTCAAAAAAATGAGCTGTCGGCTGGCGTTCCAGCAGTGTCTGATTGCCCATAAACCAGGTGGTTGTACTGAATGATTGTGCCTGTTCCTGATCATGGGTAACCCAGACGAGCGAAGTACCTTCCTGTTGGCTCCAGCGGGTCAATTGCTCTTCCACCAGGCGTGCGTTGGTCCGATCCAGGGAAGCAGTCACTTCATCCAGCAGCAGGACCTCAGGACGCAGCATCATGGAACGAATAAGAGCTATGCGCTGTTTCTCCCCACCGGAGAGGTCGATGGCCCGCTTATGAATATCAAGATTCTCCAATCCCATACCTGTAAGCAGGCGTCGGGCGAGATCCTGATCGTATGGCTGCCTGTGAAGCAGATGCACTGTTTTCAGGTTATCTTCCACACTGCCTGCCAGCATGACAGCTTGCTGTGCGACATAAGTCATGCGTGTGCGCCAGATACGAGGGTCCGAATCCCGATAAGAAATTCCTTTCCAGATCAGGTCTCCTTCATCAGGAATATCCAGCAGGGCGAGAATGCGGAGCAATGTGCTCTTCCCTTGGCCGGATGCACCGAGTATGGCAATACGTTCTCCCTGATCCACTTCTGCGTTCACATGTTCAAATAAAATACGCTGCTCGGTTAAACCGATACGTTTTACTAGTTTATCAATGGTTAAAAGTGTGGACAAAGTCGGGTCGTCCTTTCATCCGTGATCTGCAATCATCTTAGCAAAAATACGAAAAAATTGAAATGAGAGTGAATCTCAATTAGATCATTGAACTTAGAGCATGGAATGTAAGAGATGAAACGGGTCTGACGCAAGCGGTTCTTTTTGGTAAAATAAAGAAGACTCCGTGTTGGCCTAATCGAGATCGTGATCTTTTTAAAATATGTTGATATCAGGGGAGGCTTTATGATGACGAAAGTTGTTGGACGGGACAAAGTGAATTGGGGCATTATGGGTACAGGATGGATTGCATCCCAGTTCGCACGAGATCTGGAGCATGCCGGAAACGCTGTAAAAGCGGCGGTTGGTTCACGAACATCCGGAAGCGCAGAGAAGTTTGCAGCTGAATATGGTTTTGCACGCGCTTACGGTTCATATGAAGAGATGCTTCAGGACCCTGAAGTGGATATTATTTATGTGGCAACACCGCATCCGCTACATAAGGAAAATGTACTTGCTTGTCTGGAAGCGGGCAAAGCAGTACTCTGTGAGAAACCATTTACGATGAATGCCCGTCAGCTGGAACAATTGGTGGAGAAGGCGCGTGAGCGCAATCTTTTTCTTATGGAAGGCATGTGGACACGCTTTCTGCCACCGATCACCCAAGCGAGAGCATGGATTGCGGAAGGCAGAATCGGCGAGGTACGTTTGGTCAAAGCAGACTTTGGTTTCCGCGTAGGCTGGGAGCCGGAAGGCAGGTTGCTTAACCCTGATCTGGGTGGGGGGGCTCTGCTTGATGCAGGGGTATATCCGATCTCCTTCGCGTCCATGATTTTTGGCGAGCAGCCTCAGCATGTGTGGAGTACGGCGAACATTGGACAGACGGGTGTGGACGAACAGTTCTCCGTACTTTTGTCTTATTCCGAAGGTCGTTCTGCATCGCTGAATGGGGCCATTCGTCTTAACTTGAGTAACGAAGCGATCATATATGGCACGGAAGGGTACATTCGTTTACCACTTTTCCTGGCAGGCAAAGAAGCTTATCTGCATGTGAACGGTCAGGACGAACCGGAGACATTTATCGATGACCGGACGTGTATTGGATATGCGTTTGAAGCGGAGGAAGCAGGGCGCTGCATTCTGGAAGGACGTACGGAGAGCAGAACGATCCAACTGGACGAATCCCTGGAAATCATGAAGTTGATGGACACGATTCGTGGGCAGTGGGGCCTGCGTTACAAATCCGAGTAAATAGACAGGAGTGGAAAAGCGATCGTGAAAATACTGATCTCCGGATTTGAACCTTTTGGCGGGGATGCAGTGAATCCAACGGGAGAGCTGATGGAGGCACTTGCGCAGGAAGTAATAGAGGGAGCGGAGCTGAAAACAGTACTGCTGCCTGTACACTTCGATGAATGTGCGGATCTGCTGATCGCAGAGATGGAATCCTCTCAACCGGATGTCGTCATCGCCTGTGGTTTGGCCAAAGGCAGGACGGCCATTACACCTGAACGGATTGCTGTTAACGTCAAAGATATTCCTCCAGGCTCCTATGCGGACAACCAAGGCCAGCTTCCCGTGGACGAGCTCATCGTGAAGGGCAGCCCAGACGGTCTGTTCTCCACATTGCCCATTCGTGCAATGGTGAATAACATGGGGGCAGCAGGCATCCCGGCTGCGGTGTCCAATACAGCAGGCACGTATATTTGCAACAATACGATGTACCGGGTGCTGGATCATATTCGGTTGAAGCAGCTTCCGATTCGTGCCGGATTTGTACATTTTCCAGCTTCAACGGAGATGGCTGTGCTTCAGCCTTCGGTGCCGTCACTGCCCATCCCCATGATGCTGGATGCTCTGCGGGTTATGATTCGCACGGTAGTGGCGGAGTAATTGAGTTTGGATCAACATTTTGTATAGGTTTGGTTTGTTGTTGGAGTAAATTAATAAGGGCTGTCCTATTGTCATGAATATGACTTTATAGGACAGCCCTTTGTATTATCTAACGAAATAGAGTCACGCTAATGGGCGGGTTTCCGCAGATAATGGAACCTAACGAACTCCAGAATCGTTATTTTGCCGTTCATTTGTTTTTTTCTGTCTTTTCGCTGAGATTTATCCCCAATAGAAAATAGAAAAACGAGATTGATACAGCCTCATTGATGTTTTGTATTAATGCTGGCGAATTAGATCCGTAACAAATCCAGGTCAAACTCGGGAACAAGTCCTTCTTTCATCGCTCGTCCAAGCAACGCTGTAATTGCACCGTAACCGTCATCGCCCAGGTTGGCGCTGAACTCGTTAACGTACAGGCCAATATGCTGCGCAGTTACATCAGGGTCCATCTCTTGTGCATGTTCCATAACGTATGCTTTGGACTCATCCGGATGCGCCCAAGCGTATTCCACTGAGGCACGTGCCCAACCTGCAAGAGCGTGAGCATCCAGGTTACGACGGGCGATGATTGCACCCAGCGGGATTGGCAGGCCAGTGTCGCTTTCCCACCAGTTACCGAGATCTGTCATAAGTTTGAGATCATAATTCTGGTACGTGAAACGTGCTTCATGGATAACCAAACCTGCATCGATCTTGCCATCCCGTACAGCAGGCATAATCTGGTCGAATGGCATAACGACAATCTCGCCTACACCGCCGGGAACATTTTGTGCTGCCCAGAGACGGAATAACAGGTAGGCTGTTGAACGTTCGCTCGGCACGGCAACTCGGCGTCCCGAGAGATAGGCTGGATCGGTTGTACCGTTAGCGGTCAGAACCAGCGGACCGCATCCTCTGCCAAGTGCGCCGCCCGCAGGCAAGAGCGCATAATCATTCAGCACATAAGGCAGTGCTGCATAGGATATTTTCATAACTTCAGGTGTATCTGGTCCATCCGGATTTGCCGCAAGGCCGTTGGTAATATCGATGTCTGCATAACGGACATCAAGCTCAGGTGCACCAGGAATCAGTCCATGCACCCAGGCGTGAAAGATAAATGTATCGTTAGGACAAGGGGAAAATGCAATTTTCATGATGTAAGTACCTCCCGTAAAATGGAACTTGCAGCCTGGAGCGCATCCAGAGCATCCTTGATGCGCCAGGCGTCGCGGTCGCGTGGACCGACCGCGTTGGATATAGCCCGCAGTTCGAGTGCTGGCACGCCGAACTGCTGGGCTGCAGTTGCTACGCCGAAGCCTTCCATGCCTTCGGCGGAGGAATCCGGCACGCGGTGCAGCAGCTCCGCGGCCGTCTCGGCAGTTCCGGTCGCCGTGGATACGGTGACCGCCGTGCCTCCGCTGACAGCGAGCCCTGCCCGCTGCAGCTCATGGCGCAGGCGCGCGGCAAGCACTCCGTCCGCCGCCACACGGGACGAGCCGAAACCGAGCTCGTCCACGCTGAGGAAGCCGTCTGGCGTCTGCGAGCCCAGATCGGCGGCAACCATAGCGTCGGCCACCACGAGTGAGCCGACGTCCGCCCGGCCGGGGAACCCGCCGCCAATGCCGGCACTGACCACCAGCGTGTACGCTGGGGTCAGTCCGGTTCCGGCCAGGGGCCCCGGCCTTGAGGATGCGGCAGATGCTTGTGCCGCATCGGGTTCGCTTGGCGCGGCGGAGCCCTGCGCCAGCGCATTTGCGCCAGCCGCTGCTGAGGCAAAGGCCAGCGCGGCAGCGGTTCCTGCTGCGGCCGAGGCAGGGCCTACACCAGCAGCAATCACATCAAAGTGCGCAGCTTGGTCACCCAGGCCGCGCAGTACAGCCTCTTTTTCCGCATCAACTGCGGTTACGATTAATACACGTTGTGTCGAAGCTGTGGATGTCGAGTTTGTTTCAAAGCTACTTGACAAGGTTGTAGTTTCTGGGCGATTACGATCTATAGAATCATTCTTTTTCTGTTCATTCATCCCGAATTCTCCCTCATGAGGTTTTTATAAAGCCATCTATAAAATATGTACGCATAGGCCAGACGGAGTGACAACTGTACTGACACGAGCGAAGCGAGCACGTGAACCAGCGAACGAGCACAACGTTCTTCTCCATCATAACGGAAGGGGAAAGATCAGAACAAGCTTTGAACGTATTTAGCCGAATAAGTGATTTAACGAACAGCAGCTATCCGCCCGAACCAGTCTGAACCCTGAAATTACGCGTTTCATATAACAGAATAATCTATTTTCACCTGGCTATATGTCACTTTGATCATATATATAAACCTAACGCGAATCATATAAGAAGTCAAAGTAAATGGTTGACAATCTGTATGAACTGTATTAATAATAGTAGTACAGTTAATACACCTTAGTGTTGGATACATACACTTCAAAATACAGTCATCGTTCATCAATAGGGTATTACAACTTTTATAGAGAGGAGGTGCGGGATGTTCGAATTGGATGTACGCAGCCGTAAGGCGATCTATGAGCAACTAGTAGACAAAATCAAAGAAATGATCGTGTACGGTGTTCTCCAACCCGATGAGCAGTTGCCTTCCGTTCGCACACTGTCCGGGCAGCTTACGGTTAATCCGAATACGATTCAGAAGGCGTACCGGGAACTTGAACGTGAAGGTTATATCTATTCATTGCAGGGAAAAGGGAGCTTCGTATCATCGTCCGTGGAACATCCGAATGCAGCCATGAGAGATGAAATCAGAGCCGCTCTGGTGAAGCTGATTGCGGAAGCTTCATATTCCGGTTTGAGCAAAGCCGATATGACGCTTTTATTTGAGGAAGCGATGGCCCGTATAGAGAAGGGGGAGCCACATGATTGAGCTGAATCAGGTCATTAAGGCATTTGAACAGGAAAAAGCCGTTGATGGCGTCACGATGCAAGTACATAAGGGGGCGATCTACGGTTTGCTCGGTTCCAACGGGGCAGGCAAAACGTCGCTGCTCAAAATACTGGCAGGCATCTATCGTCAGGATAGCGGCACGGTTCGCATTGATGGACAAGAAATATATGAAAATATGGAGCTCAAGGGACGTACCATTTTTATGGCAGACGCGCCATACTTTTTCCCGCAATCGTCCATCCATCAGATGGCTGCCTTCTATCGTTCAGTTTATCCGCGCTGGAATGAGGAGCGTTTTGTACAGCTCGGCAGTGTATTTAAACTTGACGTGAAACGTAAACTGCATCGCATGTCCAAAGGCATGCGCCGTCAGGCAGCCGTATGGCTTGGACTTAGCTGTATGCCTGAAGTACTGCTCATGGATGAGCCAATTGATGGGCTTGATCCGGTCATGCGGCAGCAGATCAAAAATCTGCTGTTCCAGGAAGCAGCGGAGCGTCAGGTGACAATTCTGATCTCGTCTCATAATTTGCGCGAGATTGAAGACCTATGCGACCATGTTGCCATAATGCACAAAGGCCGGATTATTGTAGAGAAAGATCTGGATGATCTAAAGGCCGATACACATAAAATTCAGGTCGCTTTCCGTCATCCTGATCATGCCAAGGCTATGGACGAACAGGTGAATATTTTACATGAAGAGCAGCGTGGAAGTGTATCCCTGTTTATTGTGAAAGGCAATCGCGAGGTCGTGACGGAACAGTTCCGTGCATTTGACCCCTATCTGCTGGATGTGCTGCCGCTGACGCTGGAAGAAATATTTATCTATGAAATGGAGGATGCAGGATATGATATTCAACCGATTGTTCTGTAACCGGGGCATCCTGTTCCAAAATTTCAGGCAGCATGGATGGATCGGCATCTTGTACCTGATCACGTTGTTGTTTTCGCTACCGCTCCATATCGGTACAGAGTATCGGGATTTACCACAGCAAATTACGAGTTTGTTTCAGGCGAATGGAGAAGTACAAATTCTGTTTGCCATTACGTTCCCGGTAGCTGCGGGCATTTTTCTGTTCCGGTATGTGCAATCCGGTGCACCTTCAGATCTGTTCCACAGTTTGCCGCTGCGCCGCAAGCATCTGTTAACCGTTAATTTGTTGACAGGATTTATGATGATCTTGCTTCCGATCTGGATAACGACTGCCATTACAGGCTGGGTATGGGCAGCACTGGATCAGCCCGCATTTATATTCGAAGCTAGTTCAATCTGGATGTGGGGCCTCAGTATGAGCATCTACTCGCTGTTTATGTTCATGCTGACCGTGGTGGTTGGTATGTGCATTGGACAGTCCGTGTTGCAGGGACTCACCGTGTATGTGCTTCTATTGTTGCCTGTTGTTGTATGGTTCATTTTTTCCTTGCATCTTCAACATTACCTGCTTGGATATCCGTACGATGAGGTTGGGCGAAATGCAGAAAAAATATCTTTAGTTCTTCGCATGGCTTCGATTAGTGGAGCTCCTGTGATCGGTTGGGAACTCATTATTTATTCGATATTGACACTGTTATTCATCCCGTTGTCTTACGTATTCTATGCGAAGAGACAGGTGGAATCTGCTACCCAAGCGGTGACGTTTACGCTTGTGAAACCCATATTCCGATTTGGTTTAATGTTTACGCTGGTTTTAATTAGTGGAGCCTACTTCACCATTATTGCTCCAAGAGGATCATCGGGGTGGGGAATCTTCGGATATATCCTCGGTGGAATTGTCGGTTATATTGTTGCCGAGATGATTATTCGCAAGACGTGGTTGATCTGGAGCAGCAAGCTGCTGCCCAAGATGGCTTTATATGGTATTGTTGCCGGATTGATTCTGTACGTGCCTGTTGCCAGTTGGAATGGATATGCTGCACGAGTGCCTGAGTTGAACAAGGTCAACAGTATCAAGCTTGGTGGAGAGAGATACACTTATACTAACGGTGTTTCATCGAAGTTGGATGATGGCCCTTTCTATTCAAGTGATTCTGAATATATGAAAGCCGTTATTGCTCTTCATCAGAAGATCGTGGATTCTGATCTGTCTTTGCTGGATGATCCCATCAATCCTGGTATGCGTAATGACGAGTATGTATTTATTAATTACAAGCTGGATAACGGCAAGGTGATGAAACGCAAATATTACATTCCCGAAGCTGAGTTCCGTCAGGAATTAATGACTCTGAAACAGACCCAGGACTACAAAAGAGTTGCATTTGATACGTATAAGCTGGAAGAGGACGCGCTGAGTATTGGAATTCGCTCAACCATTAGTCCTTATCTGAAGGTATATATCAGTAATCCACAGCAAGTTCGTGAGTTCAAGGAATTGCTGAAGCAGGACATCATGGACCAGACATACGAGGAGCAACGTTCCCCGTGGCAGTCTTTTGCATTTGCGGAAATGAATCAGGAGTCTACATCGAATGATCCTTTTCAGCCTAAAGAGATGTGGAATTTTGAAATCAAACCAAGCTATGATCGGGTATTGGGTTGGCTGAAAGAAAACAAATTATACGAACAACTGGAATTTTCAGTAGATGAGGTGGCTTCCGCGCAGTTTGTGAAGCAAGAGGTCAACAGTCCTGGGAATCCACAGTTGCTCTATCCTCAGTCAGAGTATGTGGACGGGAATGCTACTGGCAATAAACAGATCGCAACCAAAAACAAAAAAATTATCAGCCAACTGCTCAAACGTCAACGGTCCGGTTATCAAACAGAGAGAGATACCATCTATCAGATCAAGTTGAATGTTACCCAGGGCGAGAACATCTACATGATCCTGAAAGAAGAAGACCTGACACAAGAAATGAAAGCCATCCTGGCCGGACAGTAAGATAATCTGCAAGCGGGAAGGGTTCTCCCGGTAAATATGCTGATTTCTCTATCTGACTTGACCAGATACAACACATGGAATATATTAGAAAAAGGTAGTGGTTCGATTCGAGATGATGACCATTTCGGCGAATCCCATATGGAACGGCTTATGAGGGAAGCACCCGTAAGAGCAGGCAATACGCCTGACTTGCGGGTGCTTTTTTTGTTTTTTGCCAGTTTGTATATCAGGGATCGTAATTGAATCACCGCACAGATACTCCAGCAGGTTCTAACTATCAATTCATATGGAAGGGAGCAGAAGAGAATGCAAACTGGAATTTTGGAGGACAATGCAAGTCATCAGGTGGGTCTTTGTTCATGTTCAGTGCAAGCCAGGCAAAGTCGCATAATTGAGGGAAATGATGACAAACAAAAGACTATGAGTCAATCCTCTATGAGGAGCATGAAGAATCCCAGTTTCATGAGCAACATGAGCAACCGATACGGGGCACGCCCAAACCTTCGAGCTAACGTTTGGACCCGTATGAGCCTGGGACTCATCATCATCTTCAGTATCAGTGTGATTTACTATTCCTCCGCTGCTGAAGCGGCGGGTCCTGAGCTTGGCGTAACAGCCCAGAAGGCGTGGGAGACCGTGCTGAGCAAGGCCGATTCGCAGACCAAGTTGTCCCTGCAACGAGCGTACGAGAACGTTGGCAACTGGACGACTCAGGAACAAGCTTGGGAACAAAAGACAAAGACCATTCATGCCGCCAATACCAAGGAGCTGGAACAATTACGTGTGAGTATAAGGCAAATCGATGATGCAAAGATCGCTGGTTTAATCGAAAAGGTAAAACAAACCGAGGCACGGTATGAGTCTTTGTTTGCCTTGTACAGTTCAGTGAATAGGCAGCTCGATGCTGCCAAAGCGATCAAAAACAAGGAATGGAGTGCGGCTATTCGCACCCAAGCGGATACGTTGAAACCAGTTGTTCAGCTTGCCCGACAAGACATTCGTTTCAAGAAAAAGGAGCTTGCCGAAGCACGCAAACGAAAGAGCACAGAAGTGAAACGCTTGCGTACTTTACTGGCTGGAGCTGATCCGGTGAAGAAGCAGATTCAAACGGGCAAAAAACAGGCGAGCCTATCGAAAGAGCGATATTCAAACGCGTTGCAGCAGTTTAAACAGAGTACAAAACTAGGCCAGTCATCACGCGTATTAAGCTCGTTGAACTCCTTATCCGCAGCAGCGGAGAAATGGGCAGGCTCCAAACAACATATCTATACACTGGAACAGAAGGTAAGTGCTACCTATGCCAAAGTCAGACAGGAACTGACCAAGAGACCTAAATAAAAGCGAGCTACATTATCCTTTTTGCCGCTACCGAGAAATAACAGTATAGTCGATGAGAAGACAGGACTGTGGTACACTCGAAGCAAACGAGGCGGCAGGAGGATATGAATGGCAGACAAAGAAGATTTGACCCGATTCGGTGTGGCATTTCCCACGCCTCTGATCGAACAGTTTGACAGATATATTGAAGAGCAGGGATACAAGAACCGTTCGGAAGCTTTTCGTGATTTGGTCCGTAAAACATTGCTGGAGCCCTCTGCATTGCATTCCGAGCAGGATGTAGCTGGAACCATTGTGATGGTGTATGACCACCATATCAGTGATCTTCCTATTCGATTAATGGAGCTGCAGCACGAGGCGCACCATGACATCATCTCCAATATGCATGTGCACCTAAACCATGATCAGTGTCTGGAGGTCATTGCGGTACGGGGCAACCTAGGACGATTGCGTCATCTGCATCAGCAGATCCAGGTTCAAAAAGGAGTACTGTATGCAGAGCTGTCAGTAACGTATGTGGATGAGCTCAACAAAATGGCAAGCCACCACAGTCCTCACAATCATGATCACAGCCAAAATTAATAATCATCACCATCATCCTGATTCCTCAACGGATTAACTTTTAAAAATTCAATAACCGATTCATTGGCTTTAGCCCACTTTGTCCATAGCACGTATTTAGAACAGCAGATTATTGGTCCAATACCGATAATCTGTTGTTTTTTTGTGTTGTTATAATACCTGACTCCAATCAGGGTGTCGTCTATTTATACCTCTATTAATCTCATTTAAATTCCCTGTAAATGAAAATAAATGGATTTTGAAGTTAAGTTTGTTGACACAATAAATCTATTTTGTGCTACAATTTTCAAAAAAAGTAACACAGAATTGGATTGAATCGTAAAAGTTAGAGGGGGAACAACGTAAATGCGTGGATTTTCATGGGGGAAACGATCAGTTAGAGCGGGAGTAGGCATTTTACTGATATGCACAGTTGGGTTGTCAGGATGTACACAGGGGACATCTTCAACAGAGAGCGTCCATCAGGCGGCGACTTCTCTTCCCAAAGACGAATTGGTGCTGGCCGTTGGCACGGAACCGGAAGGTGGATTTGATCCCACTACGGGCTGGGGGCAGTATGGTTCGCCGCTCTTTCAGAGCACTTTGCTGAAAAGGGATGCCAAGCTCCAACTGGTCAATGATCTGGCGACAGAGCATTTCGTCAGTGAAGATGGGATGACTTGGACCGTCACACTCCGAGATGATGTAAAGTTCTCTGATGGTGAGTCACTGACGGCTGAAGATGTCAGATTTACGTTTGAAACGGCTGCCAAGAGCGGTTCGGTCATTGATCTTACCAATATGGCTGATGTGGAAGCACCGGATTCAATAACTGTCGTCTTTACATTGAAGTCGCCGCAGTCCACGTTTATCAGTCTTCTGACTACACTCGGTATTGTGCCTGAGCACGCCTATGGTCCTGATTATGCCGAGCATCCGGTTGGGTCTGGTCCATACAAGCTGGTGCAGTGGGATAAGGGTCAGCAGGCGATCGTCGAGGCTAACGAACAATATTACGGGAAAAAGTCCACATTCCATAAACTGACGTTCCTCTATCTGGATGAGGATGCAGCCTTTGCAGCGGCGCAAGCCGGAACAGTCGATATTGCGGCTATCCCGGCGGCATTCAGCAAGCAGCAGGTAAGCGGCATGAAGCTGGAATCAGTGAAAACAGTCGATAACCGGGGCATCATGTTCCCGATGCAACCCACAGGAGCTAAGTCTGGTGACGGCCTGCCGGCAGGCAATGATGTTACATCCGATATCTCCATTCGAAAAGCGGTAAATGTCGCGATTGATCGCACTGCATTGGTGGAGGGGGTACTGGAGGGGCAAGGTCGTCCAGCCTACTCGGTCAGCGACGACCTGCCGTGGAGCAATCCGGATTCTGTTTTTGCAGATGGGAATCCCGATGAAGCGAAGCAGATTCTGGCTGATGGCGGCTGGGTGGATACAAATGGTGATGGAATTGTAGAAAAGAACGGCACAAAGGCCGAGTTCAATCTGATTTATTTTGCAGGGGATCTAACGAGACAATCTTTAGCGCTGGCTGCTGCGGATATGGTGGCCCAGGCAGGGATCAAGGTCAATGTAGAGGGAAAGAGCAGGGAAGAGACGAAAAAGCTAGCCTATACTAATGCCGTATTATTTGGGTGGGGAAGTCATGATCCGCTTGAGACATACAACCTCTACAGTAGTACCCATAAAGGGGAGGGTTACTACAACACTGGATTGTACAGTAACCCAACTGTGGACAACTGGATGCAACAAGCTCTCCAAGCGACAACGGAAGAAGAAGCACTGCCCTTCTGGCAGAAAGCGGAGTGGGATGGATCGACAGGATTTAGTTACCAAGGCGATGCGCCATGGGCATGGCTGGTGAACATTGATCATCTGTATTTGGTCAAGAATGGTTTAAATATAGGTGAACAGCAGATCCATCCACATGGTCATGGGTGGCCTGTGACATCCAACCTGGAAGAATGGTCCTGGGAGGAAGAATTGAAATAGAAACGCTGCGGTAGCTTTAGCCTAAATTGGGGAGAGATTGGATGGAGGACAGGATGGGATGGGCCAGATTTGTCGGATTTAAAATGCTGCGGCTGTTATCTTTGCTGGCAGGAGTCAGCGTGGTGTCTTTTATATTAATGCAGTTCTCTCCAGTGGACCCGGTGGAGGCTTACATTGGTGGAGATATGATCAGGGTGAGCGCAGAACAACGCAGTCTTATTGAAGAACGTTGGGGACTCAATGATTCACCCGTAGAACGGCTGTTTTCTTGGGGGCAGGCACTAGTTCAGGGTGATCTGGGAACATCGATGATCTATAGACAGCCGGTTGCGGACATCATCCAGGAACGATTCATGAATTCTGTCGCTCTTATGGCGGTGGCATGGGTGTTATCCGGTCTGATTGGATTCGGTCTGGGTGTCGCTGCTGCCATGAGGCGGGATTCGCGGCTGGATCGTCTGATCTGTTGGTACTGTTACACACTGGCTTCCACACCGGTATTCTGGATTGCGCTGTTACTGCTCATGGTATTCGGAGTATGGCTTGGCTGGCTGCCAATCGGACTTGGTGTACCTGCGGGCATGGCAGCAGATCAAGTGACATGGGGAGATCGGGCCATGCACATGATTCTGCCTGCGCTGACGTTGAGTCTGACGGGCGTAGCCGCTATTGCCTTACATACCCGGCAGAAGCTCGTGGATGTGCTGGACTCCGATTATATTCTTTTTGCGAGGGCACGAGGTGGGAGAGGTCTTCAACTGTTTCGTCGTCATGGGTTCAGACATGTGGTACTGCCAGCTTTGACGCTGCAATTTGCTTCATTTAGTGAATTGTTCGGTGGAGCTGTGCTTGCGGAGCAAGTGTTTTCCTATCCCGGATTGGGGCAAGCAACAGTCCAGGCTGGATTACGCGGTGATGTGCCGCTGCTGCTGGGACTTGTGCTGTGCAGTGCGATATTTGTGTTTACAGGCAATATGCTGGCCGATATTCTGTACCGTATCATTGATCCGCGCATGAAGGAGGAGGCTATAGGATGAAACAGACATTAGAACGTCCCTCCCGGCCTGCGGCTCAGACTGCACAGCATCTGAAAGTTAACTCTCCCAAAAGTGAGGCGGGGAACAAGAGAAATTGGAGGCCAGTACATCCACGTATTCATGGTGGGAAAGGTTATTCAGGTGGCGGTATTCCTCGTTTTCGTAATCCGCGCAAATGGGCGATAATCTGGGGTGGCCTAGGTGTGATCTGGATTGCCACCGTGTGGCTGACAGGCAGACTGCTTCCCGCAGAATCGACGCTGACCTCATTAATGGATCGGAATCTGGCTCCAGCCTGGGCACATCCTTTCGGTACGGATTGGCTAGGACGAGATATGTTCTTGCGCACATTGAAAGGATTGGCAACGAGCATTCAGGTGGGATTACTGGCGGCTTGTGGCGGCGGACTTATCGCACTTTTGCTGGGTCTTGCAGCTGCTTCAGGGAAAGCTGTGGACCGGGTCATTTCATGGATCATAGACCTCTTTCTGAGTGTTCCCCACTTGGTGTCGCTGGTAATGCTAGCATTTGTGTTCGGTGGAGGGTTGCCTGGGGTGACGTTAGCCATTGCCCTGACTCATTGGCCGAATCTGGCCCGGATTGTAAGGGCAGAGATGATTCAGCTGAGATCAGCAGAGTATATTCACATCTCACGCAGATTGGGTCATTCGCGAATTCGTATTGCGGTGCAACACATGCTGCCTCATCTGATCCCGCAGCTATTCGTGGGAGTGCTGCTGATCTTCCCTCATGCCATTCTGCATGAGGCAGCGATTACGTTTCTGGGGCTGGGGCTGTCACCGCAGCAGCCAGCGATCGGTATTATTTTATCAGAGTCGATGAGATATTTGTCCGCAGGGATGTGGTGGTTGGCCTTTTTCCCAGGTCTCGCATTGTTGTTGGTTGTTCGTGCGTTTGATGTGTTGGGGGGCAGTCTGAAGACATTAACGGGAACCGGCAGTTCAAGGGAGGTGGTGTAGACATGGCGCTTCTTGAAGTGGAGGAAGTATCGGTTTCGTTCCGGCGTGCTCGGGGATGGTTTGGGCACGAGGAGACCCAAGTTATTCAGGATCTGAATCTGTCTGTCAATGAAGGGGAGATTGTCGCTGTCGTAGGGGCAAGTGGATCAGGCAAAAGTGTGTTGGCGCAGGCAATCATGGGCATTCTTCCTGCCAATGCGACGATAGAAGGCCGGATTAGCTATGCAGGCGAACCCTTGACCATGGACCGGAAGCTTCATCTGCGTGGAGATAAAATGGTGTACATTCCCCAATCGGTCAGTTATTTGGATCCGTTGTTGAAGGTGGGCAGGCAGGTTCAACCTGTAAGCCAAAAGACAGGGCGTAAGCACCGATCGACGCTCCGATCCACGATGAAAAAGGCAGAGCAGGAACTGACGGGACGTTATTTATTGCCTCAGGGCACGTCGGGCAAATATCCGTTTGAGCTGTCAGGTGGCATGGCTCGGCGGGTGTTGATGGCAACGGCCACCTCCGGTGATCCGAAGCTCATTATTGCAGATGAGCCCACACCTGGCATTCATCCCGAAGTGCTGGCTGAAACGATGAAGCAATTTCGACAACTGGCCAATGAAGGCGTCGGCATCCTTTGGATTACCCATGATATTACGACTGCTTTGACGGCAGCAGACCGCATATCCGTATTTTACGCAGGCTCCAATGTGGAGACGGCGCAGGTTTGTGATTTTACGGGAAAGGGCGAAAGATTAAGACATCCATACACGAAGGCGCTCTGGAATGCATTGCCGCAAAATGATTTTCAACATCTGTCTGGTACCCAGCCTGCAGCAGGTCGGCAGCAGGTAGAAGGATGCTCATTTGCACCACGCTGCATTGGAGCGACGATGGCTTGCACGAACGAACGTCCTGAGCTGCGCAAAGTTCGTGGTGGGGAAGTGAGGTGCGTTCATGCCACTTGAAGCTAGAAAGACAGGGTATCGTTATGGTAAAGACGCTTGGGTACTTCAGGATATAAATATGAAAATACAGCAGGGGGAGGTCGTTGGCTTGTGGGGGCCCAGTGGGTGTGGAAAAACAAGTCTTGGGCGTATCCTTGCAGGGTATGTGGAACCGTTGGCAGGTCAAGTGCTGCTGGATGGGAAACCGCTGCCCAAAACCGGGGCCTGTCCGGTCCAACTTGTATTCCAGCATCCGGAGAAAGCGGTGAATCCACGCTGGCGAATGCGCCGTGTCTTGAAGGAAGCCATGATCGAGGATCAGGAGCTGCTCAATGACTTGGGTATCCAGACGAATTGGCTGGATCGAAGGCCCGGTGAGTTGTCAGGCGGAGAATTGCAACGATTCTGCGTTGCACGTGCACTCGGCACAGCAACTTGTTACGTGATCGCTGATGAGATGACCACCATGCTGGATGCGATCACACAGGCACAGATCTGGCATACCGTGATGAATATCGCGTGTCAGCGCAACCTGGGACTGTTGATCATCAGCCATGATCGGGAGTTACTGGACAGGTTATGCGATCGGATTGTGCAGATGCCAACTTCATAGCTTATGGTGTATAAACCGTTTTACAATATAAAAGGGGTGTCCGAGTAGTCCATCATGAACATTAATCATGGATTTGACTACAGGGACAGCCCCTTTTGCAATTTTACCGAACTCAGCGCTTAAATGAAACGAGCGCGAGTTATTAGACGAAATTCTAGTTTCGTTGTTGGAACGAATTGAAGACACCTTATGCCTGATTCGTTAGCGTCTTTAATTTACTTTAACGTATTTCAACTTACTTGGTCGACAGCCTGCCCATTAACACAGACAATCTGCGCATGGCTTCTTCCACTGTTGAACGTGGGCAGGCTACATTCATTCGCATGAATCCTGTGCCTTCTGCTCCGAAGATACTTCCATCATTAAAGGCGAGTCCCGCTTCCTTAAGCAGCATCGTACACAGCTGTGCATGCGGAATATTCAGCTTCCGGAAATCCATCCACAGCAGGTAAGTCGCTTCTGGAAGCCGGATTCCGATTTGCGGCATATGCTCTGCGACATACTCCTGCACGTATTCCATATTTCCGCGGATATAGGCAAGACAGTCATCCAGCCATTCTTCAGCACCGTTGTAGGCCGCTTCGGATGCAACTGCTCCCAACGTGCTGATGTTGGCAAGTCCCATCGTTTTCACGCCCTGCATGAATGATTCCCGCAGCTTGGCATTTGGAATGATGATATTGGAGGTGCAGAGACCTGGAATGTTGAACGTTTTGCTTGGTGCTGTACAGATGATGCTGAGTTCAGCGACAGCTTCAGAAATAAGGGCCAACGGATTATGCGCGCCACGTTGGTGTACCAGATCGGCATGAATCTCATCCGAAACGATAATTACATTATATTGCACGCAGAGTGCAGCAAGGTTTTGAAGTTCTTCATGAGTCCATACCCGTCCAACCGGGTTGTGAGGACTGCACAGAATTAACATTTTGACCCGACCCGTCTTGAGGCAGGATTCCAGATGTTCCAAATCCATGGAGTAATGTCCATCGTTCTCCACCAACGGATTGGTCATCAGTTCTCTGCCTTGACCACGTACCACATCATAGAAGGGTGCATATACCGGAGTCTGAATTACTACTGCATCTCCCGGTTGGGTGAACCGTTGTACAGCAATACTGAGTGCAGGCACAATACCTGGGGTGAATACAACCCATTCATCGTTAATGCTCCAGTTGTGACGTCGCTCCATCCATCCCGATAGCGCTGCATGATACGCATCTGTTCGCACTGTATAACCAAAAATCCCATGTTCCATTCGAGTCTTCAACGCCTGAATGACCGATGGTGGAGCGGCGAAATCCATATCAGCAACCCACATGGGGAGTGCATCTGCAACACCAAAGATCTCCTCAAGCGCATCCCATTTCTCTGATCCCGTGGAGAGCCGATTAATCG
Source organism: Paenibacillus sp. LK1 (assembly GCF_002750415.1). Taxonomy (NCBI): domain Bacteria; kingdom Bacillati; phylum Bacillota; class Bacilli; order Caryophanales; family Paenibacillaceae; genus Paenibacillus; species Paenibacillus sp. LK1. The sequence goes on from NZ_PEII01000004.1 coordinate 266,166, forward strand.
GCTCGTCAAATGTATGATTATTGTTCTTGCTCATTGCTTAAATCCCCCTTGAAATCCGTTCCTTCGACTACAATCGACAGATTATTATCTAATAAATTTGGTGATTTCGCAACTTGTAACCGCCAGATGGATTCCAGCTTATATAGAGCTGCATCAAGGAATATATTCATGTAATAACAATGATTCGAGCGTGCGTAAAACAAAATAATGAAACGACTAATTTTGTGCGCCGCTGGTCCTGTTTTCCTCTTAAATCATGTACAAGCTCTCACCAGATGGTATTATGATTCCAACCTTTGGTTTAACAACGAAGCAGCAACCGTACATATATTTTCGGTAATAAAACAATCAGGAGGTATTTCGGATGAAAAATAAAAAGTGGATTTTAACCGCTGGTGTCTTCGGCATGGTACTAACGGGATCAGCGGGGGTATATGCAGGAACACAATTGGAAACCATCAAGGCTTATTTAAACCATGGGTTAGGTATTGAAGTGAATGGACAGAAGTTCACACCGACAGGTGACAAGGGCAAGAATCTCGCCTCCATTACGTATCAAGGCAGTACTTACTGCCGGTTCGTTCCATTGCAGATGCGTTGAACACGGAAATAACGTATGATTCGAAAACCAATAAAGTAAGCATTGGTTCCACAAGCTCCTCCAGTGGGTCCAGTTCCACAAGCAACAGTGGTTCGACTTCAACAGCATCAACAGATAAAAACAATCAGGCTGAAATTGTGAAGGCCAAGTATTTACCAGCTGATTTACCTTTACCAACGGATGCCAAGATAATTAGCCTGATAGAGTCTAGTGTAGACGGCGGCAAGAACAAAATCATCTTTACATATACAACAAAAGAAACGCTGCTCGCGGTAGGGGCATCTTACAAAAGTTATTACCAGAACAAAGACCTGACTCAATACAGCAAAGACGTACAGGGTGAAGGATTCAGCATTATTGCCCGTAAAAAAGAAAAATTTGCCGTATCCATTACTGGTTCCATTTCCACAACCGACAAGGACATTAACGAAATAACTGTTGTATGGGAAGATGAATAAGAAAGCGTGACAACAAGTACTCGTAGCCATGCTTTGATAAAAATAAACATGGGATAGGAACGTAGAACGCAGTATCTACCCTGTTTCCAAACGTCCAAACAGTAAAAACCACCAGAGAAGGTCAGGATATGACCGATTCTACTGGTGTTTTTTTGCTGATCCTGAATTCTTCTCGCTCAGGCAGACATGAAGAGCAGGAGGAAGAATATTTATTTATTATTTCATAAATGTGATCTTATGATGGCGTTACAAGTGTTCGTTAAACCATCCGGCAATATGCTCCAGACGACGTACCCTTAAGTGCGGGTGACCTCCACGGGACAGCTCGTGATTGGCTCCCGGGAAACGAACGAACCGAGTGGTCTGTTTGCGCCGCTTCAAGGCAACATACAGTTGTTCAGCCTGTTCAATCGGACAACGCAGATCCTGCTCACCATGCAAAATCAGCAGCGGCGTGCTGACATTACCCACATATGCAAGCGGGGAGTGTTTCCATAACTTCTCGGTGTCATCCCATGCATTACCGCCAATCTGGTCTTCCGTGAAAAAGAATCCAATATCACTGACTCCGTAGAACGAGAGCCAGTTAGAGATGGAGCGCTGAGTGACGGCTGCCTTGAAACGGTCAGTATGTCCAACAATCCAGTTGGTCATAAAGCCACCATAGCTGCCGCCAGTGACGCCCAGACGGGACTCGTCGATAAACGAATATCGGGACAACGCATAATCCATGGCTTCCATCAGATCACGATAATCCCCGCCGCCATAGTCACCCCGGCAGGCATTCACGAATTGCTGCCCGTATCCGAGCCCACCTCTTGGATTGATATATACAACAGCATAGCCCTGTGCTGCGAGGATCTGGAACTCATGCATAAATGTAAAGCCATACATCATATGTGGACCGCCATGAATCTCAAGGATAGTTGGGACTTTGACCCCTTCCACCATGCCAGCCGGTTTGAGCATCCAGCCTTGCAGTCGCAGGCCATCAGAGGAATCGAACCAGAAGGTCTCCGGTGTGCTAAGTTGGATTTCTTCATCCAGTTGAGGATTGCTATGGGTCAATTGTATAGGCTCGGCCCCAACTTCATCAGGTTGGGTATACAGAAAGAGATCACCAGGATGAAGTGCGTCTGCTACGCCTGCCACAATCTGTCCATTTTCCAGCTCAGCAAATTGATAGAACTCTTTCTCGTCCGGCAAGATGTATTCGGCATGACTGCCGTCCCGTGCAAATCGAGCAATCCGAACGCTACCTTCAATAGTAGCAAGACAGAGAATGGATGAACCATCACGACTGAATACCGGGCCCGTATTAGTCAGGTGTGAACGCATATCACCAACGAGGCTGTGATTGATCTGGACATCCCAATCCTTGCTCAGACATACGGGTTGGCCGCCCGAGATCGGAAGGGTATAGAGCTTGACCAACGTAGCATTTCCATAGGAGCGGTCGCTAGCAAGCAGTGCAAGGGATTGTCCATCAGGTGCGTACGTCAGCCGGCCAAAAGAGTATCCTTCTGGGGTCAACTGCTGCACGTCAGATCCGTCAGCCTTAGCGCGATACACATGGTTCGTCAGGGTGTAATCGTTATGCTCCTCGCCCTCTTCCGGAAACTGAGCGATCCAGGCAATGGACTCTCCATCCGTCGACCACGCATAATCCCCAACGTCATAATGGCCTGTAGTTACAGGGATCGCTTCTCCGCCTTCGATTGGAACACGGAAGAGATGGGTTCGTCGACCGTTCCACAGTCCGCCGCTGTCAGATTTCATTCGAATTCGATCCACGACAAGTTCTTGCGGCAGTTTTTTATCTATGTCTTCCGTTTCATCTTCGTCTTTTTTACTCATGTCCACAGATGACTTAACAAGCAAATTGAGCCCATCTGGTGACCAGAGCAGGGAGCTGACGCCATGCTTCAAATGACTGATTTGCTGTGCTTCTCCACCATCTGAGGCGATCAGCCACACTTGTGTTTTGCCTTCATGCTCTCGTAAAAAAGCAAGCTGTGAACCATCCGGCGACCAAGCAGGAGCGTGATCCTTATCCCCAGATGTGAAAGGTCTTTCCTTCTGGTTCTCCAGGTTAATGAGTCTCAGGTGAGAAGAATAACCGTCTCGTGCTTCATTTGTTTTCCGACTTACATATACCAATTGTCCGCCCTGAGGAGACGGAGTTGGATCATTAACCCATGTAATCTGAAAAAGATCTTCCGATGTTATGCCGCGCAGACTCTTCATTGTTTGTCCTCCCACCACGATTCAGATTGTTTTAATTTCCTAACCTTTCCATTTATATTAACGGAAAGCATGAGGCAGGACAACACGATTCTAACGAACGTACTCCTATTTCTTAACAATATCGCCTGGGCCCGAAAGGAATTATTGGAAGCATGACGAATCCTAATGTTGAATAGTCATGAAATAGACGAAAAGCTGTCTGAAAATGATGTTTAATGTCAGTTGAATCTGTTTAATGAACAATGCTATTTAAGTATATTTGGTAATCCAGCTCATTTAATGAGCTGTACCCCTTTTATATAGATCATTCTTGTCTCAGTCACCATGAAGGAGGAGCATCACTTTGTCCACATCCTATGATCAACAGCACGTGGAATACCCGAGCCGGAAACGAATGGCATGGCTTACAGTAGGGGCGGCACTTTTTGTAGCAGCCGGATTTTTTTTGATGTTTGATGATTCTTCAGCCAAGGGATCTGCCATTTCTTCCGTTATAGGCTTGTTCTCCATTTTATTTTTTGGGCTTTGTCTCTGCTACAGCCTGGTGAAGATGATTAAGAAGGAACCTTCCTTTGTTGTCGATGAACATGGGTTTGTGGATTCATCTTCTTACACATCAGGAGGGTTAATTGCCTGGAAAGATGTTGAGAATATTTTTATGTATGAATTCATGGGACAGAAGATGATTGGGGTTAAATTGTGGGACGAGAAAGCGTTTCTGGATCGTCAGAATGGGATGAAGCGCAAATTAATGACGGTAAATAGCAGCATGGTCGATGCTACGGTAAGCATTGCCCAGAGCAGCCTCACGTTACCACTGGATCAGTTGTATATCATGATGGTGGAGCGTTGGAAGCGATCGAATGAAAGGGCGAGTGAAGGGAGTAGCTTTGATCTGTTTAATAATCAATAGATAGGAAGAAGAGTATTCTCAGATTGGAGGAGTACAGATGCAACAAGGAAATCAGATGCGTACGATCCAGCTACCCGATGGGACAACATTACCTGCAATCGGACAGGGAACATGGTACATGGGTGAGAAACAATCCAGTCGGAGAGAAGAAGTTCAGGCACTGCGTCATGGTATTGAACGTGGAATGACAGTAATAGATACGGCTGAGATGTATGCTGAAGGCGGGGCGGAAGAGGTCACTGGTGAAGCGATAAAAGACTGTCGCGATGATGTATTTCTGGTATCCAAGGTATATCCTCACCATGCGGATCGGAAGCAGATGATTACCGCTTGTGAGCGCAGCCTTTCGCGTTTGGGTACAGATCGCTTGGATCTGTACTTGCTGCACTGGCGTGGAGGTGTGCCGTTGGAAGAGACGGTTGAAGCTCTGGAACAGTTGAAACAATCAGGCAAAATTCTGCGCTGGGGTGTCTCGAATCTGGATACAGAGGACATGCAGGAGCTCTGGAACGTTCCAAGTGGTCAGCATTGTGCAGTGAATCAGGTGCTGTATCATGCAGCTTCTCGTGGTATAGAATACGAGCTTCTTCCCTGGTTGAGGGAACGCCGTATTCCTGTGATGGCATATTGTCCACTGGCCCAGGGAGGAAGGCTTCGTAAAGAGTTACTGGAGCATTCAGTCATCCGTGAGATTGCTAAGGATCGAGGAGTCAGTCCTTCGCAAATTGCGTTATCCTGGGTTATTAGGGATGGAGACATACTGGCGATCCCGAAAGCTGTACAGCTGAATCATGTTGCAGAAAATGCTGCGGCGATGGATGTTATTTTGACCCAAGATGAAATGGTTCGGTTGAATGAGGCATTCCCTGCACCTAAGGGCAAAGTGCCTTTGGATATCGTATAGAAAACTTCTTGTCAGACCGATTACATCATACAATGAACGAAGTTGAAAGAATCAAGAGTAATAAGAGCAGATCTGAGGATCTGTTCTTTTTTTTGCATTTGAAGCCATTTTAAATAAATGGGCTTTACAACAACAAATCACTAGTGTACTATGTAACTAACACACAGATACAGAGAGGAGCGAGGACATTGTGAGCATCGAATTTGACAACAACTTGCCAATCTACCTGCAGATTATGCAGTACATCAAAAGACAGATTGTGACCGGAACACTTAAGGCAGGCGATAAAATTCCTTCGGTTCGTGAGCTCGCGGCCGAATTACAGATCAATCCCAATACAGTACAGCGAACATTTCAGGAGTTGGAGCGGGAAGAAGTGGTTGAAACCAAGCGAGGTCTGGGTCGATACGTGACAAGTGAGGAGTCGAAAATTATGACGATCAAAAAAGAGATGGCTGGTGAATTGCTGGAGCGTTTTCTGACAGGAATGCAGGAACTGGGCATCGAAGAACAGGATATCGTAAATATCGTGGCGGATGCCGTTGCAGAGGGAAAGCAATCACTGCATCGTGATGGAAGAGGAGGAACAGGGAATGAGTAATATTCTTGAGCTGAACCATGTGAGCAAAACGTATGGCGGCAAGAAAGCACTTCATGACATCACGCTTGATATCGCACCAGGCCGAATTGTAGGTCTGCTGGGCAGTAACGGCAGCGGTAAAAGTACTTTGATGAAGCTGGTTGCAGGGCTTCTGCACCCCAGTAGTGGAGATGTTCGTGTTACGGGAAAAGCGGTAGGTTTGGAAACGAAGTCGCTGGTATCCTTTATGCCGGACCGCCCATTAACCGAGAGTTGGATGAAGGTACGGGACGCGATTGCGTATTACCGCGATTTCTACGCTGATTTTGATCAAGAGAAAGCGAGAGAGATGCTTGATTTCATGAAGCTTGGAGAGGGAGATAAGGTAAGACATCTGTCGAAAGGCATGAATGAACGACTGCAATTAACACTGGCTCTTTCCCGTAAAGCTCGTCTTTATCTGCTCGATGAACCGATTGGCGGGGTAGACCCGGTTGCACGTGGCAAAATTCTGGATGCGATTGTGAAGTTCTATGACGAAGACAGCAGTCTGATCATCTCTACACATCTCGTAACGGATATTGAACGAATTTTTGATGAAGTGATCTTCATCCGTGAAGGGGAATTGGTAATGCGGGAAGAAGTGGAGACACTGCGTCTCAAGTACGGTAAAAGTGTGGATGAAATGTTCAAGGAGGTCTATGCGGAATGATGACACTGCTGAAGTATGACTTTAGAAGGAATTGGAATACATTGTTGGCTGGGCTAGCCGTATTGATTATCGTTCAGATTGGGCTGGCATTGTTTTTTTCTGAAGTAACAGGGAGTGTTGTAGGTGTCATTGCATATGTCGGAGCAGGTGTGGCTATTTATGTGAAAATGATCAAGACATACCGATCCAATATCCGTTCGTTCAACCGCCGTCTTGTGCCGGTAACAGGGCTGTCTCACGTCTTGTCTCCGATCATATTCGGAACACTCTGCTGGCTGGGCTTAATGGTTGTTGCTGCCATTCACTACTTTATTTACAGTACAACGCATACAGGGATTAACTTTACCAGCTACATTAACGATTCGGGTATTCATCTTTCGGAGATTCTCAATGTGTTGCTGTTTCTCTGGTGGGTGGCTATGTTCAGTATCATAATCATCTTTCTCTCCATTTCTATCGGAGGCAGCTTCCGCTTTAAAACAGGACCGTGGATTAGTATTGTCGCATTTTTCGTACTAGTCAATGTCATTAGCTGGCTGGAGAATATCATCTTCTCGGGTCGTTTTAATTCGAACGAATTATTTCATTTCACTGAAGAAAGCACAGCGCTCTCCTTTACGTCCAATCGGATTACATGGTCAGATGGAACATGGGCCAGTATTATTTTTGAAATCATCGTGGCTGTGATTTTGGTTGGTGTTGCTGTGTATCTGAATAATAAAAAAGTTGAAGTTTAAGATAAGATTCTGTCAGCTGCAATTTAGCTGGCAGATTTTTTTATTTGAAGCAATTCCCAGTTCTTATACGTAAATAGGGATATATGTCGTTTTACAATATGGGAGAAGGTTTATTTCTTGTGAGGGAGGAATTCCATGGAACTCTATTTCAGAGATAATTTCTTTAATGCAGGGTACACCGAGATTATGAACCATGAACAGGAACAGGCAGGTCATCTCGATTTGAAAAGTGCCTTTGGTTCATCGCTTGATGTATTCGATAACTCGGGACTCATTTGCAGTGGTAAATTCCGCATGTTTAGTAACCGTTGGGATGTGACCTCAGCCGATGGAAGGGAGTGGGGTGTCTTACGGGCGAGGTTCAGCTTTTTCAGTAAGAAGTATGAGTACGATGCAGGACCGCGTGGTGTGTATGATGTCTCCGCGCCGGCGTTTTCACATGATTATGATATCACCGGGATGGGCGGTAAAGTTGTGGCAAGCTTCAGGCGTACAAGTGGCTGGTTCGGTTCAGGCGCATTTGTGTTAGACAACCAATCAGAACATCTGGACACGTATGAATTGATAGCGGTTGTGATGGGTGTGCATGCGATTAATAAAAGAAGGAACTCGGCTGCCGGTAGTGGCGCGTAGAGAAAACATATGAACAAAGAGGCTGTCCCTCAGGTCGTTAGTATAACGGGGGACAGCCCTTTTTGTATTATATTATTCTAATGAAACGAACACACCCTATTTGTCCCCCTATGCATAAGTTGGACGTTTAACGAATCACAACTAACAAGAGCTATGCAGAATCACTGCCGTCTGCATTGGCGAAAGGCTTTTCAATGTGGCTGCGCACTCCTCCAGAAGTCCGTTCAGGCAGTGCTTCAAGTTCGGTTTCCGCATAGCGTGCCAATACTTTGGCGGCTGTCTCGGACATTCGCTCTCGAAGCGCAGCATTGTCTGCAATCCGTACTCTTTTGCCCAAAAAACGCATTTTGGACAGCACATAATCCATCTCATTCCGCGGGATGGTCAGTTTAATGCGGTACGTCTGTTGGGCTTCCACAAATTCCACCTGCTTCTCGAAGCAGGAAAAGGCATACAGAATTCGGGACAACTCCTGATTGAACTCCGGCAGCACTTCGATCATTACGGTCGTCTTCCGGTTTTTCGTTAAAATCGCGATTTTGGCAGCATATTGAGAAGCAGTTTCCGGTTGAAGCGGCTGAGCTTCCGCGGTAATGATGCTGTGCAGCTTGGTGGACATCAGTTTGTTGTAGAGTGGAGCATACCAGAGTACGTACCATTCTTTTTTGACCATGGAATATTCGAGCTTGTAGGGGTATCCAAACTGATCCTGGCTGATTCGTCCATTGCGTACACGCCCTGTCAAGCGAAACCCCTGATGATGCAAAATCATCTGCCGTAATGGTTTGAGCAGCGGATGAAAGACACTGTTTTCTTCACTTTTGGCTTTTTCGGTCAGGTAATCCTGAAGGTCCAGATCCTGCTCTGCATCCAGCATGTCATGCATTTTGTGCAACGTGTCAGGGTTTAGTGCTTCTGGTGCGGCAGGGTGATTCAGCATCATGCGCAGCCAGGCCCGTTCCTGGGATGTCCAGGTGAACAGTCCGGTTTCATTCAATCTCGTCATCATCTGGTAGTTGAACATCTTCTCGAACAGATTCATAATATTGCGCAATCTCCTTCCATTCCTTAATCATCTCCTGACGCAGCCTCTGTGGAGCGATCACCTCACAACTTGAGCCAAAACTCCGAAGCCACGGCTTAATCTCGGTGATACCGTTGACCTGGATTTCATACAGAAAGGTATGTTCCGTTTCGGGCGTAATCGTTCCCCATTGGCCTTGCAAACGAACCCGATCCAGAATGAAGTTACGTTGGCTGTCCTGAGGATGGAAGAAGCGGGCTTGAACCGTTACGGTGTTCCCCGTATCCACTAGCCAGCTGTAGCGGCTGATCTCGGCCCACTGTTGTTTCAATTCGAGCATATATCCTTCTTCAATCGAATCCTGTTCCTCCAGCTGTGTAATGCCTTCCATGCGGAATTTCACAAAGCCACGGCGTCCCTGATATCCAATGACATACCAGCGACCATACTGATGGTCATAGACCACTTCAAGTGGTACGATCCGGTTGGATCGTCCGCCTGCTTCCCGTTCAAAGCGTGGATTCGTATTCTGCGAGCTGTAGCTGGACGGTTTTTTGGGTGAATAGTACAGAAACTTGACATGTTTTCGTTGGCGAATTGCACTAAGCAGAGTGTACAGATGTGCTTCGTCCAGAATGCGTGAATAATAGTGGTATTTATATATGAATGGCTCGATGGCTTCTTCCTGCGGATAGCTTGCGGCAATGGCCTTTTTGAGACTGTCCCGCAATATATAGCCTTGTACGGACGGAACCTGAGTGTTTGCCATAATATCCACAAAATCATACAACTCCAACTGTTCTTCCACGGATAGACCCGTAAGTACGTCCTGCTGCAAAAGGTAACGATATGGCCTGCCGCCAGGTTCCTTGCGGATCACCCCCACTTCTTCCAGATACTTCAGATCGGAGCGAATGGTCTTTTCGTCAGGCAGCGCCAGTTCCTCTGGAAGTTCAGCGCAGCAGGCATCCAGTAATTCCATTGCGGTTAAAGCTTGATCTTGCAGGGTATGCAAAAGGACAGAAAGTCGCTGCACTTCAGTCTCTTTCATCGACTTGGCTCGAAAGAGGAAGAGCAGCATAGGCTCAGCAGATTCTCCGTACTGGAAGCGAACAAGGTCCGCCATTTCTTTGTTTGGTTCCGAACCTGAGCGTTGGTCAGCGACGGTCTGCATGATTTCTTTTAATCTACGCTGGGTTTTATCAAATGTATGTACGGAGATGCCGAGCCGTTCGGCATACTGTTTACGGTTGTACGCACCACTTGTCAGGGACAGCATGCGCAGGAATTGAATTTCTTTGTCAAAGCTTTCTTTAGCCATGAATATTCACTCCTTGGTGGCCTGGAGTCAGGCGGATGTATGGATGACTATGTTGGCAGAACAATTCTTCGTTATATAGAAACATTGGTGATCTGCCCATTTACTATATCCCTACATTGTATCAGGATGAGTGGTTGGTTTCATTTTAAACTTATGGATGTTTGAATCAATTTCCTAATACCTTTAGCTGCTTCAATCGTTACAAAACGATAATTTAATGAGTTATGAAATTGATTCGTCGCCATACTTTCGCCATGTTCGCGTGCAAATGTGTGAGGCATAATAAGGTTGTGAAGCGGGGCAGCAACAAACTCTGCGGATCAAGGTTCCGAGGCGCCAGGGAGGGTTACTTCGACTGTTAATCGACCAGGTCGTTGGTTCGAATCCAATCGCCGCCGTTCATGGCGGTGTAGCTCAGCGGTAGAGCGGGTATTATACCTTCCCACCTTTTTCCTCGGAACATTTTATTATGGAATATCAGTAAATAGACTCACACCGGGAGGTCATGAGTGATGAGCAGAGCAAAACAATTATTTAGTCAACCTCAGCCAACGACACGTAATCATGGGGGCTACGGAGCCTATGACCGTTTGGTGGAGGAACAATATATACAGATGTTGATGACCAATACATTGAACAATACGTTTTATGCAGACACACAGCAACTGATGGATGATGCGATGGTCAGTCATCAGGAGATGGCTGAGGTCGATGCAGGGTTTATGGCGCGGGCGCTGGTCTATGCTCGTAATGAAGGCTTGATGCGGTTACAGCCTCTATACGGGCTGGCACTCTTGTCCAAGGTGGACCCGGATCAGTTTGCGAAAGTATTCTCCAAGGTGGTACAGACACCGGCTGACTTGGCCGATTTTCTGACGATTCTAAGAGGAACGGGGCGAGGACAGGGCGGTCGAGCGGTGAAGCGCCAGGTGAGTCAATTTTTGAACGGCATCACTGAATATTGGGCAATCAAATACAACGGGCGCGGACGTGGATACAGTCTGGGCGATATGATCGCTACAGCACACCCCAAGCCGACAGATATGAAGCAGCAAGCCTTGTTCCGTTATTTGCGAGGACATGAAGTGGATCTTACAGACCTGCCGCAGTTACAGGCGCTGGAAAAGCTGAAGGCTACTCCAAACCCTGCAAGTCGGATGCATCTGATCGAAAAAGGAAAACTGCCGTATTCGGTGGTCACATCGATCATGCAGCCGACACGTACGGTATGGGAGGCGTTGATGTCTCAGATGCCGACCTTTGCATTGTTACGTCATCTGAATGCAATGGATCGGGCGGGAGTGTTTGAAAAATCGAAAAATATCGATTACGTAACGGGTCGTCTAACGGATGCAGAAGCCCTGCGCAAGTCGCGCATCTTACCTTTCCGATTCGCCAGTGCATATGAAATGATCGCAAGAGAAGAGCTGCGCTCTGCTTTGCGGGAAGCGGTGGAGCTATCGATTGGCAACCTGCCATCGTTGCCGGGAAGAACCGCCATTTTTTTGGACCGCTCCGGTTCCATGCAAGGGGATTATTTGCGAATTGGATCGGTGCTGGCACTGGCGCTATATAAACAAACACGAGGCAACTCGCTGTTTTGGTTATTCGACCATATAGTTGAGGATGCTCGTCCCAAGATGGATGAAAGTATCCTTTCCCAAGCTCATCGGATTCGCGCACAAGGTGGAACCGACACGGGACGGCCTGTACGAGAGCTTCGGGATATTGGAGAGAAAGTGGATCAGATCATTATGATCACCGATGAACAGCAGAATGAAGGCAGTCCGTTATATGCTGAGCTTGTACGTTATCGGCGGATGATGAATCCGGACCTGAAAGCATTTATTGTGGATATTGCACCTTATCAGCAGGCAATGGTGCCGCCACGGGACGGCAATACCTTTTATATCTATGGGTGGAGTGAAACGGTACTGACGTATATTGCTGAGACTGTAGCGGGATATGATACACTTGCGAGCCGGGTGAGAGAGATAGAGATTTAAATTGGAAAATGTGGAGGCCACAGAGATGACTCATGTTCATGAAGAGATGAGAGATACGATTAGACAGCAGCTGAAGCAGATCGAACAGGAGGAGCAGGTGCGGATCATCTATGCCTGTGAATCGGGCAGCCGGGCATGGGGATTTCCTTCACAGGACAGCGATTATGATGTTCGTTTCCTGTATGTGAGATCGCTGGAATGGTACTTGTCCATTGAAGATAAAAGGGATGTTATCGAACGCCCGATCAGTGATCAGCTTGATATTAATGGTTGGGATTTACGCAAAGCTTTGAAGCTGTTTCGCAAGTCGAATCCACCACTGCTGGAGTGGCTGCAATCCCCGATTCAGTATGACGAACCGTACAGCGTGGCAGAGCATATTCGTGCACTATCGCCTTTGACCTTCTCGCCAAAGTCCTGTATGTACCATTATCTGAATATGGCGAAGGGGAATTTCCGTGATTATCTGCAGGGTGAGCAGGTGAAGATCAAAAAGTATTTCTATGTGCTGCGCCCACTGCTCGCCTGTGGCTGGATCGAACGTTATGATGCGATGCCGCCGATGGCATTTGAAGAGCTGGTGCAGGAGCTTGTTCCTCAGAGCTCGCCGCTCTATACGGAAATCCATGAACTGCTGCGCCGGAAAAAGGCGGGTGAGGAACTCGACCTGGAACCGCAGCTACCTGCGATACATGCTTTTTTGGCAGAGCAGATCGCGCATTTTGAACAACTGGCCGCCCAGCTGGAGAATGAACAGATTATTCAATATGAAGAACTGGACCGGATTTTCCGTTTTGCACTGCAAGAGGTGTGGGATCCAACCTGCGATTAAAGTACGAGGTCGTGCGTATTTGCACATCATTTATGGCATGGATTACCTTGCACCGGATAATTTGTCCCGGCTCAGCAAACGCAAAACGTCCAAAAAAGAGCGCCACGCTCTGATGGAAAGTGCCTTGGGCATGGAGGGAATCGAGCGTTTTGTGCGCATGGAGCCCGTGGAAAGGGTGCATGAATGTGTTCTCGGGACATTGGCTCTGGAGTCTGAACCGGTGGACCCACGTTTGTAACAGGATCGATGAAGCATGAGACTTCTGATTCCTTTAGATGCAAGGTAATAGGGCAGGTTTGGTATATCCAAGCCTGTTTTTGTTTATTTTTCGTCAAAATATTTCATTCAAGATAATTAAAATTAGGAGTTTTAACGTTAATATAAATAACTAAAGCCCTATATGTTTCCAATCCATTCTGGGTAATAATTAATAGTAAGCAAGTGGTCATTGGAATCTCACAACGTAACGATAGGGGGTAACCTGTATGGCGTCAATGATTCTGCTGGTGAAACAGACGGAAGACGATGAAAAGGTTATTTATCGATTCGGACCGAATGAGCGGAAGATGGGACTCATTGAAATGAATAAGGTCAAGGAAAGTGTGAAGGAACTGGAACCTGTTCAGGTGGAGGGTGTCAGTCCGAGTTTTTATTTTAATCGGGCCGCGCAGCGACTGGTTCGATGTTTGTTCAGAGAAGGTGGCAAGTTCCCTGAACGGACGACATGTGAATCTTAGTAGTCAATTCAAATGAGTCATAGAGACTTAGCTCTAATTTTCTATCATATATTCATTAATAAAGAAGTCCAGGCACATCCGTTGAAGGGTGTATCTGGACTTCTTTTTGTATTCCATATCGAGATTAACTTGTTCAGAATCCGTTCAGAACGACCTGATATATTGATAAAACATGGATGGAAAATGTATTGGTTCAACTTTCATTGTATATAGCACAACATTTCTAGGTCTCTAATTTACTATCGAAAAGGAGAGAAAAATCTTTGAATAAATGGCTTTTACGCACAACGCTTGGTGTTTTCTTGTTAAGTCAATTTCATGCGACTGCTGTATCCGCGCAAGTTACCGAAAAACTTTTCTCGGATATAGATCAAGCCTCCAATTGGTCTCTGGCCTCAATCGCTTATCTGAACGAACTGGGCATTACCCAGGGCTATGATAACGGGACGTATCAACCGCGCAAAAAAATTACTCGTCAAGAGGTGGCTGAATTGCTTGTACGGGCTCTCCAGTTACCGGCCAATGAATCTACATCCGTGCTGCCTCCGGATGTTCGTGCAAGCAGTTGGTCTGCAAACAGCATCCAACGAGTTCAGAGCCAAGGACTGATGGGCAATCCAAATGAGCCGTTTCGGCCAACAGATCTGGTAACTCGGGAAGAGTTGTTGTCCATCTTTGTCCAAGCCACTGGAGCCCAAGGAAAAGGGACTGCCGTACTGTCGGATCGTGAAGTAAGTGATCCTGTCAGCAAGCAAAGCATTGAAACATCCATGGAAATCGGTTTGTTGCAGGGGGATGGTCAAAAGTTGGCTTTGGATAGACCAACGGAACGACAGGAAATCGCTGTCTTTTTGACTCGTTTGATTCAGGCACTTGAAGAACCGAAAACGAGGGAGATGGAACTCACCATTATTAATGAGAGTACTGTCCGTATCGGTGCTTTCAAATATCCGGTGACAGACGAGATTCAAAAACTGCTGACCGCTGCCAACAAGCAGTTCCTCGAAGGGGCGACCTTGAAGGTCGCGCTGACACCGGATTACAAGATTCAGAACATTGTGGATTTAACGGTGCCTGCTTCCAAAAAGAATCTTGTATTTGATGGTGGAGATCTGCATATTACGGGGAATTTGATCATTTTGGGTGATGAACTAACCATCAAAAACCTTTCAGTGGATGGACAGGTATTGACTAATGGGAATACCAAAACCTCGCTGGTTTTTGAGAATGCCAAGATCAAAGGAATGGAATTGAATGTGGCTACCAAGTTAACTTTGACAGGCACGACTTCCGTTGACTCATTAACTGTGGCACAAAAAGCGGTTAAGGATTCTGAGATTGTTCTCCAGCAAACTAGCGTAATCAACGATATTATTGTTCCGGACAAGCAGCTCGTTCCGAATTTGGTCAAGGATTACAGTGGGAATCAGGGCAAGATCCAACTCATTAATGGGAAACCTCGAGACGTACAACCTACGGTTTCTACGGGTGGAACAACTACTGGCGGCAGTTCTGGGGGAAGTGTAAGTCCAACAGGACCAGTGGTTTCAACAATCGCCAAAATTCAGGAGGTTGCTGAGGCCTATCAGCTTCCGACGCAAGTGTCTGTCCGGATGCCTGATGGCAGTACCGTTATGAAAACAGTAATTTGGACTGCACCCAAAGATGTGCATATCACGAATAATGAAGTCCTCATTAATGAACCAGGAATATATCTGTTCACAGGTCAGGTTGAAGGTATCTCCGAAAAATCTCAGTTGAAATTGGATGTTAGACTGCCATTGAAACTGCAGGTAGGGTCAGAAAATTCGGGGATTGTCGTAACCACGCCTGGTGTGAGCAAAACGGTATCCTTCACATCTCAGCCTGTTCCTGAAATAGCAACGACCGTTAATCACGCCAGTTACTTGCTTGAATGGACTGATGAAAACGGCTCTTCATCTGATATAGAGCTGATCAGTACGCCAGGATATACATCATACGATGTCGGCAATGGCTGGCTTATTACGAAGTCCGATGATGCTGCCGTTGTCAGCAAGGAAACAATCTCGTTTGAGGTGAAATTCAATGCTCCGGGGACATACTCCGTGCAGATAAGTGCTGTGAAACATAAACATTTTGATTAAGAAAAAGGAGTGTTCTCTCATGTTGAAAAGGAATAAATTAACAAAAGCTCTGTTATTATCCTCTGCCTTGCTCTTGGCGGCCAGCCCTACGTATGCAGCTTCCGGAAGACCGGTATCCAATACGATTACGGCCAGTTTCAAGGTAAATCCTGTTGCTCCATCCTTTGTGCTAAAGTGGGTGGATAATGCGAACGCAGAACTGGAAACGCTGCCGTTGCAAACTGTGACTAGCGGAGAAAACAAGGATGTTAAGGTTCGTGCAACGACATCCAAGACCTATACAGATATCCAATTGTTGTTTACCATCACCCGTACAGACGGAACTGCAATTACTGCAAATGATGTGGAATTGAACGAATACGTAAACAATTCGCTTGGATCGCCAAGAACCGGAGAAGTTGGCGGTGATGGTAAACTGACTATTTATACAAGGTATTATCAAACGGTCACTTCACCAGTGCATGACTTCTTGTACAATCTGAAATTCAACAACACGGGTGAGTACGAGATCAGCGTAGTTGCTCTAAATTCACCAGCTTAAGTCAAGATTGTGAAAAGTCTGCAATAGCGGGAGAGAGCCGGGAGAATCCGGTTTTCCCCTTGGAGATAAAAAGGAGATCAATACCTATGAGAATCCCGAAATTTGTTAAGGCAGTACTTCTATCTACCGCATTGTTTACTATGGCGGCCCCAGCGTATGCCGACTATTCTTACACGCCTTTATCCAATAAAATTACAGCAACTTTCAAGGTGAATGCCCCGGCAGAACCTACCTATGTATTGAAATGGTTGGATTCAAGCAACCATGAATTGGAGACACTTCCGCTTCAAACCGTAAATAGCGGGGACAGCAAGGATCTCAAGCTTCGCGCAACCGTTAGCCAGGACTTTAAGAATATCCAATATTATTTTAAGATTACCAGAACAGACGGAACTTCCATCACCAAAAGTGATTTGGATTTGTCCCAGTATAGAGATAGTGGTGGTCTAACCGCATTAAGTAGTAGTGTGGATGGGGAGCTACTTTTAATTTATTCCAAAAACTTTAGTACTATAACGAGTCCAAGCATGGATTCGACATTCAAAATTACATTCAACTCGGCTGGGCAATATCAGATTAGTGTTGTTGCTGTTTCATCACCAATCTAATGAACCAAACAAGTCCATAACCCATATCATGGGTTATGGACTTGTTTTTTTTTGGAAACGGAACATGAAGTGGAGAAGCAGGTTTGATTTGCCAGTATCAGAACGTCTTCGCAAACGAAATCAGTGCGGTAATCGTAATGATGTTAAGCAACGTCGAGATCAGAACCGTCTGGGCGGCAAAGTCTGGCTCGTTATCGTATTCCTCGGCCAGAATGGACGCATTGACTCCGGTAGGCATACCGGATGCGATAATAAGGGCTTGAGCAGCGATACCTTGCAAACCGAGCAGCAGTACAATCGAAATCCCGATGGCCGGGCCAATCAGCAAACGCAGAAATGTGCTAATATACACATCAAGACGATACAGGCGAATTGGATATTTTACAATTTGGGCACCGAGTGTCAAGAGTGCTACAGCGACCATACTTTGCTGCGCATAAGTCAGCGGCATGGACAGGAAAGTGGGCAATGGAATATTCCCCATATGAAACAAAATGCCGAGCAACAGTGCATAAGGAACGGGCATTTTTAGAAATCCAATGATCACCGCACGGTAATTGCCTTTGAGCTTGGCACCCTGAATGGACAGCACACCATAGGTAAAAGTCAGTAATGCCTGTAAAGACATGACCAGTGCCTGGATGGAAGAGGCCAGCGGATCACCACGAAATACCAGGGAGTTAATGGGCAGACCATAATTGCCTGCATTGTCCAGCATGATGCTGTTGTTGAAGGCAGCCTTCATGCCTTTGTTCATGCGAAGCGAGCGTGCGAACACAGACCCCACAATATAGAGAATAAGTACATATAAGGCGTAAAAAAGCGTGACAGTTCCGAGCAATTCCCCCGACATATCGGAGTGGTACATGCTCATAAAGACGGCTGCGGGGGTAATACAATAGAAATTGATTTTGGCGAGGGTGTACAAGTCCAACTTGAACACCTTTTGCATCCAGGACCCGACGGCAATCAGGAGAAAGACGGGCAGGACGACTTCAAGCATGATGTCTGCAATCATCAGTTCAGCTTCCTTTTTCATGAAAATTTCAGTCCGATTTCGAAAATACTTCAACCATTATATCATTTTATACACAGATGAAAGATGTAAATGACTAAAAAAGATAAGGGGGATTTTCATTATGATTCCAGATCATCTGGATTATGGTTTATCGATATTATTTATTGGATTCAATCCCAGCATCACGTCTGGAGAGACGGGTCATCATTATGCTTATAAAGGAAACCGTTTCTGGCGCATTCTTGAACGTTCCGGATTGACTCCTCGTTTATATGATGCACAAGAGGATGGAGAGTTGCTGAAGCTGGGGTACGGATTTACGAATATTGTTGCCCGGCCAACAAGAGGTATGGACGATATTACAAAGGAAGAATATGCAGAGGGACGGCAGATTTTACGGCAAAAGCTGGAGGAATACCGACCAGACATCGCCTGTTTTGTGGGGAAAGGGGTATACACCCAGTACAGTCAGCGTGCCAAAGCGGAATGGGGATTTCAGGACGACCCGGTCGTCAAGGAAATTCATGAATTTGTAGCCCCTTCATCCAGTGGGTTAGTGCGTATGTCGATGGACGAGATCGTAGCGATCTATTCCCAGCTTAGTGATTTTGTCTCAGAAAAAAGCAGAGAGGACTGAAAAACGAAGCAAAACTGAAACTCCACATGGCAGCAAGTGAAGCAGTAACAATGAACCTTCAATGGTTGCAGAGTTCGGCTATCCGGTTTACACCGGGTGGCGCGAATTCTTTTTTTTGGATAAAGTGAGAGGTTTCAGGAAGTGATTCCGTCTATATAGTACAGAACCATGCATGGAAGCTGTAGAGAAGGGGGATTACATGACTCAACAGATACCAGAGGAGGAGCTCATTCAGCGTATTATGGCAGGGGACAAACAGCTATTTGCTGTGCTCGTGGATCGATATAAAAATAAAGTCTTCGGCATTTTACGCGGAATGGGTGCGAGTCATCAGGATGCACAGGATCTCGCTCAGGATACGTTTCTTCGGATGTACCGCTTTCTTCCGACACGAAGGGAAGGAAGCAGTTTCTCATCTTGGGTATACACCATCGCTGTGAATCGGATGCGGGATTTTATGCGGCAACAGAAACCGGTCATGACCGCTGTTCATACAGTCTTGGAACAAACCAATGGTGAGACGCCAGAGAAACATGTGCTGCATAAGGAGATGCAGCGTGAAATATATCGCCAGATGGACCAACTGCCAGAGTCGTATCGGCTTGTGCTGCTGCTTAAATATACGAATGAGCTGAGCTACGAAGAGATTGCAGATATCACAGACATGAGCCCCGCACAAGTGCGTAATGCACTTTATCGAGGGAAGAAAACGTTGAAGAAACAAATGGAGCGCAAAGGAGGTTTATCGACGTATGAAGCCTATTCCAAATGATGAGGATCGATTGTGGGAACAGCATTTCTTTCGTGAGGAGCCGGATGCGGACCTTACACTTGAGGTGATGCGAAAACTGGAAGGCGTGTCCATGGAAAGCGCAGAGCACGGGGATCCATTTACGAAAAAGGCTTCCAAATCCCATTGGATGCGCCGTACTGGGATTGCAGCGGCGGCAGTTGTGATCCTTGTGGGAGGGGCATGGTTTGCTTTTGATCACACAGCAAAATCGACTCAATCCACGGTAAATGCCGTAAATAACCCGCCACTACCTAACATACCTGTTCCAGAAGAACTCAAGTATTCCTATTTTGCCGATGATTACAAACGCTTGAAGCCACTCGGTCTAGTGGTTAATCCGAATATCAACATTGAGGATCAGGGCTACACGCTTAAGATCAAAGATGTGTTGGTAGATCGCTCTCAAATCGTGATCACACTGAAACAAACAACACCTGATGGGCTAGGGCTTTTTGCAATATCTCCAGAGGCGGGGAGAATTCATATTACGGACGATCAGGGGCGACAGGTTGCAACTCTCGCGCGGGATACCAGAACAAGCGGTTCGGCAGCTGAACGATTGGTATACCAGTTGCATGATGATATCCCGGATCAGGTGATCGTGCGTGGAGAACTTGGGCATCTAAAAGTAGGAAGCTATTATAATTTTGAGACAAAATCATACGAAGATAAAAATGCTGTGATAGATTGGAGCTTTCAATTCAACATCGATATGACCAAAGCCAAATCACTGGCTGTTGAGGCTCCTATGAACAATACCTACACCACTCCTGAGGGTTTGAAACTGGACATGACACAGCTAGTACGTACGCCAAACGGGACCCGCCTTGACATGAACATCAGTCTGGATGATCAACTTCGTGCCAAAGTCGGAGAAGATTGGGCAGATGATATGGACCTGATGTATCACATCGAAATTCCTGAAACGAATGAGTATCGAATATTCAACGGGAGCAGACCAGATGCCCGTCAAGCCAAGTTCCGGTTCCGAGATTTGAGTGGATTAATGGATGGTGGTCCATTGAAGTTATCGGAGACATGGGACCCTGCTTTTGTTACGGTGGATGCGAAGAAGATTCGCTTTGTCCTGGAAGGATACACCATACCAGTGTGGGGAGAGAAGTCGGTGGAAGTGGATCTGGAAAAGATGCGTAAGGATGCTGAAATTTACACCTACGTACTGCAATTTGAACAATATGGAGATGAAATTTTATTTTCTGATTTCAATTTCAAACCGGTGTGGGAATCCTATGACAAAAACTACTCATTAGTCCTGGAGGGAAGAGGGACGTTCCGAAATGCTTTTAATGGCGATCGCTGGGTGGCTGTAGATCCGGAAGGAAAAGAGTATCCTGTTCAAGTAATCGGTTATCCAGACCAGCCTAATAATGACGGAGAATACGTTGCAGACAATCTGAAATTGGTCATCCGTGGTTTTTACAAAGAAGATGGAACAAAATTAACCTTAAAACGAACCGTAGTTAATCGTGAGTATCGAGACGTGAATTGGGAAGTAGATCTTCCATCGTATACCAGTCTGCCTTGGCAGAAATAAAGAAACGGAACGGAATAAGCTTGGAAGAATAACAAGATAGAGATAGAAGGGCCCAGCATAATAAAATGCTGAGCCTTTTTGATATTCAATAAAGTTAAGTCCTGCTGATGCTAAAGAAGTTGTGCACATTGAGTTACGCCGATTCCCGTGGAATAAGGGATGTGGATAACATGACCGTTTCCTTTGGTGTTCCCGGGCGTTCAATTCTGCGCTGTAACGCTTCGATCGCACGCTGACCGAGTTCCTCTTTGCACAGGTTGACTGTGGTCAGGGGCGGTGACGATGTGGCGGCGGCATGCACATTGTCGATACCGATGACAAGGCAATCCTCAGGTGTGGAGAATCCCATTTCCTGCAACTTATTCATCCACTGCAAGGCGATATCATCATTGACGCCAATCCAGGCATCGGGCCGTTCGTTCGCGGGCATGTTTTTGATTGTGGCAGCCAATTGGTCGATCCATTCGCCGTTCTCATAAGGAATATTCCATTCTCTGAACGTGGTCAACCGACTGCTATCTGCGTGGAAATGGTTCAAAGCCAGTTCGATGCCGATCTTCCGCTGCGCAAAGCTGGCAGCTCGGCCATCATCCGTAATCAGACCGATACGGCGGCACTGCATCGACATTAAATATCTAGCCACAGTAATGCCTGCTTCCAGGTTATCATGGCTGATCGTATCGCAGTTCAATAGTGGCTCCTGATGATCCACGAGCACAATGGGGCGGCCTGTCTGGGTCAGTCGTTGCAGGACTGCATGGGGGAAAGCGCCCATGGCGATGACTCCTGCACAACGTTCCCAATCCAAGTGAGGAGCGATTGCCCGTTCTGGCGGCGTGTGTTCATCAGCGACTCCCAGAGAGGGAGATACAATGGCATGATGCCATCCTCTCTCATTACAGGCAGAGATCATGCCTGAGAGGACGCGCTGCCAGTAGTGGGGCTCACCCCGGTTGAGCTGATTCATGCAGATGAGAGCAAATGGGGGTCCGGATTGTTCTGTATGGGTTGCAGTTGTGACAGTGCTGCTTCCTGGGGTGCTTTGGCGATATCCCAAGGCACGGGCTAATTCCAGCAC
Source organism: Paenibacillus sp. LK1 (assembly GCF_002750415.1). Lineage (NCBI taxonomy): Bacteria > Bacillati > Bacillota > Bacilli > Caryophanales > Paenibacillaceae > Paenibacillus > Paenibacillus sp. LK1. The sequence continues at coordinate 288,227 of NZ_PEII01000004.1, forward strand.
ACGGGCGCGAGTCGCTTCGCTGACACCTGTCTTGCCACTGAGTGCACGGGAGACGGCATATTTGGATAATCCAAGCTGGTCGGCCAGCGACTGGATAGATACTTTACGTGACATTTCATTACTCCTTCATATGTAAACAATTTGCATAAAACTAACGAGCCATTTCAATCTACAAGATATGATCCAATTTATTTTTTAATATACCATCCGTTATGAATTGACGATCATCTTCCGGCACAGTACACTTACAAATAATAATGTTATTATAATTTATCATAACGAAAATAACAATGCGACACAGATCATTGAATGAATCGATGCAAACAAATATGGAAACTTCAATTCAAAGGAGACGACATCCATGGAACAGTTCAGATTACCGAAAATCCCCATGCCGCATCTGGAATTACCGCAAGCTGTGCAGAACATTCTTACCGAGGCCGAGGAACGACTGCAACATAGACCCAGATTGCTGGCACAGTTCCGTAACTGTTTTCCCAACACGTTGGAAACGACGACAAAGCTATTGGATGATGGGACAACCTTTGTTATTACAGGGGATATCCCGGCAATGTGGCTGCGTGATTCAGTGGAGCAGGTGATGCACTACGTTCCGCTGGCAAAGGAAGACGAACAGCTGCAGCGGATCATTGGCGGGCTGATCAAACGGCATACATTCTATGCGGACATCGATATCTATGCCAATGCGTTTAACGAAACGGCTAATGGATGGCATTGGGATGCGAATGATGAGACAGAGATGTCGCCTTGGGTGTGGGAACGCAAGTTTGAGCTGGATTCACTTTGTTTCTCTATGCGGCTCGCCTATGCGTATTGGCGTGAGACGGAATTGACGGATATATTTGACGAGCGTTTCAAGAGGGTGATGGAGAGCGTAGTACGTCTGTGGAAAACGGAGCAGCGTCATGGTGATCAGTCCCCATATCGATTCATGCGCCGGAATTGTCCAGCCCATGATACGCTCCGTAACGAAGGATTGGGGATGCCGGTAAACTATACCGGGATGATCTGGTCCGGTTTCCGCCCCAGTGATGATGCATGTGATTTTCATTATAATATCCCGGCAAATATATTTGCAGCGGTGACTTTGCGCCAAATGGGGGAGATTGCAAGGTGGGTTTTCAGAGATGAGAAGCTGGTCAGCGAGATGGCTCATTTGGAAGAAGAAATACGACACGGTATTTCCTTATACGGTACTTACCGTCACCCCGAGTATGGGCAGATTTATGCCTATGAGACGGATGGTTACGGCAACTTTTGCCTAATGGATGATGCAGGTACCCCGGGACTTATGTCTATTCCGTATTTGGAGTATGCTTCCACCGAGGACATCATGTACCAGAATACACGGCGCTTTATTTTGAGCAAGGAAAATCCGTTTTATTATGAAGGACAAGCAGCCAAAGGCATCGGCAGCCCTCATACTCCTCCCGGCTACGTCTGGCATATGGCGCTGTCCATGCAAGGTCTGACCGCAGACAATGATAAGGAAATGCTGGAGATGATTGATCTGCTGGAGAACACGGATGCAGGCACTGGGTACATGCATGAAGGTTTTCATTCGGATGATCCCAATACGTTCACAAGGCCGTGGTTTGCTTGGTCGAACAGCCTGTTCTCGCAGCTTGTGTACAAGGCAATGAAAAAAGGAATTCTATAAAATGATGTAAGTTCAAAAAAATAACTGCCTGCAAAGCAGTCGTTCCGGTTACGAATCGTTCTTTCGATCGCTGTTATCCCCGGATTTTTTGATTCCCTTTTTGTAAGGGGAAATCCGGTGATAAAGGCGAGCACTTCGTTTCTCCAGAATCGATTTCGTCCCCTGCACTGCGTTTGCTATTTGGCATGACTTTTTTTCGGCTACATCATTTCTAGAATAGAAGAGTGAGTAGACAAAAAGCCCAAACTGCAAAAGATTCGCAGTTTGGGCTTGGTTTATGAGGAAGGCTATTTGACTCACGGCTTCACTATACAGTTTTCAGCAGATCCGCAATGAGCACCTTTTGACCTGTGCGGGCACTTTCGAGGGATGCAAGGACCATGGCCATACTGAACTGGTTATCACTGCAATCGGTCTCAGGCAGTCGTCCGGATTCCAGTGCAGCGAACATGTCTTCGAGACAGCCGTGGTGTCCTGTTTTGTCCATGACAGGCTGCTCTCCTTCGATCCGCTCACATGGTTGGAAAAAGGATGGTTTGCCGTCCGCATCCAGATGCTGTGCCGAGACAACTTCAGCATAAATGTCATCATGTCCATCCCAGATCGCGGTTCCTTTTTCGCCGGTTACACGCCAGGATGCTTCCCATGAAGTAGGCACACCTTCTGTGCACCAGGACCCGCGATAGTTAAACACGGAGCCATCGGACATTTCGAAGATGCATAGTGCCATCGCATTACCTTGATACCAGGACCCTGGAGGATTAAATTCGTGGCAGTACACCGAGACCGGGTTGGCACCGAGAATATAACGTGCCTGGTCGAAGGTGTGGATCGCCATATCCAGCAGCAGTGGACTATCCATCAGGTCACGAAATCCTCCAAAATGAGGTCCCAGGAAGAAATCTGCCCCTGCAAAACCGACCTGGCCAATCGATCCGTCGGAAATCAACTGCCGATAGGCGCGAATACGTGGATCGAAACGACGATTTTGCATCACAGCCTGAATATTGCCTGTACGGCGTGCAGTCTGAACAATATCTTCACAATCAGAGAAGGATTCCGCCAGAGGTTTTTCGCCAAATACATGACATCCTTGCTGTAACGCCGTCATGGCAATGCCGTGATGGCTCGCTGGAATGGTGACATCAAATACGATATTGGCATCTGTTGCTCGAATGGCCTCACTGATATCTGTAAACGTGGGACAGGAGAGGCCGTGCCGTGCAGCGAGTGCAACGGCAGTCTGTTCATACAGATCGACAAGCCCTACAATTTCCGTGTCCGGCCTTTGCATGGCGTAATCAACCCAGGTATTGGACATGGCCCCACAGCCTGCTACAACTACCCGATAAGGATGACTCATCCTATCATCTCCTTATACTTTTCATTTTCAATGTTTGTGCAATGGACATCATGTAACTCCATGTTAATCCCGTTTCTATACCGGATTGGGAACAAAATCTCCACCGCGACATTGTTTTAAATATTTTAGTGCGTGCACCTGTCCGGTCATTTCGAGTTCATCTTTGTAGACAGGATCATGCCAGCCTTCAATATCAATCGTTCCCTGATACCCGTTTTGGCGCAGAATTGTAATGATGTCGGACCAGTTGGTATCCCCGAAGCCGGGGGTACGGTGCCAGACGAATTCACGTGGGCCGTGCACGCCATATTCTTTGACGATGTCCCAGGCAATGGTGGCATCTTTGCCGTGCACATGGAACACTTTAGGCGCCCATTTGCGCAGCTGAGGAATTGGGTCGATCAGGCTGGACATTTGATGGCATGGCTCCCACTCCAATCCGATGTTTTCATCAGGAACTGCATCGAACATCATCTCCCAGGCCGTTGGATTATGCGCAATGTTCCAATCGCCTGTCTGCCATGTGCCGCCCATATCACAATTTTCAAAAGCAATGCGTACACCCCGGTCTGCAGCCCGGCGTGCCAGTTCTCCAAACACTTCCTTGAACCGTGGGATGGATTGGTCAATCGGTTGATCGGTCAGTCGTCCGGTAAACCCGGAGACGATATCCGCTCCGAAGAGCTGGGCATGGTCAATCACCCGTTCCCAACTGGCCAGTGTATCAGCGTTATCCCCGGCTCCGGTGAGCGGATTGCCAAACACACTTACTGCAGAGATGACAATTCCTTGTTCGTCCACAATTTCACGGACACGTTTGGCTGTTTCGGCGAGGTCCAGATCACCAGTTGTTTGCCAGAAGGTCAGATTGAATGATTCGAAGCCATGTTTCATGATCTGTGGAATGACGCGGACTGCGTCGTGTCCACCCACAAGGGTGCCTATGCGTAACGGATTATTCATGGTTGAATTTCACTCCAATATTGGCTTATAGTACTTCGTGACACACTCATTATAGCCGGGCATCTGCCGCATGGCTCTATACAATCTTGTGCAATATTAGTCTGATCTTGTGGGGAAAGGAGGAGACAGCGTGCTGGACCTGAAAGCGCTTCACGAAAATACCCGCATTGACCATAAATCACATCCATTTCAGTTGTTCCAGAATCGTTGTTGGGGGATGAAAACGGAAGAATGCATTCTGTACTTGCACTGGCATGAACACTTTGAACTGATTTTTATGCGGAAGGGCAGTGCACTGTTTCATATCGACAGCAGGCCCTATGTAGCTCAAGCAGGTGAGGTCATTATCATTCCAGGAGGGGCGCTGCATGTCGGGTATGCTCTGGAGGAAGGGGATATCCACTATGATTCGGTTGTGCTCAACAGTGCGTTATTTCATGATTTTACCCATGACCCCGTTCACTTGAAATATGTTGCTCCCTATCTGGAAGGGAAGGTAAGGTTTCCGGTAAAACCGGCGGAGCACGACATAGCTTGCCAAGGCTATTACTCCCTGTTGGATGAAGCTATCGAGGAGATGGCCTCACAGCCGCTGGCCTATCAATTGGTTGTGAAATCCAAGTTGCATGCCTTGTTCACTCTGCTTGCCCGCACATTTATGCCACACCATCTCCCTGATAAAACAACGGGATCGTATTTTCCCAATCGGGAACGATTTAAGCTTTTGATTGAGCAGATTGAAGCGGAGCCAACAGGGAAAATGTCCGTGACCGAGGCTGCCGGGCAGGTAGGGCTGAACACATATCATTTTTGCAAAATGTTCAAAAAACTAACTGGACGCACCTTTGTGGAATATGTGAATGGGTGCCGAATGACGAGAGCCGAACAGTTGCTGCAGGAGAGCAGCCTTACCATTACCGAGATCGCTGCCCAGGTTGGCTGTGATAACGCCAACTATTTTACGAAGCTGTATAAACAATACAAAGGGATGACACCCTCGCAGGGGCGGTTAAAATAAGAAGGCCTTGCATCAACAGGGTACATACAAAAATCCGGATCACCGCCAGAGTTGCGCGAGTAATCCGGATTGTTTTATGAATATCAAATATCAGAACAAACATTTGATCTGTTTATGAAGATGCTTATTTCATGAATTTGGAGAATAATCGATTAGCCTTTTTGGAGAGGTCGTCCAATTTGATATTGGCCTGATCCAGTTGATTATATCCCCATTTGATCGTTTGCAGCATGCGTGGGGAGATGGGCGTACCTTTGATCCGTGGATAAATGTTGTGATAGGCCCAGACGAGATGCTCCCAGCGATTATCGTTACCGTCCTGAATATACTCCGAGACGTCGATGACTTTACCGCGTCCATTCTGGAGAATGACATTTTTCAGATGAATGTCCCGTGGATTCAGGCCACGGCTGCGTACTGCCTCACGCGCTTCGTCCACATCGAGCATGACCTGCTCAGGGACAGGGATTCCTTTTTCCAAACATTCGAGCAAGGTATCTCCCGCTTCAAAACTGATCACAAGAATATTTCGGCCGCTGCCGTAATAGGTAGGGAAATAGGGCAGGCCTTTGAGCTGCTCATATACCTGTTTTTCATTTTCAAGTTTGTCCAGGGCATGATCTGAGTACATCTTGAAGGCATACTGCGGCAATCCGTCATACGTAAATACCGCCGCATCCGTTCCTGTGCCAATACAATTCAGTCCTTCTACATGGCCAATGATGTTAACGAGCTCATTCCGGTCGCTTCCGATGACTTGGATTTGTTGTAATGCCTCTTCCGCCTGGAACCAATCCGGTCGATTCATGGGTGGTGCCTCCTTTTAGGATATGCCTGTACAATATTTTTTCATATAAGATCAACTCATGAGGTTTACACTCGGCCGCTCCGCGTGCAGAATAATCTTTCAATCGCTGTTACCCCCAGATTTTTTCTGCCCTCTCCGTTTTAGTGTAAATCTATGGTTGATCTTATATCAAAGCAAAATCCTGTACTCTATTTAGAATAGTATGCGTTCTGCTCTGTAATTTCATCTTTTGGTGATGTTACTATATAAACGTTACGCATTGAATCGGAAACGGTTGCGGATAGAAGAAAATTACGGAAGGGGTGCTTGCGACGTTTTTGCTCTTTCCTATATACTGTGAGCATTAAGGGATCTCATGCAGATCCGGCATACAGAAAGGCAGAATATCTTATGGCACAATACCCGCAGTGGTCTTATTCGCAGTCGCGGGCGAGTATGTTCGATGAGTGCCTGCGCAAATATTATTATCATTATTATGGAGCCCATAACGGCTGGAAGGCAGATTCAGCTGATGAGATGCAGGTACGTCTGTATCGATTGAAGCAGCTCAGTAATCTATACCTCGTATTCGGTGACCTCGCGCATCGGATGTGTGAATCGGCGGTTCGCAGCAGGGAAGAAGGCAAGGATAAACCTCGTGAGCACTTTCTGGAACTGACGATGCGCAAGCTGCTGAATCAGGCGTATGTGGAATCAATGGATCAAGATCAGTGGCGGCTCGATCCCAAGAACCGGGTGATGTTGTCTGAGATGTATTACGGGGATGACACGTTGAATGACCGGATTGCGACAATTAAAGAACGAGCCTCGGCCTGTGTCGGTAATTTGTACCAGACGCTCACGTGGGAGGACCTGTCCCGTGCAAGTACGGATATTTTGGAGATTGAGAAATGGGATACGATGATGCTGCACGATACGCGTGTGTATGTGAAGATGGACTTGTTATATCGTCGCAGCAACGGCAACATCGTCATTGTGGACTGGAAGACGGGCAAGGAGGATGACTTCTCGGATCAGCTGATGCTGTACGCATCCTATGTGAGGGAGCATTACCGGGTTCCACTGGAGCAGATTGAGCTGAGGGTGGAGTACCTGTTAACCGGAACACACCGAGAGTTTACGGCAACGGAAGAGGATATCCTGAAGGTGGAGGAGAACGTGGGGCGGTATATTGCGGAGATGCGCTCCTGTGTGGATGATGAGTATTACAACCGTCCCAAGGACGTTTCGTATTTCACGCCAATGCCTTCACGCCGTGTTTGCCGGGACTGTAATTTTCGTGAGGTGTGCAGCGAACGTGTAGTATAGAGCGCCACCCGAAGCATCTTCAGAACTCATTCCTATTTCATATGAAAATAAAACAAGAAGCGCCAGCCTGGACAGGATCTGCCCGGACTGGCGCTTCTATTACGTTCCACAGGCCGGCGACAAGGCGCCAGGTGGAACGGTCATATCAAGATTACTGGACCGTGGCGGTATTCTCCAGCGCCTGTCCTGCGGGAACATAGGCATGCCCGAGATCCCGGGCAACCGCCTCATACGTGATATGTCCATTCAGCACGTTCACCGCGCTGCGAATGGACGCACTGCCGCGAATCGCGGCTGCTGCACCGTGGTTCGCCAGCTGCAGCGCATAAGGCATAGTGGCGTTAGTCAGTGCCACCGTAGACGTGCGCGGCACCGCGCCTGGCATGTTCGCTACCGCGTAATGCACCACACCATGCTTCACATAGGTCGGTTCATCGTGGGTCGTGATATGATCAATGGTCTCCACAATTCCGCCCTGATCGATCGCCACATCCACAATGACCGAACCGGGTGCCATGGTGGTAACCATTTGCTCGCTGACTAGGGTTGGCGCTTTGGCGCCTGGAATCAGCACCGCACAGATCAGCAGGTCGGCAGCCGCAACAGCCGACGCAATATTGGATGGACTCGATACCAGCGTATGAATCTGATTACCAAAAATATCATCCAGCTGACGCAGACGATTCAGATTCAAATCGAGGATGGTCACATCCGCGCCCAGACCAATCGCGATTTTGGCGGCATTGGTGCCCACCGTGCCGCCACCAATAACAACGACCTTGCCACGGCTTACGCCGGGTACGCCGGATAACAGAATGCCTTTGCCACCTTCCGTTTTCTCCAGCAGCTGCGCTCCAATCTGAGCCGACATCCGTCCGGCAACTTCACTCATCGGGGTGAGCAGAGGCAGCGTCCCGTTAACTTCCAATGTCTCGTACGCAATGGCGGTCACCCGGCTTTCAATCAGTGCCTTTGCCAGTGCAGGTTCCGCTGCGAGGTGCAGGTAGGTGAAGAGAATCAAGCCAGGGCGAAAATAGGCGTATTCGCTGGCAAGGGGTTCTTTGACCTTGATGATCATATCTGCCTCTGCCCACACAGTTGAAGCTGTATCCCGAAGCTCCGCTCCCGCCGATTGATATTCGTTGTCAGTGAATCCACTGCCCAATCCTGCGCCACGTTCGATCATGACTTGATGTCCGGCTCTGACAAAATCAGCAGCTCCAGCAGGGGTCATTGCTACACGATTTTCATTGTTTTTGATTTCTTTCGGAATTCCGATTCTCATCGCCATGCACCTCGTCCATTTAATGGTTGTTAGCTTATACTACAAGTTTATGACCTGGATCATCGTTTTGCACCTTACCTCATGTCTATGTTTTGAAGTATTGATTCAACATAATGTCGAGAAAAGACTATTCAGGACATTTGTCCATCGCTTATAATGTAAGAAAAAATGACACTATGAGGGATCGATATTGAGAAATGACCGCGTGTTTACGATAAAGGATATTCTGGCTCGCCCTGTCTTTGCCAAAGCCCGGCTTGCTGCGGGGAAAGAAGGAACATCACGTCAAGTTGGATGGGTTCATGTGCTGGAGATCACCAATGTTTCTCCCTTTGTAAGTCCCCATGATCTTATTTTATCCACTGGACTATGGCTTCAATCGGAAGAAGGGCGCGAAGAATATCTGCTCCAGTTAATCCGGAGCGAAGCGGCGGGGCTTTGCGTGGAGTTTGGTACGAGCATTCATGGCATTCCCGAAGAATTGATTGAACTGGCTGACAGGCATCAATTCCCACTTATCGTGTTTGAGCAACCGGTCCGTTTTGTTGAGATCACGCAAGATATTCACGCTTTGCTTATTAATCATCAGCACCAGCTGCTGAAGAGTCTGGAAACCTATTCCCGTCAGCTTCAGCAGCGAACATTACAGAGTACAGACATGTCGGCTGTGCTTAACCTTCTGCATGAATATGCGGCCAAGCCGGTTGTGTATATCTCATCCATGGAACCGGGCAGTTTTGTGCCGGAGTTACCCTCCGAGACACAGCAAGCGATCTACACATGGTATGAACAGGAGGTTGAGCATCTGGATCTCAATGATTCAGACACGGAGTTATGGTTCCATCTGGATGAGGAACAGGTGTTACTGTGTCATCCGGTCGTATGTTTTGGTCAGGTCTTTTCCGCGGTAGGTATGGTTGTACATCCTTCAGCACCCGTTGAGTATCTTAAGTTGTTGCTCGATTATACAGCGAAGGCTGCGGCCGCACTGACTTTGCGCTCTCAGTTTCTGGAGGAGAAGATGGTACGCAACCAGAATGAGCTGATCCAGGATCTGATGAACGGTAACATTCTTCAAGAGGAGCAGGCGCAGACCCGAATGGGGCTCCGTCTGTTGGTGAAGGGACAGTACTGGTTTGCCGGCGGAGTTATTGAGATGGAGCACCGTCTGAAAGGCATTGGGCGTGAGCGAATGGAAACCAATCATCAGGATATTCTGGTGCTGCTGCGTTCCTTGCTCAAAAAGAACAATCTCGCCAGCCTCATCATGCTGAAAAATAATCAGGTATATGTATGCTGTGCCAAGGAAGAGAACAAGACATCTACACGAAATCAACTGGTAAAATCACTTGAAGGCATTATTAGTGATGTGAAGAGATTTGCGAGTCGCAACCTGAAGCAGGTTACGATCCATGCCGGATTTGGCAAGGTGCGTAACCGACTAACAGGATTGCCGGACAGTCTGCGGGAAGCGTACCAGGTCATCGAAGTTTCACGATCCGTGGATCGGCTGAAACATATTCATTTTTACGAACGTATGGGTATATATCAAATGCTTAAAGCATTGCCCCAATCGTTTTTGCAGCCTTTTGTGAATGATCATCTGGGCGTTCTGATTGACTACGATCGGACACATCATCTAAGGCTGGTGGAGACATTGGATGCCTTCCTGCAAAACTTCGGTTCCAAGCGGGATGCGGCTGCTCAATTGTTCATACATCGGCAAACCTTGTACAATAGATTGGAGAAGTTAGAAGAATTAATGGGACCTGATTTTATGGATCAGGAAAGAAGAATCTGCCTGGAGATGGCGTTGCTTGCTCATGCCATGATCGAGGAGGAACAGGAATTTCTGTCTTGATGAATCAGGCTGGTGACAGTCCAGACTGTGCATTATTGAAAAGCATGCACAGTCTAGCAATTTTTACTGATGCGCCGAGCGTGTCGTAATGCTCTTGGTAATACAGAGTTTTCAGAAGCTGGACGGCGGCCACGGAACAGTTTGGGTTGGCCGGAGGAAGGTGCAAGGGATAACGAGGTGGGAGCGGCCAAGCGATATGGCGAAGAACTGCGCTCCGGAAAAGTCTCCGTCTCCATTTTTTGGGACGAAACACCGGTTTGACGCAACCATTCATCAAGTCGCTCACGGTTGATTCCTAGTTGTCCGCTCAGATTACAGATATCGAGGTTTTTTCTCACACAAATCCGCCTTTCCTGGAATATCGGGCTGTATAGGTTCTGAAAGGGAAGCATGAAGTTCGAAATGGGTGGATGCCCACTTGATTGGTGTGCTCGATTAGCGGAATGGCGAATTATGTTGAACATCCTCATGAAAGATGTATGTACCCTGTGTTAAACGTTTGCAAACAGCTGTTTTGTATATTTACTATAATTTGGCTTTTATCTAGATTTTATCACTTCATATGTAACTGTGCGTCTCAATGTAGTCTCAATTTGTGAGAAAATACGGTTAAGGAAAGTACCAGTATCTAGTGCGGAGGACACAGATGGAAAACAGTAGTGAGATTCAATACGATAGCCATTATGGTCATGGAAAACGTTTTGTGGGTCGAGCCAAGGAACTGATGGTGTTGGACCGATGGCTCAACAATCCGGAAGCACCTTTAACCATTTTTTCGGTTACGGGTATGGGAGGAATCGGTAAATCATCCTTGCTGTCTGAGATGTTGTCCGTTGCTCGGAACCATGGAGCAACCGCCATATGGATGGATGGCAGATCCTGCGGCTCTACACCGTCGGTCTTTTTGGAGTATCTCTCCTCTACATTGGGACTAGAGACAATGGGGAGTGATGGTCACACGCGACCATTGAGCCTGCTGAGTGAGACTTCAGTAAAGAGGCGGCTGGTCCTTGCTGTGGATAACTATGAAGAACTGGCTCTTCTGGAGAGTTGGTTTATGGAAGTCTTTGTATCCAAGCTTCCGTTATATGGAGTACTTATTATTCTGGCCTCACGACCGGAGCCTGCTTCAGCGTGGCGGACACATCCAAGGTTGCGGCAGCGCCTCGTGCAGATGCCTCTTCAACATTTTACGGGTGAAGAAGTGTCCGAATATATTGCAGTGGCGGGATCATTGAACAGGAGCATAGCGGGGACGATTGCGCGTATGACGGATGGACATCCGCTCGGGTTAGCGCTTGCTGTAGAGGCTGCGGATCAGCGCAGGAATATTCCCATCTCCGATTGGACCGAAGTATCACAAATGATTAGTGCCAGGCTGCTGCTTGAATTGACGCTTCCCCGCCTGCACCCAATGGTAGAGGTATTAACGCTGCTGGAAACGGCGAATCAGGAATTGTTGGCATCCGTGCTGCAAACAGAGGTGACGCTTGAGGAATATAACGTCTTGAGACGCATGTCGTTCATCCGTTCCGGTCCTAATGGTCTGGCGCTGCATGATATGGCCAGATTACATCTGCTTCGGGATTTTCGTCAACGTGAACCACAGCGTCTGCAAGCTATGCGTGTGCGAATAGCGGGGCTGCTGAAGCCGCTCCATGAACAAGCGGGTCCACATGAGAGACGCCAGATTACGAGGAAAATGCTCCTTTTGTGTCAGGAATCCATGCTCCAGCATCGGAAGTACGCTGATGTGTCTGCGGATTCACTGTTTTCTCCGATGGAGGTGATGCGATCGGAGGACTTGCCAGCGTTGCACAAATTACTCCAACAGTGGTGTGAGTATAGTGTGGAGCCTTGGCAGGCGCCGTCTTATCCTGCTTTTTTAGACGAACTTGCACAGCGTTATCCTGAGGGGATTGTACTGATGCGAGACAAGGAGGGCGATCCGATCGCGATGTTCATTACGGTACTCGTGCACCGGGAGAGCAGCGGGATGTTGTCCAAGTATTTTCCAGCCGAGATGCAGGAATGTTTCACATCGGAAGAGCTGGATTGTGATCCAGACCAGACGGATACTCACTTTGCGGTACTCGCTGCAGCAAGGGATGATGTGCCAGGCTACAAACGTGAAGAACTTGTGGGTTATATGTCACTGGATCGGTTGTCCCTACTGGGAGAAGGGGCCAGGGTCATACTGGTCGCAACCAATCCGTATCTGAAGCTGTTTTTGCAGAGTATTGGTTTTCGGAGTAAGAGAGCACGTACTCGTTTATGTGACCTGTATGCAGATCAGGCAGATGTGCTAGATCTGGATTTGCGCAGTGGACAATTCGGTGATTGGGTGATGTCTCTTTTGATTCCTGATGCAAAGAACGGCGGGTTACAGCAGGGGACATCTGGCGTGAGTCAGGTACCCTGGTCCGAACAGGATTTACGCAAAATGCTGACTCATCTGCATTCTCCCGGAGAATTGCATGAGTCCGCAGGGCGAGTGAATGGCATGACGGATGGCATTCATCTACAGTCGCATATCCTGGATTTGCTGGAGGGCCGGGTTCATGGTATCTCGCAGCAGGATCAGAAGCTGTTATACGCGGCCTATTGGACATATGCTGGCAATCCAACTGCCGCAGCACAGGCATGCTCAATGAGCCGGGCGACATTCTATCGGCATCTACGAGCGGCTTTGATCCGGCTGGCAAGAGTACTGTAGCGTGATTGAAAGAATAATATGGATTCATGGGAAATTAACATCAATCATAAATTAATATCATTGGAATAAACCAAAAAACACACAGTAACCGGCTTATCGAGCCAGTCCTGCGTGTTTTTTTGATTGAAATAAATCTCAAGCAGATGACCATGAAATCCAGAGGCCATGATGCTGATTGGTTAGTGAAATTGAAGCTTTAATTCTTTGTTTCCACTAACCAATCGACCAGTTCTTCCGTTTGGGTGAGAATGGCAATGGGGTCCCAATACCAGGAGCGATCAGCACCCCAGATATATACATGATCATTTTTGACGGCGTCCAATCCTCCCCAGATGGGGTCAGCCTTTAAATCCTCCATCGTCTGGTTATCTGTTGTTAGAACGATATAATCCCCAGCATATTTAGGCAAAACTTCCGTGGAGAGGCTCGCCCAGCCTGGATCGGTTAACTCAGCGATTACCTCAGCTGGAGGTTTGAAGCCAAGCACATTGTATATTACGGGTCCGCCCTTGCCATAGTTGGCGCCAACGGTTGAAATATCTTTACCCATATATTCCAGAATGGAGAATGTGCTATCCGCAGGTATAACCTGGAGCACTCGTTCTTTCGCTGCGGCTGTACGGCGGTCATAATCAGCAAGCCAGGCCTGTGCTTCCTCTTGCTTACCTAGTAGCTCACCGAAATAGCTAACTTCTTCATGCACGGTTTTGAATGAGGCATAGGGTATGATTACAGTCGGGGCAATTTTAGTTAGCTGCTCATTCATTTCAGCGTACATATCATCCATAATAATCAGATCCGGCTCCATGGCAGCAATCTTCTCCAAGTTGCCGTTGCCATCTCCCAGATCCTCCACGTCTTTCAGCGCATCATGCAGGTAGGGGTTCGCAATGTGGTGACTTGATGTTCCGACAGGAGTTACACCCAGAGCGATCAGACTGCCCAGATATTCACCCGCTACAATTCGTTTGGGTTGCAATGGGACTTCGATATCTCCTGTAACCGTGGATACGGTTTTGGTCTGTGGTTGCTCGGCAGTTGTAGTTCCAGCAGCTTGTCCTTGTTTGGTATTGGTCGGAGTTGTCGCATTCTCAGCTGCTCCCGAGGAACTATTACCTGTAGCCTCCGTCCCGCAAGCACTGATCAACAGCATAAAGCTAAGCAATAATACCGCCGTAATAGGTGGTCTTGATCCTCTGTACATGTACAATTCGTCCTCTCCATCCCCAACTCGTTGATAATCATTATCATCTACAACAGTATAGCTGAGGGGGTTTGGAGGGCCAATGGATAATCTCATGGTTGTAGAAGGACTATCTTCTCGTTGGGTGGCTCTATGCTCCGCTCTGAAATGTGAGGGAGAGACGCCTTTATACTTTTTGAACAGTCTGCCCAGATAGTAGGGGTCCTGATAACCAACGCTGGATGCAATCTCTTTTAAGGTGGCATCCGTCTCCAGCAGCAATGCTGCCGTCTTTTCGATCCGTACTTTAATGAGATAATCAATCGGGCTGAGTCCGGTCCGGCTTTTAAAATAGGAGGAGAGATGTGGAACGCTATAATTCAGGTTTTCTGATAGTAATTCCAGCGTAATGGCTTCGGCGAATCGAGACTGAATAATCGTGATGATTTGCGCAGCCAGATCGCGTTTCTGAGAACGTACACCTTGAGTCTGCATCTGATTCATCACTTCAGTGATGAATTGAAAAAGCAGGCTCTTGGCACGCAAATGTCCAAGCGCTTCGGCTTTGCTCCATTCCTTATGCATGTCCGTCAAACAGCGATAGAGTATAACGGGTTCCGCAGGGATTAGGCTGTAGGTAACGTGGAAAGGACGAAGACGTTCAGCTAGTGCTGCAAGTTCGCTATGGGCTGGCAGTGAAAGTTTTGCTTTATAATAAACGCAATAATATTCGAACTCTTCTTGTCCGGCTTCTACGTTCAGAATGCTTCCTTTACCCGCATGGAAAATCTGAAAACGTCGTGTATTGTGTGATGTCTCATCGAGTATAATCTGAGCACTTCCGCGGACAGACATGATAAAGACACTGGCTGGCAAGACATAGGGACGCAAAGTCTGACCTGCTTGGACTACCACGCGGCGGATATCAAATATGTTGAAGGAAGCGTGATTCCACAACATCATGTGATTCTGTATCTCCATGTGCTACAACCAACCTTCTTCATCGAGGCTTAACAATTCTATGTATCATTCATTATAACGACAAGAAGAGGCTGGTCATAGACCGAGCCTCTTCATGCGGTTATAGAGCGTTGCTCTGGAGATGCCTAGCTGCCGGGCGAGCGTTCTTTTGTTGCCTCCAGCGGCTTTCAGATATTGCAGCAGGAGATCCGACTCGTAGGTGTCCAACTTCTCCTGATAGGATAGGGTCGAAGTATCCAGCGGCTCCTCTTTTTTTACTTCATGTATCGGAACAGATGGGTCCGAGCTTTCAGGTGAACTAGAAGAGACTGATTCCAGACCAGGCTGTGGATGAAGCTGTACTGCCTCGTGCAAAATGGATTGTTCCTGATCCATGGATGCAATGAAGGTGTCAGGGAGATATTCGGGCTTGACCTCGCCATCCGTGGTGAGAATGGTGATCCGCTCAATCACATTTCTTAATTCCCGTACATTACCCGGCCAGTCATACTGGAATAACAGCTTGAACACCTCAGGAGGAACCAGTTCAATATGACGATTATAGAGCAAGGAAAACTCTTGCAGGAAAGTCTGTGTCAACTCGTAAATATCTTCCTTGCGCTTACGCAGGGGAGGGATGACGAGGTTAATGACATTCAGTCGATAGTAGAGATCCTCCCGGAACTGATTGCGGGCGATCATGCCCAGCAGATTCTGATTGGTTGCGGCGATAATCCGGCAGCTGGCCTGTTTCATGCGTGTTCCACCGACAGGGAAGTAACTTTTCTCCTGCAATACACGCAATAGCTTCACCTGAAGCTCCAGTGGCATCTCACCTATCTCATCCAAAAAGAGCGTGCCGCCTTCGGCCAGTTCAATCTTCCCTTTTTTTCCTTTGGGATCAGCCCCTGAAAATGCACCCTTCTCGTACCCGAATAATTCACTCTCAAATAATGAACCAGGAATAGCTCCGCAGTTAATAGCGATAAACGGCGCTGTCTGCGGTTCACGCAGGTCATGAATGGCTTTGGCGAATAGCTCTTTGCCCGTTCCGCTTTCTCCAAGAATAAGCACGGTAGCTGAGGTGGTGCTGATCTTGCGAATAGTCTCCAGACACTGGTTGATTACTGGGCTGCTGCCCTTGATTCTGGAAAATGGATCGGAATCCGGGCGCAGACGGGCAACGGCTTTCTCCAGATGTTGGACTTTGGATGTCATATGTAATAACTCTTGATGCAGACGGATTTCGGTTGTTATATCCACTTCAGCTGCAACCGCGCCTACAATACGTCCATCGAGTTGCACTGGACGTGCATTAATCAGGGCGAATAGATCGGGTCTTGGCTGGTGCTGCTTTCGATACACGGTTTCCCCTGTGTATAACGTTTTGAGCGATTGAAGGCGATCAGGCGGAAAGAAATCCGCTGCCGGTTTCCCAATGATATCTTTTTTGTTGATGGAAAAAACATGCTCCGCACCCGATGTCCAGTAGGTCACCTTTGCTTCTTCATTAATCAATGTCAGAGCGGAGCCTGCCGTTTCCAGAGTAGTCTCGAAATAAGCTTCCATAAGCCGATGGGCATGCATCATTTCTTGTAAAACATCAGATACAGCGATATAGCCCAATAGAGGTCCATCATCCTGAACTAACAGATAAGGACTGGTATTAAATAGGGGGATGGCTTCGGCCAGTCCAGTGGTTGAAGGGATAACGGGCATGGAAAGGCCCGAATCCAGGATACTCATATTTGTACGTAATAAGGTCATTAATTCTGGAAGTAAATGTTTCATCAATATCACCTCAGTTAGGGCATAACTTTCGGAAACTATACCTGTTGCAAGAGCTGCTTACAAGCGGCCCCCAGATGAAATGATTGTGGGGATGATAGTTACCCATATTATAGCTTTCCAAATGAAGTGTGTATATATTTTTTGACATGAAGCGTACATGGTATCGGCGCAGAAGAGAGGGATATCGATTTGTTATTTTTGTTATACGCTTTCATTTTTATGGTTTAGGAATAATTGTTAATTAAAATGGGCGATTTAAAATTTTTGGTGAGATGTGAGTTATTAAAACTAACATAAGAAACAGTGAACTACACTGTTATCTCTCACCCAGTACCGGGCTGTTAAAGTGATTATTCATATAGAACATAAATGGTCCACACCGTTAAGAAACTTCTGAATAATGCTATAAGAAGGCTCAATGCGCATGAAGAAAAATAAAAAGGAGGCTGATGAAATGGCCATTCTATCAACCGGCCCCATTGAAAATAATATTTCAGGTGTAACCGGTACCCGCCCCACTCAATTCGTCACCGTCAAAATCGATAATCGGGATTCAATAGATGTATATAGCGTTCTTCTTTTGGGTTACTATCTCGATGGAGTCAGAACGTTATATGTGGAAGAAATGTTTAATGTGCTTCCCAATCAGGTCGTAACCAAAGACTATAATGCAAATTTTGATGCGTTCGAGTTTATATTTTCCACAGCAGACCTCGCTGCCCCGGAAGCGCAAATTTCCGTATGGGGCAAAGACGCGGAAGGCGAGTTAGTCACAGCTCACCGATTGGTATCCCAGGAATTACTGAGTGATGCACTGAGCACAACAGGTGTAACCGGAGCCACAGGAGTAACAGGTGCGACAGGTGCCACAGGTGTAGGGGCAGGCTCAACCGGTGCAACAGGCAGCACTGGAGTGACGGGAGCAACAGGCAGCACTGGAGTAAAAGGAACAACAGGCAGTACTGGAGTGACGGGAGCAACAGGCAGCACTGGAGTAACAGGAACAACAGGCAGTACTGGAGTGACAGGAGCAACAGGCAGCACTGGGGTGACGGGAGCAACAGGCAGCACTGGGGTGACAGGAGGAACAGGCAGCACTGGAGTGACGGGAGGAACAGGCAGCACTGGAGTGACGGGAGGAACAGGCAGCACTGGGGTGACGGGAGCGACAGGCAGCACTGGAGTTACAGGAGTTACAGGCGACACTGGGGTTACGGGATCAACGGGAGTTACCGGGGCAACCGGTACAACAGGCCAAGGTTTGGCATCGTATGGCTATATTTTTAACACCTCAGCTCAGTCTGTAGCTACCGAGACGGATATAACCTTCGATAGCAACGAAAACCTTACCAACATTACTCATACACCTGGCACGGCTGAAATTAATATTGGTAATGCTGGGGACTATGCGGTGTTCTTTATCATTACAGGTGTTCAGGCAAACCAATTTACCCTTTATCAAAACGGAGCCCCTGTCGGTGGCAGTGTCTATGGTTCAGGAGCTGGTACTCAACCGAATCCAGGAATGATTATTATTACCGCTGCTCCCGGCGATGTGATAACTTTACGAAATCATTCCAGTGCCTCGGCTGTTGATCTGCAAACACTAGCAGGCGGATCACAGATCAATGCAAATGCTTCTATTCTCATTCAACAATTGAGCAGATAATCAATTGGTGTCCATAAAATTAGACATTTTAAATTGGGAATGTTCATATTTTAGACATTGTCTGGAATGTTGTGTTGTACAGAAAAAACCATGTGCCCTGAAAGAAAGTGGCAGCATGGTTTTTGTTTTTCTCGTTGTATTTTATATAACTGAATCCAGCCGGGAAATTATCTAAACATGTTTTTGACCACCATCCAGAGATTTGCGGGTTTCTCAGCCAGACGGCGGGTGTAGTACGGGTACCACATGGTTCCATAGGGCACGTAACAACGAATGCGGTATCCTTCTCTGGCCAGACGTTCCTGTTCGCCCATACGCAAGCCGTACAACATTTGAAATTCAAATGCCTCCGGGGAAATTCCCCGATCCTTCGCATATTGCTTGGTCCAGGAAATAATGTGGTCATCATGTGAAGCAACCGCAGTGTATACCCCCTGATCGAGATGATTGCGAATCATCGTTTTGAATTGATCAATCACTTCTGAAGTGTTCTGATAAGCTACGGATGCAGGTTCCTTGTAAGCACCTTTGACCAGACGCAGCCGGATGCCTTCCCGAATCATATCACGTGTATCTTCCACGGTACGATGCAAGTAAGCTTGCAGTACCGTACCTGTATTATCCAGTCCTTCCGAGTGCAAACGGCGCACAATATCCAAAGTCGCTTGGGTAAACGGGCTGTCCTCCATATCGATCCGCACAAACAGATTATGCAGCTTCGCTTGGGTGGCAACCGCTCGTATATTTCGATAACCTTCCTCAGGGTCCAGCGCGAGTCCCATTTGGGTTGGTTTTAGCGAGACATTGGAGTCCGCACCCTGACGGGCAATGCCCTCCACCAGACGTATATACTCATCCCGATACAGCGCAGCTTCTCTTAAATGGGTAATGCCCTCACCCAGATGATCCAGTGTAGCCATAATGCCTTTGTTGTTGAGTACCCGAATCTCTTCGAGAGCTTCTTCCAGTGTGTTGCCTGCAATAAATTTGCCAGCCAGCTTTTTGCCGTATTTGATGGAGAGATTCTCCACAGCTTTATTACCTGCGACGGTCAGCAGCGTTTTACGGTACATTTCGGTTCCGATACTCATCGGGGTTCCTCCTTATGGATCATGTTTCTTTATAACAAAGTTACCAAGCAATAATCATGCCAAGGTTATTCTGCATAGAAGAAAACGGGCGGTAATTTTGAAGAAAAACATTTATTTATAAAAATATTCCTTCTTCAACCGGAGTTGGCACGGATCTTGCTACATATATTGGGTGATGAGTAAAATGCATGGCAACTCAGGCAAACAGCCAGCGAACCCCCACATCTGAAGGAGGAAATCATTCATGAATATCCCTTTTGTTAACGAACCATTCACATCCTTTGCAGTCCCGGCCAACCGGGAAGCTTTTGAGAACGCACTTCGTAAGGTGGAGGCTGAACTTGGCCAGGAATACTCCATTATTATTGGTGGACAAAAAATAACAAGCGCCCGCACGTTATCCTCCGTGAATCCTGCGTACAAAAATCAGATCGTCGGAAAGATCTATCAGGCCGATCAAGAGCTTGCCGAGCAGGCCATTCAAACGGCTGCGGAAACATTTCGCACCTGGAAACATACGGACCCGAATGAACGTGCCCGCTATTTGTACAAAGCGGCAGCGCTCATGCGGCGTCGTAAGCATGAATTCTCCGCTTGGATGGTGTACGAAGCAGGCAAAACATGGCCAGAAGCGGATGCGGACACAGCCGAAGCTATTGATTTTATGGAGTTTTATGCCCGTGAGATGCAGCGTCTGAGTGAACCACAGCCGCTCACACGAATTGCAGGCGAAGATAATGAATTGAGTTATATTCCGCTTGGTGTGGGGATTGTCATTCCACCATGGAACTTCCCACTCGCGATTATGGCAGGCATGACTTCTGCTGCATTGGTATCGGGCAACACGGTTGTATTGAAGCCAGCCAGTACAACCCCGGTTATTGCAGCTAAATTCATGGAGCTGCTTGCAGAAGTGGGTGTGCCGGATGGCGTAGTGAACTATTTGCCAGGACCGGGCAGTGAAGTTGGCGATTATCTGGTGGACCATGCGCTCACCCGCTTTATCAGCTTCACAGGCTCCAGAGATGTCGGTCTGCGGATCAATGAACGTGCAGCACGCACCGCGCCAGGGCAGAAATGGATTAAACGGGTGATTGCTGAGATGGGCGGCAAGGATTCCATTGTCGTAGATAGCGACAGTGATCTGGAATTGGCTGCGGAATCCATCACGGCTTCCGCGTTTGGTTTCTCGGGACAGAAGTGCTCCGCGTGTTCCCGCGCCATTATTCATAAAGATGTATATGACGAGGTATTGCAAAAAGTGATTGAACGAACCAAGCTGCTGAGCATGGGCAGTCCACTTGAAGTCGGAAATCAGGTAGGTCCGGTTATCGATGATAAGGCGTACGCCAAGATCACAGAATATATTGAAATAGGCAGGGGTGAAGGTCGCCTTGTACTCGGGGGTAGTACAGGGAACGAGGCAGGTTATTTCATTGAACCGACCATTATTGCCGATGTGGACCCGCAAGCGCGGATTTCACAGGAAGAGATTTTTGGTCCGGTGTTGGCCTTTATCAAGGCAGAATCCTTCGGGGATGCACTGGATATTGCCAATAATACCGATTATGGACTGACAGGTGCGGTGATCTCTCGCAATCGCGAACATCTGGAACAAGCCAGACGGGAATTTTTTGCGGGTAATCTATACTTTAACCGCAAATGTACAGGTGCACTGGTGGGTACACATCCATTTGGCGGATTTAACATGTCGGGAACGGATTCCAAGGCAGGGGGAAGGGATTACTTGCTGCTGTTCACCCAAGCGAAGTTGGTATCGGAGAAATATTAAGTTGAGAAATTGGGTTTGGGCCCGCTGACAATCGTTTGGTTTGTATGCTATCATTTCCTGAAAATAGTCTTTGTTCGTCAGTATACTGTAGTAGCTTGAGCAGCGCTTAAGGGGGGAGACGGATGTTAGGATTTCAGTTGGTGCAGGAGGGGCGTATTCGATTATCTATTACGCCGGAGATGAAGCAATCCATTCATCTGCTGACCTTATCGGGTCAGGAATTGGCTCGTTATTTGCAGGAAGCCGCGGATGAAAATCCGGTGCTTGAGCTAGAAGAGCCCTTTACCCTGCGCCCCCGTCTTCCCCGACGATTGAATCAGGAGAGGTTCTCCTCTTATGATCCGCTGTTGCAGATGAAAGGGGCCGAACCTACACTTGAACAACTGTTGATATCTCAGCTTCGGTTGCAGAATCTTCCGCCTGCAATGGAGAAAACAGCTGTATATTTGGCTGGTTGTGTCAATGAAGATGGCTATCTGACGATGGAAATGACTGAGGTTGTATCAGCAAGGGGAATATCGATGCCTCAGGCTGAAGCAGCCATGGACATACTCCAGTCGCTGGACCCGGCAGGTGTAGGAGCGCGTAACTTGCGTGAATGCTTGTTGCTTCAGATTAGGCGTGATCCATTCGCTAACCATCATGCGGAGCACATGGTGGAGGAAGGTCTGGAAGAGTTGGTTCGTTTCCATCCAGGCAGAGCGGGAACAAGACTGGGGATTACGTCACAACAGGCTCAGGCAGCCTATGACTATATTGCTTGTCTTGACCCGAAACCTTGCCGATCCATCGGGTGTACGGAACGTGAACATTATATTATTCCGGATGCCGTTGTGCAGATAAGAAATGGTGAGCTTTCGCTAAGGTTAAATTCAGCGGTTGTGCCGCGGGTATCCTTGAACGAAGCTTGTTGCCGCTGGATCAGGGAGATTGATGCAGATGAGGTCTGGTCAGGCCGGGCAGCAGAGGCGAGAGCGATCATTCGCAGCGTGCGTATGCGTCGCCGAACTCTGATGCGTGTTCTGGCGGCGATCATGACTGAACAGGAATCTTTTCTGCGTGAAGGACCTGCCGGTTTGAAGCCGCTCAATCTGGCGATTATTGCCGAGGTCATCGGCATGCATGAGTCGACGGTGAGCCGTGCAGTCAATGGCAAATATGTTCAGACACCGCATGGTGTCTTTGAACTCAAAGCTTTTTTTGCCTCAGGTCTGGAAACAATGAACGGAGAAATGGCCTCTGCGCCGGCGGTGAAGCTCAGATTAAAAGAGCTGATTCGTTCTGAACGGGCGGAACGTCCATACTCGGATAGCCAACTCACGGCATTGCTCGCGAATGAAGGCATCGTTATCTCCCGCAGAACGGTTGCGAAATACAGGGAAGAGCTTCAGATATTGCCTTCACTTGAACGGAAGCGCTGGGCATGAATGACGTATGCCTTCATTATATATTCTAAACAAGTAACCCCCGCGAGCCGTGGTAACGGTCTGCGGGGGTTACTTGTTCCGACTTAACAGCGATCGGAAGGTTGTTCTATCATCGAAGTGTCAATGTAAACACTCATTAGTTGAATTTAAACAGCGTACTAACGTTCCATATTGTGCAGGAAGTGCTCACCTGCAATACCAGGAGTAGTCATCTGCTCCGGATGCAAAATTTCTTCCAGTTCTTCCGGTGTCAGTAGACCCCGTTCCAGAATAATCTCTTGCAAGGTGTTTCCAGTCTTCAACGCTTCCTTCACAATGGAGGCTGCCACATCATAGCCCAGATGTGGATTGAGCGCTGTAATTACACTAAAGCTCTGCTTCATGATCAATGCACAACGCTCACGGTTCGCTTCCATTTCTTCAACGGCATAACGAGTGAAGACGTCGATGCCGTTATTCATGATTTTCAGCGATTGCAGCAAGTTGAACGCAATAACCGGGCCCATGACGTTCAATTCGAATTGACCGGCTTCACAGGCCATGCAGATCGTATGGTCATTGCCCATAACCTGGAATGATACCTGATTGATCACTTCCGCCATAACCGGATTCACTTTGCCTGGCATAATGGACGAACCTGGCTGACGCGGTGGAAGACGCAGCTCATTGAATCCTGCACGTGGGCCAGAAGCCATCATGCGAATATCGTTACAGATTTTGGACAGACTGACAGCACATACTTTCAGTGCGGCCGACAATTCCAAATAAGCATCTGTATTCTGTGTGGCATCCACAAGATCCTCGGCCGTTTGCAATTTCAATCCTGTCACATCAGACAGATGCTCCGTGACTTTGACGATGTATTCCGGTTTCGCGTTGAGGCCTGTACCTACAGCCGTCGCACCTAAGTTAATGGTGAGCAGGCGGCGATTTGCGAACTCAAGACGCTCAATATCACGTCCGATAACGCGCGCATAGGCACCGAACTCTTGTCCAAGGCGAATAGGCACAGCATCCTGAAGATGTGTCCGACCTACCTTAACTACATCGTTGAATTCCTGTTCTTTTTTGCGGAACGCATCCTGCAAACGTTTCATCGTATCCAGCAGCGTTTCGGACAACCGATACGCAGCAATACGCAGTGCAGTTGGGATTACGTCATTGGTGGATTGGGACATGTTCACATGGTTATTCGGGTTACAGTGGAAATAGTCACCCTTGTTCTGCAATAACAGTTCCAGTCCGCGATTGGCCAGAATTTCATTCATATTCATATTCATGGAGGTGCCTGCACCGCCCTGAATGGAGTCAACAATAAAATGATCTAGATGATGGCCTTTCATCATTTCTTCAGCAGCCATGACGATGACATCGCCAATTTTGCGTGGCAGCATCTTCAGCTCCATATTCGTGATTGCTGCAGCCTTTTTCACCGCAGCCAGAGCTGTAATCAGCTCCCGGTGTACAGGAACGCCGGTAATCGGGAAGTTCTCTACAGCCCGAACCGTCTGTATTCCGTAATAAGCATAAGCAGGAATTTCTTTTTCTCCAATAAAATCTTTCTCCGTCCTTGTGGACAATGTAGACATTTCGTTCGCCTCCAGTGGCATCCAAAAATAGGTCAGCCCCGGCAATGCCGAAGCGCACTCAGTATATCATTTAAGCAAAATGGATGCCAAGCTAAATCATTTCACCCTACTTGCCGATAAATAATTTAAATTAAGGATATCACCTTGGCAGACTACAAAGGAACCAGTCAGTCAAAACTCGTCTTATCAATTATGCTCCACTTAGAGGAGAAGTCATGCATGAAGAATAAGATGGGGGTTAATTTGTCGTTTTCAGTGATCTAAATCACATGTTATTTGGTTATCTACTGGTAAAATAGGAAAAAAGGACTATGAGGTGTGAATATGAAATGGACTTTAGGCGCAAAAACCGTCGCAGGTTTGGTACTGATTTCACTGATTACGTACGGAACTAGCGGCTTTTTTATATTTTTCCTTCAGGACTGGCTCTCGTTCTCCATGCCAAGCTGGTTATATATCTCTATCGTACTTGTCATGGGCGTATGCTGGAACGCGATCCTGGGCTGGTTTGCCTCTCGGTGGTTGACTCGTCCAATTGTGCATTTGTCCCGTGCGGCTCAACAAGTCTCATCGGGGGATTTGACGGCCGAGATTCCAGAGCGGCGAACACAGGATGAAATTACTGTATTATATGATGCTTTTCGCGTAATGGTTTTCAATTTGAGAAGTATTGTAAACGATATTACAGATAGTACACGTACAACCTCTCAGAATGCCCAGTCACTAAGCGAAGCAATTGCCCAGGCAGCGGAGCAGATCGAGATGATGTCTGATGCGGTGGATCATATTGCTGTGGGTGTGGAGGAGCAGAAGACGACTTCACATCAATCGTTGATTACAGCAGATGAGATGTTGAACGATTTTCAGCGTATGCACAGTCAGTCGATTGGGATGACAGAGATGTCCGGCCAGATGGAACGTTCGGTAGATCATACGAAGCAGACCTTCTCTTCTTTGATGAAAGGAATGGACGAGCTGACGGAATCTCACAACCGTTCCCGGGACATCATGGTGCTGCTCGAGAAGGAAGCTTCGGATATTGAAGCCATTACTCAGTCCGTCAAAAACATCGCAGAGGAAACAGGGCTACTCGCCCTTAATGCTTCCATTGAGGCTGCGCGTGCGGGAGAAGAGGGGGCAGGATTTGCTGTCGTTGCTCAGCAGATTCGTAAGCTGGCAGATGAGAGTAAACAATCGGTGCATCGGATTAATGAGCTGATCAGCCGCGTACAGCAGCGGATTAAAGATACAGCTCAACTGATTCATGAACAGCATGGCCTCGTCGTGAATGAATCCGAGCGCACGATCTCTGTTGATCAGACGTTGCAGGAACTTACAGGTACGGTAGAAGTGTTTATGAAGGGCGCTTATGAAATCGGATCCAAAATTGGGGAACAGACCAGCCGCGTAGAACAAACGCACGGTCATGTGAAAAAGATTCAAGGGAAAGCCGGATCATTCTCGGATGAGGCGAGACGGATTATGGATGCAGCACATGAAGAGACGGCAATCATGCAGGAGATTTCATCCTCGGCAGAAGAGCTGAGACAGTTAACAGATCGATTAATGGACAAAACGAAAGCATTTCGGATGCAGCCTTGAGCTGTTTCCGGGGTGTTTTTTTGCTTATTATGGTTAAAGCCGAACATTCTTTCGTAGAAACTGAAATATGTAAAGATTTTTTTATGAAACATTAACAAATTCGCAACGCTTGGGCGATAAATGAAGATATAATGGTAGTATTCCACTACAGATTAAGGAGCCCAGCATATTGAAAACTTGGACAGGTATCCTGCTGATGATTATTTTGGCGGTAGCGACGATTAGTACAACTTCGTCTGCCAGAACCATGAATGAATCGCAAAAACAGCTTAACATAGATGATCAATCCAGCCAGACCTCAGCGGTCGTGGCTTCCAATATAGAAACAATGAATGAAGCAGCGTTTACAACGAAGGAATCAATTCCTGTTAAGGGAGAGTACGTCTCGGTTGCTCCGGAAAATGAGAATGTAAGACTATACCCCATGAAAGTTGAAGGTTCAGGATATATATATAACGGAATGGTGCTAGAAGTGAACGGCAAGAAACGTGAATTCAGTAAATGGCAAGGAGAAGGCGGATCCTACAAACCCGAAGTGCACGAACTGGATCTGAATGGAGATGGCCAGAAGGAGATTGTTGTGTTGTTTACAGCCGGTCATGGAACAGGCATCTATCTGGGTGAAGCGCATATTATCGATCCAGAAACGCTGGAAGAGATGAAGATGCAATCACTGGATGAGATTGTGAAGCAGCATGTAAATTCGAAAGTCAGTATTAAACCAGGTCAGGTGACGGTCAACGTTACCGTTGATGGTGTTCATTCAGAACCTTCCCTGATGGAGGAAGACACGAGCGAGGGAGTGTATAACGAGCAGCTCAAGTTCGGCGGTGTTGTTTATTACAGTGTGGAGAATGGCAAGTTGTTTGTGTCGGCATCTGGAGCATACGGTATGGGCTTGTATGACGGTGATCTGAACTTTGCCTATGACTATAAAGATGGCGAGTGGCAGGCCGTGGACTTGGAATACAGTACGGAAGAGTATGAAGATGAATACTATGAATCTTTTGATTGAATCGAGTGTTTAGAGAAGAGCGGGATTGCTGAGAACAATGATAAAAAAATATGTCCCCACGATCTGAAATGACAGAGGGAAACGGGTGAGGCTGAAAAAAATGATGTACTTTTAGCCTCACTTTGTGCTATCCAAAATCGAATTTCATTCCAAGAATTTACCATGAAATGGTTGACACAAGCACTTTAGTCGTTTAAATGTATAAAGGATGGAACTCATCTATTTCATACTTTTAGGAGGGATCATTCATGAAGAAGAAGGTCGTATTGGGTTTAATGGTGGGTACACTAACACTCGGCATCGGCACTGGGGCACTTGCAGCAACGGGTCTGGAACCGATCAAAGCGTATTTGAACAGCAAGATATCTTTGAAATTAAATGGGACAACGGTAACAGCCAAAGATGCCAATGGCAAAACGGTATTGCCAATTACTTATAACGGAACGACCTATTTGCCAGTGCGTGCAGTCGGCACGCTACTGGGTACAGAAATTACGTATGATAGCGTAACCTCATCCGTTAACATTGGCAGCAATAATGGATCTGTACCACCATCCGAAACCGGCAAGCTGACATTAAGTTCGCTCGGAACTGCAGCCTTGGGCACCTCGGATTGGCATACCAAGGATCCGGCCGAAACGGCATATAAAGGCAAAGATTACAAAGATGTATACCTGCATACCGACACAGCCAAGCAAGGCAAGAGCTTCCAAGTCATGACCCAGAAAAAGTATGCCAAGCTGCATCTCGATTTGGCTGTTCTTGGCGGTTCACAGAAGATTGAGATTATGGACGAAAACAATACAACGCTCAAGACAGTATCGCTTGCCCCTGAAGACGGATTGATTGGTGTAGAGGTGGATGTTGCAAGCACGGATTTCATCTTTGTTGAAATCGTTGATGAGGCCCCGGGCTCCTCTCTGTTTGTTCCATTGACGACCTCATATTTAACCAAAAAATAAACGAGATATTAAAAACGATTATCGCCTATGCATCAGCCGGACGGTTATTCCGGACTGGCATAACGATAATCGTTTTTTTGTTCTTTTGGGACGTATGATCAGATTAGCGAATTACGGTATCGAGCGGTTTGAGATTCGCTTCAATCTCTGCACGACGACCTTCAAGGAATGGAGGCAATGCCAGGGACTCTCCAAGATAAGCCAGTTCTTCATCCGTGTCGAAGCCGGGACCATCGGTTGCCAGCTCGAACAGAATGCCATTAGCTTCACGGAAGTACAGGGAGCGGAAGTAGAAACGGTCTACGAAACCGGAATTCGGGAATCGGAAATTGTGAACCCGTTCTACCCATTGTTTCAGTTCTTCTTCATTATCGACGCGGAAGGCAACATGGTGCACACTGCCTCGTCCAGGGCGTTCTTGGGTAAGGTCATTTCGTTCTTCGACATGCACCTCGGAGCCGCTACCACCTTCACCGGATTCGAAGACGAGTACATCGGGTTGGCCTGCGACAAAAGCAGGATAGGTTCCTTTTTGACGGAAGCCGAGTAGTTCGGTAAGAACTGGAGCGGTAAGGGACGCATCTCTAACGGTAAGATGGACTGGGCCTAAGCCGACAATGCCATACTCTACAGGCACAGGGCTTTGATCCCAAGGTTTGCCCCCGGCAACACCTGTATTGTGTTCATCAGAAACAAGGATCAGACGTTGTCCTTCAAAGTCCGTGAACGAGAGAGTGGCGCGCCCCCCACGTTCAGTGATTTCTCCATGAGGAACCTCGAATTCGTCAAAACGCTGTTGCCAGTACGTAAGGGCTGCATCGTTAGGAACACGAAGTGACGTTGCTGAGATACTGTTCACGCCTTCACGTGTCTGTCCGGCCATTGGAATTTCAAAGAAAGTAAGCTCGGTACCGGGATTCCCTTTTTCATCTCCATAGAAGAGGTGATAGACCGAAACATCATCCTGATTGACTGTTTTTTTGATCAATCGCAAACCCATGACGTTGGTGTAAAACCGATAATTCTCAGCGGCGTGTGCGGTCAGTGCAGATACATGATGAAGTCCTTTGATTTGCATTATAAATTCCTCCTGGTGGTTAATTTATTTTTTATAATATTCCGTTAAGAAAGTTACTAACTTTTAGTTTGTTTTGTTGTTGAATTTATCTTAACATAAAGATATTTAAAATACAATCCTAATTTAGAATTCCATCTGGACAGTACACTCATTCAATGACAAAATGAAAAAGTTAACATTAAAGAGATATATTGTGTTTGTGTAACATAAAGGAGTGAAGAGGAGCGTGGCTTATCCACCGTGGCTGGACCCTTATGACGCAGAACCGTTTATACTGTTTTCCACTTCGCACCTATGGGCGATTAGCCTTATTGCTGCATTAATTATATTGATGTTCCTGTTTCGGAATTGGCTGCGGTCCTGGGCACCGAACACACGCCGTAGCTTTCGGATTGCTCTGGCATGTGTCATGTTCGGCTGTGAGATTGTGCTTCAGATATGGTACATATATGGGGATGTGTGGAGTCTAAAGACTTCATTGCCGCTGGAGTTATGCAGTTTGTCACTATTGTTATCTGCGCTGCTATTATTGACACGCAGCAGACTGCTGCATTCTGCATTGCTGTTCGCAGGAATAGCTGGTGCCTTGATGGCGATCGTAACGCCTAATCTTGGCTATGCTTATGAACATTTTCGTTTCATTCAATTTTTTACGGCTCACGCTTGTATTATTCTGGCGTTGCTCTATATGACTTGGGTGGAACAGCTTCGTCCAAGCTGGAGAACTGTTGTGGGGTCGATGATATTTGTGAATGTGGCTGCGTTAGTTGTATACGGTGTGGACGTCCTGCTTGACGCTAATTATATGTTCCTGAGACACAAACCGGATACACCTTCAGTTCTCGACATGCTGGGACCTTATCCTTTGTACATTCTTGGGGAAGAGGTACTGGCGTTAGTCATGTTCTCCCTAATGTACGTCCTGCTCTTTGCGATTCCGGAGCGGCTGAATAATCGAGTGAAGAGAGGAAAGAGTTCTGCGCTCTAGTTAAAAGTCATCCCATACCAATGGTAGGCAGAGGGAGCTGTTCTTCGTTCTTCTATAAAGATATATTTCAAACTAAACATCCCGCAGCGGTCTGGATATCCAGATCGTTTGCGGGATGTTTGGCTATTAACTCCACATGGGACATGTTTCTAATTTTTATCCACGGAGCAAAGATTCCGCTCCATCCACGTAGATCCGGGTACCGGTCACATGGGAAGATTCATCGGAAGCGAGGAAGAGCACCAGATTGGCGACTTGCTTCGACGTTCCGGGTTCACCTTTGAGTGGATGTTCATGACCTTCCGGAAACTCAACTGGAATCTGTACTTCTTTCAGATCGTCCGAAGGATAGGTGTTGTCACCGATGTTGGTATCAATGGCCCCCGGACAGACCGCGTTGACACGGATTTTGTAACGGGCCAGTTCCAATGCAGCCATCTTCGTAAACGCGGTCTGACCTGCTTTACTGGAAGCGTATGCAGAGAACCCGATTCCAGAGAATACACGGTTACCGTTAATGGAACTCGTAATAATGATGCTACCTCCGCGGTCTTTCAAATGGGGGATGGCATACTTCACAGTTGCGAACGTGCCGCGCATATTGATGCCCATCGTCTGATCCCAGTCCTCCGGTTCCATCGTTTCAATGGGAGCCATCGTGCCATTAATTCCCGCATTGGCAAATACAATATCGAGCTGTCCAGCTTGCTCCGCAACCTGATTGATTGCTTTTTGCACGTTGTCCGGTTTGGATATATCACATTCAATGACGTGGGCTTCTCCGCCTGCGTTCTCAATCGTCTGTTTGGTTTCCTTCGCATTCTCCGGGGTCCGGTCCAGCATGAACACTTTGGCCCCATGCTCAGCGAAACGAATGGCTGTTGCCTGACCAATTCCTGAGCCACCTCCGGTTACAATCGCAACTTTCCCTTGCAAACGTTGTTCTGTCATCCTGATCCCTCCGTATCGTATGAATTATCAGTAACTCTCTCTCTACTTCTACATACCCGACTAAAGAGTGATGAATCAAATGTACGATACAAAAAAACAGGACCGTTCAACGGCCCTGTTTCTATCATTTAGATATCATGATGATCTGATTGCTACAAAAGTTACTTATGTTTCTTCCAGTCCATCGAACTGTTATTCAACAGGTACTCAAAATCATTATCTTTTCGCTTCTGTTCAGCTTTACGCGCTTCTTCCGCCTGCAGGCGTTCCTGCTCTTTCCGGTCTGCCTCCGCAGCCTTGGCTTCATCGGCCTGAGCTTTCAGTTTCTCTAACACATCACTGCTCAGCAGATCCTTTAGGGTAGTCGGTTTATCCTGTGCTGCTTTGGGAGCAGGGGTGTGTTTTTTAGATTTTGCCATAGAATAATCTCCTCTCAAAAACATGAATCAGCTTCCATTATCGTTCAGTAAACTTATTATATCAGGTTCACCAAACCCATTCCATGAAACTGCGGGACAAAAGCAGGAAATAGGAGGTTACTTGACGAATGAAAACGGGTATAAATTCATATATTATTACCGATACTGCGACTATTCCCTGGAGAAAGGAGTCGTTGTTCGTGGAAGTAAACCGTAGTTTACTGAAAGGGCTTGCATGGGGTATTGCTTTCAGCTGTCCGCTATGGATTGCGATCATCGGTTGGTTGCGTTTGATGGGATGGATGTATTGAGATCAGCGGGTTGCAGAGCTGCTGCATATAGAGTTGTGCCGGAAGAGGACATTTTATATAAAGTCATTTATGTAAACGCTAACATTGAATAAAGCTCTGCCTTGCGTGAATACGCAGGACAGAGCTTTTGTTTGTCTTACAGGTTTTTGAATTAAGTTGGATAACTAAAATCCGTTCCAAAGGTTAAGGCATTTTTACCGGTTCTGGATATTCCAGACCGTGGGTGTCGACAGTGACTTTTTTCATCACCTGATCGGTAACCGGTTTGTCTTGTGCGCCTATTTCCTGAGCAGCGATTCCATCAACGACTTCCATACCTTCTGTAACTTTACCGAATGTGGCATATGCATTATCCAGATAATCGGCATCAGCTAACATGATGAAAAACTGGGAGCCTGCGGAGTCCAAATCATTTGTCCGCGCCATGGAGATAACCCCACGCGTGTGATTAAGGTGGTTTTTATGACCATTGGATGTAAATTCTCCTTTGATGGCATAACCAGGACCTCCTGAACCGTCGCCATCGGGATCACCACCCTGAATCATGAACCCTGGAATGACGCGGTGAAAGATCAGGCCGTCATAGAAACCTTTATTGGCGAGTGAGATGAAATTGTTCACCGTGTTTGGTGCAATCTCCGGATAGAGCTCGATGACAATTTTCTGTCCATCTGACATTTCAATTGTGGCTACAGGATTTGGACCAGAAGGCTCTACTGGAGCAGGTGTTTCCGTCGCGCTGCTTGCAGGGCGCCCACAACCACTAATGACGATAAGCAGCATCGCTAGAACCAGCGACACAGCTGTTGTTTTTTTCCACCGAAAAGACATGAGAACGTTCCCCCTTGCATCTCTGCATAATATATTTAGTCAGAATTATTTTCGGATAATCCCTCAACTATCATACCGTTTTTGCGGACAAGATGGCAATGCAAGGCAGGATATTATGGGAGATAAGGGATGGTGTAAATGCTTACAGAGGTGTAAAATAAGGAAAATGCTTCCGCAGTCAGGGACGTACGGGTCTGTTCCGTCCGCTCCAATACACGGCAGTCCCGACGTCATTAACGGAAAGGGCGTGCGGGTATATGGACTTCTCGTGGAAGCGTAATCTGGTGATTTTGTGGATTGGTGTGTTTTTTTGTAGCACCGCTTATTCAATCTCCATCCCATTTCTGCCTTTGTTTCTGAGTGGCGATCTGGGCGTTCGTGATCACCTGGAGTTCTGGTCAGGGCTTGCCTTTGGCATCACGTTTCTGGCAAGTGCGCTGGTGTCTCCCTTCTGGGGATCACTGGCTGACAAATACGGGCGCAAGCCAATGCTGATCCGGTCGGGGTACAGCCTTGCGGTTTTGTATTTGATCAATTATTTTGTGCAGGACCCCTATTCACTAATCGTGGTTCGTTTGTTTCAGGGGTTGCTCGCGGGGTTTGTTCCGGCGGCGATTGCACTGGTCGGTACCAATACACCGGAAGAGAAGACAGGGTATGCACTTGGTATCATGTCAACAGCCGGGGCAACAGGAGGTATAATCGGTCCATTGATTGGTGGGGTCGTAAGCCACTATTATGGCAACCGGAATGCGTTTTTATTTTCCAGCATCGTAGTGTTGGTCTCGGCGTTGATCGCAACCTTCTGGGTCAAAGAAGAGAACTTCAACAGGAACAAGGCACGTTCTCATGTGATGGATGACAT
This sequence comes from Paenibacillus sp. LK1, assembly GCF_002750415.1. Classification (NCBI taxonomy): domain Bacteria; kingdom Bacillati; phylum Bacillota; class Bacilli; order Caryophanales; family Paenibacillaceae; genus Paenibacillus; species Paenibacillus sp. LK1. Next base: position 321,754 of record NZ_PEII01000004.1, read on the forward strand.
CCGTGAAGCCAGGGCCAATCGATTGTTTATTACGGTGCTTGGCATGATGGGCATCTGTACCTTCTCCGTGATGATTCTGGAGCCATTATTGACCGTATACGTGATGGAAATGGGCATTCAGCCCGATCGTGCTTCTCTTAGCTCGGGAATTATTTTCTCTGCGGTTGGTGTAGCTACGGTTATTATGGCGCCGCGCTGGGGTAAGATCGGTTCACGAATCGGATATGGCAAAGTTCTGATCATTGGCCTCGTTGGTGGGGCGATTGGTAACCTGCTGCAGTTTTTCACTACAGGTTATATTGGATTCGGCATCTTGCGTTTTGTGTATGGATTATTCTTTGCTGCGGTGTTCCCGGCGATTAATGCAATGATTGTGCAAGTGACTGAACCTGGCTTCCGGGGAAGAGCATTCAGCCTGAATCAGTCGGCTTCCCAGATCGGTACGATGGCGGGGCCGATAATCGGTGGTGTTCTGGGTGGCTGGTTGCCGATTCGTTGGATTTTTATCATCAATGGAGTGGCGCTGCTGATTACCGCGATTGTAGCGAAATGGTCCCGACTGGAGGAGAAGTTGCCGGGATCGGGCAAACCTTTGGCGAAGTAATCAAAAACGTAAAACGTTAAACGGTTTATCAGATAGAAGAGATAGGGATGGCACCGTACGGATACGGTAGCCATCTCTTTTTCAGGATACAGCCTTTGTTATTACGAAATTAAAGCAAAAAGAAACCTCTTGAGCAAGAGGTTTCCTATATTCTTAATGAATCTGTAATGCGTTCCTATTCATCCAAGGATGAATCTTTTCGTGGACCTTCAACGCCTTCATTGTTTTCCTTTGGAATGGCATGTTCAACAGCATCAAGTTGATCCTCATCTGCTAGGGCTTCCGGAAAGGAATCTTCCGTGAATAATCCAAAATTCGGATCAATATCCCGTTCGGTTACCAGATTATCGGGCTCATGTACTTGTCGCTTATGATTATCCTTCATCGTGACTGCACCTCCTAATTCAGGCTGTGACAAGAGGATTAGCGCCGTGGTGGAATATCGCTCTCCGGTTTGGCATCTGCCCCAGCGCCGTTTAACAGGTCCGTCCCGTGAAGCGCATTGGGATCGGGTGCGGCAGGATCAACTGGACTATTCGGTTGGATAAGATCAGCATCAGGGACGGATTCGAGTGCAGGCTCCGCTGTTCGTGACTCCAATTCCGGTTCTTCCGTAGCTGCTACAAGTGGCGGATTCACTGTATTTTCGGTATCGATACGTTTCCCCGTAACTTCATCAAAAGTGTCTATGTCACCTTCAGGAACTTCGGTTTCCAGTGGAATATCACGTGACCTCTGATAACGGTCGTAGTAACGTTCGCTCTCTTCATTACTAATCGGTCTGTCTGACATAAGTAGCACTCCTTTTTAGTGGATTATATTTAATGGTTGTTTGTTTAATTGGGCAGTTATCTAGTAAAGGTTCTTATTCGGTAGTTACCCAAAGGGCTAACATTGTAATCTCGCACAACTTATGATTCCCTTGTGTTCCCAAAATATGAATATAAGATGAAAGTGAACAATGTACGGATTACAGATTCAACGTATAGGCTTTAAAATTTTGGAAATACATATTTGACCAGAAAGTACAGAAATCCAAAGAAAATAATGATATAAGCCGCATACTTGATAAACGTGGAAGCGACCATACTTGAATCCGATTTGTGTTGGACATCCTTATGTTCTACCTCTACCGTTCTGTGTGGCTCATTCATTTGAATCACTCCTCAATGGTAAGTGTTTGCTTTGAGGAACATTACACCCGGAAGGGACGATTGAATCGCAGAGATCAGTTTTACAGCTTTTCATCTTTGGCCTATGATATGATGAAACATGGATATATGAGGGAGGGATTCCAATTGGATTGGTATACGCTGGGCAATATGATCATTCAAATCCGAATCGGGCAAAAAGCGTCTACGCCCGGGTTTTCCCGTACCGTTATACGCCGACCGGACGGGCTGTTCTGGGTAGGCGGGATATGGTCAGGACAGATTGTCCAGTTGCGGGATTATCTTTTCTCGGATATATGGACGATCTATGACGATGAGGAGACGGAGCAGTGGTTGGAATATCGTACGAAGATTGAACAGAAAGAGCGCGAAATGATTGAGAACCAGTTCGAAGATCTGCGCGGATAATGGAGAAAACACTCGAAATCTATCAATAAAATGGAAATAAAACTATAAATCTACTAAAATGTGAATTTTCATTTCCCTACAAGAAGGTGACACGTCAAACTGTGGCGAATGATAAATGAGAGAACTTGAGGGATAGAGAAAATAAGAACTTTGAGGTGCTGTGAATGAAAAATGTGCCCAAAGCTATCATCATCTTATGGATAAGTATGTTGAATATTCTTTGCTTGCCGCATGATTTCGTCTCAGCGACTGCAGGAGAAGTTGACAAACCTGTATCCATTACGGGATGGGAAGTAAAATGGGGGAACGTACACGATCAGGGATTCATCAGTGAGGTTCAAGGTTCAGAGGAGATCTGGGAGAAGCAAGGTGCAGAAAAGCTGGAATATAGCAGCGAAGAGGCTCCTTCGGGTTCCATGTGGACTCGTTTGACCATTCCAAAAATAAATGAAGATAGCTCGGCAATCCGTTTTGAAAATATTAAAGGGAACCACATTGTAATCTATCTGGATGATCGTAGGGTGTATGAGAATTATCATTACAATTATGATAACAACGCTGTGTTGTTACCCCTTTCGAGTGAGAATTCAGGTAGCAAACTGTATGTATGGTCCGAGAATGAAAAAGGCAGACTTGGCATCTACGGAACAGTTCAGGTTGGGCCTTATGCTACATTACAGGAAAAATACATTCACAATGGACTGCTTGATGTAATATTGGGAGCGACCTTTGTGTTCACGGCTCTAACGATGCTGAGTTGCACTTTTTTCCTGGGCAAATTCCATACAGGGTTGTGGATTTCGCTATGTATCGTGATGGGTTCAATCGGAACGATGATTATCACCTATTCACAGTTTTTATATACGTTCTATCAGGTTTACGGTAATCTGTATTCCGTATTGTTTGACCTGGCTATGCTGATGGGCATGCCTGCACTCTGTTATTTTTTTGAACAAATTATCGGACCAGGTCGTTATGGCATCTTTACCAAACTAAGAAAATTCCAATTCATCTATTCTATAGTAGCTGTGGCTGCCCTGATGATTGATTTTATTTCAGGCGGTCAATGGGACATGCTCTATAGTTTGTTGGTTCAGAATGTAATTGGATTTGTTCTCGTAATCCTGTTGAGCATCTTAATGATCGGCACCATCTCCAAAGCACTTCAACGGAGCCGGGAAGCTCTTTTGCTGGCTACGGGATTTGGCACATTTGCCTTAATCAGTGTTGCTGAACTACTCTGGTATTACCAGCGTAATGGAACATATCATCTGATATGGTGGAAATGGTCCATGGTTGCTTTTATTATCTCACTTATTGCCATACTGGGAAGCCGATTTGCTGAAAAACATACCAAAGTGCTTGAATACTCGAAAGAGTTGGAATTGTTCAATAATGAATTGCAGCGATCCGAGAAAATGGAGATCATTAGCGAACTGGCGGCGTCGGTTGCTCATGAGGTTCGTAATCCACTGCAGGTGACACGAGGATTCCTTCAGCTTATGACAGAGCAGGAAGACAACAAAAACAAAGGGTATGTGCGGATAGCTCTGGAGGAGCTTGATCGGGCATCCGGCATTATTACCGACTTCCTAACCTTTGCCAAACCGGAGTTCGATCATATTGTCTCTCTAAATATCGCGGATGAATTTGATCATATTGAAGGCATTCTTGTACCGATGGCTAATCTGGAAGGTGGCAAAATAACAACTGATATTCCACCAAATCTATGGATTAGAGGGAACTCGTCCAAGTTCAAACAGGCTTTTATTAATATTATTAAGAATAGTATAGAAGCTCTGCAAGGAGAGGGTCAGATTGATATTTGGGCTTATGCCCAAGACGGGATCATCAAGGTACATGTTAGAGATAATGGAGAGGGCATGGATGAGGAAGCGCTGGTCCGCCTTGGGGAGCCTTATTTCTCGAATAAAATTAAGGGGACAGGCCTTGGCATGATGGTGACTTTCCGAATCGTTGAAGCCATGCATGGACAGATCAGCTTTACAAGCACAAAAGGGGTAGGAACAGAAGCCGTTGTATCTTTTGCTGCGTTCGTCGAATGACGAGCGGCAGAAGTGTACGATGGCTTTTTGGTTCGCTACCCCTGATGTCGATCAATCACATATTCAATCTAATCCGTTTAGCTTCTCCACGGTCCGCAATTTACGTCATAATCCACTTTGGATGGATTGGGAGGAATCACGAGAACATAATCGTTCTGTTGTTCTTCAACGGTACGGACTTGAATGTGTTCAGGAATATCAATGCCAAATGCTTCGCGAAGCGCTTGCTTCGGGTTGGAGTGCAGTTGTTGTCTGAAGTGCTCATCAGTCCAGGCCTTTTCAATAATATCCTCGTGCAACGTTTTCTCTGATACCATCATCGTCAACATTCCCTTCATATTTAAAATTCAACTGTATCAGCTCTTCTTTGGTGATTAGGACAAATGTTGTTTCTCGCTGATCCAGTAATGAAACCCGCCTTGAAAAAGCATTTTTTTGTGTTGTTCAATGTCGTGAACAGTTTGTCCCAGAATGCCGCATAAGTAGGAATTAAATGCTTCGAGATGCGAAATTCCCGAGTTAGAAGATGTTAGTCTGATGTTATATTGCTGAGCAATGTCTACATAGGAGTTCATCAATTGGGTATTGTATACATTATCATGTACACGTTCGCTTACAGGATGAGCTGGGTAGTTATGTTCCAGTGCTGCGGATATGTGGGAGAGGAAGCTGTTGTAATTTCCATGCACAGCATCTTGTTTCGTGTCTGTGAAGTCATCTGTCATCTGGAGAGTCATCAGTGCAATGTTGACGGCAGAACATACCGGAGTAATGCGACGCTCCTGTTCCAAAAGAAGGAGTGAGCCAGCAGCTCCAAGTTGAAGTGGGGCGGCTTTTTGGGCGATTAATAGCGGGCTTCTCTTGAAATAATCGATGGAATTCTCACCGGTGACGCTCATGGCCCAATCCTCCACATACTGTCTGAAATACGTCCAGAACGGGGAAGAAAGGCTGAATAGCTCTGAATAGGCACAGATCGCATCCACGTAGTAAAGATTACCCAGTGATAATTTCAGTGTTACATCTTCTGGCTGTTCGTCCATAACTTCATCCTGATTCAGAAAATATAGCATATGCAGGAGACAAGCAGTACTTAGTTTGTGTGCCTTCTCTGGAGGTAGACCATCTGAGAGCTGCATCCACAATGGAATAATGTAGCCGATGTAGCTGTGACCTGAATCTCGTAACAACGGATTGACCAAATGAAGTTGTTCTAGTGCATGTTCTGACATTGGTTCAGGATATTTCTGTACCAGCTGCTCTGCTGCAGCGAACACCACCTCCACATCGGATCTAAACGGATCAAACCATTCTCTCCGCATCGTTTGGTTACGCCCTTCCCATAATAAAGTAATTAAGGACTTTTCGACTAGATCATGAAGTTACTTTCAGTATACCGGAAATGAATTGAAAAAAATAGGAGGTTTTGTGATGAATTGTGAAAAAAACAATGACATTTTGTATTTTTATGGCATAAAAAAGCGGAAGTTAGGCTCAAACTAAGAGAGCACAAGATTTTGACATATGAAAGGAAGAAGAGAAATGAAATACAGATGGAAAAAATGGGTGGCAGCCGGACTGGCAGCCGTATTTATAACAGCATCAACCGGCTATACGGCATCCGCTGATCCAAATGGATCTGTTGAAGATGGGGCTACACCATCCTCCTCCACAAACCAGAAGAAGCCATGCATGCAAGCAGGTCATGGCCTGTTTATGATTGGAGAAACCGCAGACCTGCTCGGTATTGGGCTACGTGATTTAAAGGAACAGATGGAGCTTGGCAAAACGTTGACTCAGATTGCTAAGGAACGCAAGGGACTTAGTGAAAATCAATTGTTGGAGAAGCTGAAGCCTTCACTCTCTCAGCGATTGGATAAAGCAGCCGAAGAAGGCTGTCTCACAAAAGAGCAGGCAGCAGCAGCCAAAGCAGGTATGGATACAAAGCTGAAGAAGGTAATCAACACACCACTGCGGGAGTTAAGACGTGAGTTCGCTCACCATGGCAACAGACATTCAATGATGGACAAGGGCGCTATTGCACGTTTTCTCGGCATCACCCCGGAGCAGCTCCATCAGCAGCTTCAAAGTGGGAAATCACTAGCTGAGATTGCTCAGGCAAAAGGCATCAGTGAAACGCAGTTGGTAGACAAGCTGAAGGAGCAGTTGACGGGTGACCTGAAAAGGTTCGTTAATCAGAAGGGCAATGCACATCAAGCTCCTGGTCCTCACGAACCTGTACCCGGTCGATCCGCTTCCACAGAAGTGAAGTAAGAAAAAAGCGTCTTCCACGAAGGGAGACGCTTCTTCTATATTCAACCAGGATTATCTGGTTTCCAGACTGCGTTTTGCGCTAGTTGACGGATTACGCTGGGGGGAACTTGTTCTGATTGCAGAAACAGTATCATGCAAACGGGGACTTGGGCGTTTCTTCCGTTGTAATCCTATGGTGAAGCGAGAGCCAGGAAGTTGGGAAAGTCCCCAGCTGATTGCAAGAGACGTTGCCACGGTGACAAGAAACGAAAGTAATGTAATCGGTAGATGCCATCCGGTTAGCGTAAGTGGTCGGGTAATATACGCAATGCAGTAGATAACCAGTGCATGAACCAGATAGCCACCAAAGGAATATCGGCCAATCCACGTCAGGAGACGCTGAAATGGTGAATCTTTGCCACGCAGCAGTACAAGGAACCCATAGAACATGAACATCTGGGCCATGATGATGATGAATGTTGTTGGTTTCAGATAGGTTGATATATTCAGGTTAACGACATCACCCGATCCCCGCAGCACATCATACCCAAGCCACATGTACATGCCGATAAACAGACAGACCATCCAGGGCAATACTTTTGCGGTCCAACTTCTCCAACTATCCACTGACCAGGCACAGACTGCGCCCAACAAAAAGTAAAACCAGTACATAACCCATGAATAAGAGCGATACTGCAGCAAACCCGACCAAGGTTGGGGTAAGGAAGCTGTCCATCCGCCCATATCGTAGTAGGACCATTTCATAAGTAAAGTGTATAATGCCATCCCAATGAGAATCAGCGTGATGACGGATTGCATCGGGGTGAAGCGTGTAACTTTTTCAATACGTCTCTGAATGAACTTGGCTCCCGCAAGAAACAGGGGAAACAGAATATAGAACTGAAACACCATAATCACAAACCACAGATGATATCCCGTCTGGGGAAGGAAGAGTTCACGAACAAGATTACGGAAGTCTGGCATACCCGAATTCCAGAACTTTGGCGTGAATATTCGGACAAACAACCAGTAGATGAATGTCCATACCACAAAGGGCACATAGATATCTCCAAACCGCTTACGGATAAACTTGGGGTAATCCGGTTTGGTATGACTATGATGATAGAACAGCATTACACCGGAAAGAAAGACGAATGTCGGTGTACCAAAACGAGTCAGATGATAAATCATGGTCAGCATGATGGAATCAGGTTGTTCAATATCAGCGCGATATATATATTCTGCAATGTTATGCTGCATCACAATAGCGAGAAATGCAAGGGCGCGCAGTTGAGTCCATTCCACGATTCGCGGTTTATTCACGTGTAACCCTCCTTCGTGTAACCGGAATTCATCATTTAAGGGTACCTGTTAAACATTAAGACTGCATTAAATGGGGGAAATAGGTACAAAAAAAGATGGCAGCAGCCATCTTTTAGTCGAAGTATCTTTGCGATACCTGCCTCATTTTGTTTCCATTCCATTTAGTTTAAGTCTTGTACTTTTGTTGATTCATCCTCTGAAGATTTTGCATCTTCCTCAAACAAATTCTGAATGTATGCTTGAAGTTTCGGTTTATTAACACCGAGTACCTGGGCAGAGCCTGCAAGCTCATTGGTAAGCAGCTTGTTAGGAGGGATCTGCTGTTTATCGATTTCATTCACGTTAATATCGAATCCGAGCGAAGCTAATTTTAACATCTGTGTTGGACTGAGGTCTGTCTCGATATATGGAGCGACAGCTTCCAATATTTCAGGAATCTTGAAGAATGAAGTCGTGCTTTGCATCTTCTTGGCCAGCTCAGTCATGAAAATCCGTTGCCGTTCGGTACGCGTAAAGTCTGATGTGGCATCATGCCGGAATCGGACATATTGGAGGGCGGTCTTACCGTCCATATGCTGAAGTCCTTTTTTGAGATCAATATCGTACATATGTTTATCTGCTTTGCTGGTATAATACATGTCTTTCTCTACATCAATATCGATCCCGTCTACAGCATCAACCAGCGCCATAAATCCGATAAAATCGGTATACACGTAGTGCTGGATAGGGATGCCGAGCAAGTCACCGACCGTTTGTTTGGTTAATTCCGCTCCGCCGTAGGAGAAGGCCGCGTTGAGTCTGCTCTTTCCGTGTCCCGGAATATCAACATATGTATCACGCAGAACAGAGAAGAGATGGGCTTTCTTGGATACCGGATCAATGGAAGCGACCATGACCGAATCTGAACGGCCGGCATCATCCCCTCTGGTGTCACCTCCAAGCAGCAAAATGTTAACTCGTTCCTTCCCTTCCCATTTAGGAACAGGGGTGGTTGGAGTGTCCGTATTTTGGTTTGTGTCAGAAGTGGAAGTCTCGGAAGCAGTTGAGATGCTATTGGCAAAATGAACGATCGAGTATCCGTAATATACAATGACACCGGCTATGGCAAGTGCCAGGGTTAGGGATGTTCCCCATAACCATTTCTTAAGCATAATCTTCACCTTTCTATGAATGAACTATTATGTAACCCAAACTAGTTTAACAAAAAGTAAGAGAAATGTCCTCTTTGATTTCGAAAGTTCGGTTGCTAGGCTACATGTTTGACAAATAGTTAGTGTATATTTATTATGTAAAAAATAATCGTGATTTGTGTAATGGAGGTATTAAACGACTGTTATGAATCAATCTGTATTTAATTGGATCAACCAGTTTGCTGATCGTATTCCGTTTCTGGACTGGTTTATGATTACATCCGCTGAATATGCCGTTTGGGTTATGATAGGGCTTCTTGTGATTGTGTGGTTTCTTGGCAACCCGTCGAAGCAACGAATTGTGTTTTATGCGTGTGTAGCTTCAATCGTAGCACTTGTTCTGGCAAAATGGGGAATTTCACCTGTGGTAGGTCATCCAAGGCCGTTTATGGAAGGCACGGTGAATCAACTGGTTCCGCATGTGCCAGATCCATCTTTTCCAAGTAAACATGCTTCCTTTGTATTTGCGCTAGCTGCAGCTTCGTTTTTTATTGGACGTCGCTTCGGTATGTGGATGCTGTTGCTTGCTGTGCTGACAGGAGTGTCGCGGGTTTATGTAGGTGTACATTATCCTGGGGATATCCTCGGTGGATTTATTCTGGGTAGCCTGGTCAGTGTAATCTTGATTGCTACGCGTAATTATACCAAGTCGATTCCTGATTTCTTCATTAACATTCATCGGCGGATTTTCCGTTAGAAATGGTTGAATATAGTAGGGATTGGAAGAGAAGTTTCGGATATGAAAGCCTTAAGTCTTTGGTGAGCCAAAGACTTAAGGTTTTTTTTGTGTTTATTTCGAAGTTAACTGAAATTTACAAAAAATCGAATTCTCATATATACAATTCATGACGATACGTGTCGATATACTATAAATATGTACTAGTTGAGGAGTGGGGAACATGAAAGATACGCGGGGAAACGTGAAGGGGAAATTGAGATTAACAATTCGAATGAAATTACTGACTGGATTTCTAATGGTAGTGGCTTTACTGGCTTTTGTAAGCATTTATGCGTTAACCCAAATTCATGATATGTCCAAAAAGGCCGATGAAATCGATAAGATGTGGATGCCCAGTGTGAGCCTGCTTGGGATGATGAATGGTGATATTTCGGACGTTGAGCGGCTTGCTCTTGCCGTAATTGTCGAAACAAATCCAACTGAAATCACCAAGATGAATGAAGTGTTGGAACAGCTCCAAGCCAAGATTGCGATTGAGCGCAAGGAACTGGTTTCACTTATCGCAGGCAATACCGAAGCAGTGGCAATGTACAATACATTTAGCACGAACTATGAGGCGTATTTGGCGAAAATGCCGGAATTTATGAAATTGGGCATGGCTAACAATTACGAAGAAGCCAGCAGATTGCATTCAGAGGCCTATCCGTTATGGTATACAGCGAATGATACCATTGCCCAATTAATCACGATGGGGAACTCACTGTCGGATGCAGCAACGAATACATCGGTTGAGTCTGCTGAACAAGCATTTAATATTATATTGGGAGTCACTATTGTTGCTTTCCTGGTGGCCATGTTTATTGCCTTCTTCATTGCAAGCATCATCTCGCGTCCAATTCAGAAGATGAATGCAGCAGCGATGTTGATTGCAGATGGGGATCTGACCAGTGAGAAGATTGTTCTCAAGAACAAGGATGAGCTGGGAACGCTGGCCGATTCCTTCAATGTGATGACTGGCAACCTGCGGGAGATGATTCAATCTGTATCGATGACATCCGAACAGGTAGCCGCTTCCTCGGAAGAACTTCTCGCGAGTGCTGAGCAGAATACAAGGGCGTCGGAACAGATCTCCGAGACGGTTGAGGAATTGGCTGTAGGCACATCGGATCAAGTAGATATGGTGAAACGTTCTTCACAGGCGATGAGTGAGATGGCTCTTGGTTCGGAACAAATCGCTGAGCTTGCTCAAAGTGTATCCGTATCTGCTGTTGATGCAGCGAATCAGTCAGCCGAAGGAAATATGATTATTCAGCAGGCTGTTGAACAGATGGGATCTGTTCGCAACTCCATTGCATCACTGACAGAACTGGTTACAGGGTTGGGAGAACGTTCCGCAGAGATTGGTACCATTACCGAGGTTATCAACAATATTGCCCGTCAGACTAATCTGCTTGCATTGAATGCAGCAATTGAAGCGGCACGTGCAGGTGAGCACGGACGTGGCTTCGCAGTTGTAGCCGGAGAAGTACGGAAGCTCGCAGAGGAGTCTTCTACATCCGCGCAGCGGATTACGGATCTTGTCCAATTGATTCAGAAGGATACAGATCATGCCGTGCAGGCTGTGAAAGTGAACAGCAATGAAACGGAAGCCGGCATTGAGATTGTAACAGCGGCTGGACAAGCCTTTGAGCAGATTTCGGATGCAGTGAACAAGGTCGCTGGTGAAATCCAGGAAGTATCTGCAGGTTCGGAGGAAATGTCAGCAAGTACGAATGAAGTTGTAGGGTATGTGGATCAGATCTCTAACATCGCTGGAGAAGCAGCAGGTGGGGTGCATAATGTATCCGCAGCAACCCAGCAGCAGCTGGCTTCGATGGAAGAGATCGCTTCCTCCGCAGGTTCTTTGTCCAAAATGGCTGAAGAGTTGCAGGAGCAAATCAACAAATTCAGAGTGTAAACGATCCAAAAGTAGGGTGTTCAGACTGGATAGTACCATGGATCATCATGCAACCTGTAGCACGGGTTATTCAAAATATCAGGACTGTTTCTCATATTGCGTTCAAGCGATATGAGAAACAGTCTTTTTTGTCATATCACTACCCAAACATGTCACAACAATGTTATTTCAGAAGTCACCAGCGCTGATATTGCAACTGGAGCAAAAGGATATAATGGTAATTAATGGTGGAAATACATGGAGTCACACCATAGAAAGGAGCGGGTCATTACATCAGTGTAATTGGAAAATTACGAGACGACTATTGCAAAAGGAGATGAATGGTTGAAGATGAAGGGAAGCTGGTGGAGACGAATCGCTATCCTCGCGTTATCGGTAGGGCTACTGGCAGGAAGTACATCCATACAGGCATGGAGTGGTAAGGCAGATGCGGCTGCCGGGAATCATAACTATGCGGAGGCATTACAAAAGGCGGTTTATTTCTATGAAACACAGCGTTCAGGGATTTTGCCCGAAGACAATCGGGTGGAATGGCGTGGTGATTCTGGATTAAATGACGGAGCGGATGTTGGGGTTGATTTGACCGGAGGGTGGTACGATGCTGGAGATCATGTGAAATTTGGTCTGCCCATGGCCTATTCGGCTACGATGTTAGCTTGGTCTGTTGTGGAATACCGTGAGGGATACGAGCAGGCAGGGCAACTGGAGCAGATTAAGGATAACTTGAGATGGGCTACAGACTATTTTGTGAAAGCGCATACGAAACCAAATGAATTATGGGGACAGGTTGGAGCAGGCAATACAGACCATGCCTGGTGGGGCCCTGCTGAAGTGATGCAGATGAACCGTCCTGCTTATAAGATCGATGCATCCTGTCCGGGAAGTGAACTTGCGGGAGAAACTGCAGCTGCACTCGCTTCTTCATCCATTGTGTTCCGTGACAGTGACCCGGCTTATGCCAACAAACTGCTTCAGCATGCGAAGGAACTTTACAACTTCGCGGATACGTATCGAGGCAAATACTCGGATTGCATTACAGATGCTCAATCGTTCTACAATTCATGGACAGGTTACTATGATGAACTCGCCTGGGCAGCAACATGGTTATATATGGCGACAAATGATAGCGCTTACTTGTCCAAAGCGATTGCTACGGCAAATCTGTGGCAAGCGGATGGACAGAACGGGAACTGGGCCTATACATGGACCCAAGGCTGGGATGACAAACATTACGGAGCACAGATTCTGCTGGCCCGCATTACTTCGAGTCTGAACATGCCGGAAGCGACGCGGTTCATTCAATCCACGGAGCGCAATCTGGATTATTGGTCTGTAGGCACGAATGGACAAAGGATTAAGTATACACCGGGCGGGCTTGCCTGGCTTGATACATGGGGATCACTCCGGTATGCAGCGAATGCATCGTTTATTGCTTTTGTGTACTCCGACTGGGTCAGTGATCCGGTGAAGAAGGCGAGGTATCAGGACTTTGCCGTCTCTCAAATGAACTACATTCTGGGAGATAATCCTCGCCAAAGTAGTTATGTGGTCGGTTATGGTCAGAATCCGCCTAAGCACCCTCATCACCGGACCTCCCACAGTTCATGGACGAACAATGAAAATGTACCTTCAAAGCACCGTCACACGTTATACGGCGCGATGGTTGGGGGACCGGATGGAACGGATGCCTATACCGATTCCATTGGGGACTATGTCAGCAATGAGGTGGCAACCGATTACAATGCAGGTTTTACAGGCGCGTTAGCCAAAATGAATCTGTTATTCGGCCAGAATGATCAGCCCATCGCGAATTTTCCGGCTCCGGAAGTGAAGACAGATGAGTTCTTTGTCGAAGCTGCTGTGAAGGCATCCGGTTCCAATTACACGGAAATCAAGGCTCAACTGAACAATCGTTCAGGCTGGCCTGCGCGGATGGGGGATAAGTTGTCTTTTCGTTATTTCCTGGATCTGAGTGAAGTTTATGCTGCAGGATACACCGTTTCCGATGTCCATGTTACAACCGCATATGCCGAGGGGGCTACTGTATCCCAACCGGTTGTGTTTGATGCAGCGAAACGAATCTACGCTGTTACAGCGGACTTTACTGGAACCAAGATATATCCAGGCGGGGAAGGACATTATCGCAAAGAGGTACAGTTCCGCATTACCGGCCCGCAAGGCGCCTGGCATGCGAATAATGATCATTCATTCCAGGGCTTGGGTACAGGCAATGTGGCCACGAGTGTATATCTTCCAGTCTACGATGCGGGAATACGGATATACGGTCAGGAACCAGGTGTTACACCGGTCGTCACTCCTGTTGCACCTTCGGGAGTGCAGGCTGTATCAGGGAATGCTCAGGTAATCCTGAACTGGGTAGCATCACCTGGGGCAGAATCGTACACCGTGAAGCGTGCCGAGGTGAATGGCGGTCCATATACTTCTGTAGCGACAGGTGTGCATGGATCGACATACACGAACACGGGGCTCACGAACGGGAAAACCTATTATTATGTAGTGACGGCTGTTAATTCAGCCGGGGAATCTCCCGGTTCTGCACAAGCCTCTGCCACGCCACAGGCTGGAACATCGCTGCCTGGTGCACTGACATTAAGCGGTACTTCAGGCAATGCACAGTCGATTCTGACCTGGACGGCAGCAACGGGAGCTTTGTCTTATAAGGTACAGCGCTCAGTTGTAGGTGGTGCTTATACCGATGTGGCAACTGGGTTGGCAGTATTGAATTATATCGATGTAACAGCGGTAAATGGAACGGCGTACAATTATCGAATCGCCGCTGTGAATGCGAGCGGACAGACGTTGTCCAACATCGTGACGGTGACACCGAGTGCGCCTCCGGCCACGACGGGCATGCTTGAGGTGCAATATCGTAACGGAGGGTCAGGTGCTTCCGGTAATGCGGTGACTCCGCAGTTTAATCTGAAAAACACAGGCACTCAGGCGATTGATCTGAGTACCGTGAAGCTCCGATATTATTTTACCAAGGACGGTGCAGGCGATCTGACCTTCTGGTGTGATTATGCTCAGATCGGCACGGCCAATATTGAAGGCAAATTTGTCACGCTGACTCCGGCAAAGGGGACAGCGGATACGTATCTGGAGATCAGCTTCAAATCCGGGGCTGGCAGCCTGGCTGCTGGAGCGGAGACGGGCGTGATCCAGGGGCGCTTTTCCAAGAACAATTGGAGCAATTTCGATCAGAGCAACGACTATTCCTATGATGCAACTAAAACGGCTTTTACCGCTTGGAATCAGGTAACTGGGTTTCAGGGAGATACGAAAGTCTGGGGTATGGAGCCGTAACCTAAGGGAGTTCAACAGCAAGGGCAGACCCGCAGTAATTCTAATTGAATTTCACCATTCCAGGGAGGTAAGTACATGTTGAAATCAGCTGCTAAAAAAAGTTTGTCTGCCATGCTAGCAGGCACCGTTATGTTAACCGGGTACACCGGCTTGTGGGCGGGTCCCCAAACGGTTTATGCCGAAGAGCAGACCATTGATGCTCAGGCGGACGGAATAAACGAAGCTCGATTTTTGCAATTGTATGATCAACTGAAGGACCCGGCGAACGGTTATTTTTCTCCAGAGGGCATTCCGTATCACTCGATTGAAACGCTGATGAGCGAGGCACCGGATTATGGGCACATGACGACATCCGAGGCATACAGTTACTGGCTCTGGCTGGAAACAATGTACGGTCACTATACGGGTGATTGGTCCAAACTGGAAGCCGCTTGGGACAGCATGGAGAAATACATCATCCCAGTCAATGAAGGTGACGGCAAGGAAGAGCAGCCTACGATGAGTTATTACAATCCGAACAGCCCGGCCACCTATGCAGCGGAAAAACCTTATCCGGATCAATATCCTTCTGCCATTAATGGTCAATATGCTGCCGGAAAAGACCCACTTGATGCCGAGTTGAAAGCTTCCTACGGCAACAATCAGACATACCTGATGCATTGGCTGCTGGATGTGGATAATTGGTACGGCTATGGTAACCTGCTGAATCCGAATCATACGGCAGCTTATGTGAATACATTCCAGCGTGGGGAGCAGGAGTCTGTATGGGAGGCCATCCCTCATCCTTCCCAGGACAATAAAACGTTTGGCAAAACGGGCGAAGGTTTCATGAGCCTGTTCACCAAGGAGACCCAGGCGCCAGCAGCCCAGTGGCGTTATACCAACGCAACGGATGCTGACGCACGTGCGGTACAGGTACTGTATTGGGCGAAGGAGATGGGCTATACCAATACAGCGTATCTGGACAAAGCGAAGAAGATGGGTGACTATCTGCGCTATGGGATGCACGACAAGTACTTTCAGAAGATCGGAAGTGCCAAGAACGGTACACCAACTGCCGGTACAGGCAAAGACTCTAATATGTATCTGATGGCGTGGTATACCTCATGGGGCGGCGGCCTTGGCGAGGGTGGGAACTGGGCTTGGCGGATTGGAGCCAGTCACACGCATCAGGCTTACCAGAATCCAGTGGCAGCGTATGCCTTATCTGATCCGGAAGGCGGCCTGATTCCAAAATCAGCAACTGCCAAGGCAGATTGGAATGCATCGTTGAAGCGCCAACTGGAATTCTACACTTGGCTACAGTCTCACGAAGGAGCGATTGGAGGGGGAGCGACGAACAGTTTTGATGGCGCTTACAAAGCTTATCCTACTGGAACCAGTACGTTCTACGACATGGCTTATCAGGAAGCTCCAGTCTATCGGGACCCGGACTCCAACACGTGGTTTGGTTTCCAGGCTTGGTCGTTGGAGCGTGTAGCTGAGATGTATTACATTCTTGCCGAGAGCGGGGACCTCAGCTCTGAGAACTTCCAGATGGCCAAAAAAGTCATTACCAAGTGGATTGACTGGTCCAAGGATTATGTGTTTGTGGATGAACGTCCAGTTACAGATGCTGAAGGATATTATTTGAATGCGGCAGGTCAGCGTATTCTTGGTGGTACCAATGCACAGGTTGCAACTACACCTGCACCAGGCGAATTTTGGATACCAGGCAGCCAGGAATGGCAGGGGCAACCGGATAAATGGAATGGGTTCAGTTCCTTTACGAATAATCCTAATTTCCATGTGGTAACCAAAGATCCTGCTCAGGACACAGGCGTACTGGGGAGTTATATCAAAGCCCTGACGTTCTTTGCTGCAGGGACTCAAGCCGAAGGAGGCGTACTCAGTACCAATGGACAGGAAGCCAAAGATATGGCCGAGAAACTGCTGAATACAGCCTGGGATTACAATGATGGTGTGGGAATTGTCACCGAAGAAGTCCGTAAAGACTACTTCCGCTTCTTCGCCAAAGAGATCTACATTCCGGCGAACTGGACGGGAACCTTCGGGCAAGGGAACACGATACCGGGTACAGCTGGCGTACCTTCTGACCCCGCCAAAGGTGGTAATGGCGTATACATTGGTTACTCTGACCTGCGTCCGGCCATCAAGCAAGATCCGGCTTGGGCTTATCTGGATAATCTGTACAAAACGTCTTATAATCCAACAACGAAAAAATGGGAAAATGGCGCACCAACCTTTACGTATCACCGTTTCTGGTCACAGGTAGATATGGCTACCGCGTATGGAGAATATGATCGTCTCCTGGGTGAAGCCGGAAACCCAGGAATTCAGGTGCCGGGAGCTCCAGCTGGTCTGACAACTGCAGCAGGCAGTGAACAGGTTGTTCTGAACTGGACAGCATCCACTGGTGCCGCTTCTTACACGGTAAAACGTGCAGAGGTAAACGGTGGCCCGTATACTTCCGTAGCAACGGGGGTTACTGGCTCGACCTTCACAGATACAGGACTGACTAATGGCAAAACGTACTATTATGTGGTGACCGCAGTGAATACGGCAGGTGAATCTGCACCTTCTGCTCAGGCCTCTGCAACACCGCAAGCGGGAACATCCATACCGGGAGTGTTAACCCTTACAGGAACGGCAGGCAATAATCAGGCTGTGCTAACATGGACCGCATCAACCGGGGCTGCAAGTTACAAGGTACAACGCTCGGTTGTAGGTGGAACCTACGCCGATCTGGCTACAGGTCTGACGGCACTGATATACACAGATGCCACGGCCGTGAACGGTACCGAATACAATTACCGAGTGGTGGCAGTGAATGCAAGCGGTCAGACCTTGTCCAATGTAGTGACGGTGACACCCACAGCGCCTCCTGTAACGACAGGTGCACTTGAAGTGCAATACCGCAATGGTGGTTCAGGGACGTCAGGCAACGCGGTGACCCCACAGTTCAATATCAAGAACACAGGCACGACAGCAGTGGATCTGAGCCAGGTGAAGGTGCGGTATTACTTTACAAAGGATAGTGCATCCGATCTGAGTTTCTGGTGTGATTACGCTCAGATTGGCAGCGCCAACGTTGAAGCTCACTTTGTGACGGTAGATCCGGCTAAAGGGACAGCGGATACGTATCTGGAGATTGGTTTCAAATCCGGGGCAGGCAGTCTGGCTGCCGGAGCAGAGACGGGAATTATCCAGGGTCGCTTCTCGAAGAACAACTGGACGAATTTTGATCAGACCAATGACTATTCTTTCGATGCTTCCAAAACGTCCTTTAGCGCCTGGAATAAAGTGACCGCTTATATTGGCGGAGTTAATGCTTGGGGGATTGAGCCATAATCGATTTATATTGAGACACAGTAAAGCCGGGGAGAGATCTCCGGCTTTTTTGTGATGATTTTGAGATAACAGGTACTCATAATCGGGAAATGAACCATAGTAATGTTTACCAAATATAGAATTTAAACATTAAAATATAGGTCGTATGGCGCATGTCCTAAGTGATGCTCGGTTTAGGTCTCATTTCTGCTTAAAACGAAGCACAGCAAATAGTTACAATAATTTAACCTTTGAAAAAGAAGAGATTTGCGGCAGTTTTAGCCAACTGATGTGAGAGGTATCCCTGATTCTTAGTGCTCAAGCCTGCCTGATCGAATACAGGACTTTGGACTGATGATCGTTATGGACAGCCCGTTTTACAATGGGGCAAGCCCGGCGAATGAGGCCAGGTTAAAATTCTGTAACATCAGGGGGAACACGACATCATGAACTGGAAAAGCAAGATCATTACTGCAAGTGTAACAGCAACGATGCTGATGGGAAGTCTGACAACAGGAGCATTAACGACACCTGCATCAGCAGCGGCAGTTGATAATTCAAAAGTTAAAGTCATCTGGGGCGTTAATTTGCGTACATCGCCATCTTCTTCCGCAAGCATTGTTCGTTTGGTGCCAAAAGGAGAGACTGTCACGGTAGTGCAAAAATCCGGATCAGGCTGGTATAAAGTTACGGACTCCGGTAACCGGACAGGATACATATCATCTTCTTCAAAATATACACAAGCCGTGAAAGGCAACACGACAACAGGAAGTTCAGTTACAGGCAGTGCTTCTGTAGAGAAAGTCATAGCTGCTGGTATGAAATATTGGGGAACGCCTTATGAATTTGGGGCAAGTCGTAATAGTACGGCTACGTTCGATTGTTCAAGCTTTGTCCGCCAGGCATTTATTGATGCACTTGGAATCAAGCTTCCATCCGATTCGCGTAAACAAGGTGCTTATGTGAAAGCTAATGGTACCGTTCAGACCAATTGGAAAAATCTGAGGCGTGGTGACCTGATGTACTTTATGTCCTACAAAGGCAGCTCGGCTTCATCGTATTCTAGTGTGAACAAATCCACTGCTACGATTACCCACACGGGAATTTATTTGGGTGATGGCAAAATTCTGCACACTTATTCCAATGCTGGCGGCGGTGTAACGATTAGTGATATCTCCGGCAAACATTGGGAGTACCGTTTCCTGTTTGGTGGGAGTGCACTTTAAGTTCCAGCACGCTTATTAAATAATGAACATATATAGAACCTTCCATCTCTGCTTATACGGGGGATGGAAGGTTCTTTTTGTTGTTTATTAGTCCTGGTAGTACAGACGGAACAGAATATCCTGATCATAGTTGCCGAATCCTTGACCATACAACGTCAACCCGCCCACATGCTGCGCATCTTCCTCCACGGAGAGGCGTAATGTCCACTGATTGCGTTCCACGGGAATATCAGCAAGCGTAACTTCGGACATAAGCTGTCCATCAATAAATGTGCCCTCATGGGTAATACGCAGCACTTTGAGCATGCCGTATTGATTGACACTGTCGCTCCACCATTCCGGGGTGAACATGCCTCGTCCATTTCCGGAATCTCCAGGACTTGTCCATTCACCTAGTCGAATTCCGTTGAGCATGAAGGTAATATCCGAGGGCCAATTTGGGTTGACCGAAGGGGCCTCTGAACCTATTTCAAGTGACAATTCAATGGCACTGATCTGTTGACCTGACAAGATATAGTTTGGGATTTTGTATTCTACGAATCCGCGTCCAAACCAGAGAATATGGGCATGCATGCGTTCGGGATCCAGAAAATAGCGTGGATCATCATATTGTCCAATGACCTGATTGGATGTAGCCAGACCACAAGTTGGATACACATCAAAATGGGTATAATGCCCGACAGGGATTGCCACTTCATGAAGCTTGCGGGAAGCTCCCGTTTCCTGTGGCATAGAGATGCCAATCCAGTCGACTGCCAGGCTGTTCATTTTGTGCGTGCCGCCATCCTTGCGAATCATTTTAGATTGAATAATGCCCACATCCTGAAGCTTGCGAACATGCATGGTTACAATTGCGCTGCTCAGGCCGAGTGATGCGGCAATGTCCTTCACGTTCATAGGGGTCTCCGCGACAAGTCTGATAATCTGCAGACGCACTTCACTCGCGAGTGCTTCGTATAGGGGCAACCATTCTGCATCGGTATTTGCTCTAATCACATCTGTTCCTCCATTTTTGATTTATAGAATTAAGTTAAACATAAATCCAGTCAAAAGAATAACATTTTGCAAAATTCAGGTTGAAATTGGTGCCGTAATCGATTTTAATATAAATATGAACGTTGATCCATAGATTATCAATTAATTTTTATATTAATCTTAGGGAGCTGAACTTCACGATGGAAAAAGCAAAAATGACGGTAGACAAGGATTTCACAATTGGCGTAGTTGATAAACGTTTATACGGTTCATTTATTGAACATCTGGGACGTGCCGTATACGGTGGAATATATGAGCCGGGTCATCCTACAGCGAATGAAGCGGGATTCCGTGGAGATGTGCTGGAGATGGTTAAGGAGCTGCAGGTCCCGATTGTGCGGTATCCTGGCGGTAACTTTGTATCCGGTTACAATTGGGAGGATTCTGTTGGTCCTGTGTCTGAACGCAAACGCAGACTGGAACTCGCCTGGAGAACAATCGAGACCAATGAATTTGGGTTTAACGAATTTGTGGATTGGTCCAAACAGGCGAATTCGGAAGTGATGATGGCCGTCAATCTGGGAACACGGGGTGTAGACGCAGCCCGCAACATTGTGGAGTACAGCAATCATCCTGAAGGTTCCTACTATAGTGATTTGCGTATTAAACATGGATACAAAGAGCCTCATGCCATCAAAACCTGGTGTCTTGGCAACGAAATGGACGGTCCGTGGCAGATTGGTCACAAAACAGCAGAAGAGTATGGACGGATTGCACTTGAAGCGGCAAAAGTGATGAAGTGGACAGATCCAACGATTGAGCTGGTCGCTTGCGGAAGTTCATCCCTGGGTATGCCATCCTTCCCGGAATGGGAAGCAACGGTACTGGATCATACGTATGATCATGTTGAATATCTGTCGCTCCATCAGTATTACGGTAATGCTGAGCAGGATACGCCGACATTCCTTGCGCGTTCCCTTGAGATGGATCGTTTTATTGATACGGTAAAAGCGACCTGCGATTATATCAAAGCGAAGAAGCGCAGCAAGAAGACGATGTTCCTGTCCTTTGATGAATGGAACGTTTGGTACCACTCTAATGAAAGTGACAAGAAGCTGGACCCGTGGCAGATTGCTCCGCCACAGTTGGAGGACGTATACAACCATGAAGATGCCCTGCTTGTGGGATGTATGCTGATCAGCATGCTGAAACATGCGGACCGAGTTAAGATGGCGTGTCTGGCGCAGCTCGTCAACGTGATCGCTCCAATCATGACCGATAATGGTGGTGCTGCATGGAGACAGACGATCTTCTATCCGTTCATGCATGCTTCCGTGTTTGGACGTGGAACAGCACTTGTACCGTTGATCCAGTCCCCGAAATATGACACCAAACAAATTACGGATGTTCCTTATCTGGAGGGCATTGCGGTGCATAACGAAGAGCAGGGTGAAGTAACTGTTTTCGCTGTAAACCGCCATCTGGAAGAATCACTTCCACTTGAAGTGGATCTGCGCAGCTTTGGGAAGTGCCGCTTGATTGAGCATATTGTGCTGGAAAGTGATGATCTAAAAGCAGCCAATACCGCAGCACAGCCGAATCGCGTTGCTCCGCATAATCGTGGTGATGCAGAAGTATCTGATACACTGATCACGGCAAGCCTGGCCAAAGCTTCGTGGAACGTAATTCGATTGAAAGTTCAATAATAGGTGAAATGAGTCGAGGAATCATTCAGGGTTACACTGAGCACTCCGGTGGTGGAGATAACTTGGGATCGTTGTGTTCCTCAACTATAAACGTAAATAAAAGCTGGATGCGAACAAATCACATCCAGCTTTTTCGTGTTTCTTGGAGAGAACTACTAGAGAAGACTCCATTTGTTAAAAATCACTCATCTCATCAATGAACTACTTTATTTTAACTCCGTATCCGGTCCGAACACAAAGCTCTCGCCATCGCGTGGAATGAGCACCTGTCCGTCCAATTGTTCGGATGCCAGATAACTGGCGAGGTCCACACGGGACATCATGCAATGGTTAATGGCATCCATATGCACAGCAATCACATGTGCATCCGGTGCATGGCGTTTCACGGCAGCGACGTCAGGCCCGTCCATCGTAATCGGATCTCCTTGCAGGAAGCGGGCACCGCCAGCATTCACCACAATCACCTCAGGTTGATATTGACGAATGGCTTCGGCTGGTTCTTCGCACCAGATGGTATCCCCGGCGATATAGGCGACAGGTTCTTCGTCAGCTTCCAATACAAAACCAGACACCTTGCCCATACGTTCGCCGATTTCTCCGGTTCCGTGTTGTCCTGAAGTGCGGGCAAAACGGACAGAATGATACTCGTGTTTCTCATCCACGGCGGTAACGTTAGTAAATCCGGCTCCATTGAACACGGCTTCATCTCCTGGCTGGCACAGAAGAGGTACATCCTTGCGGAGCTGCTTCGCTGCTGCTTCATCCCAGTGATCGGGGTGGGTATGCGTAACGATCACCAGATCCGGATTCATATAATCCGTTTCCGTCTCGGGTAAGGAGACTCTAGGATTGCGTAATTTATTGGGCGTGTTCGGGAAAGCAGGCATCACTTCTTTATCCATCAACATGGGATCAACCAGTATATTCAGACCCCCATATTCCAACCATAATGTAGCATTACGAATCAATTGAATTTTCATCGAACCTGCACTCCTTCGGGAATTAATGTTATTATCCTATATGTTATACAACCCGTTTATGGGCGTAAATAACACACTGAAAGAAAACAGACCACTTTAATTTCAAGTTGAAAGGATTGCAAAATAGATGAATGAGACGATTGATGATACAGATATACGCATACTGAAAAGCCTGATCCGGGACGCCAAACGCTCTCACAAAGAGATCGGCGAAGAGGTGCATCTGACCGGACAGGCTGTAGGTGCGAGAGTGCGTAAGCTGCATGATCTGGGTGTGATTGAAGGCTATACGGTAAAATGGAACCCGGAACGCCTCGGCTTGGGCCTGCAGGCATTTGTAACGATTTTGCTGAATTCCGGCGACCGACATGCCGCCTTCCGTGAATTTATGGCTGCGCGTGAAGACATCGTGGAGGTTCACCGTGTCAGCGGAGAGGGCTGTTATCTGATGATCGTACGCACAGGAACAATGGAGCAGCTTGGCAGTTTGCTGGAAGCCATTTTGCCGTATGGAAATTATAGAATGAACCTGTCTGTTGGTATCGAAAAGTCGGAATGATGTGAGCTGGATTTCAGATGTCCTGTTGCTGTTTCTCTCGGAGCGTCTCCTGCAGAAGGACAACTGCTTGACTGAGCTCTTTTTTGGTTAGTAAATGATCGGTCTGGATATGACGCCGGGTGCCGTCTTTCAAATACAGGGCAATCATGGGGGAAGCAGACAATATCCATTTGCTGAAGGCGGGAGAGCCAACCTCAATTTTACGAATCTCATTCCAGGGAATGGTCCGTTTAAGGGTATGAAGTCCTTCATCATTCCAGGATAATAACACAGGAGAACTCGCGATTGCGCGGGATAGAAACATAAAAAATAAAGGCCCGATAAACCACATGCCAAGAATGGCTGCGATGGAATAATACAACGTCTCGAGTTGTCCAGCATGATCGTCATAGATGATCCATAACAGGGTGACACATAACAGCAAGAACAGAAGACAGAGTACTCCTTTCCATATAGCCGTGAAACGGCGATAGCTAATCTGTCGATGCTCCAGCTTCGACTCTGATGATTTGGATAATTCAGGTTTCATAAATACGCCTCCTTAACATCATTTCCCAGAAAATATACCAAACATGCCGCCTGCATCGCAGAGCGGCACGTTCAACGTTATTTAACCCATTTGGTTGGATGAGCTAGCCAGAAATAGCTGAATCATTACCAGCTTCACGCGCATGGGTGTAAAGATCAGCATAGACTCCTTCAGCATCGATCAACTTCTGGTGTGAGCCTTCCTCAACAATCTCACCATTCTCCATAACGAGAATCCGATCTGCATGCATGACTGTAGATAAACGATGCGCAATAACAACCGTTGTTCTTCCCTGAGAGACGGATTCCAGCGCCTGTTGTACCAATTGTTCGGTATGCGAATCCAGATTCGCGGTTGCTTCATCCAGGATAAGCACTCGGGGCTGAAAGACCACGATTCTGGCAAACGATATCAGTTGACGTTCTCCGGCGGACAGACCGCTTCCGCGTTCGGAAAGACGAGTATCATACCCTTGCGGCAGACGTGAAATCATGGCATGTGCTCCGACGAAACGGCAGGCCTGAATAGCCTGCTCTCTCGTAATATCCTCGCGGAACATTCGTACATTGTCAATGATGGAGCCTGAGAAGAGGAATGGTTCCTGCTGGATCAGACCAACGATCCGATGAAGATTGGCCTGTGGGAAATGGCGAATGTCTACTCCATCGATTTCAATGCTGCCCTGATTCACATCGTAAAAGCGATTGAGCAGGGAGATCAACGTACTTTTGCCAGCGCCTGTAGTGCCTACAATGCCCACCATTTCACCTGGATACAGATGCAGATTCATATGCTGAATCAGGGGGCGATCTGCCCGATAGCCGAACGAAACATCATTAAAATCAATCTGTCCCATCACGTTCCTTGGTTCAAGTGTGGAGGCAGTCCCGGGTTTGGGGTCAGCGACTTCCGGACGGGTACTCAGAATGTTCCAGATCCGATCCATGGATACGGTGGTTGATTGGAATGTGTTCCACTGCATGGTGATCTGGTTAATCGGCTGGAAGAACTGACGGATGTAACTGATAAACGCATAGAGCACGCCCACCTGCAATGATTCACCCAGCACGGCACGTCCTCCAAGCCAAACCATCATAACGAGCGCCGCATTGCCAAGGATATCAAACGTCCGGTTGAATATAACATTCGAACGAGCTTGTGTGATATTGGCCTTCAGGTGAAGTTGGTTCTGTTCCGTGAATCTTTTCTTCTGTTCTTCTTCCTGATGGAAGGCCTGGATCAAAAACATGCCGGACAGGTTCTCTGCCGTAAATGCAATCAAACGGGAGAGACGAGTTCGGGCATTCTGATAAGCCCTGCGTAGCTGGCTCCGAAATAATACAGCAACGATGGCGATCACAGGCAACACGATGAGAGAGTACCCTGCGAGTACCGGATCGAGCTGGAACATAAAGACGATAATGAGCACTAGCATCATGCCATCCCGGATGAGACTAAGCAGTACTTGGGTGAAGAAACTACTGATCGTTTCCGTATCACTAGATACATTCGTCACCAGACTGCCGATATGGAAGCGATCAAAGAAAGACATTGACATTTTGGAGATATGCTTGAACAGGTCTTTACGAATGCGAGAGACGATGTTCTGACCGACATGTTGCAGCAGATTGTTTTGTACATAGGTAAAAATAAAGCTGATTACAGCCAGCCCCAAAAAGATAGCTGCCAACTGGACAAGAAAGCCTACACTAGTCTGACCAATTGCCAGATGATCATCGATCGCGATCTTCACCAGGTAAGGCTGAAGCAAATCGGCGGAGATGCCGAGCAGCGAACAGAAAAAAATACCTGCAAAGGCCCATTTATGGGGTTTGGCGTAGGACATCATCGCTTTGAAGGAAGTGCGCTTACTCTGGTCTGCGCCTGCATCGGAACCGGACCCATGCCCTGACGGTGCTTGTGCTCCGGCATCTGAACGAACTTCAGCGTTACGGTCAGTCATGATGTAATCCCTCCTCCTGCAAACGATAGGTTGCAGCATATAACCCTTTTGCGGCCATCAGACCTGCATGTGTTCCCTGTTCAGCGATTCGGCCTTCATCCAGAACGATTATTTCGTCGGCATGACGGACCGCACTAATCCGGTGGGAGATAATCAGCGTTGTTTTTCCTTTGCCGATCTCACGAAGGCTGCGCAGAATGCCACTTTCAGTGACGGCATCCACAGCACTCATGCTGTCATCTAGAATGAGCACCTGCGCTTTTTTGATCAACCCCCGTGCCAGACTGGTGCGCTGACGCTGCCCACCAGACAACGTGAGTCCGCGCTCACCCAGCAGGGTATCGAACCGATCAGGGAACCGGATAATGTTCTCGTATATCATCGCTTGTCGTGCACTGTGCTCTACGGTGTCTAGCGGAACCTCACGGTCGCTAAAAGCGATGTTGTCCCGAATGGTTGTACTGAACAGGAATCCATCCTGCGGTACATAGGCAATACGGGATCGCAGACTTTCCAGCGACAGCTGCCGGATGTCGGTTCCGTTAATACGGATCGTGCCTTCAGGCGGCTCATATGTACGCAACAATAGCTTCACAAAGGTACTTTTACCAGAACCTGTTTTGCCCACAATGCCCACGGTTCGTCCTGCCTGGATATTCAGACTGATGTTTTTGAGCGCAGGGGATAAACTGCCGGGATAGGAAAAGGACAGATTCTCTATCGTGATGTCGTTCACGGCTTTGAGACTGGTCGCATTGGGAAGCTCGCGCACGTCAGGCACTTCCGTCAACAGATCATTTACCCGCTCCAGTGATGCTCCAGAACGCTGCATGGTATTGATCACATTACCGATTTGTTGAAGTGGTCCCATGATGATCCGCAAGTATAGCGTTAATGCAACAAAACTTCCGAGTGTAATGGAGTTATGCATCGTCAAAATTCCGCCAACAAGCAGGGAGACAACCAATGAAATGGCACCCAGTAGCGGTAGCAAGGCCTGGAATAGAGAGGACAGACGAACAAGCCGCAGCTGTTTGCTTTTGATTGCATCTACTGTGAATCCAAAACGTTCACGGGCGCTGTCTTCAATGGCAAATGTTTTGGTTACACGAATACCACCCAGCTGTTCCTCTGCGGATTCCGTCATCGTTGCAAGAGCATCCTGCACATCACGAGAGCGCTTGCGAATTCGCGGACCGAAAAAAACGACCAGAAAGGGAATGGCCAGCAAAGGCACAATACTGATCAGAATAAGTTTCATCGGGATTCCGCTGAGCAGCATCATCACGATGCAAGATAATAATAGAAATGTTGCATTGGTCATCATGGTGACGCCGTTGGAGATGGCTTCACGTACAGAGGTGACATCATTCATGACGTAACTGAGCAGTTTCCCATTTCCCTGTTTGGAAAAATAGTGCTCGCTAAGTTCGGAAAACTTGCCAAAAATGCGCTCACGTGTCATGAATTCGAAGCGGCGTCCAAGCTTCATGATCATGAATTGCCCGGTACCGAATAACAGATTATAAGCGATGGCTATAGCCAAAAGCGAAAGACTGTACCGGATCACCGTATTCATCTGAAGGGTGTTCTGCATGAGTTGATCCGTGAAGCTGCCCAGAATTCGGGGCAAGGACGCCTGACCCACATTGGAGGCAATAATCAGTAGTACAGCGAACAGATATACGGGCCAGTTGGCAATGACATAGCCTCGTAGTAATCCTTTCTTGGACATAAGATTTGTTCTCCTTTGTTCAGGGTAAAAGTTGGTTTGGAATCGGAGTCAAGAAAAGGGCCGACACCTGATAATAGCGCGTCGTGCCCTCTTACTTTATGCGATCCGGTTTGCTGTTTATCCGTCATTCGATAGAATTCTCTATTCTTATTTTTGCGCTAATCGGTAAGGATGTCAACGAAGCAAGCAAGCATAATGGAAAGAAAGCAGATCAGCGCCCGCAGAGTAAGGGATATATGCAGTATTTCCGTCATTTATTCACCAGATGTTGATTTTACTGAAACATTTCAGGAGAGTCTCCCGTCTGTAGGATTGAAGAGGTCAAAAATTGGGTTTACTAAATATGGAGGTGCCAAGAAATGAAACATAAAAAAGGATTGGCTGCAACGCTTGCGCTCTGCGTGTCTTTGACGGCAGGAGGTGCATCGGTACTTGCATTTTCGGATGTAAAAGATGAAGGACAAAAAACGATTGTGGACTCGTTACATGCCAAGGGTGTTGTTAATGGAGTAACGGCGGATCTGTTTCGTCCAGATCTCGCATTGTCCGAGCCACAAGGTGTTCAACTGATCGTGAACGCTTTTGGTCTGAAGAATGAATACGCTGCCGCCTCGGCACAAAATAAAATTAGTCCAACGACCTGGTACGCCGATGCCGTTCAGGCTGCAACACAGAATGGTCTGTCCATTCCGGTGGAGTTGAATCCACAGGCCAAAATGACGCGTGAGCAGTTTGCTATTTTGCTCCTTGAAGGGATTAATACAACCGGAGAATATCCGGTGATCATGCTGTATAATGATATTAAGGACGAAAATAAAATCGGTAAGGACGCCAAATCTGCGGTCCAGAACCTGCTGAACATGGACATCATTGAACTGGATAAGGACGGAAACTTCCGTCCAGATCAGTCGCTTACCCGTATGGAGGCTGCAAGCATGATCTTCAATGCACTTGAATTCGTAGATAAGCACGGCAATGGCGGATCGACTGAACCGACTCCAACGAATCCGGGCGAAGGCCAACAAGGGATTGTGCCTACCGTGACATCAACCAAAGTGGATGACAAGACGGTAAAAGTCAAACTGACCGCACAAATGCCTCATCCTGGTTACGGGTTGAAGATTGAAGATGTGAAACTGGAGAAGGATGGACGTGCCATTGTGCTGTATACCATTATCCAACCTGACCCGGACATGATGTATCCAATGGTTATTACTGATGTTACCGCAGAGACAGACATTCCAACAGGATACACTGCAGAAGCACAGCCTTCTGGAAAATAATCGAGCCTTACCAGCGTGCTTCGATCCTTGATCGGAGCGCGCTTTTTTTTTGATTTCTTTCTGAAACCGACGATCGATATGAAGAATTTGCGTAGGGAGAGGGGCTGTCTTTCAGTCCGAATCTTGAGTAGTCCGACTGAAATGTAATAATTCTATTTATAAATGTTATATTTTGTGACTCATAGGTGGTTAGAAAAGTAGGATTGAGTTAATTTGTGTAATGTTATATTACATTAAAATTCTCGTTTATAAGATGTAAATCAATATCTATATAGGTGATAAAGCTGCTTCGTGTTAACGGAGCGGCTTTTTTTCTGGCCTGATCCAAAAATTATCATTCATTCCAGCCCTCTATGTCATGTGCAAAATCAACATATATGACTGGATATACCCAGTGTTTATCTACGTTTGTGTGCATTGTAGTCAAGGATAAAAACGACATATTTACCGAGCGGGGAAGAAACTCATAGAATAAAGCCAAGCCATAAGGGTGCTTGATGCAGGTGGTAAATATATGATAGATAATATTACATTTATGTGATTGAATTAAATCTATCCTTATCACTTTTTCTAAGCATCAGGTAGAGAAGGAAGACAAATGCATAAGAATGGCAGAGCATGCTAAGACCTTGCGACCTGTATGACCGATGTGAATCCAGAATGCGACCTACACACATGGAATACCTCTTTCCTAAACATATGTGGGTTTTGACTTTAAGGTCTGTTTCTCAACTTTCATTCAGATCGGACATCTCTCAAGTTCATGCGAAGCTACTCCAAACGACAACTTTAAGAGGAAAATGAGTCAAATTCCACATGTTTTATGCCTCCAAAATGACAATGACAAGTTTAAACCAAAAGCGTAAACCCTTGTTTTAACAGTACTTTCCGTGTTTTTAACAGTGAAGATCGAAATAGCATATTTACGGATTCGGAAATGATCCATAAACTCAGTATGTAAGCGTTACCAAATTGCGAGGGGAACAAGGCCTCGCATGATAGAAATGTGGTCCGGGACTCATTCCTTACATTTGAACAGGAGTGTTTCGCTCTTCTTACAAAACGGACGGATTTTCATTTAGAAAAGGAGGAAACAACTGATGCAGCCAGAAGGGAAGTCCGCCTTGTCGCAAAACCTATCGGTGTACACGATTCCGAACAGCAAGAAAAATAAATTATGGAGAAGGATGATTCGAAACTGGGAGTTGTATCTGTTTATCGCGCCAGCATTTCTATACTTTCTGATTTTTCATTACGGGCCGATGTACGGCATACAAATCGCATTCAAAAACTTTATCCCGACGCTTGGTGTTACGGGAAGCCCGTGGGTTGGGTTCGATCATTTTATCCGCTTCTTTAATTCGTATTATTTCTGGGATTTGTTATGGAATACCCTCAGTATCAGCTTGTATGAGCTGGCTATAGGTTTTCCGCTGCCGATCATTCTGGCGTTAGCCTTCAATGAAGTAAAGGACTCCTTCTTCAAACGTACCGTACAGACGGTCACGTATGCACCACATTTTATTTCGGTCGTTGTCATGTCGGGTATGATCATTACCTTCTTATCGCCTTCGTCAGGCATGATTGTCAATTTGGTGGAGGCTCTTGGATTTCAGGCCCCTCAATTTCTGACGGACCCTGCGTGGTTCAAGACGGTGTACGTACTCTCAGGTGTCTGGCAGAGTGCAGGCTGGGGTACCATTATATACCTCGCAGCTCTCTCGGGTGTGGACCCGCAACTGCATGAAGCAGCTGTGGTGGACGGTGCGAGCCGGTTTAAACGGATTCTGCATATTAACATTCCAGCGATCATCCCTACGATCACCATTTTGTTAATTCTGAATATGGGCAGTATTCTGGGTGTCGGATTCGAGAAGATCTTGCTACTGCAAAATCCGTTGAACATGGGTTCATCCGATGTCATCTCGACATTTGTCTATCGGTCCGGTCTGGTTGATGCGCAATACAGTTTCTCCACAGCTGTAGGATTGTTTAATTCGGTAGTTAATGCAATTCTGCTGATTACGGTGAACCAAATAGCACGTCGCACCAGTGAAAATAGTTTGTGGTAAAAGGAGGGGGAAACACATGTCAACCGCGGTTAAGGAAAGCAGAAGCGATAAAGTGTTCTTATGGTGCAACTACATCTATCTGACGATAGCGCTCGTCATTGTGCTTTACCCGCTGTTATACATCATTAGCGCCTCAATCAGTGATCCCAAATTTGTAAGCTCCGGTGAGATGTGGTTGCTACCTAAAGGAATTACGTTTGAAGGTTATGCCCGCGTATTTGAGAACACCAACATCTGGATTGGATACAAAAATACGATCATCTATACTGTCTTAGGTACACTCGTCAACCTGATGGTTACTCTTCCAGCAGCCTACGCGCTCAGCCGCTCTGATTTTGCGGGACGTGGATTCTTCATGGCTATGTTTATGGTAACGATGTTCTTCAGCGGAGGGCTTGTCCCGAGCTACTTGCTGGTTAAAGATCTTGGTATGGTGAACAGCATTTGGGCACTTATTCTGCCGGGAGCTGCATCCATCTGGAATATTATCGTATGCCGTACGTTTTTCCAATCGACCATTCCCAAGGAGCTGCAGGAAGCGGCCCATATCGACGGGTGTACCAACACTCGGTTGTTCATTCGAATTGTGCTTCCGCTTTCCATGCCAATCATTGCCGTGATGGCGCTCTTCTACGGTGTCGGACACTGGAACAGCTATTTCAGTGCCATGATCTATTTAAATGATTCCTCGAAGTATCCACTGCAGCTCTTTCTGCGCCAAATCCTGGTACTTCAGGAGATGGCAGCACAGGGCGGGGGAGCTATCGATACCTCTTCAGCAACAGCGATGAATTCCAAAGCGGAAATTGCTGCGCTGGTCAAATATGCTGTCATTATTGTTTCAACTTTACCTGTGATTGCAATTTATCCATTTCTTCAGCGTTACTTTGTGCAGGGTGTTATGATCGGTTCCGTTAAGGGATGATCTTAAACCATAATCCACACTAAAAAAGGGGAGTTGTCGTCATGAAAAAGCTTCGCAAGGCTTCATCCATTGTACTCTGCCTTACCCTATCAGCAGCATTGCTTGCAGCTTGTGGTTCCAATGAAGATGGAGGTTCTGCGACTTCAAATGTCGAAGGGGTCAAAAAAGAAGGATTCCCGATTGTGGACAAACCACTTACGTTAAAGGTCATGTCCCAGGATGCAGGCGTAGCCGACTGGAACACGATGCCAGTCCTGCAAGAGATGGAGAAATTGTCAGGCATCAAGCTGGAGTACCAGCTTTCTCCGATCGACAGCTTTGAAACAAAGAAGAACCTGGTATTCGCGAGCGGCGATTTACCGGATATGTTCTATGCTGCGGATCTCAAGCCAGCTGAGCAGGTTACTTATGGAACTCAAGGCATTCTGATCCCACTGGAAAAATACATTGATGAGGGCTATGCCCCGAATATTAAGAAGATTCTCGACGAAAACCCGGATGTTCGCAAATCATTTACAACGCCTGACGGACATATGTATGCACTGCCATTTATCGATACGGCTGCCGTGTGGTACAGAGGCCCGATGTGGTATAACGGGGAATTCCTAAAAGCACTTAATGTAGAGGAACCTAAGACGACGGAAGAATTATATACGTACCTGAAGCGTGTTAAGGAAGAAGACCCTAACGGCAACGGACAACAAGATGAAATTCCGCTTACTTCTGTAAAACTGGACGATCTTCGTATGTACTTCTTCGGATTCTGGGGAATGTACAACGAAGGAATCTACGCGGATAAGGACGGAAAAGTTCACTATCCTTATCAAGAAGAAGGTTATAAAGGTTATCTGACGTTCATGAACCGCTTGTGGAAAGAAGATTTGCTGGATCATGAGACCTTCTCTCAAACAGGCGATCAGAAAAAAGCAAAAGGCGAAAGCAACAAGCTTGCGCTGTTCAATGACTACCATCCATACTTCACACTCGGCGGCGAGCCTAGCACGAAGCATCCGCTGATGACACCCGTGAAGAGTGAGATCGCAGACTCACCTGTATACGGTAAACACCCAGGCATATCGGCACGTGGTACATTTGCTATTACGAGCAGTAACCCGTCTCCTGAGGCAACGATGCGTTGGATCGATTATATGTACAGCTACGATGGGGCGACCCTGTTCAATCAAGGTCCTGAAGGTCTGCTGTGGAAATTCAAAGACAAGGAAAATCTCGTAAAAGAGTGGTTGCCTGTTCCTGGCGGCGGGGATCGTGAGGAATATCGCGGTAAAATCACGCCGAACTATGGCATTTTGACACCGGGTATTAATGATCCGGATATCGCGAAAGGTCTTCGCACCGAATTTGATGAATGGCTTGACCAGCAGAATCAAGAGAAGTTGGTGCCTATCGGAAAATCACCATTCCCTAACGTTTATTTAACAAATGAAGAGCAAAGCGAAGCGACCGCTTTATTATCTGATCTGGATACGTACGTCAAGCAGATGGAAGCGAAGTTCGTAACAGGCCAAGAGCCGCTTGAGAACTGGGATAAGTATATTGCACAGATCAAAAAAATGGGCAGCGACCGTATCGTTGAACTGTATCAAGGGGCATACGATCGCTGGAACACAGGCCAATAAGAACAAGGACTCCAGAAAGAGGTGTGAACAAGGATGCAGAAATGGTTTGAAGAGGCCAAGCTGGGAATATTCATCCACTATGGCATCTATGCTGTGGACGGGGTTTCGGAATCATGGTCCTTCTATAATGGAAGGATCTCCTACGAAGAGTACATGAAGCAGCTGGACGGCTTTACGGCATCGAAGTTTAATGCACAGAAGTGGGCGGACTTGATTGAGAAATCCGGAGCTCGATACGCCGTGCTGACAACGAAGCATCATGACGGTGTTGCTCTGTGGGATACGCAGTATAGTGACCTCAATGTCGTTAAGCAGACACCAGCGAATCGGGATCTCGTGAGGGAATATGCGGAAGCAATTCGGGAGAAGGGCATACATCTGGGGATGTACTTTTCGCTGATTGATTGGTCGCACCCGGATTATCCTAGCGTGTTTGAAGGTGGAAAGGTACCGGAGGATCTCAGCAGTGTCAATCGGCATTCAAGCCCTGTGGATGGTGCTCAGGATCAGGAGAAATGGAAGAAATTCCTTGAGTTCAATAACCACCAGCTGCGGGAGATCATGACGAATTACGGAAAGGTGGATCTGCTGTGGTTCGATGGGGACTGGGAGCGAAGCGCCGAGCAGTGGAACCTGCCGGAGTTCAAGCATTACCTGCAATCTTTTAACCCAGATGTCATCATCAACTCCCGCCTTCAAGGTTATGGGGATTATAAAACGCCAGAGCAAGGCATCCCGATTACAAGACCGGAGGGACCATGGGAGTTCTGCACCACGATCAACACATCATGGGGCTATGTGCCAACAGACCATAAATACAAATCGTTAAATCAGATCATTCGGATGTTCTGTGATTGTATTTCGATGGGTGGCAACATGTTGCTGGATATCGGTCCGCGCGAGGATGGCACCATTGATAAGAGGCAGGAGGATATTCTGCTTGGACTGGGAGCTTGGATCCGAACCCATGAAGAGGCCGTCTTTGGAACGGGCGAAGGTATTATGCCTCGCTATTATCTGGGGGGAAGCACCGTATCCGAGGACAGAAAGACATTGTATCTGTTTGTTTATGACGATCCAAAAGAGAATGTATGCATCAAGGGACTATGCAATAAAATCAAGAAGATTACTGTGCTGCATTCGGGCAAAGAACTTAACCATGAGATTCATGGGGGTGTGCCTTGGTTCAATATCCCGGGGACAACGTGGATCAAAATGACCCCGGAGGACACACATGAGCAGGTGACGGTTCTTAAGCTCGAATTCGACGAGGAACTGGAAATGTACGGCGGTTCAGGAGCCGTTGTTACCCATAACTAACATTACGGGAGGGCATGCACTTATAGATGCATGCCCTCCCTCATGAAGCGGAGAGAGCGATATGAACCAAAGTGGAGTACCTGAGCCGAAGATTGAGTATGCTCCCAAACATTATATATGCAAGCGTGCGCAGGAACCGCTGATGCTGGACGGCCGCGTAGATAAGGCATTCTGGGATGCAGCTCATTGGACGGATGATTTCGTTGATATCGAAGGGGATCTTCGTCCGAAACCAGCAAAACAGACTCGGGTAAAAATGCTGTGGGATGACGACTATTTCTACTTTGCTGCCGAACTGATTGAAGATCAGATATGGGCTACGTTGACCGAGCGGGACTCTGTTATTTTCTATGACAATGATTTTGAGATTTTTATCGATCCCGACGGGGATACCCATCAATATTATGAGTTCGAGATCAATGCGCTGAATACGGTGTGGGACCTGTTATTGGTGAAGCCGTATCGGGATGGTGGACCTCCGGTCAACGGTTGGGATATCAGCGGTCTTAAGACGGCCGTACATATCGATGGGGAGCTGAACACACCTGGCGCCGATAACCGAAAATGGAGCGTCGAGGTCGCGATTCCGTGGACCAGTCTAAAGGAATGTGCAGAAGGCAACCGTCCTCCTGCACCGGGTGAGTTCTGGCGTGTCAACTTCTCACGGGTGGAATGGCAGACCGAGGTGCAGGATGGTGAGTACCGCAAGGTGGTGAATCCGGATACAGGCAAACCTTATCCGGAGGACAACTGGGTCTGGTCACCCATGGGTATTATCAACATGCATTATCCGGAGCTATGGGGATATGTCGTATTTTCGGATGACGGAATGGATCAGCCCTTTGAGCTGCCAGAAGACGAACGAATCAAATGGGAACTTCGCAGACTCTACTACCGTGAACGCAATTATTTTGAAGCACATGGTGAATTTACACAGGATGTGAAGTTACTTATGGGTGAGGAAACATTGATTTGCCAGCCTGTAATTGAAACGACCCGTAGCCTATTCCAGATTAGTACGCCTTCCTCGGACGGCACCACCTTAATCTGTATTCGGGAAGACGGAAAGCTGTGGAAGGAGTGAGCTAGCGATGACCAGCCAAACCTTAGTATTCTCGATGGATGCACAGTCCTTGGAGCGGATCGAGCAGAAATTCCAGGAGAAGTTAAACTTTGCGGATACCCGCAAAGATAAACTGTTTCATGTGTTTCAGCAGCCATTAACTGAAGAAGAGGCATGGGCTTTAAAATATGTGTATGCCTACATGCCGGTGAACGACCTAGCTGATTATGATGGGGAACTGTTCCTCAGTCATGTGCGTCGGGCACTGGACATTCGCAAGCGTGTGCCTTGGGGGGAACGCGTACCAGATCATCTGTTTCTGCATTTTGTGCTCCCCTATCGAATCAATACAGAGAATATTGAAGATTTTCGTGGCATTATCTTTGACGAGTTGGCCGATCGGACAGCGAAGTTATCCATGGCGGATGCCATTCTGGAGACCAATTACTGGTGTCATGAAAAAGCGACTTATATTGGCAGCGATCTGCGAACGATATCGCCGCTGACGATGATTCGGAATGCCCGCGGCCGTTGTGGAGAAGAATCCACGCTGGCGGTAGCCGCTCTTCGTAGCATTGGCATACCTGCCCGTCAGGTCTACACACCACGCTGGGCTCACTGTGACAGCAATCATGCTTGGGTAGAAGCCTGGGCGGACGGCCAGTGGTATTACATTGGGGCATGCGAGCCGGAAGCCGGATTGAATCAAGGGTGGTTCAGTCCACCAGCCCGCAGGGCCATGCTGATTAATACGAGGATATTTGCCGACTATCCGGGACCGGAGGATATAACACTCTCCGAGAAGGGATATACGGAGATCAATTTACTGGAGAACTATGCGCCAGCGCATACCATCTGCGTGAAGGTGGTAAATGAGCAGGGAGCGCCCGTGCCTGAAGCGAGTGTCCGCTTTGAGCTATACAATAGTGCTGAGTTTTATCCCATTGCCGAAATCAAGACTGATGAGCAAGGAGAAGCTTCCTTTAAGACAGGCCATGGCGACCTAGTGATTCGTGCGGTTAGTGGTAGCAAGTGGGTTGAAATTCTATTCAAAGCTCAGGACGGTGCTCATGTTGAGCTTGTGTTGAAATCGTTAGAGCAGCCATCAGGGATCGTGGATTTTGATATGGTTCCTCCTCCGGAAGGGGAGGGAGAAGTAGTGGCTTCGTTACCAGAAGAGAAGATCCGGGATCACAACCGCCGCCTGGAGGAAGGTACGAAGATTCGGAGTGGATATGAGGATACATTCCTGAGTGAGGAAGATGCATTTGCATTGGCTCATACAACTGGACTGCCTCCGGAGCGCGTATGGGATATTCTACAGAAGGCACGGGGTAACAGCCGCGAAATCGCTGCTTTCCTAGAGGAACGTTCCGGTGAATTTGGAGAGTGGCCACTACAGTTGCTGGAGTCGATGAACGAAAAAGACTTGATTGATACTTTTCGGCCGACACTGGACGATCATCTTATAGGTGCACTTTCGCAGCGTGGACGATGGGCAGAAGAGACGTTTGTGAAGTACATCCTGTGCCCGAGGGTCTCTTATGAAATGGTGGTGCCTTATCGATCCGTATTCCAGAATGCTTATTCCGAGGAAGAAGCAGCGGCGTTCAGGGAAGATCCTTCGATGCTTGCATGCAATCTGGAACAGAGCTATTCGTATTATGAGGATCTCCCTAACCTGAAAGGCAAGGGAAACCCTGTAGGTACGTACAGCCTGATGAAGGGAGATCCACAGTCGCTCGATATACTATTTGTGGCTGTGTGCCGCAGTTTGGGCATTCCGGCCCGATTGCATCCGAGCGAGCAGAAACCGCAGTATCTTAGTGACAAAGGCTGGGAGGATGCGGTGTTCAGTCTCACCTCTTCGCGAAATCAGGAGAGCTCAAGCTGGGGAATGCTGCAACTTCTCAAGGATTCAGAGGCTCGGGAGGATGCGCCGTCAGCATCCTATGCGGAGAATTTCTCGTTGGCCCGTCTGGAGGATGGCGTGTACAAAACGCTGATTTATCCATATGGTCACACTGATATCTATAGCGATCCATTTGAGGTTGAACCGGGAGCTTATCGCTTAACGACTGGCATCCGTCTGAAAGATGGAACGGTAAGAGTCCGTTTCATTTACTGCATCGTGCGGGCTGGAGCCACCACGGAGGTAGTACTGACTTATCGCGAGACGGTGGTAGACATCCCTGTGCTGGGTAAACTGGCAACCGGCAATGAACTGACTCGTTTGGATGGTTCAGAGGTGGTGCTGAAGGACCTTCTGGGATCAGAGGGGGCCATTGCCGCGTGGATTGAACCAGAACGGGAACCGACCAAACATCTGATTCGTGAGCTGTGTGAGCTGGCTGAGCCGTTGGATAAGCTGGGCGTGCCAATCGTGCTGGTGATCGGAGATACAGAATGGAACGCCTCCTTTGACTCTGGGGCTTATCCGAAGCTGCCGGTACGTACGATTTTTGTACGGGATTCAAGCTATGCGGCCTTGTCCGGTTTCATTTCGAAACCTGCCGCTCACGAAGCGGGCTATCCGCATCTGTTCGTGTTGGATAATCAGGATCGAATCCGATACTCGGCCTCAGGGTACAAGATTGGTACAGGCAAGGAAGCTCTGCAGATTGCTGCTGCGATATCTCAATCATTGAATGGATCGGAGTGAAAGCGGATGACGAAATATATTGCTGCTGGTTATGTCGTCGATTCTGTTCTTCCCGACATGACGGATAAGGATCTGTTGAAATTAACACATCTGAATGTAGCCTTTGGACATGTCAAGAATGATGAAATCTCCACCGAGCATTTAAAAAACGGAGAGGTTATCCGTAATATTAAGCGGGAGCATCCGAATCTAACGGTGCTGCTTTCCGTAGGCGGATGGAGCGCTGGTGGTTTCTCTGAAGCCGCCTCAACCCAGTCGGGAAGGGACAGTATGGCCGCATCAGCGGTTAGGGTGCTGGAGGAATACCCTTTTGACGGAATCGATCTGGACTGGGAGTATCCTTGTTACGGTGAAGCCGGTATCGCATCCAGTCCTGATGATAAACGGAATTTCACCTTACTTCTCAAAACGATCCGGGAAACGCTGGATGCCAAGGGCTCCGAGGATGGCCGTCATTATCTGCTCACCATTGCGGCAGGGGCTGATCAATACTACGTAGACGGTACAGAGATGGCTGAGGTGCAGCAGTACCTGGACTTTGTGCAGTTGATGACCTATGATATGCGCGGCGGTTTTCAGGTTCTGACCGGACATCATACGAATCTGTATACACCAACCGGTGATCTGTTCCGAATTAGTACAGATGCTTCCGTAAATGTGTTCGTCCGTGCCGGCGTTCCGAAGGAGAAGATCGTTATCGGCGCTGCGTTCTACTCCCGGATCTGGACTGAGGTTCCTGACCGAAACCACGGCCTTCACCAAATGGCCGGTAGCACAGGCGGCTATGGTCCGGCATTTGCCGAACTGGAAGCGAAGTACATCAACAAGAATGGTTATATCCGTTATTGGGATGAGGAAGCCTGTGCACCGTTTCTGTTTAATGGGTCGAGCTTAATATCTTATGATGATGAAGAATCGATTCAGTGCAAATGTGATTACGTGAAGGATCAGGGACTGGCCGGCATCATGTTCTGGGAATACGGCTGTGATCCCACTCATCGTCTGCTGGGTGCAATACATCAAGGGCTTCAAGATGTTCCGGTAGAGAAATAGAAGAAGAGAGTCGGTTGCGAAGGATCGGCTTGCCTATATGAGCCGAAAACATACAAAACCTCCCCTAACCAAAAGGTTGGGGGAGGTTTCTATTTATTTTACGAATCCATCCACTAACCAAGGCATTCCTCGTCATCGTCATCCGGGGAATCGGAGGAGTCGTTGGGACGGTGCATTTTGCGGTACTGCCCTGGGGTATAACCCGTCTCTTTCTTGAATTTACGGATGAAGTTCGGTGTGTCCAGATAACCGACGCGAGTGATGATATCTTTTAACGGGTCGGTCGTATGCAGCAGCAGTCGGATAACCTCATCCATTCGTTTCTGCCAGATATATTGGGTGAAGTTCATACCGATCTTCTCTTTGAATGAACGGCTGAAATACGATGAAGAGATCGTGAATTTCGATGAAATCGTACCCAGGCTGAGGTCATAATCAGAGAAATTGGCATCAATATAAGCAACGATTTCATCCATCAGGGAGCTTTCTTCCGTCTCGCTCTTCGCCTCGACATGAGCACAGATCTCGGCGGCAAGTCCTGTCAGTTTTTTCTCCAAATCCTCCAATGAATCGTAGGAAGTGATTCTTGGAAGTTGATTAACCACGTGATGTATGCCAAGCTCCGAGGCCGTTTTCAGCATCGTATTCAGAATATCGAAGCAGATGCAGCGCAGCAGCGGTACAGATGGCATTTCGGATTTCAGGGTATTTAACGCAGTCGATACCATTTGAACCGCCACATCGTAACTGCCCTGTTTCAAGCTCTGAACTAGTTTCAGCAGAACATCCTTAGGGACCCAGAAGGAAGAATCCTCTTCACTAGAGCCGGAAAGGGCGTTGAAGAAGGTGCTGCTGCCTTGTCCGTGCAGCATGGACGCTTCCAGCGCGGTTGATGCCTCGATATAGGATTGGTTCAGCTGTAATGGAGAACTATAGCTGTTGCCAATCCCGATCGCGGGAGCAACTCCGACGTGCTCTGTTACCATCGATTGTAGTGATTCAACAATAGGCTCCATACGAGCATTCAAGCTGGATTCATGCCCGACTTCGGCATTAAATCCAACGATAAGGGCCACTTGGTCTGGCTGTGGAAGCTCCACGCCATAAGCATAAGCAGACAACTCTGGCAGTTCCATATCGTTGATCAGCTGCATGATAGTACGCTGTTCAGGATGATCTACGATGGGAAAAGCATGCATTTCCCATCCCAAGGTCATAACAAAATAATGGGATCGGTTAAAGCGTATACCGAGATTATCCGTAAACTCAGAGGGGAGCTCTCCGGTATGACCATGCTTCAGTAACATAAGCAGAATATGATTACGAGCGTAGGGCTCCTGAAGGTCCACACGCTGGCTGTAATCATGCAGCGTTTTCTTGATCCATTCCAGCTCGTTGCTGGTTGTGGAAGGTTCAGGATTATTCTTTAAACGGATAAACTCCATCAAGTCTGAAATCGGATGGTATTGTCTTCGGGCCAACAAAATGGCGAGAAAGGTGCCCATCACCACCATGAAGGAGAAAACAAGAACAACAAAGGTACGAATATGGACGATTCGGCTGAAAAATTGATTGCTTGGCATAGCGGTTACATAAGTCCAGCCCGCGTCTGATTTGACGGATACCACCGAATGCGGTTCTTGATTCAAGGAGAGGCTGTGTGTTCCCGGCTCAAGTTCAAACAGGGATTTGACTTCCTGTTCGGTAATGGTTTCCCCCTTATAATTAGCGGCCAGCACCTGCCCATAATTATCGAAAATATAAGTCATCCCATGGTAGTCGCTGAGAATGGAATCAATCAATCCGGTCAGATTGGACTCGTGAATCAGGTACATGACAGTGCCGTGGGCGGGCGTATTGTTAGGTGCAATCGGTACAAGGTAGGCCAGCATGGAATTGGGTACTTTGGTTCCTTGAACGACTTGTTCAGCTGGTCGTATCGTGGGAAACTGAACGTTATTCAAATCTCGGATCATATCCGTTTTGTTCCATGTATTAAATTTGTAGCGGCCCGTGAATACATCCAGGTTCTCAGAGCCCTGAGACGAGTAGATGCTATCATCTCCGCGGAAGAACAGAAATAGCTCATCGATAATGGAACTGGTGGCTTTGTATTTGACCAAGGCAGCAATTGATTCCCGGCTATAGTAGGGATGGTGAGTCCAATAGCGGGTCAGCTGCTCATCGTAGGCGATACGAAATGCGATGTCCTGCAATTCCTTCATGCGGTCATCAATGACCGTTTTGGCTTGGGTCAACTGATTGACATTAGTCTGTTCAATCTCTGAACGGAGCGTGTCCACAGCATTGTGATAAATAATAATAGTTAATATAACAAGAGGGATAAGGAAAATGGAGATATAGGATAGTGTGTACTTAAACAGAAGCTTGGACTTGAAGTGATTCCATTTCATATCTGCAACCTCCCGTTTTTCTTTAGAGCTGCAGCGATAGCGCTCTCATAAAGACAGTGAAGTATTACCATGATGCCGAGCTGCTGGGTGTTCCTACTAAAAATATTAGGAGAACTTCTCTAATAAATCAATGAATCTTTTTTAGGATTTAAGGGGGAGTCACGCAGAACGTTTATTGTGAGAATTGATGTTAATAACCATAGCAAAATCCCCTTCAAGATCACTCCTTTCCTTATGTTACCACACAAGGCTTTTTAAAGAGTATCTACTTGAAGGGGATGATTTTAATAGAGGTTATTTCATAGTTTTTATTTAAATTTGATGGTCACACCATTATTTAATCCAGGGGTTCATAATCAAACCAGTCGAACAGGCTGGGTGCACCTTCTCCTGATGGATTGTGGGCATACATGGCAATGATGATTCCTGTGAAGCCGCCCGCTACTTCAGTAGAGAGCAGATGGGTTTCGCCTGAGCCGAGGACAGTGCCAGTTGTTGAACCTTGCTGCACGGAGAATGTGAACATATCAAGTTGGGCCTGAATCTGTAATATCGCAGGTCCAGCTCCACAATCCCGAATTACTTCGGTTCTTAAAGTGCCAACTGTTCGTCGGAATATCATTTTTTTGTGACCGTCGACCCGTGTTATAGCCAGATCATAATGATATTTCTCATTCATATAGACAGTCAATCCCGCTTCGTCGCCATCATGCGTTGGATCAAAGTTCATTTTGGCTGCCAAGTTGCATAAGAAATGGCTCAAGCGACGACCAACAAAGGTGGGGTTTCCACCATCATTGAGAGATACGGAGTTTCCTCGCAGAACAAGATGGCTCGGGTGTTCGGTGAGTGACCAACTACCTGGAGCTGGATTCCGTAGGAAGACCCAGTCCAGGCCAAGTGTGGACACATTGAAATCATCCCGGATTTCCTTGCGGGGCCATTGGACTTCAGGCAGCTGTGGCCTAGTCATAACAGGCTCAATATGACCATGATGACCGATTATAGGCCATCCGTCACTCGTCCAGTTCACAGGTGCCAGGAATGTCTCGCGTCCCAAGTGATGCCGCATGGGGTAGGCTGCAGGACGGATTCCAAGGCATACCGCCCACCAGCTCCCGTCTTGTGCTTGCACCAGATCGGCATGCCCAGTGGCGTGAATACTGCTTTTCATGCTTCGGTTCGACAGAATCGGATTGTGAGGGCAGGTATCAAATGGCCCATATGGATCTGTGCTTCGTGCAATGGTTTCCATATGTCCGTATTCGGTTCCCCCTTCGGCGATCATCAGATAGTAGAGGCCATTTATTTTGTATAAGTGAGGGGCCTCAGGTGCGGCGCCGCCGGTTCCCCTCCAGATGAACTGGCTCTCTGTCAGCTTTTTACCCGTCAAGATGTCGATCTCACATTGATAGATTCCCTCACCTTCATCGCCATTACAGGCGGATTGAAAGTAAATACGACCATCATCGTCAAAGAATAGGGAGGGGTCTATGCCATCCTGGGCAACAAAAATAGGAACGGACCAGGGTCCTTCAGGTTTTCTGCTTCGTACATAGAAGTTGCCACCTCCACTTACATTGGTAGTTGTCATGTAGAACCAGCCATGATGGTAGCGTAGCGTCGGTGCATAAATACCTCCGGAACTGCCCGCTTTGGCGAGTGGAAGCTGTTCGGCAGAAGTGAGAACATGGCCGATCTGTCGCCAATTCACAAGATCTTTGCTATGAAAAAGGGGTACACCCGGGAAATATTCAAATGTGCTGGTAACGAGGTAATAATCTTCGTCTACCCGACAGATGCTGGGATCTGGATAGAAGCCCGAAATCACGGGATTGGTGTAGTTCGTCATCATGTAGTGCTCCTATTCATTCCAGAGTTTAACTCGGTCCTGGACGTATTTGGTGAATCCTTGTTCCATTTTTTCGACACCTGCATCAATTAGCTTCTGCTGATAGTTGTTCCAGATGGCATCGAATTCTTCCGGTTTGGCCATGACGGCCAGCGGAATCTGTTTCCATGTAATATCCTTCACCTTGTTAGCTATAATGTTGATTTCATCATCACTTGGCACAGAAATATTCCATACCGCTCCCCAAGGTTTTACCGGAAAATCCTTTTCGTTCGGAAACAGATCCATCCAGGTCGTTGCATCATAAGCTTGAAGGGTCTCTTTCTCTACATCCGTATAATTCTCAATAATCTGTTCCGGGAAGTTCTTGGTATAATAATTGCCAGTCGAGTCTTTCACGCCATCCCCATAATGACCACCCATATTGGTGTAAAGGCCTACGCCGGATTCTCTGGTAAAGGCGATATTGTCATTGATAATGCGCTGCTGCACATCTGCAGGTACAACTCGCTTACCGTCCTCCATCGTATATTGCTTACTTTCTACGCCCCAATAGTTAAGGATTTGGCCTTCCTCGGAAGCTAGGAAATCCAGAAATTTAATGGCTCGGACCGGATCTTCTGCGCTTTCGGTTATGCCTACTCCCCAGCCCGCCATGAAACCAGTGGACTGGTAGCGGTTATCCTTGTACTGGTCAGACAGCG
This sequence comes from Paenibacillus sp. LK1, assembly GCF_002750415.1. Taxonomy (NCBI): domain Bacteria; kingdom Bacillati; phylum Bacillota; class Bacilli; order Caryophanales; family Paenibacillaceae; genus Paenibacillus; species Paenibacillus sp. LK1. The sequence continues at coordinate 366,718 of NZ_PEII01000004.1, forward strand.
TGACTGAATAATGTCCATAGGTTTGATCATTTTTTCCTGATGACTTGAGAGCTTTCTCTCCGTCGGAGTAGCCCCAGTCTGCATCAATCAGACCAATGACGCGACCAGAAGCGACTTTGGCCAGATATTGGTCGTTTTTCTGAACAAAAGATTCCTGATCAAGCAACCCGGTATTATACATATGGTTAAGCCATTGGAAATACTCTTTCTCACCTTCCGTGCGGAAATGGTAGGTTGCTTTATGCGATTCCGGATCAATGTAGTACTCTCCATCACCGGATTTACCAGTGGTCTCAGCTGCGGGGTTCGTCACGGTAATTTGCATATGCCAGTCATCAGCGTTTAATGTCATGCCGATATTTTTGTTACCGTTCTCATCGGTAGGGTGCTTCTCCAAATAGGATCGAATGACATTTTCATAATCTTGCAGTGTCTTGATCTGTGGATACCCGGCCTCCTGCACAGCACGATGCTGTAGCTCAAAACCTGCACCGGCCACGAAGTTGACTCCGTCTATGGCTGAGTAGGTAGGAATGACATAGATGGAAGGATCGTCGTTACTATAGCGCAGACGTTTGATTTGGTCGCCGAAGAGTTTTTTGATGTTTGGGGCATGTTGATCGATCAGATCAGTAAGGTCCAGCATTGCCCCTGCATCAACCAATTTGTCCAAATCCCCCTTGGGACTGATCAGATCGGGGTAATCACCACTTGCTGCGATCAGTGCCAGTCTCTGTGCGGGGTCCGATACTGCGAATTCGGCATCCAGTGTGATACCTGTCTGCTTGGTAATTTCCTTGCCGACATCATCCTGCATCTTATTCCAGTTTGCGTTGGAATCTGCTCCAAAGAAAGTCAACGTCATCGGCGAAGAATCACTGACATTTCCTTCTTTGTTTTCTGAGCCTTCATTGTTACTACTGCACCCTGCAAGCATGCTTAATGAGAGTGTTAGTGCGACAGAGCATTCTGCAATCTTTCTCATCGAATGAACCATATTGACCCCCCTGATGTTATTCATTATTTTCTTGAATCCGTTTACAAAAATCACTTAATCTGTGCTGTATTTGCATCGCTACATGAGGAATTATAGAGAACCAATGATCGGCAAACCTTGATTTTTCGGTCATGGAGTAGCATGATATAGACATTCATCCCAACATGAATCATGGAGGGCGAACTGTTGAGCAACGCCTATTTGAATTGGTTTACAGCTGATTTGGAATTTCCGTTCTATATTCAATATGGAGGACATGACGAAGACACCGAACTTCACAAGCATGTGGACTTTTCGGAACTTGTTATTGTCCTGAATGGCAATGCGACACATGTTGTTAATACGGAGGAGTTTTTTGTTAAGAAGGGCAATGTATTTGTGATTAATGGTTCCACTCCGCATGCCTACAGAGATCCTCATGATTTTCAGATATGCAACATTATGTTCAGACCAGAAATGCTTGCTTCCGCCGGACCGGATCTGAGAAAATTAAAGGGGTTTCAGGCTTTGTTTGTATTGGAGCCGTTTTATCGCAATATTCACTCCTATCCGAGTAAAATGTCCTTGCCTATTTCCAATCTGGAGTATGTAGAATCGCTGATCTCTGTCATGGTTGAGGAGTATAGAAGCAGGCAGCAAGGATATCAGACGATGCTGATCTCCCGTTTTACGGAGATGGTTGTTTATCTGTCGAGGCATTATGAGACACAGGAGAAGGGGATTGAGGGCACTAATCTGATGCATCTGGCGAATGCCATTTCCTATATCGAGGATCATTATCTGGAACCCCTGACTTTGGAAGAGATTGCAGGGAAGTCGAATGTGTCTATACGGCACCTAAATCGCATCTTTCGATCCTATTATCAGATGACGCCTATCTCGTATTTACAGAAGCTACGACTGGAGAAGGCATGTTATTTGTTAAAACAGGGGAACCTGTCCATTACCGAAATTTCTTATGAATGTGGGTTTAACGATAGCAATTATTTTACCCGGCAGTTCACAAAGGTGTATGGCGTGTCTCCCAAAACGTACAGGCAATCTCTATAACATGCCGCTGTAGTGTGATTGAACAAAAGAAGGAGGGGTGAGTGTGAGAGAAACCTGCGTTCCAACTGGCGTGGCACTAAAAGATACCGGCTTTGGATATACGCTTTCCCTGGTAAACGGTAAATATAAAATGGTTATTCTATATTGGCTGTCTGAAAACAAAGTGATGCGACATAATGAGCTGAAGCGAAGTATCGGTACTATTTCCTACAAAACATTGAGCGTCATGCTTAAGGAGTTAGAGGAACATGATCTGATTCTACGCAAAGAATATCCCCAAATTCCGCCCAAAGTTGAATATTCATTGTCGGAACGAGGAAAATCAATAATGCCACTGTTAGATATGATGTGTGACTGGGGAGAAGCCAATATGGTGTCTGCCCCGGGGTTAATGCAACGCTAACGGTCAGATTGTGAGATGAAAAAGCAAAAAGCAGTATCTTCCTGAATCGGAGATACTGCTTTTTTTGATTTGCTTGAAGTGAGTGTTACAGGTTATCCATGAAACGTAAGTAGTTTTGTACGTTTTGTTCTAAATCACTTGCCGCAGGCTCGTGTTCTGCCCCGTAGAAGGCAAAAAATGATCGATAATCCGCACCGCAGTAAAGGAAGGTCGTCTCCAAAGGAGATAACATTTGTTCAACGGTATAGCGATATTTGGCCTCTTGCGCGTAATCCTCCTCTTTAATTCCGGCAGATACGGCCAAGGCAACTTTGCGTTGTTGCAATTTGTCCCCCTTGGAGCCGTAAGCCCAGCCATACGTAAAAACTTCATCCAGCCATTGTTTAAGAAGAGGTGGGCTGCTGAACCAATAGAACGGAAATTGCAACACAAGATGGTCATGACTTTCAATGAGCTGCTGTTCTTGCTGCACATCAATATGTCCATCGGGGTAAACTTTATATAGTTCATGTACCGTATATTTTTCCGGATATTGTTGGAGTTCTTCTATCCACCGTTTGTTGATGACCGACGTTTCCAGGTTGGGATGTGCTACGATAACAAGTGTTTTCAAAATGAATTCTTCCTCTCTAAGCTATAATGTTTCTTGAGTATAAAGGGAGATTTCCAAAGATGTAAGTATGCACTTTTAGTTCAGGTACTTACCTTAAGGTAAGCACCATCCGTCGTTTTATATGTTCCATAGAGGCCTCCAAACAGTCATGGATATGGGATTTTGCAAAGAATTGCGGAAACATGGGTCCGTCTCGCAGAGCGTCTAGGCAGGTTTAGTAATCGAAATAAAAATAGCCGCCAGGCTTATGCTTGGCGGCAGTTTTTGATGTTTAAGTAATAACACGGTGTGTTCGTAATGGCGTCATTATTCTTCTTGCACATTATAGAGCACACGGGCAAGCAAGTTCTGGCCGTAATTGCCGAAATTTTTGCCAAAGATCGTCAATCCGCGTTTGTTCACTGGTCCGTCTGTTACAGCGATTCGAAAGTGGATATCGCTTTTGTAATCCAGGCCAATCTCGTCCAGAGTTACATCGGAGATACGGCATCCATCAATGTAGCTGCCCTCTTGGGTGATACGGATCAGCTTCAGCATCCCGTATTGATTCAGATGCGGCGGCCACCAATCCGGATTGAACGTACCCCGGGTATTGCCAAAATCTCCTGGGCTTGTCCAACAGCCAATCTCAATGCCGTTAACGTAGAAATAAATATCCGAAGGGTAGTTATCGCAAAAACCTGGTGCTTCCGAACCCAATTCCATGGACAACTGGATTTCGCTGAACGTCTGGTTAGGCTTAAGGTAGTTGGGAATTCGATATTCCAGATAACCTTCGGCCAGCCAAATCATCTCCGCATCAATACGGAGCGGATCAGCAAAGTAGCGCGGATCATCGAACTCACCGACAATGCTGTCTCGGGTAGCGAGACCACATGTAGGAGCTGCCTGATAATCGCTATAATGACCTACCTGAATTTCAACCTCGTATCGGTTATAAATCTCCTGTGAACGCAGGTCTACCATTAGTTTTTCCTCATTGAGATAACATATCTTCTGAATTCCATGTTTGCCAACCGCAGTATTGATCTCAATCAGGCCGCTTTCTTCCAATTTCTTAATATGCATTGTAATGGCGCCATTGCTGAGCCCCAGTTTGGTTGCGAGATCATTGAGGTTAAGACTCTGGTTCTTGGCAAGCAGTTCAATAATCTGGATCCGAATTTCTGAACTGAGTGCCTTGAAAATATTAACGCCAGACATCAGATCTTTAATATAAATCATAAGTGGTTTTCCTTTCCACGTTCTGAACAAAGCCCTTCTGATCCAGGCTTCTGCACATTTATATGGTTTGTTTTAGATAATTATAAATGATTCCCCGTTGGAAGGGAAGGGCGGAGTAAAGGAAGCCAAATCCCTTATATACATAGCATAAATGGGCGGGATATTCATAAATTGATGAATATTTACTTTAGAAAATAACTTGAATCATTTCATATATATTTGAAATATACCATTGAAATGTGATGTAACCGCTTTTATAATCCTAGTATACCTAAATTGATTTAATACTTCATGAACCAAATTAACTATTTGATCAGGAGAGGTGGATTCGATTTGGAAAAGGTCAAAGGAATGACAGGATTCAGGAAGAAACGTTGGGCATTACCTGCACTACTTGTACTTGTTTTGCTATTGGCGGGTCAGTCCCGGGCATTCGCGGCATTTTGGAATCTGAGCGGAGATATTGCCGTGCACGATCCATCCATCATCAAAGAAGGAAACTCATGGTATACCTTCTCAACAGGTCCTGGCATTCAGGTACTGAAATCGGATAACGGCTCCTCATGGTATCGGGTTCCGCAGATTTTTCTGAGCAAGCCATCCTGGTGGGCTTCTGCTGTTCCGGGACAGAGCGGTCTGGATGTATGGGCACCTGACGTTGAGCAGTACAACGGAAAAGTGTGGCTGTATTATTCCATCTCTACTTTTGGCTCCAACAGATCTGCGATCGGGCTTGCGTCTGCAACCAGCATTGGGGCAGGTCAGTGGAAGGATGAGGGATTAGTACTTCAAACCACAACCGCCAACAATTATAACGCTATTGATCCGAATCTGGTCATCGATGCTTCAGGCAATCCATGGCTAGCTTTCGGTTCTTTCTGGAGCGGTCTGAAGATTGTGAAACTCGACAAAAACACAATGAAACCGACCGGAAGCATATCCTCCATTGCGGCGCGTCCGAATAATGGTGGTGCCATTGAAGCTCCAAGTATTGTGTATCGAAATGGCTATTATTACTTGTTTGCCTCCATTGATTCTTGCTGCCAGGGCGTAAATAGCACGTACAAAATGGTCTATGGACGTTCAACGAGTATTACAGGTCCGTTTGTGGACAAAAACGGTGTGAGCATGTTGAATGGCGGAGGAACTATATTGGACTCTGGGAACGTCAAGTGGAAGGGACCCGGTGGTCAGGATGTGTATAACGGTAATGTGATTGCGCGCCACGCCTATGATGCTGATGATAATGGCAATCCGAAATTGCTAATTAACGACCTGCTGTGGGATTCCAGCGGATGGCCAACCTACTAATTTATTTTAAATAAATATAAAATGTTTTAATAAAGTATTGACTAAAGTGATCTGGATTTGATAAATTTAACAACAGAAATCTTATTTTACTGAATTGAATACGGTTACAAATCCAGATCAGGAGGGGTTCAGATGGTAAAGAAAAAAAGATTGGTCACACTTATGCTTCTAATGCTGGTAAGTGCACTTGTGTTTGCGGGCTGCGGAGGAAGCAGTGGATCAAGCGGGGACAAGGAATTGACATTCATGTTCCGGGGGGGCACGGATGAACAGAAGGCATATCAAGCCGTTGTTAAAAAGTTTGAAGAAGAGCATCCAGGTGTCAAAGTCAAAATTATCGTAACAGCTGCGGATCAATACGCAACCAAATTGAGAGCTGCCATTACAGGCAACAGCTTGCCGGACGTATTTTATTTTAACCCTGGTGATATAAAAGCCTATGTAAACAGCAATGTGCTAATGAACCTGACACCTTACATTGAAAATAATGCAGACGTAGATCTGGATAACATCTGGAAATATGGTGTGGACCTGTACCGCTATGATGGCAAAATGGCAGGTCAGGGTGATCTCTACGGCATGCCGAAAGATCTGGGTCCGTTTGCACTCGGTTATAACAAGACATTATTTGAAAAAGAGGGCATCCCATTCCCTGATAAGGACAAGCCTTACACATGGGATGAATTCATCAAGGTCAACCAACAAGCAACCAAGGATACGAATGGAGACGGTAAACCGGACGTATTTGGTACAGGCTTCAACGTACAATGGGCGCTGCAGTCCTTTGTATGGAGCAATGGTGCAGACTGGTTGGATGATAGCAAAACAAAGGTAACCATTGATGATCCGAAATTCGCGGAAGCACTGCAATTCTTTGCGGATATGCAAAACAAATACAAAATCACGCCTTCCATTGAGGAAGCGCAAACATTGGATACGTACCAACGCTGGATGAAAGGGGAAATGGCTTTCTTCCCAGTAGGTCCGTGGGATATGAGTACATTTGAGAAACTGCCTTTCGAATATGATTTGCTACCTTTCCCAGCCGGCTCTACCGGAAAATCCGCAACGTGGATCGGTTCCCTGGGTATCGGTGTATCGGCCAAAACGAAACATCCGGAAGAAGCAGCAGCGTTGGTTAATTACCTCACAGCTTCCAAAGAAGGCATGCAGCAGTTGGTTGATGCCAAAGTGCAAATTCCGAATCTGCTTGATATGGCAGACGAATGGGCCAAGGATACTTCAACGAAACCGGCCAACAAACAGGAATTCATTGATATCGTAGAAGATTACGGCCGCGCACTTCCAGGTAACTACACGTACAATGCGGAGTGGTATGACATGTTCTTCACCGACATTCAACCTGTTCTGGATGGCAAGATTACAGCCGCAGAATATGTGAAGCAACAGCAGCCAAAAATGCAAAAGCTGTTAGACAAAGCGGTAGAACAAGAGAAGAAATCTCAGAAATAAAACATTTATCAACATGCTGAAATAATGGGACTGAAAAGATTGAAGGGTAGGTTCTAGAGAGAAGCAGCCTACACCAAATGGATAGAGCAGTAGATTCCGTGTTCAAAAAAAGGCGGTGCCGGCAGCCTGCTATCACGCTGCTGGCATCATTTTGGATTCCATACGGGCATGTTGCATGAATTGATCAAGAATGCAGGCATCCATCGATTCATGCAACATGCTGATATTAGAAACAGGGGTGAGCGCAGTGATTACAAAATCTAGTTTGTATCGCAAAGAGAGGCTGTACGGATATTTGTTTATTTTGCCTCCGGTTCTTGGTTTGCTGATCTTTGTTTTGTTCCCTTTCCTTTATTCCTTGTACGGTTCGTTTACGGATTGGGATGGATTAGGACAAATGAACTTTATCGGTTTAGCCAATTTTAAGGATTTGCTCACAGATGATCTTTTTTACAAAGCGATGTTCAACACCTTTTATCTGATGCTGGGTATACCGATTGGTTTGTTGCTTGCGTTACTGCTGGCGATGGGTCTGAATCGTAAAATTCCCGGCACAACGACGTTCCGTGTAATCTACTATATTCCGGTCATTTCTTCCCTCGCAGCGGTGTCCATCATGTGGAACTGGGCGTACAACGGGGATTACGGATTAGTGAACCAATTCCTTGATCTATTCGGTATTGAAGGCCCTAACTGGCTCGCTAACAAAGACACAGTTAAACCAGCCCTGATTATTATGACGGTGTGGAAAGGCCTCGGTTACACGATGTTATTGTATCTGGCTGCATTGCAAAGTGTATCACGTACATATTACGAAGCGGCAGAGCTCGATGGAGCGAACGGGTTCCAGATCTTCCGCAACATCACCTGGCCAATGGTGAAGCCGGTTACCTTTTTCCTCGTCGTTACGAATATTATTGGTGGTTCCCAAATCTTCACCGAAATGAACATTATGACGCCTACGGGTGGTCCTGAATATTCTTCCGCATCTATTGTCTTCTACATCTGGCAGAAAGCATTCAGTAACCTGCAAATGGGTTATGCCTCTGCGATGGCCATGATTCTTGGTATTTTCATTTTTGTCATTACCTTGGTGCAATTCAAAATGAACGAAAAATCAGCCTATGATGGGGATTAATGGTCTAGGAAAGGAGTGAACCGGAGATGTCTTACAGTCAAAAGAGGAAATTAACGAACTCTATCATTTTTATCGTTTTGGCGCTTGGTGCGATTGCGATGATTGCACCACTGATCTGGATGTTATCCACTTCCGTGAAGGAGAAACAAGATGTGTTCGCACTTCCGCCTGTGTGGATACCTGAAGTGTTCCAATTCGGAAAGTATAAGGAAATCTGGGAAGCAGGTCCGCTTCTCAGCGGGATCAAAAACAGCTTGATCGTGGCGGTCAGTGTTACCGTTGTCGGGACGTTTACGTCCAGTATCGCTGCCTTTGCTTTTGCCAAATTGAGATTTCCGCATAAAAACAAACTGTTTCTAGCATTGCTCGCATCGATGATGATTCCGTATCCGACAGTCATGATTCCGCAATTCATCATGTTCTCGAAGCTCGGGTGGGTGGACACACTGTTACCGCTTATCGTTCCAGGATTATTTGGTAACGTCGTCATGATCTTCTTCCTTCGTCAATACCTGCTTAGTGTACCTGATGCCATTATTGAAGCAGCGAAAATTGATGGCAGCTCCTATTTCCGACTGTACTCGAGCATTACGTTCCCGCTCATTAAACCGGCGATTGCAGCTCAGCTGATTCTCTGGTTCATGGGCATCTGGAACGATTATCTGGCACCAATTATTTATTTGAATTCACCAGAGAAGCAGACCTTGCAGCTCGTTATAGCGAACTTTAATGCCACGTATGCGATTCAGACGGATTATCCGCTTATTATGGCAGCGTCCATTGTTGCTCTGTTACCAGTATTGATCATCTTCCTGATCTTCCAGAAACAGATTATTGAATCGGTAGCGATCTCTGGAGTGAAAGGATGAATCAGCGGAGAACATTCCGCGGGTGGACGAATTCAGGAAAAGGAGTTGTTACTTCCATGCTGCTTATGCTGCTGGTTGGGGCTACAGGCTGTTCTGGAGATGGAGCAGGGGAATCAGTTTCCCCGCCAGTCTTTCCGGATGCTCCCCAAGATACTCAATTGTATGATACCTCCATTCTGGACGACGAATCCCGTTGGACGGTGAACAATGCGCATGATCCGGCCATTATCAAAACAGATCAGGGATATTACGTTTATTCCACAGACGTTCGTGTAGCAGGGGAAGCGAAACCTGGTGTCATGGTACGCAAATCGGATGATCTGATCAACTGGTCATGGGTAGGTCAAGCGTTGCCAGGCATCCCCAAGGAAGCCCTCGATTGGACAGGTGCAGTTAACCTGTGGGCACCGGATGTGATTCAGGTTGGTGATACCTACCGAATGTATTATTCGGCATCGACCTTTGGTAGTACGCGGTCGGCTATTGGTTTGCAGACATCCTCGTCCCCGGAGGGTCCTTGGAAAGATGTAGGGTTAGTTGTTAAAACATCCGAGAATGAAAAGGATAAGTTGAATGCCATTGATGCCAATCCAGTCTTGGATGCCGAAGGCAATTCATGGATGGTTTACGGTTCCTTTTTTGACGGGATATACATTGCACCTCTCGATCCGGAAACCGGAAAGTTCAAGGAAGAGGGGTATGGTACCCGCATTGCCGCCCGTGATCGTGCTACGGAAGAAGGTGCGGTGGAGGGTCCATATATTGTGTATAACCCGGAGTTCAAAAAGTATTATCTATTCGTCTCGTATGATTCCTTATTCGAAGATTATAACGTGCGTGTAGCCCGTGCTGATTCCATTACAGGCCCCTACACGGATGTAAATGGCATGAACATGCTGGATACAGAGCATCTGCCTCAATATGAAGTGGGGACCAAAATTCTGGGTGGTTATCGTTTCACCGAAGGTGAGGGCTGGGTTGCACCAGGACATAACTCGGTCCTTAAGGATGGCGACGATTATTATATCGTGCATCATGCGAGAGGTGAGACCGATAAAAACTGGCCGTATCTGCATGTACGTAAAATGCTGTGGACCAAGGACGGCTGGCCTGTTGTGTCACCAGAACGTTATGCAGGTGAGTACGCACAGGACATTCCGAAGTCGATGATCGCCGGGGAGTGGGAAGGCCTGGCTGTTGACCCGTCGGTGGACGGACAGGTGCAGGCAGTGCCTTACACTTTGCAAGCCAACGGCAAATTGAAAAGCGAAAACGGTTCAGGCAAATGGACGTTTGACGGCAAACAAACACTGACGCTGGAGTGGAAAGAAAGCCCGTGGGGCGGAGCTTCCACAGAAGAGCTCAAGTTGCTCCCGTCCTGGGACTGGGAGCGAAGCCAGCCTGCACTTGTGGTTACTGGCCTGAGCGACCGCGGCATTGCCGTCTGGGGCAAGCAGATTAGCGCAGCGGAGAAGTAGAGAGCCGCAGATATGGCTCGGAGTTTGGATTTGCTTCAGCGAGCGCGGAAAGAGCGAAGCCGATGCTTTCAAGGTGCACAAGCAGCAAAGGGGGAGGAAGAAGCCGAAGGAGCGACTTTGGCATCCGATTTCAACCGCCAAGAGCGGTGTGGAAGGAAATCGGAGGACAAGAGAGCGACAAGGCCCTGCCACCCCCGAAGCGTCCGCGGTGCACCAGCAAAATAGTCTTTGCACTTTATCCGTCAGCTTTTTCAAATCTTCACTCTGAGCCATACACACACATTTGAAAGGGGAGCATTCCCATGACTGATTCCATTACATTTACCAATCCCATCCTGGAGCAGCGTGCTGATCCGTGGGTGTACCGTCACACCGACGGGTACTATTATTTCTCAGCTTCGGTNTGTTGCTTTTGAGGTGCACAAGCAGCGAAGGGGGAGAAAGGAGCCGAAGGAGCGACTTTGGCATCCGATTTCAACCGCCAAGAGCGGTGTGGAAGGAAATCGGAGGACAAGAGAGCGACAAGGCCCTGCCACCCCCGAAGCGTCCGCGGTGCACCAGCAAAATAGTCTTTGCACTTTATCCGTCAGCTTTTTCAAATCTTCACTCTGAGCCATACACACACATTTGAAAGGGGAGCATTCCCATGACTGATTCCATTACATTTACCAATCCCATCCTGGAGCAGCGTGCTGATCCGTGGGTGTACCGTCACACCGACGGGTACTATTATTTCTCAGCTTCGGTGCCAGCCTTTGACCGGATAGAGATTCGGCGTGCACAAACGCTGGAAGAGTTAAGAGAGGCTGAGCCGGTAACGGCATGGCGCAAACGTGATACAGGACCGATGAGTGCCAACATATGGGCACCAGAAATTCATTATATCGATGGAAAATGGTACATATATTACGCAGCAGCTCATACCAGCGAGACGAAAGAAGGCCTTTTCGACCACCGGATGTATGTGTTGGAGAATGATTCTCCGAATCCACTGGAAGGTGATTGGGTGGAGAAAGGACAGATTCATACGCGCTGGGAGACATTTGCATTAGATGCAACGACTTTTGAGCATAAGGGAATTCGTTATCTGGTCTGGGCACAGAAAGATCCGGACATTGTGGGTAACTCGAACTTGTACATTTCCGCAATGGAAAATCCGTGGACGCTGCGTGGAGAACAGGTCATGATCGCTACACCAGAGTACGATTGGGAGATCATCGGCTTCAAGGTAAATGAAGGGGCGGCAGTGTTGCATCGCAATGGCCGGATCTTCATTGGTTACTCTGCGAGTGCGACGGACTATAATTATTGTATGGGTTTGCTTACTGCGGATGAAGATGCCGACTTGCTTGATCCAGCGAGTTGGGTGAAATCGCCAAAACCAGTATTCCAAACGTGTGAAGCGAATGGTCAGTATGGTCCGGGTCATAACAGCTTTACGGTATCACCGGACGGCAAAACGGATATTCTGATCTATCACGCACGAAACTACAAGGACATCGAGGGAGACCCTCTCTACGATCCAAATCGTCACGCCCGCGCGCAGGTCATTCACTGGAACGAAGATGGTACGCCTGACTTTGGAGTCCCTGTTCCAGATGGGAAGGCTGCGGCTGAAGCAAAATAATAATACTGCTAGAGTTTTATAGTAAGCCCTTAGTCAGCGAGCCATGCTGATTAGGGGCTTTTACTTATGTACACATTGAAAAGGGAAACATGAAGACATAAAGACGGATACGAGGGTCTGCATATTAGCAACCATCCCCTGACCTCTGCGTATGAGGAGTATACAATTCGCTATACACATAACATTAGGAGGCCATATATGGATTCGCGCGAGACATTGGACCGGGAGCTGGAACAGATTTTAAAATGGGAAAAAGGGCAGAAGGACTTGTTTATTTGGGACAAAATTGGTCGTTTGCCATTTGCCATGCTGGATAAAGTTATGCCCAAAGCGCTGAAACAGAAGATTGGAGACTCGCTGAACGAAGTCGGTCAGTATGTGCAGAATGGTGGGAAATTTCTCGTTCAGAAAAAGAAGGTGGCGGAGCTACTGCAAGAGGAAGCATTCAAATCCGGTTATTCCATGAAGGCCGATACCTCTTACGATGAACAGGATGGAGAGGCCAAGGATACGACGGAAATTCACAGTGTGGAAGGATTACCGCTTGAAGTGCTGGATCGCACTGCTGATAACATTACGGACAGTCGAACGAGGTTTGCTGCTGCACAAGGGGCCGCAACAGGTATCGGTGGCATTGTAACGATTGCGGCGGATATTCCGATGGTGATGGGGCTTTCCCTGAAGGTGCTGCAGGAGATGGCGTTATGCTACGGATATGATCCTGACGAACCTCAAGAGCGCATATTTATCGTCAAATGTCTGCAATTCTCCTCCGCCGATATTGTGGGCAAGAAAGCAATTATTGATGAACTCGCCGATTACGATAACCCGGACAAGCAGGTTGAGGTTATCTCTCAAATGCAGGGCTGGCGGGAGGTTTTTAATTCTTACAGCGAATCTTTTGGGTGGAAAAAGCTGTTCCAGCTCATTCCGATTGCCGGTATGGTATTCGGTTCGGTGAGCAACAAAAATACGATTCGTGATGTTGCCGAAGCAGGAAAAATGTTGTACAAAAAACGGCTAATCCTTCAGCGCCTTTCACAATGATGTCCATCACCAAAATTGGCAATGGGATGACAGATACTTGGCTCTGATCCTACGCTAACAATACAAAAACGGGATGAAGCCCTAAAGGTACAGGCTTCATCCCATTTGCATTTGCATATGCTGGCGTTAATTCCAGCTTGGTTAACGATCTGACGTTACTTTTCATTAGGCTGTCTTAACAGCGTACTTTTGTTTCATTGTATATTGGAGCTTAGATTATATAGGATCTGTTATTCTTCGCTACCGTTCTCTTCCGCCCAACGGTTCAACAGCTTATCCGATGGAAGCAGGAAGGTGAAGATACCGATCAGTGGCAGGAAGCTGCACATTTGCATTACTGGAGATACGCCGAACACGTCGATCCAGTTCCCCAGCACGAGTGCCCCCAGACCGCCCATACCAAATGCCAGACCAGTAATCAGGCCGGAGACGGTCCCGATTTTACCTGGAATCAACATTTGTGCATACACCACGGTCACCGAGAAGCTGGACAACATGATGAACCCAATAATACTCAGCAACACGGCTGTCCAGAACAGATTCGCATAAGGCAGCAGCAGCGCCAGTGGAGCGGCTCCAGCCATTGACAGGAAGATCATGTTGCGTTTACCGAAGCGATCTGCCAGTGGACCACCAAAGAACGTACCAAGAGCCCCAGCCGCCAGGAACAGGAAGATATAGATCTGTGCGTCCTCTGTGGACAAGTTAAATGTATCCTTCAGGTTAAACGCATAGAAGCTGCCGATCGAAGCGACATACCACGAACGGACAAAGACGAGCAGAATCAAAATGGTTATGGCAGCAGCAATCTTTTTACGTAATGCTGGATTGGGAGCACGACGAGCTGCAGCTTGTCTGCGCAAATATCCTCCCGATTGCAGCATGCGTCCATACCAGCGAGCGATGTAGATTTGAACCGCGATTCCCGCAGCTGCAATGCCCGTGAATCCGATGGCACCGAACAACCCAAAAGGGATGAAAATCCATCTGGTGAGCAATGGTGCCAAGGATTGACCGGCGTTACCGCCCACCTGGAAGATTGACTGAGCGAGACCTCTACGAGGCCCTGCGGCCATATGGGATACCCGTGAACCCTCTGGATGGAAAGCCGCCGAACCGAGCCCAACAAAGATGACAGAGATCAGGACAGCCATATAACTGTCGGCGAAGGCAAGCAATAACATACCGGTAAACGTAAAGCCCATACCGATGGGCAGAATGGATGGTGTCGGTTTTTTATCAGCAAACCAGCCTACAACAGGCTGCATGATGGACGCAGTAAAGTTAATAGCAAACGAAATCCATCCGATCTGCGTATACGTGAGATGCATGGAGTCTTTCAGAATTGGAAAAATAGCTGGAATGACAGATTGGATTGAATCGTTGAACAAATGGACCAGACTGATGGCAATTAAGATCCGGTAAACGGTACCTTGAGCATCCAATCCGGGTGGAGCTTTCGAACGCGCAGCGGCGTCTTTGGATAATGAATTTTGCATGGACATGAACAGTTCTCCTTTGGTCGCGGTCACGAGGGATCAGCGCCTGATGATGTGATGTGCCTAAGCATATTGTTACATAATAGGACAGATTTGAAAGGCCGACAAGGGGAACAGGTGAAATTAACGTTCTCTTTATAATGTAAACTATTGATATACTTTAAAGATTCTACTATTAAAGTTCTACTAAATCAGAAATGATAAAGGACTGATCCATATGAAATCTCTATCACCATATGTTCTCGCCAAACGTAATTTGGCAATGACCATTCTATTTATGGCAGTCATGACTTTTCTGACTATCTATGTTGCATCGACGTCTCTGTACTTTGCTATCGGATTTTTTGTGGTTGTTCAGTCTATTGGTGTTCTTATGTTGAGACACTATATCAAGAAAGTGAAAGAACTGAAGGAAGATCATAACCCTTGAATGCGAGTCCAATCCATACGATTATTGCAAACGCTCACGTTCCATAGCATACAAAAAAAACAAAAGCCGAACTTCTTAAGATAGAAGTGTTCGGCTTTTGTTTGCTCTATAATTTTATACAAAGCATAATTGGTGTATCTACCCAATTAACGATTATCAATCGTCTCTGGATACATATCATGATTCATCATGCGATGCTCAGCCATTTGCTCATACTTCGTACCCGGTTTGCCGTAGTTGGTGTACGGATCGATGGAAATGCCGCCGCGCGGCGTGAATTTACCCCACACTTCGATGAAGCGTGGGTCCATCAGTTTGATCAGGTCGTTCATAATGATGTTCACACAATCTTCGTGGAAATCACCATGGTTGCGGAAGCTGAACAGGTACAGCTTAAGTGACTTGCTCTCCACCATTTTCACATCAGGGATGTAGCTGATATAGATCGTTGCAAAGTCCGGCTGACCCGTGATCGGGCACAGGCTGGTGAACTCCGGGCAGTTGAATTTGACAAAATAATCTCGGTACGGGTGTTTGTTATCGAAGTTTTCCAGAATTCCCGGATCATATTCAAACGTATATTTTACGCCCTGGTTGCCCAGCAACGTTAGATCTTGCATTTCATCAGGTTGTCTCATGAATTCGTAAACGCTCCTTATTTCCGGCGACGCACGAAGCTTACCGGTATATATGATAGGCCATTTTAGCCTCTGGTTGTTACCAAAATTACATCATGCCGCCCATTCCACCCATATGCCCATCAGACGCCGCGCTTGTTGCCCCACACAAGGGTATGCAGCTGTGGCAGCACACGAACGTCGTTCAGATCATCGGAAGCACTGACTTGGTCAATCAGCCACTCATAACGGGCAAGCAGCGAAGACGCCAGATCTGGGGTATCAGCAGAAGTGACATCCGGGTTCCCGGTTTGCAAAAATAAATCCGTGCCCGGATACCGTGCATGCACACGGCGGGCATAGTCCAAGTCTGTCTCATCGAAAATCACGATTTTCAGACTGTGGCTTCGTTCCACCGGGCGAGCAGCCAGTTGGTGGATCAGATCATCCAGCACAGCCCAGTCAGTGTTCATGCCTGAGCTGGGAGGCTTGGGCGAGACGGTGACTTCGTCAATGTCCGCCAACCAAGTCTGCCAACGGGAGCCCTGCGTTTCTACCGCGGTGCGGATGCCGTTTTTTCCAAGCAGCTTAACCAATCCCCCCAGCGAAGCGAGCAGGGCAGGGTTGCCGCCTGAGATGGTCACATGGGAGAAGCGCGAGCCGCCAACGCGGCGCAGCTCGTTCCACACGTCCTCCGGCGTAATCATTTGAATCAGATCCTTGCCACTGCCGTCCCAAGTAAAGGCCGAATCGCACCAGGAGCATCGATAATCGCAGCCCGCGGTGCGGACGAACATCGTTTTCTGCCCAATAACCATGCCTTCACCTTGAACCGTCGGGCCGAAGATTTCCATCACAGGAATACGAGCCTCTTTGCTCTGTTCCACACTACTCATCGATCATCCACTCCCGTCTAGCCTCGGCGTAACTGGTTGGCGTCTCGTATAAGCGGACAAACTCTGTTCTACCACCCTCAGTCAGTGCGGAATACGGTTCGGTCTGCAAGGCATGTTCCATCTGCTCGAACAACCAGACGACCATATTTTCAGCTGTTGTGTTCATGAGGGGAAGGGTTTCGTTCAGATACTGATGATCGAGATACCCTTCAATTTGTGTTTTCCATATATCCTTGATATGGCCAAAATCAACCGTAAGTCCGGTCTCACCCGGATAACCGCTAATGCCAAAAACAACTTTATACGTATGCCCGTGCAAATTTTTGCACTTGCCTTCATAACAATGCAGATGATGCGCAGCGTCAAACGTAAACTCCTTGCTGACAAGCACACGTTTGCGATGATAGCGAAGCTGTGCAGGGAGGATATCTTCTCCAATCCGCTGCAACCGTTCAACAATACGAAATGTTCCCGGTTCTCTCATCGTACGTCCGCTCCCGCAGTTCCAACAGTAGCAGAATTCGTGCGTTGCTCCAGATAGCGATCCAGTCCGGCTTTGCGCAGTTTGCAGGCAGGACATTCTCCGCAGCCATCGCCAATAATCCCGTTATAACAGGTCAGTGTGCGCTCCCGCACATAATCGAAGGCACCAAGCTCATCTGCCATTTTCCATGTTTGGGCTTTGTCCAGCCACATCAGTGGGGTGTGAATGACAAACGGGTAGTCCATGGACAGATTCAGCGTTACATTCATCGATTTCACAAACGAATCCCGACAATCCGGGTAACCGCTGAAATCCGTTTCGCATACACCTGTAACGAGATGACGAGCCCCTTTTTGCTTCGCCATAATGGCTGCAAAACTGAGGAACAGCAAATTCCGTCCATCCACGAACGTACTCGGCAGTTCGCCTTCCTCATGCGTAATCTCTACATCCGTACGGGTGAGTGCATTGGGCGCGAGTTGGTTTAACAAGCTCATATCCAGTACCGTTTGCTGCACACCCAGATCGCGAGCGATTTCTGCGGCGCATTCAATCTCCAGCTTGTGACGCTGGCCGTAATCGAAGGTAACTACCTCAACCTCAGCAAATTGCTGTTTGGCCCAGAACAAACAAGTTGTACTGTCCTGACCGCCGCTGAATACAACGACTGCTTTTTCTTCGTTCAACATAAAAAAACCTCTCCATCTTCTTAAGATCAATCCATGCACATAGGCACAGAGCGTCGGAAGAACAGAGAAGTTCATGAACTGGCATCCATCAAAAAACACACCTTCTCGTAGGCTGCTTCAAAAAAGCAGGCACGATCTAGTGTCCTTAGTTTTTTACGTACGTTGTTACCTAAAATGTACGCAAGACTTATTGACCTTTTAATGGTCGAGTCTTATAGAGGGAGTTCGCGAACCTCTCCCATGCCATAGGCATGGATTTTCTTCTTCAATTGTCCGGTACAGTATATCACATTTCCAATACGGTGAGCATGCTTTCCATGAGAACCCATTTATAACCGAGCCTAACGTCATCTGGACTTATTTGATCAATACATTTCCAAAAGGAATGACTTCTTTCAGAATCCGCTTAAATAAGCCTTCATCGTTCATATCCTGTTCCAGCCTATGATTTTCACGACCAGCCTGAAAAAGTACAGAGCCATGTCCTGTCATCTTCCAATGATAGTTCATATGCTGGCTGGCAAGGTTGTTCCCGTATACGGTAAGTTCAAGCTGCGCGTTCTCAGGATAGGCGATAATACTGCCTGCATCCACGTACAGTGGTGCGGTAGGGTGCAGTTCCTGCTGGCAGACCTGACCTTGTGTCAGCAATCCAATTTTGCCTTTGCCCGAAAACTTCATTTTCACGGCATCCCGAGTGATGAGCATGTTTTTGATTTTTTGAATTTTGGTGTGCATCGTGACGCCGTCAGAGTAGAAGAAAAGATGGCGGAAGTCGTACAGCAGATCGCTGTTCTCACTCAGTTCAACTTCCTTCATGGTGAAGCCGGGAGGCAGGGCGGCCACAAATTGACAAGGACCGGTAATTTCGGATTTGATCAGCTTTTTTTTGCGATAGATACCCGAAATATTCATAAATTTATCATTGCGACTGCTGCTTGGGCCGCGAAAAGCGACAATTTGCTGGGGATGGAGAATATGCAGGCGGTCGTCCTGGATCAACGAGAACGTGACCACTTGTCCGGCTCCGCCAGCTTCGGCATTATTCAGGTGTATGTGCATGCGGTTGCTCCTGTTCTTTTATACTCGGCCTGAACGGCGACGCATTCCCCAGCGCATCACTCGAATCAGAATAAAGTATCCCAATATGAGTGAAACGGCTGTGATAATCATCGTTTGAATGCGTTTGGCCGTTGCCGTTTTGGCATCCTGATCATTTTGCAGCTTGCTCACCATGTCGGTCAGTTTTTCGTTTTGCGCTAGCAGCAACTCGTTCTGGGCCTTGAATGCTTCGACATTTGCCTGGGCTTGTCCCAATTGGGCAGAAGTCTGATTCAACTGCTCCAGCGTCTGTTTATAGCTTTCCTGCAAGGCGTTCACTTCTCCAGGAAGCTCGGAGACTCGTTCCCATCCACTATAGATATCGGAGAATATATTGGCATTTGCTGCACTGACTGTAGAAGTCAAAGAAACAGTAAACAATACACATGTGGTGAATAACACCCGAATGAAATAACCCTGAATGGGTTTTGGCATGAATGACACCTTCTTTCGGTTACATAATCGTTTGCCGATTTCGTCGTCATTTGTTGAAATACGGCTCTTACATTATACGTCAAAACCAGGACAATGGGTTCAAGATGATGTAGTTTTAATTACCCTATATGAGAATAAATCAATACATGTGGACAGGTGTTTAATTTCTAGGCCGCCGGGGTAATAGAAGGACAGAGCAGCACTGCGGACGGTCTTGACATCATTCTTTTACTTCAGCTCCGGGTGCCTGCTATTCATATTAACGAAATTTGTAATTTAATGAGTGAAAACAATATATCCGATTTTTAAGAAGATCGTGAATACGAAGGGGTAGAAACGTATGTACACAACTAAACAAGTTGCAACAACCAAAACGATTATGATCACTGTAAATGGTGAGCCAATCGGGCGTGAATTGATTATCGACAGTATTACTTATGCTCCGATTACAGAACCTGATTCTATACAAAATTCACACAAAATGGGAATGAATACTACTACGATTTAAGTTAGGACTTGTCATATAAAAGTGGTCTAAAAGCTTGGCATACTGCCAAGCTTTTTCGTCGTTTATTGTCGTAATTACACGGATTTAGGGACGAGAAACTAATATTATGGAAAAATTTCCTGCGAACATATGTTCCGTGACAATATAGTGTCCATTTACCCTGATAACTTAGAAGATAATACATATAAATCGGGGGAGAGACTACCAGTGAACTCAGTCTTTGAAGTATCTTATTCGTGGAATAGAGAGGCCATACCGACAGGGGGAGCGGACCCCGTATATATGATGGTAGAGTGGCGTAATGGATCCCCTGCCAAAAGACTCAGGAAAATAGCACCCAAAATTGTGTCGCGAGACTTGGAACTTTTGCTCAAACCGGAATTTGGAATTCAGCTTAAAGGCATCTACGGCTGTCGTTCCAAAGAAACGGATATCGGTTGGGTTCTAAGACTTGGAGATGTATACAAGGGAGAGAGTAAACAAATTTTACTCGAATTCGCTATGGGACCTCGTGTATCGGGGAAAAGTGCCGTATGTTCAGCTTATTGGAGTACGCGAAAATTGAAACAAAGCCAGAGAGTACTGCTGCGCAGAGAACAGTTGTACATTCAGTACACCAGTCATCTGGGCATGCTGCGCCAGCCGGTAGATCCCAAGGTAGAGAAGACAATCAAATTAAATGAAACCGTTCCTTTGATTAAACAAGCTTTGCGCGCTTATGAAAGAGGTCGTACACAAGAGGGCAGCGACATGCTGCGTCGTCACGCAGATGCTCTGTTAATTGAAGCGGCACGAAAACAGGATCTGGATTATTATGCGGAAGCCGAAATTGTGGAGAAACTTCGGCACCATTACGGGATTACTTTTAATTCCATGGTTCATAATCGCGGAAAAACGATGTTAGGTGAATAGGGATAAAGAACTAGGGAAGTTGGTACGGAAAGGAATGTTTCTACATAAATTTTTGAAGGTGAAGTCAAGGAATAAGTCGAATGTACTAAACAACATAATAATAAAAAAATGGATGGAGTTGTATCGAATTTATTGAAACAACATCGTGGAGGGTCCGGCAAAATGACAGACCGACTGATCCGATTAATGCGCATTATTACTCTTGTGCAGGCCAAGCCGGGTATTCTGGCCCGTGAGCTTGCCGAGCGGTGCGAGACAACGGAAAGGACGATATACCGCGACATGGAGGCCCTCAGTGCAATGCATATCCCCATCGCCAATATGGGACACGGGAGAGGATACATGTTTATCAGCCATTTTGCCATGTATCCGCTGAATTGGTCTGATGAAGAAGCTCAAGCCTTTATGCACCTGGCAGAAGTCATGGAGAATATTCGTCCGTTGCTGAAGCCTGCTTTTGAGAGCGCGTATGAGAAAGTGGTTGCTTCGAGTCAGAAAAACAAAACAGAGCGAGTGGAATGGTCTGAGCAAATTGGCGGGTTGTTCAAGGTGGGTACTTCTGCTTGGCAAAATGAAAGTACCGAACTTCTGAATCATTCACTGGTGACCTTGCTTCAGGCCGGAATTTCCCAGAACACTATTGAAGGAGAATATCTGTTTCAAGGTAAAAAGGGGATTGCACGAATGGACCCCTACTGTCTTATTCCTCGTGAATACCGATTTGATCTGTTGGCGTATTGTCACCTGTCAGAGAAACTGAGAATATTTCAAGTGAACCGTTTGTACAGGGTTCGGATTTTGCCACGCACGTTCCGCAAAGATGACTACCTTTTACAATCTCACTTCCGTACGCCACAGGAACTTAGCGGCAGTACGGAGTGGACTGCTTTCAAAATCAGATTCTCACCGCACGCTGTGGAGCGTGTCATGCAGGAGCAGTTTTTTGCACGCCCCATCTTGACGATTGAACCGGAAGGCACGTTGTTGTTTGAAGCCATATTGAGTGATGAAGAAGGGTTTCTAACGTGGTTGTCTCAATATGGACCCGATGCTGAAATTCTGGAACCCGAGAAATGCCGCCTCATGATGAAAGAACGTCTGGAACGTTGGAGGGAGATCTACAACTGAACTTCAATGCAGATCATGGCTGGTCTGCCTTTGTTCAACATGCAATCGTAGTCCATTATTCTTTGGTCTTGAACAGGTGTGCAAGGTTACCGAAAGGGGAATCTTTCTCGTCATCTTCTACACTACTGGAATAGACCACTTTGGATGTGATGCCCTCATCATCTGCGGCGCAATTGGTTTCCAGTTTGAACTGATCAAATTGATGTATGAATACTTTGGCTGTATTAATCGCATCATCCAAAGCGCGGTGCTGAGTGCCATCGAATTCAATACCACACAGTTCAAGAGCCTGAGCGAGTCCAAGCTGACGGAATTTTCCTTCCTTGCGTACTGTGCGTGACCATTGCTGTTGAATATCATTGTGGTTGGTGATCCAGGCTACATCGAGTTGATGAGTGCGACAATGAGAAATCAGTTTGGCGCGGTCATCCGGTCCCCAGGAGCACATGTAATAGGATTCAGTTCCCATCCAGGCAATAAATTGATTCAGTGCTTCCGGAAAAAGAGGGGCTGCGTCAATGTCTTTCTGCGTAATACCCGTAAACTGAATCGTATCGGCGGACAGCACCGATTTATTGGATGGACGAACATAAGTGTGGAACGTGTCCGATACGTACAGGCCGTTCTCACCTTCCGTTACTTTGACGGCACCGATATCTATAATTTCAGAAGAGTATCGTGTATTGCGACTTACCGTGAATTCAAGATCGTAAATAATATATGGCATAGGACAAACTCCTTTATCAATTAATACATGGTTTCTATTTCTCTATATTACAGGGAACGCACGGCCATGTCAGCCATCGCCCAGCAATTCATGGAGAGTGAGTAATAACAGTTGGGGAGTGTTGAAGTTTCTTTTTATATGAAGTGTATATGTTTGATATGCCTTTACATTGCAAAAAGGGGTCTTTATAATGGATAAAGTTAGGATGCAGTCCAAGTTTTTGTTGTCATTGTTATGCAAAATCGTAGGATCTTAATCATGACATGAGGCCGATATAATCAACATTTCCTGACATGGTGCAAACCGTTGGGGAGTGTTTTTTTTATGGACATTTTTGGTCAGAGAGGAGGGTAGCATTTTGTTGGAAGAATATCGGAGTTAGTGATACATTAATAGTTTTTATGAATTTACATTACATAGTGGAGGATTAATTATTTTGGTTAGCAAAAAAATGAAAGCAACAGCAATTACAGCCGCTGTATTTATTATTTTATTTAGTGCAGCTTATGCTGCCTTTTATATCTGGAACAAGAACTATAAATTCAATAATAATTATATATGGCAGCCATTGGAGACTGTACAATCTAGCACAACGCTGTCCGATTCTTATAACGTTATTGTTGCTGGAACTGATCCGGAGGGAATTACGGCTGCGTTATCTGCTGCCCGCAATGGGATGCGGGTATTGTTGGTTGAAGCAAGAGATCGCAACATGATGGGAGGGTTGATGACCGAAGGGGGACTTAATACGTTAGATTTGAATTACTCTCCTGATCAGCCGCAATGGTTGAGCAGTCTTCGACAGCCTGATTTTCTGAATAAAGGGATTTTCCAGGAATGGTTTGACCAGATTGAGGGCAGTTCGTTTGATACCCATACAGCGGCTAACGTATTCTATCGAATGATTCATTCCGAACCTAACATTGACCTTCTGATGAATGTCAAACATTTGGAGCCCATTACTGAGTCTGCCTTGGAAGGGCGAACTACAATTATGGGGATGAACATCACTAAAGAAGACGGAACCATTATAAAAATTGCAACACGTTCAATCATTGACGCTACGCAGGATGCAGATATTGCAGCGGCGGCTGGGGTCCCATATTCCATAGGTAGACAGGACATTGGAGATGGAAAAGCCAAGATGGTCTCTACGCTTGTATTTAAGTTAAGTGGTGTTACAGATGAAGTATGGCAGAAGTTCAGGGAAAGAGAAGGTACGGGCGTGGATAAAATGAGTGCCTGGGGATACGGTGATGCGCGAAAATATGAATCGACCGATCCGCAACGTATCAAGATTCGTAGTCTGAACATTGGGAGACAAAACGATGATACCATCTTGATCAATACGATGCAGATCTTTGGAGTAGATCCGCTGAATCCGGCATCTGTGAAAGAAGGACTGGAAATAGGGCGGAAGGAAGCTCCTTTGATCGTTGATTTTTTGAAGAAAAATTACGAGGAGTTTGCAGGGCTTGAATATGCCGGAACGGCGAATGAGCTTTACGTGAGAGAATCACGTCACATCTATGGTGAGTATCGTCTGACACTTGCTGATGTTATGGAGAATCGAGATCATTGGGATGCAATTGGTTATGGTTCATACGATATCGATATTCAGAGCACGAGTGTGGGCAATCCCGGTACCATTATGCTGAGTCCAGTTCAATATGGTGTACCTTTCCGTTCGCTTGTCCCATTGAAAGTTGATGGTCTGTTAGTAGTAGGACGAGCAGCAAGTTTTGACACGATTCCACATGGAAGCGCAAGAGTCGTCCCTCTGGGGATGGCTACTGGAGAAGCCGCTGGAGCAGCTGTCAAATTGGCATATGTACATAAAGAGTCCTTCCGGGAACTCTCAGCTTCCGAGGAGCGTGCAACCGAATTGCGTAAGATGCTGGAGAAACAAGGCATGGATCTGTCGATGCATAATTTTGAGAAGCCCGAGTACATGGAGCATAAGGATTATAGAGGGTTACTTGCTGCCGCGAGTATGTACATGGCCTCAGGTAATTATAATAATGATGGTTGGGATCTGGATACGGGTATGAATCCGGAACGTTACTTAAGTAAATTGAAAAGATTGCAAGCCATGTTTCCAAGCTTTTATACAGGCAGTGCAGATAAAGTTGTTGTGAGTATGAAGAATGCTTCCGCCTTACCTTTAACTCTGGATCAGGCTGCGTATATGATATGTTTGGCAATGGGAGCTACTGAAGCTGAAACTACACCTGAATTGGCACTTACTCAATTGCAAATGCAGAACTTCGTAAGCGAGGACACGCTTGCTGGTATAGCAAACAAAAACGAGCTTACGAATGGAGACGCGTACATGCTCATCCGTGATGTGGTGGAATATTATTTGGGGGTAGTATTTGAGTGAATGGTTGACAACTTCTTGTAAATACACTATGGTGATCAAAATGATAACAGCGATCAACGAGGACATAATTACGTCAGCCAGCTTCTACAGAGAGGAAACCGCTTAGTGCAAGGTTTCTGTTGCTGTTTCGTTATTCCTACCTCGCGAGCTGCGGAGGAGAAGGCCCGAACGGCCTGTAACCTTCGCCGGATGGGCCCGTTATGCTCTGAAGGACTGCATGTTCACGTTTTGTATAGGTTGCAAACGGAGAACCGGTTTATGGTCAATGCCTTGATGATTTGATGGCAGAGTCGACCGGCAAAGTGCAGTTAAATAAGGGTGGTACCACGACACATTCGTCCCTTGACGGATGTGTTTTTTTGCTGTTTATAACCAGATTAACAATAATGAATAGAAGAATAAGGGGTGTGACAAGATGCGTCAAAGTGAAATGCTTGTTCCAACATTACGTGAAGCACCAGCAGAGGCAGATGCAGCAGGGCATCGCTGGTTATTGCGCTCGGGAATGATTCGCCAACTTGCAGCAGGGATATACAGTTACCTACCCTTGGGACGTCGTATCTTGCTGAATGTCGAACGAATCGTTCGGGAAGAAATGGACCGTGCAGGATGTCAGGAAGTATTGTTGCCAATCATGCAGCCTGCTGAGCTATGGGAAGAATCCGGGAGATATACACAGTATGGCCCTGAGTTGATGCGTCTGAAGGATCGCCATGCACGAGAATTCGCCCTGGGTCCTACCCATGAAGAAGTTGTGACTGCACTAGCTCGTGACGAGGTTAATTCTTATCGGAAGCTGCCGTTTACACTTTATCAGATTGGAACCAAATTCAGAGATGAACGTCGTCCAAGATTTGGATTGCTGCGGGGACGGGAGTTCATCATGAAGGATGCGTACTCTTTTGCTTCCGATTGGGAAGAGCTGGATCGCACCTATCAGTCCATGAATACAGCATATTCGCGCATTTTGGAGCGTTGTGGACTGGAATATATTCGAGTGGAAGCTGATGCGGGCACCATTGGTGGTCAAGGGGAGACCCACGAATTCATGGCACTTGCTGATGTGGGAGAAGATACGATCGTAACCTGCAAACACTGTGGATATGCCGCAAATCTGGAGAAGGCGGGGTATCAGATTTCTAAATCTTCTGCTAAGAATCCAGGAAAAGCGGAAGCTTCTGCTGACCTAAAAATGGTTGAAAAAGCTGATGGGAATCCCGAGGGTGACACGTTGGTTCGTATCCAAACGCCAGGTGTACGTACGATCAATGAGTTAAGCGCCTTTGTGGGCAAGGATGCCAAGCACATGATCAAAACATTGCTTTATCAGGCCGATGGTCAACTGGTAGCTGCACTTGTTCGTGGGGATCATGAAGTGAATGATATTACGCTGAAGCAGGTATTGGGTGTAGAGGAGCTGATTCTGGCTGATGAAACTGCTCTTGCAAGTCATCCGAAATTAACTGTAGGTTTCCTGGGTCCCATTGGACTGGATCTGCCGATTGTAGTAGATGCGGATGTAGCTGCAATGGAACGTGCCATTACAGGAGCGAATGAAGTTGATGTACACTATTCGAATGTAGTTCCAGGTAAAGATTTTGCTTTGGACAAAGTAGATCGAATCCGATTCGCTGCTGAAGGTGACGGCTGCCCAACCTGTGGAGAAGCGCTTGTATTCACAAAAGGAATAGAAGTGGGGCATATCTTCAAACTGGGAACCAAGTACAGTGACGCTATGGGAGCATCCTTCCTGGATCGCAATGGACGGCAGTGCGCACCTGTAATGGGTTGTTACGGTATCGGTGTGTCTCGTCTGATGGCCGCTATTGCTGAACAATATGCCGGAGAAGATGGTATCCGTTGGCCGTCAGCCATCGCACCTTATCATGTACATCTGATCCCAATGAGCTGGAAGGATGAACAGCAACGTGAGCTCACACTGGAACTGGAACAACAACTATTAGAAGCCGGATACAGTGTACTGGTAGATGATCGTGATGAACGGCCAGGGGTGAAGTTCAAGGATTCGGAATTAATCGGTTTGCCTGTCCAGATTGTTATTGGCCGAGGTGCAGCAGAGGGACAGGTAGAATTTGGATCGCATGTTCTTGCAGCACGAGGTGAATCCAAACGAATCAGTCTGTCGGCACAAGAGGCTGTAAGTCAGGTGAAGGAACAGCTATAGTCCGGAATTAAAAACATATATCCTTATGAAACCGTGCTACGTGCCTCTATATAATAGAACGATGTATAATAGGTCCGGATATTATGCGGTAAGAGATGTTTGTGGTTATGTAACGGATTAAAGCATTAAAAAGAGGGCTATAGTCATGTAAGAATGCAACACTATTTGCGTATTGTCATACCAAATAACTAGAATTTGAAAAACTGTATTCTGTATACAGTCGGTTTGTCCATAAGAGCTTCAAGCGTAACATGTCAGGAATCTATGCATGTGCAAATACGCAAATCATGGAACAAGAAATATAGCGTTTTGAATGTGAAATAACCGCATGAGAGTGGCAATTTGGGATATTTCTTCTATAGTCCATGGTAGAGGGCATGGGATGAAGGGATTTCTTAAAGTGGCTTTGGGGATTTATTTTTGCAGCAAAGCTATATTCATGAAAACATGGAGTGTACAACTCGGTAGGTTAACTACGGAGTGATGTAATAAGTAAAATAGAAAAGGGTGTCCATCAGCCGGTTATGGCTTGAGGGACACCCTTTTTTTTGAATCTTATTGTGCAAATATCTGCTCTTCTCAGAACTTAAGAGGCTGCAGGCAGTTTCAATTGCTGACCTGGATAAATCCAGTGTGGATTTTTGATCTTATTCAGCTTTTGCAGAGCTTGCCAAGTGGTACCGTATTGTTTGGAGATGGAATACAAGGAATCTCCGGATTTTACAACATGCACTTTGGCTGGAGCTGGTTTGCTTGGCGTCGGTTTCGACGGTGTTTCTGGTTTTGGTGTCTCTGGTTTCGGTGTAGTTGGAGCTGGTGTTTCCGTTACTGGAGCTTCCGGTTCAACCGCAGGAGCTTTTGCTTCCTTAATTCGACCATCTGTTTTGATATCTACAGCGCCCAGTTTTTGCATGTATTCGATCAACGCTTCATCCATAGCACCGTACATGCCGGACGTTGTGTATTTTGCAAACATCGTGTACTCATCACCGCCAACAGCAGTGAAATCATTCGTAGCCATGGTGTACGTTGCTTTTGGATCAAGGGCTTTATCTCCGATCATGACGGAGTGTACACGGCTGCCTTTTGCAGCGGAAGAATCAATGCTGAATGTCATTCCGGATACTTGTGGGAATCCGCCACTTGGTTCTGGATAAGATCCTACACCGTTTTCAAGGGCTGCGATTACATCGGAGCCTGTTACTTCAAGCGTTACAACCTGATTACCAAAAGGAAGGACAGTAATGATATCACCTTTAGTCACGATACCTTTTTCAATAGAAGAACGAATACCGCCACCGTTGGTGAGTGCGATATCGGCTTTGCTGACGTCACGGATGGCATCTGCCAGCAGGTCACCCAGGTTCGTTTCACCTGCGCGTACTTGTTCGCGTTTGCCGTCCAGCAGAATCGCTGTATTGGCTACTTCTTCTTTCAGAATGGGTTCTTGTTCTTTCTGAATGGAGTTCACCAATGTGGCAACTTTCTCATTTGGTTTGATGTCTTTTGCTTCCGTTTCATCAATCAGTGTAGCTTGTTTTTTCGTTACTTTGCCGCCGTCAACCCACAGGTCGATCACGCCTACAAAGTTTGTATATTCTCCAGCGCTGGCGATCAATGTTCCGTTATCGGATACAAGTCCATCTTGCAGAACCGTATGGCTATGACCGTCGATGAATACATCAATGCCTGGCACTTCTTTTACAACTTTGAAGCTAGTATCGGTGCTGGACGCGTCTTGTCCAAGGTGTCCCAATACAACAACAACATCTACTTTGCTGCGAATTTCGTTCACAAGAACTTTGGCTTCCGCAGTTGGGTCTGTAATATCAAGACCTTCCACATTTTTCGGATTTGTTTTGTACATCGTTTCCGGTGTAGTCAGTGCAATGATACCGATCTTCACGCCGTCTACTTCTTTAATGAGATAAGGCTCGAAGAGACGAGTTCCGTCTTTCTTTTTCACATTGGCACTGAGCATGGGGAAGTTCATCATATCCGCAAGTTCGATGAGGCGCTCGGAACCGTAGTTGAATTCGTGGTTACCCGGTACAATCGCCTGATAACCAATTTCGTTCATTACTTTGACAATGCTCTCACCGTTAACGAGTGTAGCAAAGGTTGTACCATGCACTGCATCTCCGGCATCCAGCAGAAGGGTATTTGGGTTTTCGCTACGGTATTTGTCCGCAATTCCAGCAACTTTGGCGAAACCCATCGCAGGTGAGGACTCAACTGCGCGTGCGTGCGTGTCATTCGTATGTAGAATAGTAATGTGCTTACCTGTGCCCGGAGTGGTATCCGTTGCAGCAGCGGCAATGCCTACACTGCCAAACAGCAAACAGAGCGTTAGCATAAGTGAAACATAAGTCTTCCAGATTTTCATATAAATCAGTAACCTCCCCAAAATAATAATCTACGTGAGCGTTTACACAACTCATGTTGTATTTTACCAGACTACTATTAGGAAATCTCGCTATTCACGTAAAAATAGGTAACCTGAAAGTGACATCTGATTTTTAAAGTGGAAGATGAAGAGAGAATTTTGTTTCAAAGGAACGTATGTTCTTAAAAAGACTAAAAAAAATGCTGCACTTCACGTGGCAGTCCAGTACGCAAACAAAATTTCTCCAGTGATTCATCCGGCTCTGGCATCACCCCTGAAGTTAGAAGCTGTATGGCAAAACGATTGGCCTGTCTTTCCAGCTTGCCTGGGGCAAAATAGGAGTGTTCCTCCAGAAAGAAGCGGTTTATGCCTTTGTGCAATCGGTCATGTCCAAGTTCATGGGCACACACGAAACGCTGCCATTCCGGCGGTAAATCATTGTGAATGACGATAAATCTGCGACGGAGCTTTCGGAAATACAGTCCTTTGGTAGACTTGCCCAGATTGGTGAACCGGATCTGTATTCCAATGGCTCTGGCAATGCTGAAAGGGCAGTTGGTCCGGTGTTTTCGAATCAGCTTTGTTACAATGTCATCCATATCATCTCACCTGCTGCTTTAGTTTGTTCAGCTTGAAATGCTTCATGGGCGCTCGTCCGGATCGTTCGTTTTTTTGCGTTTGTTCATCTGTTTGGCTTCCCAGAACAGACCTGTCAGGACATCCTTGATTCGTTTCTTATCCTCATTATCCAGCGGGATGCCGTCAAACATCAGATCATCCTCGTCCTCGAGCATCTTTTTGAAGTCTCGACGGTCCTTGTAAGTTGCCCATTCTGGAGCGTCATGGAGCTGACTTTCTGTATTTCCGTTTTCCAGATATCCGGCCTGTTTCATCATATCCGCGTAGGGAACCGAGAGTGCATCGGAGATTTTGCGGATGGTAGCGGGCTTGGGAACTCCGCGAACCCCATTCTCAATGCGTGAAATTTGCGAGTTGCTGATTCCTGCTGCTTCGGCGAGCTGATTGATGCTGTATCCCTGTTGCTCGCGCAGTTGTTTCAGATAAGGACCAAAAGCGTGCTCCACAATTCATGCCACTCCTTTGATTCGTACAAGTGCTTGAATTATATATTAAGAGAACTTGTCTCACACGAGTCACTCCGATGGCAGAACAACCTTCCATCACTGTTATCCCCAGATTTCTTTGATTCCCTTCTCAAAAGGGAGAAATCCGGTGATAAAGGTGAACGCTACGCTTCTCCAGGTTTTTTCTACCCTCTCCGTAGACGTGCTAATCTAGAATTCTATCTTAAGATATAAAAATCAAATGACTTATACGAGGATCTTTAATTATCTGTACTATATCGTATATATACCATTAGGTAAAGGGATATGAAACAATTATGCCAAAAGGTAAAGGAAATGAGAGCGCGGGTTTTATTTTATAGTTAAAACGACCCAAAATGAAGGTTTACGCCGATCCCCAGAAAGTGGTATCCTCAAATAGAAATACGAACAAAATACGAACAAAATGTAAAGTTGAGACAAGGTTGGATGATGAGGAAAATGATTATTCCTGCTTCATAGCTGACTTTAATTGATTCCAAAAGGCAACAGAAAAAAGTTGAATAATGCCGTTACTATTTCAGAGAACTGGATAACTCTAATAAAAGGAGTATTTTGTATTCATCCAGAGAGCGATTCAAATCAGCAATAGGTAGATCGAAAAGCTTCTATTCGTCTATCTATTGTACCCGTAAGCGACTGGAACCGAATAATACAAAATACCAAAGATGAGATGAATGCGAGTTTAACTTTTATAGAATGAACTTTAAGTTACGCATACGAAGAGGACAGAAAAAATCTGGGGATAACAGCGATCGTAAGATTTTTCTGTCATCAGAGTGGAACATGCGAAGCTAATAGACTTTCATTCTATAACGAATGTTAAAGGAGGAGAATGAATATGGAACTGATGCTGCCCGAATTGGACCGACGCAAAACACAGACTGCTGTTGAAGCCGCGCTGGAAAAATACCGGATTTATAAAACGATTGCTTTTGAAGAACGAGAGGTAATGGTGACGGCGAGTTACGCAGAGCGTTTCCATGGTGCAACGAATGTGACCGGGGATTCCACTGCCAGAACGGCAATCTATAATGTGGATGTACAGCGCGCACGTCAGGCGTACTGCGATACGATTGATTTTGTGGTATCTCGACTGAGCGAGAAGGAACGTGTACTTGTCAGAGAACGTTATCTGAAGGATGACGATGTATTTGACTATAAAGTGTATAACCATGTGTTTGACCCGCCTGTCAGCAAGGATACGTATACGAAGATTCGGACACGTGCTTTCTATAAAATGGCGCTGGCTCTGTCAGATCGGGGTCTCATTAATATGGAGCCTTTATCTGCATCTCGTAAAGAGCGACAGAAGCTGGGCTAGAGGTGAAGCTAGAAGTTCATCCTTTTATATCCTTCGCTGATTGTATACAATAATTGAAAACAACACTAAGGATCAGTCAAAGGAGAGGAATCCGCATGACGGAACAAGCCGGAATGCAGGAGATGTACACACTGAAGACGATCGCGGAAACCCTCAACACATCCAACGACCTGAATCTGATGCTGGATACGGTACTCGGTAAATTGTTGGAACTGACGGGATTGACTACGGGCTGGGTGTTCCTGATCAATAATCAGGGAGAGTACTCCTGTATTGCTGATTACAGTCTGCCTCCTGCTCTGCTGCATCATGAGAAGGAGCCGATGCGCTGTGGGTCTTGCTGGTGCGTGAATCGCTTCCGGGACGGGAGATTGGATAATGCTGTCAATATCATTAATTGCAAACGCCTGGAGGATGCCGTCGATCATCAATGGGGAGATACCCGTGACATCACTCATCATGCAACGGTTCCGCTCCGCTCGGGGGAGAAGATGCTGGGACTGCTGAATGTTGCGGCACCAGGAAAAGAGCATTTTAGTGATAGTGAGCTGGCGCTTTTGCAGGCTGTAGCTTATCAGCTAGGTAGTGCAATGGAGCGGATGCGATTATATAGCGCAGAGCAAAGGCGAGCGGATCTGTATGTCAGGCTGGGGGAGTTCAGCCGATCGCTGGGCGTGACGGTCAACGATTGCAACAGTGTAGACGATATGGCCAAGACGGTTGTAAAGCTGCTTGGACATCATTATGACTGGCCATTTGCCGCACTGTTATCCCAGAAGAATGGAAGCTTTATGGTACAGGCCGCTCATGCTCATGGCAGGTCCGAACTGATGACACTATCTGGGCTCTCTCCAGAGGTGGAGAATCGCATGCATCGTGTGATTGATTCTCATCGGGCTATAGTATTGTCGGCAACAGAAATTCGAGATATTTCTGCCATTTGCAATACCCGACTTCCTATGTCCGTTTTGGCTTCGGGCTTGGCTGCACCCATCCCATTAAGTTCTCCTGGCGAAACGGCAGTACTGGTGGTTGGTTTGGGTTCAGCCAATGACTTCCTTCAGGCAGATCGTGAGGTTTTCGATGCACTCGCTGAACATATTACAGCCTCGTGGGAGAGTCTGAGACTGGTATACAAACGCCGGGAATTAACCCGACTGGAGGAACGAAACCGACTGGCTCGAGATTTGCATGATTCGGTGAACCAAATTTTGTTCTCCCTGTCCCTGACAGCCAAAGGGGCGGAGAGCATGTTATCCGGATCACAACAGCTGCATCCGGCTGCGGAAGCGATGAAGGATATACGTTCCTTGTCACAGGAAGCATTGAAGGAAATGCGTGCCTTGATTATGCAGCTTCGTCCGGCGGGGTTGGAGTCTGGACTGCTCAGTGCCTTGCAGGAATATGGTACAGGACAGGGATTGCAGGTCGTTGTACATCGGACGGGTATGCGCTCCTTGCCTCAAAGTATCGAGGAAGGCTTATGGCGTATTGGACAGGAAGCTCTCAATAATGTACGTAAACATGCGGGAGTCCCTTCCGCTGAGATATCCCTCCAGCTAAGCGATCAGGAAGCGGTCTTAATCGTTACAGATCGTGGAAAAGGGGGAGCCAAAAGGCGTGAGGCCTTGCCTGCCAGTTCACTTGGTCTGTCCATCATGAGGGAGCGAGCCCAGTCATTGGGCGGCAGACTTGAACTTGTGAGTTCATCCCGTAAGGGAACATCGGTAACGGTCGTCATTCCACTTCCGTCCGAATCTGTATAAAATCAGGGGGAAGAAGACATGCCGATTACGATTTTACTCGCGGACGATCATGCAATGGTGAGGCGTGGGTTGCACGTTTTTTTGTCCACACAGCCAGATATGGAAGTCGTCGGAGAAGCCTCGAACGGACAGGAAGCACTGGAACAAGCAGAACAGCTGCACCCGGATGTGGTATTAATGGATCTGCATATGCCAGAGCTTGATGGGATTGAGACGGCGAGAAGGCTTCGTGCGATCTTGCCTGGAATCCGTATCATCGTACTTACGTCCTTCTCGGATCAGGATCATGTGGTACCAGCCGTACGCGCTGGGGTGAAGGGATATTTGCTGAAAGATATTGAGCCAGAGGATCTTGCCGCTGCCATCCGCAATGTGCATGCAGGTCAGGTAGAACTTCATCCAGCGGCAGCAGGACAATTAATGCATGTGATGGCATCGTCTGAATTGTCGATGAATGAAGCGCATGGGCGTGCAAATCCCCATACATCTACTCGGCTTCCAGAGCAAGAGCGGGATGGGCTGGGAAAAGAAACTTCTCATGGCCCGGACATGCTCACCCGTCGGGAACAAGAGGTTCTGGGGCTGATCGCACAAGGATTGAGTAATAAAGAGATCGCCATCAAACTAATCATTACCGAGAAAACGGTGAAAACCCATGTCAGTCATCTTTTGGACAAATTGGGACTGGCAGACCGCACGCAAGCTGCGCTTCATGCCGTAAGAAATGGTTGGGTCGTCTGATCCAGCTTCAATATTCTCAGACTAAAGTCGTAGAAACTCAACCCAAAGGTTGAGTTTTTTTGTGCTGCAAGTAAAGTCTATCTGCTGACGATTCCGAGGTAGAAGCAAGGTAAGATGAGAGTAGAGAAAGTTGAATCGAAGAGATGGAATGTTTTTATAAAATCGAAGGAGAGTGACATAGATGAATATTATCATTTTGGCAGGCAGTAATCGGAAAAATGCAACCAGTACACGTTTAGGGGAATATGCCGCGGAGGTAATCAGCGGTCAGGGGCATGAAGCCAGCTTGTTCGATTTATATCAGACACCGCTCCCATTCTATGCACCGGATGAAAAACAGAATGAAGATCAGAATCTGTCTGACCTGAACACACGTATGCTCGCAGCAGATGCCATTATTCTGTCTACGCCAGAGTATCACGGCAGTATCAGCGGTGTACTCAAAAATGCATTGGATCACCTGAGCCAGGCTCATTTCAGTGGTAAACCGGTATTGTCCATCAGCTCAGCAGGAGGCGCGGTGGGCGTAAGTTCGCTTTTGCAGCTGCAGGCAATTATTCGTAATTTGCACGGTATTAACGCGCAGGAGTGGATTTCCATTGGTGGTGCACAGCGCAGAAGATTTGAAGCAACGTTTGACGGATACGAAGAATTTGAAGGCAGTCAGGACATTGAGGATCGGATCAAACGCGTGATTGGTTCATTTTTGCACCTTGCCGAGACGTTAACTGCAGTACGGAAGACGTCCGGGAGTTAAGAGAAAGAGGTTTTAATCATGATTAAAGGCATATTTGAGACTCATCTGAACGTAACGGATCTGGAGAGATCCCATCATTTTTATGAACAGATCATTGGATTGCAGCATGCTTATGGGCAGAAGGAACGTGGGAACTCCTTTTACTGGATTGGCGGTGAAGGCAACGCGATGCTCGGACTATGGCAAAAGGACCCTTCCGAGGTGCAGCGGCAGCATTTTGCTTTTCAGGTATCGTTGGAGGACATGAAGCAAGCTGTCACTTATCTGGAAGATAAAGGGATGAAGACGCATAACTTCTTGGATGATGATATTGGCGAGTTGTATGTATTTGGATGGATGCCGGCTGTGTCCGTGTATTTTACCGATCCGGATGGTCATTCCCTGAAATTCATATCGATGCTCCCGGATGAAGCGAAGCCGGAACTCGGCATGGTGCAATGGAGTGAGTGGGAGAAGATGCACGGTCGGGTGAAGGAGGACACAGCATGATTTTTGAAGAGGTCAAATTATATACAGCACGATTGGAAGACATCAAGCACTTTTATATCAATACTCTGGGGTTGAACGTGGCTGAAGAGTCCGAGCATTCCTTTACGCTACAGATTGGTTTAACGAAAATGATATTTATGCGAAGTGAAGCGGATCAGAATCCGTTTTACCACTTCGCCTGGATGATTCCAACGAATCGTTTTCAGGAGGCCAAAGCATGGGCAGCGGCACGTGTCCATCTAAGCAGGCATGAAGGTGAGGATGAGACCTATTCAACCAATTGGAACTCGAATTCGCTCTATTTCGAAGATCCTGTCGGTAACATTCTGGAGCTGATTGCTCATCATACCGTTCATAACGAGAGTGAACGCCCCTTTTCGAAGAAGGATCTGCTGCAGGTGTGTGAGGTGGGACTTGTCACGGAAGATGTGCTTTCTGCGGTAGATGAACTTGAGCAGATGGGATTGAAACGATGGAGAGCGATTAGTGATACCTTTGCCCCTATAGGGGATGTAAACGGTCTGTTTATTGTGGTGAAGAAGGAGCGAACCTGGTTCTTTTCCGAGCAAAAAGCAAACATATATCCACTGGAAGTGTCCATTCGTGATGTTGGGAGACTTCGAATCGGCTAAAATGCGCGGAACAGCAGGTAAACGGTCATATGTGCACCATTTGGATCATCTTATAGAAGTAAACGCTTTAAAAAGAGTGTTTTGCTAAAAAACTGTTGCTGGTCGTGTGTGTATCATGATTCGCATCGATGAAGGGTGGTGGCATGTTGGATCGACGTTTGTTGGAAGAAGGGCTGGCTGTTATTGTGTCCAGTCGGGAGCGTACAGGAGATTTGTGGCACGCCCACTATGGGGCGGGAGCTATTGCGGCTTATTTTTGGGTGAGAGAAAATCGTCTCACTGCCCTTGCGGCGGGCAGTGTTACGGCTGAAGCGAAAGCCATGCTTCGCCAGCACGGGTTAAATGATGGCTTGAACTCCCGGAATGGAGAGGTTTTGCCAAGGGAAGAGGCCGAAGCGCGTATTACAGCAGCGCTGGATCGAACCATCGGAGAACTGCACTGGGTTGGCCATCAGGCCATCTATGGTGCCCTTAGTCTGAAAGCCATTCGTGAACTGGATGGTTGGGGCACAGAACATGACATGAATCAGATGGTTGAACTTATTGATTCTTTTGAACGAACCATTCCAGGTAGATCCTGGGTAAACACAACTGTGAAAGAAATTCGCAGCTTGAAGTTAAGTGAGGCAGACGGATTCCCTGATATAGAACGACCGGAACAATTGTCCCGGCTGATTCTGGATGAGCTTGGCGCATTTCGTAACATATATCAGGCAGAAGCACATCATGATCTGATCGGCCACATGCTAACCTACGGGCACGCGCTTAATATATTATTTGAACTGGATTATCCTGCTTTGTTCCATAAAGGCATTCCGCCTTTTCTCAGGATGGTCAAGGCGCTGCGACTGAGCCGGGATGTGGATGTTGAACAGGAGATGCCAACGTTGCAATCTCCAGTTGACCGTCTGCCATTGATTCGTGCAGAACGCTCTGTTGCACTCCCACATGAACTGGAATACTGGCTCACCGACAGACGTTCCCGCGATTGGCATGGAGGTCATGTGTTCAAATTTCCATTCAGCTTCTACCATCATGCCAGATACGGAAATTCGGTTCCGGAAAGCTGGGAAAACTTCCGCTATATTATCGCGTGAGCAAAATACTTTTAAGAGAGCACAGCCTGAGAAGGCTGTGTTTCTTTTTATCTTTTTAAAGGAGCCAAATTTCAAGGATAAACAGGATTATAATGACTCTGGATATCAGCATGAATGGTGATTTTCGTATGGGCTGACGCGCTGACCATATTCCCCAGGAACTCATAAATGCAATACTCCCCCAGAACGCCCACAAGGGAATGCCTTCGGGCGTAAATGGAAAGGACAGCGAGGGCAGACCTGTATTGCCTATAGACGAGCACAAGGAAAAGTAACTCAAATAGCAGGGTTTGTAGCCAGAAATAATAGATGTGGAGCACTCGAAGCAGAATGACTGTGACCAGGATAAACAGGATACCAACGGAAGAGAATGTTGCAGCGGTCCATCCAATGAGTGAAGTAGTTAGAACATCTGTTTCCTGATAAAAGGTGTACATTGTCAAAGCATACATAATAGGGCCGGCCATATAACTGGTAATAGCAATCCATAGATAGAACCAGAGCTTTTTATTCATGATCGTATCCATCCTTTATTGTAAATAAGGTTAGAAATGCCACTTATATCATATAAACAGCATCAGGAATAGATTTGTTGGATTATCCGGCAGAAGTCTCAGCAAGAAACCGACATTTAACCGCCATGATGGCAACAACAAATAGACGTAATCCATGCGGATAACCGTCAGCACGACCAATTTATACATGTAAGATTGTATTATCGGATCAGTAGCAAGTGACATATCCCGATAAGCACATACGCTAATGTACAGACCGGCCAGGGGCCGGTTTTTTGATGCGGTGATTGCACCCTTGCTCTGATCGGGTACTAAAGAAAGACTGAATATATCATTATAAGTTGAATTTAATTTTTACACCAAAACGGAGAGTGCAGAACCAATCTGAAGAAGCGAAGTTAAAAGCTTTCTGCAAGAAAGCTACTTCGTAAGCATACTCTCGCCTTTAGCACCGGATTTTACCCTTGAACGAAGGGAGCAAGAAAATCTGGGGATAAGAGCGATCGGAAGATGGTACTGCAATCGCAGTGACAAGGTGTAACATCTTTAGTTCAACTTATCTAACAGGAGGTTTTCGGATATGAAAACAGTATTGTATGTTCCACTGGATGATCGTCCAGCGAATCTGGATGACGTCGTTGTACAAGGAAAAGCAGCCGGTATCCATATCATTACACCGCACCTGGGTGACATTCAAAATCGTCTGGATTCCGAGAAAACGGTAGAAGGCACCACATTGCTTGGAACGTCTACGCCTACGTACGGTAAACCGTCCAACATTCATGATTTCATTTTGAAAAATGCCGCCAAAGTGGATGGATTCATCATCTCTTCGGATATGCTGGCTTATGGTGGTCTGATTGGCAGTCGTCAGCTTCGTGAAGATGGAGGTTGCACATATCCTGATTACGATCAGGAAACAACCCGTTTGCTCGATGTGATCAAAGCGATTAAAGGGAAATATCCACGCAAACCGGTGTTTGTAATGGATACCATTATGCGACTCGCCACCACCTCATTTGCAGATGGTCTCGCATTGGATGCCTACAACGAGTCACGTGCACTGATGCAGCAGCCACGCCAGTCTTTTACGGCATTCGAGGATATTGTGAACGGGTACAACCTATCTCCAGAGTCTACGGAATATGGGGAAACGACGTATTTTAATAAAGAACAGTACTACAACACTAGACAACATAAATTCAAAACCAATCTGTATATTCTGGATAAGCTTGCTCGCAAAGGATATATTGATTTCCTCGCCGTAGGCGTCGACGATGCCAATACGCAAGGCGTTCAGATTAATGAGATTAAATATGTGGAAGCACGGATCAATGAATGGCTTGGTGGGACGGATGGACAAAATCCCGATCGGGCGATCATTCTTCCAGATGCAGATGGCCTGGGTCATGCTTTGGTGGCACGTATGGCTAACCAATTGCTTCGTGGTGGGAAAAAAACGCGTTATGCCGTGAAATATTTTGGCCCTCATGGTTCCACGATTATCAATACCTACGAATATATGAATGTGCACGAGAATGTAGTGCGTCATGTGGATATTGTTGGTGGTGTGGTTGTAGCGGATTCTGCTTATCCAGAGCCTGATGTGGCAACGGATACAACTTCCGATGTGGAAAATGAAAATAAATTGACGAATGCTACATCTGTCGATGAAGCTTCTTCGTTTGATATGGCGTCTGAGCTGGATCGCATGACGAATCGTCATCCAGGCAAACCGGGTAAAAAGCCGGTGGACATTGAGATTATTGCCATTACGGCCCTGGATCAGGTGCAGGCGGCTGTGGCGCAATTGACCAGTAATAGTGAGAAGGGTCTTCCTTCGGTGCTGATTGATTTTGTAGGAAAAGGTCCAGCCAACGTCGATGTGGCCGAAGCACTCCTGAACAGTCCGTATACGGGCCGGGTTCTGGGTTACAGTGCATGGAATACGCCGGGGAACAAAATCGGTATGGCTGTGGGTATGGGACAATCCCGTTATGCTTTGATTACAACAGAAACACATGCCCATGCGTTGCGAGATGCCATGAATGCACAGGGGTCATTGTTGTTCAAACGTTTCCTGAAAGATTACTACTATAAAGCAGTAGCAATTGCAGATATCCGTACGTATTCCAGAGCACATGCGCTCTATACCAATGTGGCAACTCTAGCGGATCAGAATATGGTGTTGTTTAACTCAGAAGAAGATTATGCTCATTTGCAGACTTTACTCAGGGATCTGATGCAGACCCACACCACGGCACTGGCGAACAAAACCGCCTTTGTTCAAGGTAATGTAGCGATCAAACAAATTTGTAATGGCGAAGCAGCTTATGCGGAGTATTGCAGTGCACTGCTGGAATATGCGAATCCCGATTTCATTTGGGGACGTGCGTTTGAGATTACGTTGAATCCGAAAGTTACGCTGAAATAGGGTGTTAATGGCATGAGCCACGCTGAGTCGTCTTTTTTCCACCCCAGATACACTCTTATTCGCACCGAAGTCGTACGAATCACCATCCGCGCTAGGGATGAAAGGGTGTAAGATTGTATTATCGGATCAATAGCAAGGACACACAC
Organism: Paenibacillus sp. LK1; assembly: GCF_002750415.1. Classification (NCBI taxonomy): domain Bacteria; kingdom Bacillati; phylum Bacillota; class Bacilli; order Caryophanales; family Paenibacillaceae; genus Paenibacillus; species Paenibacillus sp. LK1. The sequence continues at coordinate 407,353 of NZ_PEII01000004.1, forward strand.
CGAAAGCACATACGCTAATGTACAGATCGGCCACAAGGGGCCGGTCTTTTTTGTTGCGGTGAATGGTGTCCAGCTTTGGCGCCGGTGGAGAACCGTTAGCACAGAGACGTACTGACGATGATTTCCTTTTTCCATTAGCAGATCGGTTAAAGGGGGGAGTTCGTTGCTGCCACATTGTCGCTGCACAATGCGGGCAGATCGAAACTTGCAGCTGAAGGGGGCGAAATAAATGTGTCTATGAGTAGTGACTTAAACAACACGGACAGCACAGGGCAAGCGAGTAACGTCATCAGACGAACGCTGAAGCAGAAGCTGGAGGCTCTTGTTCCGGCATGGAATGGCCGAGTAAAGGACATCCCTGCACCGGGAGAGGTGTTAGCCGGACCTTGTGCCGTGATTGCTTTTGCAGAAGAAGTACCGAAGTCTGCTTGGGCGGGGTATAGGAGGATCATCAAAATCTCTCCATACGCACGCCCCGAAGATGGAGGTGCTGAACAAGTAGAGACTTGGTCAGCAGCGCTGATGGAAGGACTACATCAGGTCAGGCTGGAGGATGAAGAGGGCGGGGCATTTACCTGTATTTATCTGGGTTCTTCGGATGGTGATCGTGTGGATGCCAGTTCTGGACTGGTTACGCGCAGCCTGCGGTTTGGGGTGTATGTTCCAGAAATGCTGGAATACGCTCAGGCTGAAACCACAGATTTGTGGATGGCTGCACTTCAGGGCTGGACACGAACTCAGCTCGGACAGGAGTGGTCCGTATATGGGGATGCCTGGCCTGGAGGTTATAAGGCCAAGTCCGTACTGTGGCGATTGACGGGATGCAGCACAACCACCGCAGGGACTTCTGCGCTGGAGATTCGTAAGCAATGGATTGGGCATGTGCTGGCTGCGAATGTGGGAGATGTCCATCAAACGGTCACACATCTGGTTGAACAACTGGCTGTGCAACCCCGTATTGCTTTGACGGATACAGACGGTACGCGATATGTGACGGTGGATGAAGTTTCTGCCGACTTGCAGGCAGACGCTTACTTAAACGGGCAGATTCGTCTGACGTTGCAGCAGCGTATTCGCCGTCCGGGTACGGATGTGCCATTAATTCGTGAGATTCACCATAGCAAAGGGATAGAGTAAGCGCTAGTCGAGAGGGACTCTAGATGGGGTTCCAGATGAGAAATTCAATATCATACTTTAGCTTCAAATTCATAGGTTCATAGCTTCGAAATCGAATAGCTTGTATAGGGTCATAGGGACAAAAATTCATAGGTCAAAATTATAGGCCAAGATCTGGTTCAAAGAATGCAGCAGTCCAACAGATGAGGTGAAATGGTAATGGCAAGCTCCGTGAAAAATAACAAACAGGCTGCCCCGCAGTATACGCAGGCCGAGCTGATGAATCATGCCGAAGCCCTCTTTGCCGTTAAGGCAGAGGTGCTGTATGGTGCGCTGTACGAAGCAGCGCAAGAGACGTTTTCCATAGAGGAAGCGAAGGAACGTATCAACCAATTTATGAAAGCGAAGGTGAAGGGATAATGGCAGGCGGAACTTGGGAGCAAACGAATCGTCCGGTACTTCCGGGCTTATATATGAATTTTCAGGCGGCAGCGTCTTCAGCTATTCAGGCTGGTAATCGCGGAACGGTTGTTGTGCCGATCAAGGCCAACTGGGGTCCGGTGGGCACTTTTGTAGAAGTCGGCAGTGAAGCTGCAATTGAGCGTATTTTCTCGGCGCATGCCCTGGATAATGGAACAGCTTATACATCCTTGAAGCTCGCCCTGCTAGGAGGGCCGAAAAAGCTGCTCGCTTATCGGGTAGCCGGAGAATCGGCGAAAGCAGCGACGCTTACGCTGAAAGACAGCAGTGATGCAGCCGTTCTGCAACTGGACGCCAAGTATCCGGGTGACCGAGGTAACGGGTTCTATGTCACCATTCAACCGGGTGTAATTGATATTACAAAGCATGAAGTACGCTTGTTTGAAGGCAACCGGATGCTATATGCACTGCTGACTGCGGATATTTCGGCAGCGTCGCTGGCGAAAGAGATCAACGCGGATGAAAGCAACATTTGGATTAACGCGCAGGCGATTGGCGAGGGTACAGGTGTTGTTGCAACCGTTGCGGGAGCGGCGTTCAAAGGTGGTGCAAGTGGCAACGATGGACTGACCAATGCGGAGTATATCGCCGTGCAGGGCGCGCTGGAAGGTGAGCAATTTGACGTTTTGGCATTGGATCATGCGGCGGATGCGCCTTTGCTGGCGAGCTTTGCAGCTTGGGTGAAACGTGTGCGCAATGAGGGTAAACCCGTGATGGCTGTATTCGGTGGTACTACGGCAGACGACACCTCTGCGACTGCAGCACAGAAGGCAGCAGCACGTTCACTTACGTTGAATCATGAGGGTGTGATTAATGTTGGTACGGGTGTGCGTCTGGGAGATGCGTTCTACAGCTCGGCGGAAACGTCTGCTTATGTTGCGGGTCTGATTGCCGGACAACGTCTGAATGAATCCACCACATACGCAGCATCTCCGTTCGATGACGTGACGCGTCGCTGGACTCGTGCAGAACAGGAGCAGGCGGTTCAGAATGGTGTATTTATTTTCTTCCATGATGGACGTCAGGTGAAGGCGCTTCGCGGAGTGAATACACTCGTGACCCCTGCCGCAGGACAGAATAATGCCTGGAAAAAAATCCGTTCCATTCGTGTGATGGATGCAATTAATACAGATTTGCAGCGCTCTGCTGAAGATACGTATATCGGCAAAGTGAACAATACGGAAGAAGGACGTCAGGCGCTGATCGGTGCGATGAAAGCCTATCTGGCGATGCTCGCACAGAGCAATGTCATTGAAGCTGAGGGATACGATGTCGTTCTCGATCCGGCGTATTATGGTGCTGCACCAATTCTCAAGCCAGAGGCAGATCAGGTATTCCTGCAATGGAATGTGAGGCTGACGGATGTAATGGAGCAGTTGTTTGGAACGTTTTACGTGCAATAAGATTTGTGTAGGAGAGAAGATCGGTTATTAGATTGACTAAAAATTATTTGAGCTGGTGTTTTACACGATAACGGAGAGGGCAGAAAAAATTTGGAGAAACAAAGTGCTCGCCTTTATCTCCGGATTTTCCCTTTTGAAAAGAGGATCAATAAAATCTGGGGATAACAGCGATCGGAAGATTGTTCTGCCCGCGGAGTTATACCGTGTAACAATGATCAGCCAACCATTCCAAGGAGGAATTGTCATGTTGGATGCGTCAAGAGTCATTCTCGGTACCCATGGTCAGCTGCATATCGATGGTGTGTGGCAGACCAATATTAATAAGCTGGAGGCCAGCGTTGAAATTGAGAAACGTGAGCTGAATCTGGTCGGCAACGATTGGAAAGTACACAAGAATGGTGCTAAAAAAGGAACAGGTACCATGACAGGTTACAAAGTCACTTCGGACATGATCCAGCGCGGCTTCACCAAGTTTCAGATCATCTCGAAGGTAGACGATCCTGAATCCTATGGACATGAGAGTGTCCTGCTGAAAGGTTGCATGGTGGACAAAATCCAACTTGCTAACTGGACAGCGGGTGAGGAAGTACCGGAGGAAACAAGTTTTACATTTGAAGGATTTGAATTGTTGAACCCGATTGTAGCGAACTAAAATTTTTCAGAGCCGGCTTCTGCAAACATCGTAGTAGAAACATTTATTTTCATGTGATATCTAGTTTCTGTGTTATAGGCCCGAAAAAAAACCTTTTTCTCAACAGTGCATACTACATCATGGGAATATAAATCTTTATTACTGAGGAGACGATTGATATGTTATCCATTAAAGATTTTGAAAGTTTGGTACCTGATAAAAGTTTGCCTGTTTCCCAATGGGACTGGACCAAGGCATTTGATAAGCTGATGCAAAGTAACGAGATAAATGTAATGATTCCTTCGGGCACATATCTGCTTAAATACACACTTAAGATTACTAAGCCGAAGAATATTTATGGGAATGAAGCAATTTTAATGCTTGAAGCTCCTTTGCAAATTGAAGGCTCCAATATCAATCTCAACGATCTTAAGTTTAGGAGTGAAAAGCAAGTTCGGGCCATTCATCTGCATAATACTATGAATGTAAGTGTTCATCATTGTGACTTTGAAAATATCATGGAAACGGCTATTTATTTTGAGAACAAAAGTCATCAAAATGTTAGTATCACAGACTGCAATTTCGAAAATATAGGTAGAAACATTACCAATATTGTTGTTCAGGGTAATGCCGTTTATGTTCAAAATGCTGCTACAGTATTTATCGAGAATTGTGAAATGCATGATATTTGGGGGCAATCCGCCATTACGGTACGAAGTTCAAGTGATATCAAGATCACCAATTGTATCATTGAGGATACTGCTTATCGTGGAATTCAAACGTATGGTTCCGATTCGGGCTCGGCAGCAGATTCTGTGCGTAACATGGAGATTACGGAATGTGAAATCAGAAGAACAGGGGAGTTAAACCAGACCCTACAAGGTGATGCTACAAATGGGATTTTTGTTCGTAATCCGCAGGGGACTGCCGCTGACGTTAAAATTTCCAACTGCACTATTGAATATTGCGGAGAGAACTTCATTGAAGGGAACTTTCACGCATTCAATAATACGATGAAATATTCTGGTTATTATCCTCATTTCACGACGCCTTCGAAAGAGGGATTGTTTCCTCAGACTAACTCGGTAATTGAAGGAAACTCTATTCATTACTCATATTTAGAAGCGATCAAATTATTTTTCAGCCGTAACAATATTGTGATCAATAACAATACAATTCATGATTGGGATATGACAACCGCATCCAAATCTTCCTATTTACCAGCGATCACGATGCAAACGAAGTTATCTTCGGATGTAATGAATAATATTACAATTCAAAATAATACGATTACTGGTCCGGCAAGGAAATTGATGAATGGAAATACGATTAAAGGAGAACAAGAAGTAATCAAAAAGATTCCGTCCCCTGGAACTTTTGGTACGATTACTTATTCCAATAATCAGATTATTCTTGAATAATGATGTGTGTTTGTAGAATTATTATTGAGCAGCCCTAGCCAGGGCTGCTTTTATTTTAAATTGAAACTATGTAGCTAAGAAGGAGATCACAACCAATGAGTATGAATGAGAATATGTCTGAAGAACAAATTTTGGATCAGTTGTTTGAAGCAGCAGAACGTTTGCCGGAAGAGAATGTACGCATTCAACGTTTGGATCTGTTGCTGACCCTGCGTGGATTGACGTCCTCCAAAGTGGATCAGATTCGCGAACGCTGTACGATTCGAAAAACAGTCAAAGGCCGCACCGAGGAAAAGGTGGATACCGAAACGTTTAACGCGCTGCTGATTTCCGAAGCTACGGTGAAAATGAATGTACGCGGACTCGAACTGTCCGGTTGGGGAGACAACCGCATCACGGGTCGCATGAAGCTATCCGGTGGGGAACAAGCGGTTCGCCGCATGTTACTCGCGGGTGAGCTGGATGCCGTTGGCGACAAGGTACTTGAGCTTTCCGGCTTCGGTGTGGAGATTGAAGACCTAAAAAACTGATTCACTCCGGCGGGATGACTACGTTCTTATATCACATGTGGGTTCGTCATCATCTACGGCCCGGAGAATTCTGGTCTTTACCACGCGGGGAGCGCTCGCTGTTGATTGCTTTCTCGGAAGAGGAAATGGCAGCGATCACCTCGCAAATGAATCGATGATTAGATCGGACAGGGGGTGAAAGAAATGGCAGAAATGATTGTGGGCTTGTCCAAATCAAACGCGGAAATGCGAACGACGATCCGGTATCTGGATCAGATCCAGCGTTCTACCGAACGTCTGGGCAGGGTTCGATATCAGAGTCTGATCAAGGTGAACAATGAGCTGAGAACAACCGGGCGCAGGCTGGAGAGCATTTATAGCACGGCTGTGCGATTGAGTAGGTTGCGGATTACACCTAAGATTGGATTGGATGACCAACTTAGTCCGGCACTTGACCGTGCACTACTGAAACTGAACAGCTTCAGGAACCAGGTAGTTAAGGCTTCGGGGACTGTGTCAGTGGAGGTTCGGCAGAAGGTTGAAGTGGCGATGGGGAAAATGAACCCGGCGAGTGGGCCTTCTATGTCAGTTGTGATTGGGAGTCATAATACAACGATTAATAATGCAGCTAAAGAAGAGGATAAAAAGTGGTATGAACACCTTTATGAATTTACGGACTTTGTAAACAATATTACAGATATTGGTGAAAAAGCAAAAAAAATGTTCGGTAGAAAGTCTAAAAAGGATAAGGCTTCTAATCCCAGTAAGAGTACAGAAGTGGCGGAAGGTAAGATAGGCAAGAATCAAACTCGAAACAGTTCAAGAACAGGTAGTGACACATCAAGCAAACCGCCTGTCCGGAAAGTATCTGGTGGACGAGGGGGAGGAAGGTTTGCTTCCAGAGCAGCTACACCAACTCCTGCACCAACGCCGAGTATGTCCCAAATTGATACAGACACATCTGAGCGTGCCTTTCAGGAAGCTAAAAAAATGGACAGAAACCGAAGAATTGGTGGCGGTAAAAAGTCAAATTTGGTATCAGGCTTGATGTCTAGTTCACCCATGGCGATGTCCAATCTATTCTCGGGAGATGGCATGTTGGGTAAATTGGGCGGCGGCCTTGCCAAAGGTGCTGGAAAACTGGTTCGTCCAATCAGCATGCTCGCTGATGTGGCCAACATCGCAAGCGCACCGCCGGAAGAGAGGGGCCGCGCAGTGGGCTCAATGATTGGCGGTGCCGCAGGTACGGCGATTGGTAGTGCAATTGGTAGCGTCATTTCACCCGTCATTGGCACGTATATAGGCGGTGCAGTCGGCGGTTGGGCTGGCAGTGCAGCAGGCGGCTGGATTGGGGACAAATCCAAGGATATCGGGAAATTCATGTCCAACGCTACCGAGGGGGTAGGTAATGCATTGTCGGGTGCAGCGGATTACATCTCTGAGAAAACGAAGAACATCACCGATGGCATATCCAGTTTCTTCGGTTTCGGCTCCAAGAAGGAGGACAAGAGCGTATCCGTGGCATCGTTGGCTTCACCGTCGCAAGTAGCAACAGGTCCGCAGATGACACCTGCCTATGTGCCACCGGCACTGACAATGACCGGTCCAGCAGCATATTTGAACAGTAAAGTCGGCCAGTCTACATCTGCTGGTTTCATGGGAACAAGCGTGATGCAGTCCCAAGCGATGGCGCTCGGTAACGGTGCACAGACAAATGGGAAATCATCTACGATGACGGTACAAATATCCGAAGACCAGATGAGCAGTCTGTCCAGTTACCTCAAGGATTTTAAAACCGAGACGACCAATCAGATCTCCGTAAACGTACCACAAGGAGCTGTGCAGGTGACTGTCCGTGAAAACGCCATCGACTACGATGCGATCTCGCATCAAGTTGGAATGAGATTTGCAGGCGAAGTGCGCCGTGCGATGGAAAATCGAAAAACGATTATGGCCTAAGCAGAAAGGAGGCCTGTCATGACTGTATTTGAAGATAACGTGGAAGGTATCAAAATGGAATTCACCCTGATCGATGGGAAAACGAAATTTCAATTTCCGGTGAAACCGGAAGAACTGACGATCTCCCGATCCAAAGGGTACGAAACGATTAATATGCTGGAGTATGGCGAGTTTGATTTTGCTCAGGGAGAGAAGGTGAAGGAGATCACCTTCTCTTCTTTTTTTCCAAAAGAATATGATGCGTCCTATTGCATGTACGAGCCTTTGCCTGATCCGCGTGTAGCGATGAATATGCTGAACACGTTTCTGGTATCGAAAAAACCGCTGCGCTTCATCATTACCAACACAGGGGTAAACGTGCCCGTGTATCTGATCTCACACAATACGACCTTTCGGGGCGGTGAAAGCGGGGATATTTACTTTGACATTACGCTGCGAACGTGGCGGGATTCCAAAGTGGAGAAGGTTGGCGGCGCAACATCTGCGAGTAAGTCCGGTTCTCGTACGGATCTGAAAACGAGCAGCAAGACCTACGCCGTCAAATCTGGCGATTCCCTGTCTAAAATAGCAAAGCTTGAGCTGGGCAGCAGTTCCAAATGGAACGAGATTTATAAGCTCAATGTGAAGACCATCGGCAGCGATCCCAACCGGATCAAGCCGGGACAAAAGCTGGTGATGCCATGACCTACAAGGTCATTGTCGACGACAAATATGACATCACCAAGCTGGTGGAGACGATTACGTTGAAGGATTCGCTCGACCAGATTGCCTATCAGGCGAACATCCGGCTGGCGGTGTCAGCGTCTTCGGGTCTGCCTGCGATCTCACCGGGTATGGCGGTGCGGATCAGCGGGATTCCTTTTGGCGAAAAATCAATGGTTCACTTGCTGCACCCTGCCGTCATTTGGGAAGTGGAAAGCTCTAACAGCGGCACCAAGCGACTGTCCCTGACCGTCTACGACCGGATGATTTATCTGGAAAAATCAGAGGATGAGTTCCTTCTGCCGAAAGACCAGACTGCCACGCAACGACTGAAAACGTACGCTAAGGAATGGAAAATTCCCTACACCGCGCTGCCGGATACCAAAACGAAGCTGAGCAAAGCGGTATATCGGTCGCAGACGATTTTTTCGATGATGTTTGCCGATCTGAAAGAAACGGTGAAGTCCGGTGGTGATATGTATCATCCGCGGATGACGCCGAGTGGGTTGCAGTTGTTCAAGGTAGGCAGTAATGCGAAGGTGCACGAGCTGGATCGGCTGATCGATCTGACTCAGATGCGTACGCTCGAAGGCGCGGTTACGAAAGTTAAAGTGATGGCGGCCTCCGAGTCCAGCAGTGGCAAAGAGGTTCCTTCCAAAGTGCTCGCGATTGAGCAGGATGGTGTAGCCGAGCTGGGCACACTGCAAAAGCTGATCGAGGACGATCAGGTCAAAACAGCGACGGCCGCCAAGAAGCTGGCGAAAAGCAAGCTGACGGGTGTTCAGGAGACCTTTACCGTATCTGCACCAGATGTGAATACGATTCGTGCCGGAGACGCGGTGCTGCTCAAAGGGTTGAAACTGATCGTCATGTCGGTTAGCCGTGATCTGTCCGCTGGACCTGGAACGATGACGTTGGAGCTGGGGACAGCCGAGCTGGTGAAAAGGAGGTTTTACCTTGAATAAAGATGATCCGTATGGGCATTTTGCCGAGGTCATGCGCGGAGCGATGAGTACCCATACCCGTCAGGCCGTGAGCGGCATGGGCGCGGTGCTGGGAACGATGACTTCATCCGGCGTAAAGCTGGATGACTTCAAGCACGAAGTGCAGGACTATCTCGTGGCCGAGCTGCCGGGCACACTTGGGTTGCCGGAGCGCGAGGCTGCTGGCGCGATTTCCGGTATACCTGACGTGGCAAACGGCAGAACGACGGGCACGGGACGGTTTCTTTTGCAAAAAGGGGAAGTGGAAGAAGCGGTGTGGTCTCTTGGTAAAGGATTGAAAGCCGGTGACCGTGTGCTGGCGATGCGAGTGAATGGCGGTAACGACATTGTGGTGCTGTGTAAGGTGGTGAGTGCGAATGCCTAGTTTGTTCCCGGAAACGGGTTTGGTATGGGGAGATGAGGAAGATCTGTCGGGGGCGGCTTCGGAAGAGGTGAGGTTTGGACGGAGCTGGCGATTCGATTACGATGCGGGGGATTTTGTGCTGACTCCAAGTGGCAAAGTCGCTGCGGCGAGTGGGAATGAAGCTTGGGTGCAATGGTGCATCAAGGCGGTAAAAACGCCAAGGTACAGACATGTGATCTACTCCCGAAACTATGGTTCGGAGCTGGAGGAGTTAGTTGGTCAGGGGGACAGCCGGGGAGTGATCGAAAGTGAGATAACCCGGATGGTTACAGAGACACTGCTCGCTGATCCACGCACGGATTCGATAGACCAGTTTACGTTCGATTGGAATCGGGAGCAGTGCATGTTCTCGTGTCGTGTGGCGAGTGTACAGGAAGAGATGTTTATTTTGGAAAGTGAGGTGATCTGACGGGATGGCTGAGATTCCACGTTATTTGGAGGACCAGATGGAGGAACAGATTATGCAGCGCATGCTGGATCGTCTGCCCGCGGATCTGGATAAGTCGGAAGGGTCTTTTCTGTGGGATGCGGAGGCTCCGGTTGCGTTTATGCTGTCTGAGGCGGCTTTGTGGGCGCAGGAACTGCTGCGGCGTGGATTTGCAAGTACGGCTGCGAGCAGTGATCCGAATTTTCGTTCGGAAGAGCTGGATCTGCGGGCGGGAGAGCATGGCCTTACGCGGCGGGCTGCGGTGGCGGCACAAGGTACGGTGAGGTTCGTGGGTACGCCGGGCAAGGTGATTCTTGCGGGTACGGTTGTGGCTACGTTGGCAGATGAAATCTCCGGTGAGGCTTCACTCGAATATGAAACCGTTAGTCGTGTGGAGCTGGGAGAAGACGGTCTGGGCAGTGTTGGTGTGCGGGCGCTTGTTGCCGGAAAAGAGAGCAATGTGCCTGCGGGCACTGTAACTGTGCTGTCTACACCCATGAGTGGCGTTACATCTGTGGTGAACATGGATGTCATTAAGGGCGGTGCGGATGTGGAGGCGGATACCGCTCTGTTGGAGCGCTTTTATGCCAAAGTCCGCAATCAGGGGACAAGCGGCAACAAATCGCAATATGTGCAATGGGCCAGTGAGGTGCCAGGTGTTGGTGCAACGCGGGTGATTCCGTTATGGCAGGGGCCAGGCACGGTGGGACTGTATTTGCTGGATACGGACAAACGTGCGGCGGGAAGCGATCTGGTGGCGGCTGTGCAGAAGTACGTGGACCCAACGCAGGATGGACAGGGTGAAGGCGTTGCCCCGGCTGGCCCGGTGGTGACCGTAATGCCAGCAGAGGAAGTACCGATGAACATTCAGGTGAAGCTGACGCTGGCAAGTGATGCGACGTTAGCGGATGTAAGGGCGTTGATCGAGCGCGGGGTGACTGCGTATCTAAAGCAGTTGGCTTTTGCCGATCCGCTTGTGCGTTATACCCGTATTGCGGCGATCCTGCTCGACATTCCGCCCATCATCGACTATTCGGAGCTGACCGTGAACGGTGTGAGCGACCAGAATATCGAGATGACTGCGAGTCAGGTGGCGGTGCTGGGGACGGTGGATGTGCATGAGTAGTGTTCGGCAGAAGGTGAAAGCGAAGTGTGGATGTGGTGGCAGCGGTAGTGTGGGACATCGGGAATGTTCTGACTATACGGTATCTGGTTCAGCTGGAAATGAAGAAAGTGTCGGGCAAGAAGAGTGCTTGGGTCGTGTGGTACGCCGCTCGGTAGCGCAGCTTTTGAGTGAAGCTATTTACGTTGATGTGAAAGGAAAGGAGGATGCTGCTCATGAATGCACCTTCTGCTGTTCATGTTGGATTGACGAGTGAAAAAGGGCGGGAGCTGTTCTCGTATTTGCCGAGTTATTATGAGACTTCACGTGTGATGCAGGCCGATATGCAGTCCAAAGGAAACGAGATGGATCTGCTGTATCAGGCGCTGGGTGAAACATTGGATCAGTTCTTTGTTCGTACGGCGACGTGGGGTTTGGATTTCTGGGAACAGGAGCTTGGCATTGAGACGGATCGTCTCAAACCTATGGAGCAGCGGCGTGCCGTGGTGGAGTCCAAGCTGCGGGGTGCCGGAAAATTTTCGGGCAGACTGGTCGCAAACGTAGCTGAGGCGTATGCCGGGGGCAAGGTGGATATAACGTTTCAGCCGGAAGCGTGGAGCTTTACGGTGAGCTTTGTGGACACGATGGGCATTCCGCCCAATATTGACGATCTCAAACGCGCGATTGATGAACTGAAACCGGCCCACATGGCCGTGGAGTATGAGTATCGCTATCTGATCTGGGACTATCTGGACAATAAACAGATAACCTGGGATGAACTGGACACCGCGTCCCTGACGTGGAATGAATTGGAGGTGTGGGCGTAATGCCAAAAGAAACAGATCGATTGAAGTTGCCTCTTCCCTTGGGGAACGAGAACGTTACCCGTGAGAGTATTAATGGGATTTTTGAAAAGATTGATGCAGGAGTTGCGTCGAAGGCGGATCTGGATTCGCTTCGTGAAGCGGTGAGCAAGATGGATATTCCCGATGCGTCTTTGACGCAGAAAGGCAAGGTGCAGTTGTCGAGCAAGACGGATGGCACGTCTGAGACGGTGGCGGCAACGGAGAAGGCGATAAGTGATGCGAGAGTGGCGGCTATTAATGTAGCTACTACAGATGCGACAACAAAAGCTAATGCGGCGGTAGCGCCTATTATCAGCTTGGATTCGTCTAATCTTGTTCAAAATTCGTCCGCAAATTTAGGGCTTTATGGGTGGACTGACTATGGGTCAGCTCCATGGTCAGTGACCGTTGGTACTAACTTTAGAACGCTGAAGTATTTTCAAGTGACAGGAGCTGTGGCGGCTAACGCTTATGCAGTTCTTGATTCCAACGCAACCAATGTCATCGCTGGGACATACAACTTACAAGCAATGTTTTATACATTAGGAATGACAACGGGAGTTTTGCTTATTGAAGTTAAAAATGCCAGTGATGATGTGACAATCAATTCGCTTGTGGCCGATTCTAATTCTAATTGGCATCGGAAATCAAAAACAATAACTATTCCTTCCGGTGTGACATCCGTAAAAATACGTCTGGTCGTATCGGGCGGAGCATCCGGAGTATCTGGGAGTGTTAAAGCTATTTCAAGGATTAAGTTTTCAGCAGGCGCAGCAGATGTACCATACACCGCCGAAGCTGACGATCTTGCGCTTTTTCAATATGGCGTTGATGCTAAAAATGGTATTGTGGGTGCCATTAACGCCAAGGGTGGAAGTGCATCCGCATCCGATACATGGGCAACATTGGCATCGAAGATAAGAGCATTTAGCGGTCCTGTTTCGGTGGTATTAAGTGGTTCCGGTTCTGTTCCATTGGCGGTAGGGGAAATCAAATATTATGATTTACACACTTTCCCGACGGGGACTAAATACGCCTTGTTTGCAACGAATGCCACAACAGCAGATGTCGGTTATCAAACAACACTATACGCTTATTCAAACTATATATCGTCGGTTGTGATTAGAGACAAAAATAACATTGTTGCAAGCATGGATTGGATTTCTAACGGCTTCACAATGTACATCAAGTCTATTTATATTGATTTTACCAATAGGATAATGACCTTTATTAATGATGGTCCTAATTCAAGGAACAAAGAATTCCCGATGCCATCTAACTTTGATATAACAGGACCCATCAGACTTTCTTATGTATTCGAAAGGAATGCTTCAGGGTTTGAGGGTGGTTGTAGATACGCAGTGGGTGGTCGTTTGATATACGCATGATGATCAGACACATAGAGAGAAAAATGTGTTATGGTGACATGATGCTATAACCGTTGGAACGTTGTCTAATTTAATCAAGGGGATCAATAGAGAAAGGTGTGACGTTTTGGGCAGATACCAGTTTTATCGTAAACTCATTGTGATTGGCACTCATTATAATGTTTATCACCCGTCTCATCGTGGTGGTGCATGGTGCAAAAGCGGACCACGTAAACACTCTAAACATTAATGCTGGACAACAGGAAGGTGCTATTGAGTTCGACAAGGTAAGTAATTCGTATCACGAGGATTATACCTATGAAATAAGACGGACATTGTGGTTTTACACAATAGAATATGAGGGAGGTAGTATGTTCGGAAGTGATGTTTTGTCATGGAGGGAACAAAAGCTCTTAAACCGTGTATAAGGAGGTGAAAATATGGAACGATGGGACACCCTATGGAAATGGCTCCTTGCGCTCCTAACCAGCTCTGCAACCTACTTCTTCGGAGGTTGGTCAGGCGTGCTTGGCGTACTACTCGTGTTCGTCATCCTCGACTACCTTACTGGCATCGCGGCGGCGGGTATGAGTGGCAAGCTGGAGAGTAATGTCGGGATGTTTGGAATCGCGCGAAAGGTATTTATATTTGCAATGGTATCGGTGGCTCATCTGGTGGATGGTGTTCTGGGAGACGGACATTTGTTCAGGGATGCGGTCGCCTTTTTTTATATCGCAAATGAGTTGTTGTCCATTATTGAGAACGGGGGCAAGTTGGGCGCTCCAATCCCGCCTGCGATTAGGCAGGCCATTGAGGTGCTTAAGGGTAAGGGAGGAACCGGGGAGCTCCCTAGCAACTTCTCCCCGAGTGCCAAAGACTCTTTTTCACAGGCAGATTCAGATGATACAGATTCACAAACAAGAGATGGCACTAAGTAGCTCCACCATAGCCATCCGAACTTACCTTTTACCAACAATCAGGACACGCACACAAGCAACCCCTGACCCCCAAGCATTAACTATATACAAACGGCAATTTGCCGCATAAAGGGTGTGAGAAACATGCAAACGAGAAGCTCGGGCAACACACAGGGCATTGACGTCTCCCGTTATCAGGGCACGATCGATTGGGCCAAAGTGAAGGTAAGCGGCATGACGTTTGTGTTCATTAAGGCTACCGAAGGGCAGACGTATACCGATCCGAATTTTCAGGAAAATGTAACAGGCGCGCTGGCGGCGGGCATGCTGGTAGGGACGTACCATTTTTTCCGCGCAACGACTACCGATGGTGCCAAGGTAGAAGCGGCACATTATGCCAATACACTGCAAAAAGTAGGAGGCGCCAAGGCGCTGCAATTACCTCCTGTCATGGACTACGAGAACAATCCGGGTAACCTGAGCAAAGCTCAGATCAACACGGTAGCTAAGGCATTTTTAACGGAATTGCAACGTCTCACGGGTGTGAAACCGATCATATACACGGGCAATTCATTTGCCGGCAATTTTGATACAACACTCAGCTCATACGATCTGTGGATCGCACGTTACAGCAACACGCGTGTACCGGATGACCAGCCTGCCTGGAAACGTTGGACGTTCTGGCAGTATACGGACTCGGGCAAGGTGAACGGGATTAGCGGCAACGTGGATATGAACGAGTTCCAAGGATCGGCAGCGGAATTGAGAGCAAGATATGCAACAGCAACACCAAAGCCGCCAGAGCCATCCGAACCAACCAATCCCACGAATCCAACCGAACCACCGAAAGGGGGCGAACCGATGACAGCCGAAGAGAAAGCAGCGTTTGATGCGTTGAAATCCCAGGTCGATAAATTGCAGGCGCGCCAGCAGATGGAAGTTCCAGTCTGGGCAAAAGCGGCCGTGGACGCAGCACTGGCATATGACACCAAAAATCCATTGTTTAGCATCGATGGTGGGGCGAGTTATGATTTTTACCGTTTTATCACGGTCATGTACCGCAGAGGTTTATTCAAAAAATAACCTGACCTAACTTAAAATATAAGTTGTTCATGGTTTTAAAAGAGGGAGCACAACAAGGGACACACGGCGATTTTTTGTCGAATGATGTTCCTTTTTTGTGTTTTATGTAAATGATATTAACATATATAATAAAGTTGAAGACTTATGTCCGTAAATCTCTTGTCTAATTGATGAATCTGATGTAAAGTAAGTTACACGAAATCGATTTTCACCACTGTTTATTTACACAATCCTCCTCATCATGACAAGACTTTAACATCAAAAGTTATTGTAATGTCTCCCTGTTGTAAAATCCAACATCTCTAGATCAATCTCAAAATGTTTTGAAACAATTCAACCAACCCAACCTGTTTGAGAAACCACTAAAATGTTTTGTTTACCAACTTTCTGTTTCAGCTACTTACCACCATTAAATTTTTGCCTATTACACTTTAGCCATGACGTTTAGCTCCAAGTCAAACCTTAAGCCAAACTCCATACCAAACAACGCCACAATTCTCTCTAAATCAGCCTTGTTGGCCGCCACCAAGTCCGTACCATTCTACTGTTGCTTATTGACCTAAGGTAAATTATTACGCAACAACCACAGGCATTTACAACTCGTCACATCATCCGAAAAAACTTACAAAATGTGTACGGTTACATCCGTTTTCACATTTCATATTTACTCCTCAACTTATCTAAACATCCATCACAGGTATCGAAGGCATTTAAAGCCTTTCATATGATACAAAGCACCAAACCGATCGATTGTAATCATTGAAGTTTTTTCACGCCAGTATCACACACATTATGAGACAGGGAAGGGTGTTGTACGTATGCGAATGAGAAAAAAGTGGTTATCCGGGGTCATGGCAATGGCCATGAGTACAGTGTTGATTCTATCGGGCTGCTCCAGCGCCAGTAATGAGGGTACAGGCAATTCACCCGCTCCGGCGGAAGGTAGCGAGCCTCCGGCAGAAGTGGCAGCACAAGATACGATGATAATGGGACGCGGCGGAGATTCGGTGGCGCTGGACCCGGCAATCGTAACAGATGGGGAGTCGCTGAAGATTGGACATCAGGTATTCGACTCATTGCTGGACTACAAAGAAGGTGGAACCGAGGTTGTTCCGGGACTGGCTGAGAGCTGGGAGATTTCGGCGGATGGACTCAAGTATGACTTCAAGCTGAAGTCCGGCGTGAAATTCCACGATGGTACTGACTTCAACGCAGAGGCAGTAGTGTTCAACTTCAACCGATGGAGCGATCCTGCCAGTGAATATAAATTCGAGGGAGATTCCTTCGACTATTACGATTCCATGTTTGGTCCGGAAGACGGACGCGTGATCAAGGAAGTAAAGGCGATTGACGAGACAACGGTCGAGTTCACTCTGAACCAGCCACAAGCGCCTTTCCTGCAAAACATTGCGATGACACCATTTGGCATTGCAAGTCCAACCGCGATTCAGGAGAAAAAGGAAAATTTCAAGAGCGAGCCAGTAGGCACAGGCCCATTTGTATTCAAAGAGTGGAAGCGGAACGACTCCATCACCCTGGAGAAGAATCCGAATTATTGGAAAGAGGGACTGCCGAAGCTGAACAAAGTAATCGTGCGTTCCATTCCGGATAACACGGCTCGCTTCAATGCGTTGCAAAACGGCGAGATTGATATTATGGAAGACTTGAACCCGGACGATCTGTCCATCCTTGAGGGGAATAGTGAGCTGCAAAAAATTGAGCGTCCACCATTTAACGTGTCATATATTGGCTTCAACTTTAAGAAAAAACCGTTTGATAACGTGAAAGTAAGACAAGCGCTCAACCACGCGGTGAACAAACAAGGCATTATCGATGCTTTTTTTGCCGGACAAGCGCAGCCAGCGGTAAACCCGATGCCGCCAACGCTTTGGGGGTATAACGACAGTATTGAAGACTATGCTTATGATCTGGAAAAAGCAAAAGCATTACTTGCCGAAGCCGGCTATCCTGATGGATTGCCTGACCCGGTAACATTCTATGCAATGCCGGTATCCAGGCCGTATATGCCTGACGGCAAGAAGGTTGCCGAAGCGATCCAGGCCGATTTTGAGAAAATCGGAGTGACCGTCAACATTGAATCACCAGAGTGGGCAACGTATCTGGATGATGCCAAAGCCGGGGAGAAAGACGACATTTACATGCTCGGCTGGACCGGTGATAACGGTGACCCGGATAACTTCCTGTACACGCTGCTCGATAAGGATGCGATCCCGGGCAACAACCGCAGCTTCTACGTAAACGAAGAATTGCATACGTTGCTGACGAGTGCGCAGAAAGAAACGGATCAGGACAAACGTGCGGAACTGTACAAGCAAGCGCAGGTGATTATTAAGGAAGATGCTCCATGGATTCCACTTGTGCACACCACTCCTATTTTGGCTGGTAAAGCGAACCTGAAAGATTTCGTGCCGTCCCCATTGGGAACGGAATCCTACGCCAATGCCTACTTTGAATAACTTATACACGAGCTGAACTTAGTATTAAATAGGAACCATTAGTTCAAAGCGCTGGCGTACACGCAATGCTTGGCAGAACCCACATCAGGATGTAACGACCTAAAGCATGCATGTCTGCCAGCGCTTTTTATACGTTAAAGGCAGGTGAATGAGGAGTGAACAGTTACATCGTCAAACGTGTACTCGTGTTACTGCCCGTGCTGCTGGGCATGACCCTGATCGTCTTTTCCATTATCCACGCCATTCCGGGTGATCCGGCCGAGACCATACTCGGGCAAAAGGCAACCGAACAATCCAAGCAAGCTCTGCGTGACCAGCTCGGACTGGACAAACCATGGATTCAACAATATTTCGCTTATCTGGGCGATCTGTTTAAGGGAGATCTGGGCACATCCATCCGCACCAAGGTTCCCATTGCCCAGGAAATTGTGCCCTATCTGACAGCGACCCTCGAATTAACGATGGCGAGTATGCTGTTTGCGATCATTATTGGCGTGAACGCCGGGATTGTCAGTGCGTGGAAACATAACTCGTGGTTCGATTACTGCTGCATGGTCATTGCATTGGTTGGTGTATCGATGCCGATCTTTTGGCTTGGGCTGATGGAACAGTGGCTGTTTGCGAACAAATTGCACTGGCTACCATCCATCGGCAGAATGAATGCGCGTGATCCCATTGAAGCCATTACGGGCTTATATGTACTGGATACAATGATTGCCGGACGCTGGGATCAGCTGTGGACGGTTACGAAACATTTGCTGCTGCCAAGTATCGCGCTTGGGACAATTCCGATGGCTGTTATTGCCCGGATGACGCGTTCCAGTATGCTTGAAGTGATGAGTTCGGATTATATCCGTACTGCGAAGGCGAAAGGACTCGGCCCGTTTTTCGTCGTATATGGACATGCGTTGAAAAATGCGTTTATTCCCGTGCTCACCGTCATCGGCATACAGACCGGATCTTTGCTGGGTGGAGCCGTACTGACTGAAACGATCTTTGCTTGGCCCGGTGTCGGTCGCTATATATATGAAGCAATTAGTTCGCGGGACTATCCGGTGATCCAGAGCGGCATTCTAATTGTGGCCTTTTTTTTCGTAGTAATCAACCTGATTGTGGACTTGCTGTACGCCGTATTCGATCCGCGGATTAGTTATAAATAGGAAATTCATCATTTGGGTTGATGAATGGAACTTAATATAAGATCTTTAAAAAATTACACGACACGAAGAGTGCAGAACCAATCTGTAGAAGCGAAGTGTTCGCATTTATCACCGGATTTTCACCTTTAAATAGGTGGTTCAATAAAATCTGGGGATAACAGCGATCGGAAGATGGTGCTGCAATCGTAGTGCTTGGGTGTAATAGAAATCGTTGATCTTGTATTTCATTCATATCCAAGAAGGGAGACGCCGCATGGCCAAATTATCGACCAATACCGGAGCATCCGTTGACGCCGCGTCGGCACCTGCCTCGGGTCCATGGCGGGAAGCCTGGAGAACGTTTCGGAGAAATCGGCTTGCGCTGGCAGGTTTGATTATTATCGTTTTTTTCATCCTGCTGGCCTTTGCTGCCCCGTATATTGCCCCGTATGACTATAAAGAGCAGGTGCTCACAGATCGTCTGCAAGCCCCTTCGGCAGAGCATTGGTTTGGTACGGATGATCTCGGGCGTGACGTATTCTCCAGAGTGCTGCATGGAGCGCGCATTTCATTGTGGGTTGGTTTCTTTTCTGTTATAGGCTCTATTATTGCGGGGGCTTTGCTTGGTCTGATTGCCGGATATTATGGAAAATGGGCAGACATGCTCATCTCACGTTTGTTCGATATCTTGCTTGCTTTCCCCGCTATTCTGCTGGCAATCGCCATTGTGGCGATTCTCGGTCCGTCTTTGCAAAATGCACTGCTCGCGATAGCAATCGTGAACATCCCGACCTACGGACGACTGGTACGTTCAAGGGTACTTAGCTTGAGACAGGAGGAATTCATTACGTCAGCGCGTACGCTGGGGGCTGGCAATATGCGAATTCTGTTCCGGCACATCTTGCCCAATAGTCTCACCCCGCTCATCGTACAAGGCACACTGGGGATTGGAACAGCAATTATTGAAGCGGCTGCACTTGGATTCCTAGGCATGGGGGCGCAACCACCTGACCCGGAGTGGGGCAAAATGTTGTCGGATTCCCGCCAGTTTCTGCAAAAAGCGCCGTGGACGCTTATTTTCCCCGGACTTTCTATCATGTTCACCGTGCTCGGTTTCAACTTGCTCGGGGACGGCCTGCGCGACACCCTTGATCCAAAGATGGCCAAAAAATAGAGGCTTGCGTCTCCAACCAAACCATAACCATAACCATAACCATAACTGTAACCGTAACTGTAACCGTAACTGTAACCCTTTCTCTGTAACTCTAACTTTTACGGTAACGCCGCTTAACGCCAACGCCTAACCGTAAGTGTAACTTGTAGCTGTAACGCTAACTTCTTCCCCAATCTAACGAACCTAGCAAGCCTTATTCTGCAATTTACTGCCCATTTGCCAATCTAACGAATTTCACACACGCTATGTTGCGAAAAACCTGCGGAAAGTCTCGAAAGGTCGGCTAAAGATGAGAAATAGCGTCTCTACGATTCGTTAGATAATGAAATCATCCTAAAGGGACCAATTAACGTCTGCAAGGTTCGATAGTGTGTGAATTTCTACTGTCACCCGCCCAAGACAGTCAACCAGCGCACTAGTTGCGACACAGCAAGGTGGATGACCCTTCGAAATACATTAGATGGGGATGATGTGATACAAGCTACTATTCCAACATTACAATCTGTCTCCAAGCCGGTTCGAACTTTGGTTCGAGGCGGCTTTTGTGTTGCATGATGTATTGAGATAAAATGGTTAGAGATGTGCAGAACATGAAGTGTTATTCGATGATTTTGTTAAAATAACCGCCATCGTATTGACACCCAATTTTCCCATATGTTATATAAAAGGAAAGGGTTTAGCACTCCAATCATCAGAGTGCTAATAAATGATATTTTTACTACACGACTACATATGGAATGATTGTGTTTTTGAATATGGATTTAATTAACCTTGAATAGGACATGAGAGTGGAATGAGCCAGAAAAAGCCTGGCACGCGAAAGAATGATCAATAGATTTTCAATTGATTAAAATCTCAATGTTTAAAATCAGTTGGTGAATGGTACGGCAATAGTGAAGGGGACGAAATCGATTCTGTAGAAGCGAAGCGTTCGCCTAAAAGCTTTCTGAAGGAAAGCTGCTACGGAAGCATACGCTATCCCCTAATTTCTCCCTTGTTAAAAGGAGATCAAGGAAATTAGGGGATAACAGCGATCGAAAGAACGATTCGTAACCGGAACGGCTAGACCGCACAAAATCATGCGCTTATTTTAAATGAGGAATAGAGTGAATCAAAAAAATCTAGGTATCAAAGCGATTGAAGGCTTTTCTAGTAACGTAACATTCTGCATGTGAGGATTCAAAGGTTTACTTTCTATATTTAACCCAATCATTCTATCCCCAATTTGAAAGGAGACACCCATTCATGGCTAAAAAAGAATTCCAGGCTGAATCCAAACGCTTGCTAGATATGATGATCAACTCCATTTACACCCAAAGAGAAATCTTTTTGAGAGAACTGATCTCCAACTCCAGTGACGCCATTGACAAAATATATTACAAAGCACTGACGGACGACACACTCGTCTTTAACAAAGAGGACTACTACATCAAGCTCACCATCGACAAAGAGAACCGTACGCTTACGCTCACTGATACAGGAATCGGGATGACCCAGGAAGAGCTGGAGAACAATCTGGGGGTTATCGCGAAGAGTGGCTCACTGGCGTTCAAGAAAGAGAATGAAGCCAAAGACGGCCACAACATCATCGGACAATTCGGGGTTGGTTTCTACTCCGCGTTTATGGTGGCGGACAAGCTGACGGTAACGAGTAAAACGCTGGGCAGCGACGAAGCTTGGAAATGGGAATCCGAAGGCGCGGACGGGTACACGATCTCTCCAGCCGAGAAAGATTCTGTGGGTACGGAAATCGTCCTGACGATCAAACAAAATACGGAAGAAGATTCCTATGACGAATTTTTGGAAGAGTACCGCCTGAGATCCATCATCAAGAAATACTCTGACTTCATTCGCTACCCAATCAAGATGGATGTGACAGGTCAGCGTGCAAAAGAGGGTACAGAGAACGAGTTCGAGGAGTACAAAGAAGAGCAAACCGTGAACAGCATGGTGCCGATCTGGCGTAAAAATAAAAGCGAACTGACCGAAGAAGACTACAACAACTTCTATATGGAAAAACGCTACGGTTTTGATAAACCGCTCAAACATCTGCACATCAGCGCTGATGGCGCAGTGGTATATAATGCGATCCTGTTTATACCGGAGAACACACCATTTGATTATTATACAAAAGAGTATGAAAAAGGGCTTGAACTGTACTCTAACGGTGTATTGATCATGGACAAATGTGGTGATTTGCTGCCAGATTACTTCGGATTTGTAAAAGGTATGGTGGATTCCGAAGATCTGTCCCTGAACATCTCCCGTGAAATGCTGCAACATGACCGTCAGCTCAGTCTGATCGCGAAGAACATCAAGAACAAGATCAAGAGCCAACTGCAAAGCTTGCTTAAGGATGAGCGTGAGAATTACGAGAAGTTCTATCAAGCGTTTGGCCGTCAGCTGAAGTATGGCGTATACAGCGACTATGGCGTGAACAAGGATACCCTGCAGGATCTGCTCTTGTTCTCTTCTTCCAAAGAGAAGAAGCTGGTTAGCCTGGACGAGTACGTTTCCAGAATGCCGGAAGATCAGAAGTACATCTACTACGCATCCGGTGAATCCATTGAACGGATCGAGAAGCTGCCACAGATCGAGGGTGTACTCGATAAAGGATACGAAGTCTTGTACTTCACGGACGACATCGATGAGTTTGCAATCAAGATGATTACGAACTACAAAGAGAAAGAATTCAAATCCATCTCCAGCGGTGACCTGGGCATCGAGGACAGTGCAGATAAAGAAGAGACGGACGCACAGGACAACGACAACAAAGAGTTGTTCGAAGCAATGCAAGCACAGCTCGGCGGCAAAGTAAAAGCTGTTAAAGCTTCCAAACGCCTCAGAAGCCACCCGGTATGTTTGTCTACTGAAGGTGAGCTGACGATTGAGATGGAGAAAATCCTGAAGGCTATGCCGAACAGTGAAAATGTACAGGCAGATAAAGTGCTGGAGATCAACGTAAATCACGATGTCTTCAAATCTCTGAAAGACGCATTCGCAAAGGATAAAGAAAAACTAAGCCTTTACACAAGCTTGCTGTATCATCAAGCATTGCTGATCGAAGGATTGCCGATTCAAGACCCGGTAGAGTTCACCAACGATATCTGCAAAGTTATGGTCTAAACTACCTTCTTCACCCGACAGGGCATTTGCCCTGTCGGTTTTTTTATTTTTATCTCCTCACCCATACAGCGGAGGGGACGGGGAAGACAGACTATCATTGAAGTAATGAATGAACAATTTAATGGTATTCTTTAGCCTCTCAAAGTCTTGTTTGAAGTCCCCCTTTATAGGGGATGTAATGTCATTTTAGATTGGGTGTGAATCAAACAGCGAAAGTAGTGAAGGGGACGGAATCGATTCTGAAGAAGCGAAGCGTTCGCCTTTATTCCCGAATTTCTCCCTTTCTAAAGGGAATCAAGGAAATTTGGGAATAACAGCGATCAAAAGAACGATCCGTAACCGGAACGGCCACGCAAACTGTATAAGGCACTTTTTTTCGTCATAAGTTACTTTCAATATTAATCATTATCATTTAGGTGCACGGATGATAGTCTGGCGGGGTATAATAAGAGTAGACGACTGTGCATCACAAGTTGATGTGAGAAGAGATGACAATCGCAGACAGGTTTTGCTTTTCGAAACTGCAGAATATGTGTATAATCACTCAAAATAGAGACAGTCGGCTAGGAGTGATCAACATGCAATGGAACGATCTGAGAGAACATAGACAATACCCTGAACTAACGAAACTGGATGGGGCTCGTGCAGCCTATGAGCGCGACTATTCCAGACTGATACATTCACCGACCTTTCGTCGGCTGCAAGGCAAATCGCAGGTGTTTGGTGCAGGAACGGGCGATTATTATCGCACACGATTGACCCACTCCCTGGAGGTGGCGCAGATTGCACGAGAAGCGGCAAGAAGCTTGCTGCGTCGCTACCCGGAGGTGGAGTTGAACCAGGCGGACAGCCCCGGACTGATTATTGATTCTGAAGTGGTGGAGTGTGCCGCGATTGCGCATGATTTCGGTCACCCGCCTTTTGGACATAAAGGGGAAGAAGTGCTGGATGGCATCCTCGATGATCTCATCAACACAGAGGTCAAGAAAATCATGAAGAAAAATCGCGGGGCCAAATCGCCTCAACCGGAACCGGAAATTCGTGCAGAGCTCAAGCGGAAGTATGAGCACTTTGAAGGCAACGCGCATAACTTCCGTCTCATTATGTATTTGGAAAAACGGGAAGATATCGATGGGCTGAACCTGTCGGATGCGGTGCTGCTTGGCATCAATAAGTACCCGTATCCTGGCACGGAGAGCAAGAAAGGTATGTATCATCATGAATGGCAGTATATCCGCGAGATTCGTGATCGTTGGAACATTCCTGCTGGCAAAAAGACGCTTGAAGCGCAGCTTATGGACCTCTGCGACGATATTGCGTATTCCGCACATGATCTGGAAGATGGCATCAAAGCAGGTAAAATTGAAGTACACGAGCATTTCCTGCAAGATCCGCATATCAATCGACTGATTGTGGATAAGATTACGACACTGGAGGATCTGTTCTGGAACGGATGGACAAGGGAAGCGATTGGCAAAAAAGTTGAAGAAGTCCTCGCTTCGTTCCTGCGCATCTGGAATGAAAAGATGCCGTTCTGCGAGCATGATTACTCACGTACCCGCCGTGAGGTCAAGGCTTACTGGGTCAGCCTTTTTGTCGCTAGCCTGGGGGTTATTGATAACGGAGACTGGAAAAAGGTGACGTTTGTCCGTGAAGGCGCCGAGGATCTCGACATGCTGCGTACGGTAAGTGTGCTTAAGAGCTTTGCCTGGGTGACCATGATTCGTGACCTGCGTGTGCAGAGGTTGCAAAAGCGCAGTGAATGGATGATTAAGCGTCTGTGGGATGCTTTTCTTGACCCGGAAACGTCCAAATCCATTATTCCGTCCGATTGGCTGCAACGTTATGAGAAGGATCAGGCGAAGGCGAATCCGATCTGGACTTGGGAGCACATGGTGATCGATTATATAGCCGGGATGACGGATGCTTTTGCCGAGAAAATATACAATGAACTATACGGTCTCAAGGTCGGTTCCATCTACGATCTAGATTAGAGATAAGCATGACGAAGGGAGATGAGACGCTTGGGTGCGAACATCAGTGGAAAATACAATCTGGGCGTACTTGACCTTGTTCCAAGGTTGAACGGCGCCACAGCAGAACAGGCGCTACAACAATCCGTTACACTTGCGCAGCATGCTGAAGCCTGGGGCTATTCAAGGTACTGGACGTCGGAGCACCATGACATGGACGAACTTGCATCAGCATCACCGGAAGTGTTACTTGCCCATATTGGCGCGCGAACGAACACGATCCAGCTTGGCTCCGGTGCCGTACTGTTACCACATTATAGCCCGCTTAAGGTAGCGGAGTCGTTCCGACTGTTGGCGGCGCTCTACCCGGGGCGCATAGAGTTAGGCTTGGGACGTGCTCCTGGGGGCGGTCCCCATGCAACGATGGCCTTGAGTGGCAATTACTTGCAGCATGTGTCCAAGTTGCCTGAATCGCTCGCGGCACTAACCGAACTACTGGAAGATCGATACACTTATGAGGAACATCCGGTGACGGCCCGTCCGATTCCGGAGCTTCCATTATCCTTATGGATGTTGGGTACCAACGTGAAGAGTGCTGAATTTGCCGCTCGCTTCGGTATGGGATATGTATTCGGACAATTCATGAGTGATGCGGATGGTACGGAAGCTGTGCGGCGTTATCGGGAGGGTTTTATCCCCAGCGCCAATAGGAAAGAGCCGGAGGTTATGGTTGCTGTAAGTGTGCTGTGTGCGGAGACGCAGGAAGAGGCGTTGTCCTGGAGCCGCGAAATGGCGGAGAGACGCAGAGCTATTGGAAAAGAAATTTCAACGCAGTCTGACTATGTCAGCACAAGTACCGGCACCAATGACATGACCGATGCCAATGAGAATGAGGTGCAACGGCATTATGCCGGTACACCTGAACAAGTCTCGAAACAGTTGCAGCAGGTGTGCCAAAGGCTGAATACGGATCGGCTGCTTGTAGTGACAACTGGACCGGATTACGAGAGAAGGTTGGCCTCCTACAAGTTGCTGGTGAACGCATAAGGGGGCGGCTGCTAGCCGTTATGATACAAAGAATGGCGGGTTCCATTCCGGTCATCTGTATGGATTCAAATCGTAAGAGCTGCAGATCGGATATTTGCCGTATGCTGCAGCTCTTTTTTGCTTCATTTAAGTCTGAATTTTACATCATTCGATTCCGTTCAACAGATGATGTGAAATAATCACAAGATTTTACAAAATAAAGCATGACTAAAATAAAAGAATGTTATAATACTTTACGTCTCTTTTCCTATAGATATAATATAGAAAAGAGTAATTTGCAAGATGCCAAAAGAAGGGTAAAACAACGACAAAAGCACCTAAAATACGGAAGTGGCCGAAGATGGGCACAAGGGGGAAATCATATGTTCAGCAGATTCAAGATCAAGAGTATCGGTCTGCGTATCAGCATCGCGTTCTATCTATTAATCCTCTGTTTAATTCTTCTTAGTGTCACGATTGTTACACAAATGAACTCGATGGAAAAAAACACGAATATGATCACCAATAACTGGATGCCCTCCATCCAGCAGATTAACCGATTGAATTATACAACAGAACATATTTTGTCATTGAGCTATCGTCACTTTGATGCACAGGCAGGGGCCAAAGCGGACCTTGCTGAAGAGCGCACCAAATACATTCGCGAAACGGCCCAGGCTATTAAAATATATGATCAGCAGGAGAAGACAGCTGAAGAAAAAGAGCAATGGGAAGCATTAAAGAGCAAGTGGGAAGCTTACCTCAAGATTAACACGCAATCCATCAAGCTGAGTGATGAAGGTCAGGAACAACTGGCTAAGGAAGTATCCGAAAAAGGGGCCGCCTCCTTCGATGCTATGCAAGTCCATCTGGACTATCTGGTGGATTACAATCAGCAGCAGTCCGATCTCTCTGCGGCTCAGACGATCAGATCCGTCCAAGATGGCCGAATCATTATCGTCATTGGTGTTCTTGTGATGATTATCATTACAGCAATTGCGATCCCAATTATCCGTTCACAAGTCGTTAAACCACTGCTTCGGGTGATCAGTGCCGTGAAACTGATTGCGGAAGGTCAATTGAATGTCCAGGACATACATACCAAACATGAAGACGAAGTTGGTGTTCTTGCCAAAGCCGTGAATGACATGAAAGGTAATCTGACGTCCATGGTATTGAATGTTAGACGAATTGCTGAAGCCGTCAACCGCCAAAGTAGTGAATTGGCTATTTCCTCTGAAGAGGTTAAGATCGGCAGTCGCCAAATTGCCATAACGATGGAAGAGTCCGCAAAAGCGGCAGAGAGTCAGGCAGAAACGGCTGTTGAGTCCGCCCGTACCGTCGAGGGGCTGAACGCAAATATTCAGCAACATTCGGAACAGGGGAATCAGCTTCGTCTGATGTCAGACCTGATTTTGAAACAAGGACAGACCGGCCGCGAGTCCATGGAGCAATCCGTGAACCAAATGCTACAGATTGCTGGCGCAGTTTCCTCTTCCATGAACAAGATGGAACAGCTAGACCGTAAAAACAAAGATATATCGCAGTTGGTTCAAGTCATTCATGACATTGCGCGCCAGACCAACCTGCTCGCATTGAATGCTTCCATTGAAGCTGCCCGGGCAGGAGAGAGTGGACGCGGATTTGCAGTTGTTGCAGCAGAAGTGCGGAAGTTGTCCGAAGCCGTTCGAACTTCTGTGGAAGAGATTACCGTCATCACGGAGGACATCCAGAAGGATTCTCAGGGCGTTGTTGAGGAATTACGAACAGGTGTACTGGAAACAGAACGTGGGCAGCAGCAAGTACGTAATTCCGGCAATCTGTTCCGTACCATTAGTGAGTCGGTAGAGGGTATGGTTCAAGTCATTGGTACAATGACGGATGGTCTGGAAGGTATGCAGGAAGCGAGCGGACGGATGAATGATTTCAGTCAACAAATTTCGGCAGTATCCGAGGAATCCGCGGCAAGTGTAGAGGAAGTGTCAGCTTCAGCCGAAGAACAGGTGAGTTCAATGGAAACGATTAGCGGCAATATTCAAACCCTGAAAGATCTGTCCGTAGATCTGCTTTCTTCCATTGAAAAATTAAAAATATAAAACCTCTTCTTATAATAGAAGAAACATGAAGGACGGCTACCATATTGAGCTCTACAAACAGCAAAGATTCAGTTGTCGGAAGTTACGTATATACCTTCGCTTGCCATGAGAATGAACGTGCCCTATGTGAATTGGAATTGGAAACGATGCTCGTTCCTGGGACAGATATTGGTTCAGGAGATCACGCCTATGTACGCTCCAATATTTGCATTCCACCAGGTAGAAGTCCATTTGTCCGGGGCAGACTGGATGTGATAGCCGAAGCGGATACAGTAGCAGGTCTGAAACCTGCTGCTTCACAAGTCGCCTTGTCATCTCGTGAAACGTTCAAGGTTGTCTGCTTGAAAGAGGGCGATGACATGCCGGATTATGCGCATTCTCGTTTGCTGGAAAAAGAGCTGGGCATGTGCATTAAAGGCAAAGCTATGATGAAACAGCCTGACGTGACTTTTGGACTAATGCATGTGAATGGAAAATGGCTCTTCGGTCAATGGACAGAAGCCGATCGCTCGTGGCAAACCCATCATCAGAAGCCGCAAAATTACTCCACAGGCCTTGGTGTTACGTTAGCCAGAGCGTTAGTCAATATTGCTATTCCGCAAGTGGAGGGGCATCAGTTGCTCGATCCATGCTGCGGAATGGGAACCGTTGTAATTGAGGCATTGTCGATGGGAATTGAGGTCAAAGGAAATGATTTGAACCCTTTGGCGGTACAGGGTGCACGCATTAATCTTCCTCATTATGGGTATGATCCAACCAGAATTACCCTCGGGGATATGAATGATCTGGAAGGTTTCTACGATGCAGCCATTCTGGACATGCCATATAATCTCTGTTCTGTTCTTCCGGATGAGGAACAACTTGCCATGTTGACGAGTTTGAAGAGACTTGCAGGACGGGCAGTGATCGTTTCCACCGAATGGGTGGAGGGGCACATTCTGGATGCCGGATGGAACATTGATCAGTATCGAATGGTGAGCAAAGGCACGTTTATACGTCACATTTGGCTATGCACTTAGAACGGCTGCGCTGAAAATAACAGAAAAAACCTCCATACCGGAAAAAATCCATTTTCCGGTATGGAGGTTTTTGATTTTCGTAGGGAAACTACCTTACATGAATTTGTACAATTTCACCTAGGACCATCTAGAATTTTTAGTATTTATGACCATAATTCACCAGATTGAGCGGAAGGGTTTTTCCGGCGATATATGCTTCCAAATTTTGAACAAAAATATCAAGTGCCCGCTCGGTGTATTGCTCTGTACTGCCTGCAATATGCGGAGTAATCAAGACGTTATCCTTACCCCATAGTGGATGATCTGCGGGGAGCGGTTCCTCCTCGAATACATCAAGTGCAGCAAAGGCAACCTGTCCACTGTCCAGTGCACCCAGCAGAGCCTCCGTATTTACGCTTGGGCCACGTCCCACGTTGACGAAACAGGAACCGGATTTGAAATGCTCAAATGCAGACTGATTATAGATATGATGCGTTTCATCTGTGAGTGGCAAAATATTGATGACGTAATCGCCTTGCCCCAGTGCTTCGTGTAAGCCGGACATATTGTACATTTGGTCTACATTTGGAACGTCTTTTCCGGAGCGACGAACCCCGATGACGTTCATGCCTAGTGCTTTGAGAATACGTGCGGTTTCTGTTCCAATCTCTCCAACGCCGACGATAACCGCTGTTTTGCCATGCAATTCCGGAAGTGGTTTGCCTGGGGATTTCCATTCTGCCTGCTGCTGGTGCAGCATCGCTTGTCTGAGCCAGCGGCTGTGGGACAACATCATACCAAGAATAATCTCGGTTATGGGAATGGCGTGTACGCCATTAGCACTGGTTACCAATATGCTTTTTTGTTCCAAATCTGAGAAAGGAAGGTTGTCCACACCTGCGGACCAGACTTGAACCCATTTTAAAGGGCTGTTTTCTTTCAGTGCATGTTCGGTTACCAGAGGAGACCAGCCTAAGACAATTTCGGCTTCTTTTAACTCCGATGTGTCAATCTCTTTGGCTTTGCCAACCGTAAGTGTATAACCTGGTGCTGCATCCAGAATACGTTGTTGCTGCTTTGTCGATAAGGATGGAAAACATACAATTTTACCCATAGTTAGTGGCCTCCTGAATTGAAATAAGTTGTGGTATTAGTTTAGCAGAAAAGAAGGCGATGTGCGTAAAAGGCAGGAATACAGCCTCATGTGCAAATCCCAAAAATTGTGTCACTCTATACTTAACCAGCTTGAAACCATAGAGACGACTGTGAAATAATAAAACGAACTCTAGAAGAGGTGTATACCATGAATAACTATTCACATTCACATACGGATCTTCCATCCCGACGGGAACGATTGTTTATTGCACTCCGGGTGCCGGCACATATTCAGAATTCACTTCGGATATCTGCGGAACAGGTGCAAGGAAAGCTTGATTTTCGCAAATGGGCGGACTACCGGGATTATCATATTACATTGCAATTTCTGGGGGATACCCTTGTTAGTGACATTGGACATCTGCGGAAAGCGCTGCGTTTGGCAACGGTCGGGTTCCGGCCGTTTGAACTGCAATTATCCGGATGGGGAACGTTCGGTTTGGAAGAGGCACCAAAGGTATTGTGGAAAGGTGTTAAAGGAGAAGTGGACCAACTTCATCTTCTGCAAAAACAGATCGTGGGCGCAACTGCTTCCCTTGGATTTGAGGCCGAATTAAGACCTTATTCTCCTCATATTACGATTGCGCGTAAATTTCTGGGCCAGAACCCAGGAAATGAAGATAAAGGAATATTTGGAGTGCTTCCAGGGCAATTTTTAGGTGTTAATTCTTGGATGGTCCAAGATTTTGTGCTTTATGTGACACAGCCAGGTCAGGCGCCGATGTATGAGGTTGTGGATACGTTTTCTTTTTCCTGAAACTCATTGATATGACATAAAATCACATTGACATAACGTTATTCCCTATGTAATATTAGCCATCGTTATTCAAATTCTTTTTTTGTGGTTACTTAGTTTAGGGAATTGTTTCGACAGGAGGAATCTTCGAATGGATATTATAAGCAAGAATCGTTGGGTGGCACCGATGTTATCTGTGCTGCTTGTATGTATAGTGGGGGCTAACGTCGTTCAGGCGACTGGAAAATGGAATGAGGCAAGTGATAGCAAACAGATGACCGAACTTGCGGCATCTGCAGAAAATAGCGAAAATTCTTTTAGCGGAGACAGGCGTATGATGCAAGACGGGACAAGTCTATCTTCTGATGCGTCTACACAGACTGATAACTGGACCAATTCGCTCCCGGCCAAGAACTGGCTGACGGCTGCCCAGGAAGAGCAGGAACAGAAAGAAGCCAAGGCTAAACATGCGGCCAGAGCTGCAGCAGCGGCCAAAGCGAAGAAAGAGGCTGCTCTGAAATTGGCCAAGATAGAGCATGCCAAAGCGGTAGCTGCAATTACGACTCCCCCCCAAAAACTTTACTTTACACGGACCAAACTCCTGAACCAGGAAGACTCGAAACTTGCAACCTGGTCATACAGTGTGTCCGATAAAGAGCTGCTTCTGCTGCAAAAAATTGTCATGGCAGAGGCGGAAGGTGAACCGTACGAAGGCAAAGTGGCAGTTGCCAATGTTGTCTTAAACCGGCTGCGGTCAGCCAATTTTCCCGATACCATTTACAAAGTAATCTACCAGAAATCTCAATTCAGTCCTGTAGCGAACGGGCGCTTGAAACGTGTTACTCCTAATGAGGACAGTATCAAGGCAGTTAATGCAGCGTTGAATGGGAAAAAGGAAGTCGCTGATGATACGTATTATTTCTTGTCATTGACGCTTGCGGACGATCTGACAGTGGCTCGCTCCCAGAAAAAAGTAAAAACGATCGGGCATCATACTTTTTACAAGTAATTGATCTGTAAATTCTGCAAACAGGCAGGGTAGTTAACTATGTATTCGCTACATAGACCTTGAAAAGCCCTGTAATGCAGTTTTATTTCGTCGTTTTTAACTTTATTGGCGATGAGAGTTTGTTATTTAAATTACCCTTTTTTGCAGCAAATCATACGGAGATAAGAATGAAATAAAAGAAGGTTCCCTTCCGGATTAATGGAGGGGAACCTTCTTTGTGCATGTCTTTAAGAGATGAAACACCTTCGTAGAACGACTAGAAGGGGTCATAGAGCTGCTAGAATGGAATTCTGGTACCTGACAGCGAAGTTGCCCCGATTCCGGCTGTGAAGCGCTCCTTGGGCGCCGATGTGACTTCCGCTGTAGCCGGGAACAATAAATCATGGACAGCCTGGGCACAACACGTTGGATCGTAGGTGTTTCTGTTCCCTGGTTTGTGGACTGCTTTCAGCTGGCTTTCAGCTTCACGTGGTGCATAGATCTGCTCACACAAATGCCTGAAGCGATTGGTAATAACGTCAGCAGAGTGAATGATTTGACCGTATCCGGCTTGTACAAAATATTCACAGTTCTCTTCTTCCTGTCCCGGCAATGGAGGTACGAATAACATCGGCAAGCCTTTAGCCAATGCTTCTGTACAAGTCATGCCACCTGGTTTCGTAATGAGCACATCGGATACGTCCATCAGTTTGCTGACCTCACGAGTATACCCAAGAATGCGTATATTCGGATGTTGGAAGCAGGACATTTCCTTCAGCTTGGCAATCATTTTCTCATTGCTTCCAAGACAGAAAAGCAGCTGTACCCGATCCGCCCATGACGTGAGGGTCTTCATATGCTCTTCATCAAAGGAAAGTCCCCATCCGCCACCCATTAGCAGAGCAGTGGGCATGTTCTGAAGCCCCATTTCCTGTCGGAGGCTTACCTTGTCTCCTGCTTCCCAGAAGTCAGGATGAACAGGAATACCGGTGATTTGGATGCGAGAGGGTTCAACACCCCTGATCTCAAGCAGAGCCTTAACTTGTGGCGTGGATACCAAATATTTGTTGACCTCGGGATTAATCCACGTTGCATGTACGTCGTAGTCTGTGACCAGTGTATATAGTGGAATATTAAGTCCCTGACGTTTCAGTCGTGAGATGACCGCATTCGGAAATGGATGAGTACAGATCACGGCATCGGGTTTCAATTGGGATACGACCTGAGCCGTCTGTGTATAGAAAATCCGATGCAAGGCCAGTTTGGTAAATCCGTTTAGTGATTTGTTATATTGTGTCCGATACAGCAGACTGACCAGCTTGGGCTGAACGGTTAGTGTCTTGCGGTATGCAGACAGAATAAGCGGAGCCATGGTTGGATTTAAAAATTTGCCGAGCTCAATAACCCGACTATGCACATGTGGACTGACTTTCTTAATGCCGCTTGCGAGCGCATGGGCGGCCTGGGTGTGACCGGTGCCGAAACCTTCGGATAACAAGAGCACTCTTGGTTTTCGCATGAGTTCACCTTTATTCATCAATTTAAATTTAACATTCACAGTCATACCGCACGTTGCATTACTACATGAATATACAGCGAAGCGGAAAATCATGTTCATTCGTTACATATTTACACCATAGTTAATGTTCTGATACATCAAAACTTCGTCTTTATCCGAGTTGTTGGAGTCATCATACACTATAGACGACGATAGAAGCAGTTTCCACTGCATTTCGGTTAAAAAAAATTAACACAATTTTTTAATGTTAGGGTTGCAATCTGATGAGGAGAGTGGTAATCTTGGTTTTGACCGAATGACCGAATTGTATTTCTGGTCATTTAAAGAGGACGATCAACGAAAACGAGGAGGGATATGATGGCTCCGATTGACAGGAGACAGCAGGTCATTCATGCAGCCGCGCAGTCTTTTGCCATGTTTGGATACAAGGCAACCACGATGGATCAGGTAGCGAAGATTGCGAATGTTGGCAAGGGAACGATCTACACGTTCTTTACGAATAAAGAACAATTGTTTGATCAGATTTTGGTTGAAGTAATCCAGGAAATGAAAAACATTGCTCATCGTGAAGTTCATCAGGAAAGTGCTTTTTTTGATAATCTGTTTCGTGTGCTTGATTCATTGCTAGAGTTTCGTCGTGATCACGATTTGCTGGTTAAATTGTCCCAGGAGCTTAAGGATTTTGGAACTCTTCAGGCCAAGGAAGGTTTGGAGAAAGTGGAGAAAGTTATCTCCGATTTTCTGGCACGGGAGCTTGAGAAGGCAAGAGACAACGGAGAGATTCGTGATTGTGATCCACAGGTAGTTTCCTTTATGATGATTCGTTTGTACATTGCCCTCACCTCAGACTGGAGCAAGCAACACGAGCCGCT
This sequence comes from Paenibacillus sp. LK1, assembly GCF_002750415.1. Classification (NCBI taxonomy): domain Bacteria; kingdom Bacillati; phylum Bacillota; class Bacilli; order Caryophanales; family Paenibacillaceae; genus Paenibacillus; species Paenibacillus sp. LK1. The sequence goes on from NZ_PEII01000004.1 coordinate 442,001, forward strand.
GAGCAAAGAGGAAATCAAGAATTACTTTCGCCTTTTCTTAATGGAAGGAATTGCTGCAGCAACGTAACCCGAATTTATTATTACTATAATATGGGTTAGTCATACGATTGAAGGCAGTGAGGCTTGTCGAGAGACAGGTTTGTTTTTTTGCTCTAAAGTGACCGTTTGAGGAAAGTAGTCACTTCGTGTTTCCGTAAATTTCCGAAACGCGTCAAATTAATTTCATTATGGTTATTCTGCTTAGGAAGCAGAGAGAACAAGGGGAGAAAATGACATGAAATCTTTATCCGTGTTTTTCAAGGATGTGGGATCGGCCGTGAGAAACCCGAAGGTGTTGATCCCCGTTATTGCAATTTTGTTTATACCGATTCTATATAGTGGTATCTATTTGGCTGCCTACTGGGACCCATATGGTCATGTCGATGAAATGCCGGTTGCGGTTGTTAACCTTGATAAAGGTGCAGAACTGGAAGGTAAATCATTGCATGTCGGTAGTGACCTCGTGGATGAACTGAAGAAAAATGCAGATTTTAAATGGGATTTTGTCAGTGCCATCCAAGCCAAAGAAGGCATGGAAAACGACAAGTATTATATGCAAATTACGATCCCGGAAAACTTTTCATCCCAGGCAACCACGTTGCTTGATGATAAGCCAGAACCGGCTGATCTGATCTACGAACCAAATGGAAATTACAGCTTTGTGGGTGCGCAGATTGGCAAAACGGCCATCAAAGATCTGAAAGCTAAAGTTTCGGCCAAAGTAACGGAATCCTATGCGGAGACCCTGCTCGACAAATTTTCCGAAGTATCGGACGGATTGGCTGAAGCTGGCGATGGTGCAGGAGACTTGAATACGGGCGCAGGCAAGCTGGATGATGGAGCTGTGAAGCTCAAGGATAATCTGGCGAAACTGGCATCTGGTACATTGGAACTTCAGGATGGCTTGTCTCCATTAAGTGATGGTGTCAATGCACTACACACGGGGGCAACCAAACTTGAAAGTGGTACATCGAATCTGGTATCCGGTTTGCAGCAGCTTCAAGCTGCGGCGACAAGCCAGCTTCAGAGCGGTGCAGACCAGTTGAAGGACGGCAGTGCCAAGCTGGAAACTGGACTTAAATCTTCCGTGGACGGAGCAGGCAAGCTGCAAGCGGGTCTGCAATCGTCAGAGCAAGGCAGTGCGAAGCTGTCTCAGGGTCTGCAAAGTGCAGTCCAAGGCAGTGGCACCTTGGCCACTGGCCTTCAATCGGCAGTAGATGGCAGCAGTAAGGTTGCTGACGGTGCTCAGGGCGTTGCTGATGGGTTGAAGCAGTTAGCTGCATCCAACCCTGAACTGGCAGCCAGTGAAGACGTACAGAAGCTGCTGGCAGCCAGTGCAGCGGTCGCTGAAGGCAGTAAGCAACTGCATGAGAGCGAACAGAAGCTTGCGCAAGGTGCAGATCAATTACACCAGGGCAATCAGCAACTGGCAGCAGGTGCGTCCGAGCTGCATGGAGGCCAAGAGCAGCTTCTGACAGGTGCGAACCAGTTGGTGGATGGTCAGCAGCAATTGCTGGCGGGCGCTGGACAGCTTAGCCAAGGCGGAGCGAAACTCTCCGATGGTCTGAAGCAATTTAGCGGCAAGCTGGGCGAGGCTGCAAGTGGCGGCACATTGCTGGCAGATGGAGCCAAGCAACTGGGGTCCGGAACTACAGCCCTGCAAACGGGTGTGGGTAAACTGAGCGGTGGTGTGAGTTCGCTAACGGACGGCTCCAAACAACTCGGTGACGGAGCAGGCAAGCTGGCAGACGGTTTAACTGAGCTGAAAGACGGCTCAAGCGAACTGGCTACCAAGCTGAACGATGCGGCTCAGAAAACATCAGAAGTCAAGAAAACGGACGATGTGGTGAATATGTTCGCTGAACCTGTGAATACGTCCGAGAACACAACAGAGAACGTGAGCAATTATGGTACAGGGTTGACGCCGTTCTTCCTGTCCATCGGTTTGTTTGTTGGATCGCTGATTTCAACGATTGTTTTGAAAATGCGGGAAACTTCCGTACCGGGTGCAACAGGTTGGAACCGTTTTGTCAGCCGTACACTCGTATTCGGTTTTGTGAGCATTATCCAATCCGTGATCGTGGCAAGCTTCATGCTGTACGGTCTTGGACTGGAAACACACAGCGTACCGCTGTTCTATCTGTTCACGATCTTTACGGGACTGACCTTTATGTTTATTGTTCAAGCCCTCGTAACTTGGCTTGACTTGCCAGGGCGTTATGTTGTCATTCTGTTATTGGTCTTCCAGCTTGCAGCAAGTGCGGGAACCTTCCCGGTAGAGCTGATTCCGTCGTGGCTTCAGGCATTTAGCCCTTGGCTGCCAATGACGCACAGCATCATGGGCTTCAAAGCAGTTGTATCCAGTGGCAATTTCGATGTGATGTGGCATCAGGTCGGTATTCTGGCAATCTATGCAGGTATATCTGTGTTGCTGACCTTGGCTTTCTTCCTTTGGAGCGGCAGACGTCGCAAAAAAGAAGCCGAAGTGACTGAATCCGGTCAAGTGGTGACGGCATAAGCCGAATTAAACCGGAATAGGACAGAATAGTGAAAATAAACTTTGAACTCAAGTATCAAAATTATGCAATATAGTAGTCAAATAGTGCAAAGAGTCTGCGACCCGAAAATGGGCTGCAGACTCTTTTTGTATACAAATGCATAAGGATGAAGATATTCGCAGGATCATGGCAAGAGAAATTGGCCCAACTATGGTTAAACGCAGGCCACATATGGAATGATTTTCTTTTGTCAGTAATTAAAATTAGTTGTACTCTGACATAAAATGTGTATAATTATTCGAAAAAGAGATGAATTTTAGCATCAGTACACTAAAGCTGTACTGCAAAACATTTCTTATCAGAGGTATTAAAAAGTTTAAATTGCGCTGATGTTAGGTCGGTGTTAAAATAATAGAACTATATCAAAAAACGTCGCTCCATATCAGCGGCCGTGCCAGCGGTTGCGTGTTGTTATACCAAGCTGTTTACCGGGTGATCCGGACCAGCTCATCTCATGGATGGCCTCTGCCGCAATAGCAGCATTTATAAGATTGACAGCCCTTATTGCTGTCGCCCTCGTTCATCCAGCAGGCAATTTTTCAGGTTGAAAATGCCCGCCCCTCCCGTTTTATTGTTGCTTGTTGCCTATGTTCTTGATCTTTCCGAAATACTTCACTATAGAAAGGTTGCGTTCCATGAGACACATCGGATTACCTCCTAAACAGGGTCTGTACGACCCACAGTTCGAAAAAGACGCATGCGGAATGGGTTTTGTTGCCAACATCAAAGGAGTACCTTCACACGACATCGTTAGTCAGGCACTGACCATGCTCAGTAACATGGAACACCGCGGAGGACAGGGCAGTGAGCCGAATTCCGGTGACGGAGCCGGTATCTTGATCCAGATTCCACATCGCTATTTTGCACAGGAAGCGGACCGTCTTGGTTTTGCATTACCTGAACAGGGCTTTTACGGCGTAGGGATGCTGTTCCTTTCACAGGACCCTGTCATTCGGAGCGCGCATGAAGAGAGCCTTAAGAAGATCATCGAAGAAGAAGGCCAGACGTTCCTGGGTTTCCGGGATGTGCCTACGTTTGATGAGATGCTGGGACGTTCTGCGCTTGCAGCGAAGCCTTATGTGCGTCAGGTGTTCATTGGAAGATCGGCAGATGTTAAGGATGAATTGGGATTTGAACGGAAATTGTACGTCATTCGTAGACGTGCGGAGCTGGCTATTCGTTATTCGGCGGATGAAGCAGAAGGTGGTTCATTCTACCTGCCAAGCTTGTCCTGTCGAAAAATCGTCTACAAAGGCATGCTGACAACGGAACAGGTGGGACAGTTCTATCTGGATCTTCAGGAAGATCTCGTGGAATCAGCGATTGCGCTTGTTCACTCCCGTTTCAGTACGAATACATTCCCAAGCTGGGAACGTGCCCACCCGTATCGCTTCATGATCCACAACGGTGAGATCAATACGATGCGTGGTAACGTGAACTGGATGCATGCCCGGCAGTCGCTGTTTGAGAGCGAATTGTTCGGTAACGACATCTCGAAAGTAAAACCGGTTATCAATCCGGATGGTTCGGATACGGCCATGTTTGATAACACACTGGAGTTCCTGTATTTGAGCGGCCGTTCATTGCCACACGTGGCCATGATGATGGTTCCTGAGCCTTGGAGTACAGATGAGGGAATGGATCCTGCCAAGAAGGCATTCTATGAATATCACAGCACGATGATGGAGCCGTGGGATGGACCGGCAGCAATGGCCTTTACAGACGGTTTACAGATTGGTGCAACTCTTGACCGTAATGGTCTGCGTCCTGCACGTTACTATGTAACGAAAGACGACCGCATTATTTTGTCCTCTGAGGTTGGGGTACTTGATATCGCTCCTGAAGAAATTCTCTACAAAGATCGTCTGCGTCCTGGACGTATGCTGCTTGTCGATACACAACAAGGACGTATAATTGCGGATGAGGAAGTGAAAGCTCTCATTGCGGCCGAGAATCCGTATCAGGATTGGCTCGATGAGCATCTGATGGATCTGAATGAGCTGCCGGATGCACCGGAACTGCCTGATCCAAAACATGATAACGTGACGCAGCTTCAGCTGGCGTATGGATATACATTTGAAGAGTTGCGCAAAGTGTTGGAGCCAATGGCTTCAACAGGTATGGAAGCTACAGGCTCCATGGGTTATGATGCACCACTGGCGGTTCTATCGGATCGTCCGCAGCGTCTGTATAACTATTTTAAACAAATGTTTGCACAAGTTACCAATCCACCGATCGACGCAATTCGTGAAGAGATTGTAACGTCTACAGCAACAACGATCGGACCTGAGCGTAACCTGCTGAATCCTGAACCGGAGAGCTGTCGTCAGATTCGTTTGGATACACCGGTACTTTCTAATGAAGATTTTGCGAAGATTCGCCATGTTCGTCGTCCGGGCTTCCGTTCCATGACGATTCCGATCTTCTTTACAGCAAAAGAGGGCGCAGAAGGACTTCGCAAAGCGATGGAACTGCTCTTCGAAGCTTCAGACCGTGTCATTGACAAAGGTCACAACATTTTGATCCTGTCTGACCGTGGTGTGGACGCCGAGAATGCGGCTATTCCAGCATTGCTGGCTGTAGCAGGTTTGCATCATCATCTGATTCGTAAAGGAACCAGAACCAAAGTCAGCATTTTGCTGGAATCGGCAGAGCCGCGTGATATTCATCACTATGCCTTGTTGCTTGGTTACGGCGTAAGTGCGGTGAACCCATATCTGGCGTTTGAAACGCTGGATGACATGATTCAGCAAGGGCTGCTGCGTGGCATCTCACATGAGAAAGCCGTGAAGAACTACATTAAAGCCGCTACCAAAGGCGTTATTAAAATATTGTCCAAAATGGGAATTTCGACGATTCAATCCTATCGTGGGGCCCAAATTTTCGAAGCGGTGGGTCTGAAATCGGACTTCGTTGATCGTTACTTTACGTGGACGCCTTCCCGAATTGGCGGGATTGGCCTGGAAGAAGTGGCTGCCGAAGCATTGACTCATCACAACCGTGCTTTTACGGACAAAGATGGCAATGACAAAGTGCTGGATTCCGGCGGGGAATACCAATGGCGTAACGACGGAGAAGAGCATCTGTTCAATCCGCAAACGATCCATACGCTGCAGCATGCAGTACGCACTGGTGATTACAAACTGTATAAAAAGTATTCCAAACTCGTGCAAGGCGAAAATGATCAGTTGCTGACCATTCGCTCCATGCTGAGACTGAAACCAGTCGGTCCTGCGATTCCTTTGGAAGAAGTAGAGTCCGTCGAAGATATTATGCGCCGATTCAAAACAGGGGCAATGTCCTTCGGTTCGATCAGCAAAGAGGCACACGAAGATCTTGCTATTGCGATGAACCGTGTTGGTGGTAAATCCAATACAGGTGAAGGCGGCGAAGATCCGGCTCGCTTCATTAAAGATAGTAACGGTGATTCTCGCCGCAGTGCGATCAAACAGGTGGCATCCGGACGTTTTGGTGTAACATCCAACTATCTGGTTAATGCCGACGAGATTCAGATCAAGATGGCACAGGGAGCAAAACCGGGTGAAGGTGGACAGTTGCCTGGACGTAAGGTGTACCCTTGGGTTGCTGAGGTTCGTGGATCAACACCGGGTGTAGGTCTGATCTCTCCGCCACCGCATCATGATATCTACTCGATTGAGGATCTGGCCGAGTTGATCTATGACTTGAAAAATGCCAATCCACGTGCAGAGATCAACGTTAAATTGGTATCCGAAGTCGGCGTTGGAACGATTGCTGCTGGTGTTGCTAAAGGTCGTGCCGACATAATCCTCGTCAGCGGTTATGACGGTGGAACTGGGGCTTCTCCACAGGGTTCGATTCGCCACGCGGGTATGCCTTGGGAGCTGGGACTTGCAGAAACGCATCAAACGTTGATGCTGAACAATCTGCGTGACCGTGTCGTACTGGAAACAGACGGAAAAATGCTGAATGGTCGTGACTTGGCTATCGCAGCTTTGCTCGGAGCTGAGGAGTATGGATTCTCTACAGCACCACTCGTTGCACTCGGTTGTATCATGATGCGTGTCTGCCAGATGGATACATGTCCGGTAGGTGTAGCAACACAAAACCCTGAATTGCGTAAAAATTACACGGGAGATCCTGCTCATGTCGTTAACTTCATGCGTTTTGTTGCTGAAGATGTTCGCGAAATCATGGCTGATCTTGGATTCCGTACGATTCAGGAAATGGTAGGTCGTACCGATTGCCTCGAAACGGTAGAGGCTGTAGACCACTGGAAGAAAAAAGGTGTAGATCTGTCGGTATTGTTGCATGTGCCTGAAATGCCAGAAGGCTCTGCACGTTACCGTACACAGCATCAAAACCACCAATTGGAAGAGACGCTGGATATGCAGCAGTTGCTGCCATTGGCGCAACCTGCGCTTGAATCCGGTCAACCGGTTGAAGCGGTGCTTCCAATTACCAATGTAAACCGTGCAGTAGGTACCATTTTGGGTAGTGAAATTACGCGCAAATATGGAATAGCAGGATTGCCCGAAGATACGGTTCAATTCAAATTTGTCGGGTCCGCTGGACAAAGCTTTGGGGCCTTTGTACCTAGAGGTATGACATTGACCGTTGAAGGGGATTCCAATGACTATGTAGGCAAAGGGTTGTCCGGAGGTAAACTGATCGTCATGCCTTCACCGAAAGCCACATTTGATGCCGAAGATAACATCATCATTGGTAACACGGCTCTATACGGTGCAACCAGTGGTGAAGCGTATATTCGTGGTATTGCGGGAGAGCGGTTCGCTGTGCGGAACTCGGGTGCCAAAGTGGTTGTTGAAGGTGTAGGCGACCATGGTTGTGAGTACATGACGGGGGGACGTGTCGTCGTTCTGGGTGATACAGGTCGTAACTTTGCAGCCGGGATGTCCGGAGGTATCGCTTATGTGTATGATCCGAAAGGCACATTCCTGAAACGTTGTAATCTGGAAATGGTACTTTTGGAGCGTATCGAAGATGTCTCTGAGAGTGCAGATCTGCGAGGCATGATTCAACGTCATGTTGCGAACACAGGCAGTGAGGCGGGGCAGCGCATTCTGGATAACTGGCAGCAATCTTTAGATCAATTTGTTCGGGTTATTCCAAAGGACTTCAAACGAATGACTGAGCAAATCGAACGGATTCAGGCAACGGGCCTGACCGGAGAGGCTGCTTTGCTGGCTGCATTTGAAGCAAACATGCGTGAACTTGCACGTACAGGAGGTTAATATATTCCTGTCCGATTTCATGAACGGGTTGTATTAAGAATAATAGGAGCTTTATGGCGTCCAACGCGGCGCTGTAGAGCTCCTATTTGGTTTTCGACAAAATTAGAACCCGTACAAAAAACGCTATCGCCATGAGACGACAACATTGAAGAACTTTCTCAAGTATAATAAGGCTAGTTTTGGAGTGCAGGGAAAGTATAAAGATAAGAGAGGTTAGCGGAATGAATATGAAGCAACCAAACAGGGGCGATCGTAAGTCGAAAGGTAAACCAGTCGAAGCAACCCAGATGGACATCATGAAAGTTTTACTGCAATGCGGAATCGACCCGGAGCGTTGGAACCATTTCGTATCCTCCGACAACAACAAGCGCGCTTGACAACACATCGACAAGCCTAGAATAGATGGAGGGAAATCAAGACATAAAAAAGCCCAGCAACCGGAGAATGGTATTTCTCGGTACTGGGTCTTCTTTGCGGTTTAATCCATACTACGTTCCATACGGACAAAAGCAATAAAACGACGTGCCTCTTCTTCTGTTAAGGGTTTGCCATCAATCATCAGGCCGAAGCGTTCCAGCACTTCCTTATCCGATAATTCAAGGGCGTCCACGAATTCTCTTACGTCCTCATCCATTACGACATCACTTTGTTTCGTCCGTCCAATGAGATAATCAATGGATACACCAAAGATGTCAGCAAGTCTCGTTAACACTTCGAAATCCGGTTTGCGTCGGTTTTTCTCGTAGTGGGAGAGAGCAGCTCTCGTAATATGAATGGAGCTCGCAAGTTCTTCTTGAGTAAGTCCCCGCTGTTCCCTTAATTCAGCAATGCGATTTCCGTAGCTCATATGCTATTTCCCCCTGAACGCCATCAAATATATATTAGAACAATCCTGAGCCAAGTGTTTGATCAGGGCAGCTTTCCTGCATCATCGTAATGCCTTAGTAGTCCTAGTTGTATATAGGTCTGTCTAAGGACATCTCATATTGTCGTAAATCAAAAGAACCATGTCCAAATACTGCTTGACATGATACAAATTGTATCGTAAATTGGACGTATGGAGTTACAAAATGTATCATTTGGGATATTTTAAGTATGACCACGTTGCCTAGCCAATATACCTGTGAGAAGGAGTATAGGCAACTCTTGTAAGCTAATCCATTCTAAAGGAATGAAGCCATGAATTCAATGATTCAGGAATGGGCGGATCTCAAGTTAAATGTCCATATGTACATTCAGGAGTTTCATGGCAAATTGGTAGACCGCAAAAGACGCCCCGTTCTGTTGCTTGGTATGGACACACGAGCGATCACCTTCCTGAGCGACCTGGACTTGCCAATATCATCAGAGATGTTAATTGGTTTGGATGTAGAAGATAGCCATGTATGTGTACGACTTCACGCAAGGTTGCAATGGAAACAGCCCTTCGGAGAGCTCACATTGTATCATTCAAGTTTGCATATTCGGCAAGAGCAGACACTATATATAACGGGACAGTTAAATGCGATGATTCGTGACGTTCAGTTTCCCACGGTTTCCCGCTTTCAATATGAGAAAGCGAGCGAACAATGTGCCTTAAAGGAACCCTATCATTACATTGATTTTACCATATGAGTTGAACACATTCTAAACATATTCTGAACAAGCATGTACTTAACGCCATTTTACTATATTTCATAGCGTTATGCATTAGTTCTTTAACACCAAAAGCATTTGCGCAATGAATAAAGGGGCGAGGGGGATCATACTATTTCAGGAAGTTTAGATATGGTTGAAATGCACTGCCACATTTTATCCGGTCTGGATGATGGCCCTGTTCGAATGGAGCAGTCCATTGCGATGGCTGAGAAAGCGGTAACCTCAGGAATTACCTCGATCATTGCTACTCCGCATCACCTGAACGGGCAGTACAACAATCAACCCAACGTGGTCAATCAAGCAGTGGACCTGCTACATGCAGAACTTCGCAAACGCAACATTTGCTTGGAGATCCGTCCCGGACAGGAGATCAGGGTACATGACAACCTGATTGCAGACTTATACGCAGGAAAGTGCTGTACACTCGCCGGGAGCCGATACATGTTGCTGGAATTGCCCTTTGGTCATATCCCCTCGCAGTTCCCCGGGATACTCCATGAACTTAAGTTGGCGGGTATCATTCCTATTATTGCTCATCCCGAACGAAATCGTCCAATCCAGAACAATCCCGATTTATTGGTTGAATATGTTGGGCAAGGTGCTCTATGTCAAATCACGGCTCAATCGGTCATAGGACTTTTCGGACGAAAAGTTCAGAGATGGTGTTTTCATTTTTGCAAAGAAAACGGATTTCATTTCATTTCATCAGATGCCCATGATATGGAAAAAAGAACATTTTCAATGAAAGCCGCTTACCGTTTGCTTGAACGCCGATTTGGAAATCAACTGGTTCAAAGTTTGCAAAATAATGCTTGGTCGGTATGGAACAATCAAATCATAGAGCCGGAAAAACCCGTAATGATGAAGCGTAAATTGTTGTTCTGGTAACTGGATGAAAATATATAAGACACCGTTCTTCATCATAATTGCTGATTTAAATGGGAGGAATACGAGATGGAGTTAAAAGAGTATATGCAAATTTTACGAAAACGAATTTGGATTATTGTTGCCTTTGTTGCGGTTGCTTGCATAGGGGCAGGTGTTAAAAATTATTTTTTGACTGTACCTTTATATGAGGCAAATGCCAAATTAATCGTGAACCAGGCATATAACGTTCAAGGTGTTCCAAGCCTTGATATTAGTTCGATTCAAACCAATATTAAAGTGATTAATTCCTATATCGAAATTATTAAATCTTCAGCAATTCTCGATAAAGTTGCTGCTACATATCCCGATCTAGATATGAGCGGGAATCAACTAGCACAGAGCATAAGGGTAACGACCGCGAACGAATCCCAGGTTATGAGTTTGACCGCCACCGGTTTATCTTCTGAAAAAGCAGCGAAAACAGTAAACGCCGTTGCCAAAGTGTTTAAATCCCAAATCCCCGTAATCATGAAAGTGGACAACGTAACCATTCTGAGTGAAGCCAAGCCTACGGATTCCTCTAAACCTATTAATGTAAATCCTGTTATAAACATTCTGATTAGTTTCCTTGTTGGTCTCTTACTATCTATAGGATTTATATTCCTGTTGGAATATCTGGATGATACCTTGAAGACGGAGGATGAATTGGAAAAAGAACTGGGTATCCCCACACTTGCTGTTATCTCCAGAATCAGAAAAGAGGAAGCTCGTTTATCCAAGCAATCAACAACATCTCAAAAACAGGTAGGTGATGGCCAGTATGCCACGGTTAACCAATGAGAAAGGGACCCTTGTAACAATGGCTAATCCTAAATCTACTTCATCTGAATCTTACCGGAAGTTAAGAACCAATATTCAATTTTCTTCTATTGATAGTCAGATTCAAACGATCATGATTGCTTCGGCGTTGTCCGGTGAAGGGAAAACGACAACAATCGGTAATCTGGCAGTTACATACGCGCAGGAAGGGAAGAAGGTCCTTCTGATGGATACCGATTTACGCAAACCTACGGTGCATCGCATGTTTAATGTTCCTAACCATGTGGGGCTAACGAGTGTTTTATCCAGTCAATATAAAGTTACGGAAGTACTTCGAGAAACCGGAGTGGAAGGGCTGCATGTTTTGTCTTCCGGCCCTATACCTCCTAATCCTTCAGAGATGATTGGATCTCGTAAAATGACGGCTTTGCTCCAGGATTTGAAAGAAGAATACGATGTGATTTTATTTGATACACCACCTGTTCTGGCGGTTACAGATGCTTTAATTATTAGTTCATTGTGTGATGGAGTAATTCTTGTTGTGAGCGCGGGCAAGGTGAAAAAAGATCTTGTCAAAAAGGCAAAAGCCCATCTTGAGCATGTGAACGCACGTATCCTTGGAGCCGTCTTGAATAATGTTCAGCTGCCCAAAAGTCGAAGTTCTTATTATGGTGGAAATGCATAACGAATGTGCGCATTAAACTAAAGATAATATCATCAAAGGTGATGTCTACTATACCTTTATCAAGGTAGGCACTCGGTCACACTGTGGGTAGTGTACCTTAGACGTATATCGTCAAGGGTGTGATGTGAGGATGGGTTTAATGCCCTTTTATGAAATTAAAAGTAAGAATTGCATCAATTTATTTCATGATTTCATGGATTTTAATAAATGATCCAACTCATGCTTTTAAACATAAAAAATAATAATGGATAGGGTGGTATTTATGACTAAAGTGAGGAAAGCAATCATTCCCGCAGCCGGATTGGGAACCCGATTTTTACCCGCTACAAAGGCAATGCCTAAAGAAATGCTCCCTATTGTGGATAAACCAACCATTCAATACATCGTTGAAGAAGCTGTAGCTTCCGGGATTGAGGACATTATTATTGTAACGGGCAAGGGAAAACGTGCGATTGAAGATCATTTTGACAGCGCGTTTGAACTGGAGCAAAATCTGCTCGAAAAAGGAAAGCTCAGCTTACTGGAAGAAGTCCGGAAGTCCTCCAACGTTGATATTCATTACATAAGGCAGAAGGAAGCGCTGGGACTCGGGCATGCTGTATGGTGTGCTCGAAACTTTATTGGAAATGAGCCATTTGCTGTATTGCTCGGCGATGATATTGTGGTTTCGGATGTGCCGTGCACGAAGCAACTCATTCAGCAATATGAGAAGGTCAACCAGTCTGTACTCGGAGTGAAAACAGTAAGTCCAAGTGAAACCTATCGCTACGGAATTATTGATCCCTTGCATACAGAGGGGCGTTTATCTTCTGTAAACAGCATGGTTGAGAAGCCAACATTGGGTACAGCACCTTCCAACTTGGCTATTATGGGCCGTTACATTTTGACACCTAAAGTATTTGATTATCTGGAAGAACAAAATGTAGGTGCAGGTGGTGAGATCCAACTCACGGATGCGCTGCAAATGTTGAACCGGGATGAAGGAATTAGTGCTTATGATTTTGAAGGGTCCCGTTTTGACGTCGGTGAGAAACTGGGCTATATCCTGACCACACTTGATTTTGCTCTCAAAAATAAAGAATTGCGTGCGCCGGTCCTAATGGCGATTGAAGAGATTCTGATGAAGGAACAATTGAACCAAATGCTTGTCGCAGGAGGGGATAGTCTGTGAAACTTTCAAGACCGGAATACTTTGGGAGTGGAGAAGCCCTGGCCAAGGATGGCACTTCGGCAGTATTGGAACAGCCTTACTCCCAGCGTGTTGGCGGATATGCTGACATAATAAAACCGTTAATCGATTTTATTATTGCGGCTGTGCTGTTGCTGATTACATCACCGGTCATGCTTGTTGCAGCAATTTTGATTAAGCTTGATTCCAAAGGGCCTGTAATATTCAGACAAGAACGTTACGGGAAAAACGGAGTTAAATTTAGTATTTATAAATTCAGAACGATGCGTACGGATGCGCCCAAATATGGCATATCTCCAACGACAAGCAATGATCCGAGAATTACACGACTGGGTAGATTACTGCGTAAAACTAGCCTAGATGAGCTGCCACAATTGCTTAATATTATCAAGGGTGACATGAGCTTCATAGGCCCTAGACCTGAAATGAAGCGAATCGTAGAAGAAAGCTATACGGATCTGGAGCGCAGACGTTTTCTGGTGAAACCAGGGATTACTGGATTATGGCAAGTAAGTGATGTTCGCAAGGAACCGATTCACCATAATCTGCAATATGATTTTCACTATATCTCCAACGTCTCTATGAAGATGGATATCATTATCATTTTTAAAACCGTTGGCGTTATGATCAAAAGTAATACATTTTAACCAACTCTTTAGATAATATGGAGCGTGATCGCATTGAAACATGTTGTAGTGACTGGCGCGGCGGGTTTTTTGGGCTCACATCTAGTCAAATCATTAATTGATCAAGGACATCAGGTTACCGGAATAGATAACCTTTCAACAGGCATATCTAAAAATCTGCAAGAGGTGGCTAACAGCCCCCTCTTTTTTTTCCGTGAAGCTGATGTTACGCTACCCGACTCACTGGATTTTCTGGTAGATCAGCCAGTGGATGAAGTCTATCATTTGGCTTCACCTGCTTCACCCAAGTTCTATCAGGCAGATTCGATCGGGACGATCTGGGTGAACACTCGAGGAACCTATCATTTGTTGGAGCTCGCCCGTACCAAAGGAGCAAAGTTCCTATATTCTAGTACGAGTGAAGCTTATGGAGATCCTGAAGTTCATCCACAGCCTGAAAGTTATCGAGGTAATGTGAACACTTGGGGACCAAGGGCCTGTTATGATGAGGCCAAGCGTTTGGGAGAAGTTTTTTGTTATGAATACTACACGAAACACAGTGTTCCCGTGAAGGTAGCGCGTATTTTTAATACGTATTCCTCAGGACTACGAAACGATGACGGTCGTGTCATTTCCAACTTTGTAACACAGGCACTGACGGGGCAGGATATCACGGTGTATGGTGACGGATCACAGACTCGCTCCTTCTGTTATGTGGATGATAACATTCGAGGACTACAGCAACTGATGGCAGTAGATAGAGCAAATGGAGAAATTATCAACATTGGAAATCCCACGGAATATAGCGTACTTGAAGTTGCTCGTTTGGTTAAAGAGCTTACGCAATCAGACAGCAATCTCGTTTTTTTACCTTTGCCAGAAGATGACCCTAAGGTTAGACGTCCGGTCATTGACAAGGCTCGAGAAATTTTAAATTGGGAACCTGAGATTGGCTTGGAAGAAGGATTACAACTTACGATCGACCATTACCGGGCGATGCTGCAGGAAACTTCATGAAGCTGAACAAAGTGAGTTGAGATAAGTGCATAAAATATTGATTGCCCACAGTTTATATCCACCGCATGTCATTGGTGGGGCTGAAATATCCACACAAATCCTTGCTCAGACTCTGGATCTAAGTTATGACGTAAAGGTCATTACGGTAGGGGGACACAAGGAGGGCGAAGTGCGGAAAGATTCCGTTAACGGAATTGAAATCTTGAGATTGCCGTTTAACAATCGTTACTGGATTGGTGATTCTTCGAGGCAAGTATCTACCTCTGACAAAGTGTTATGGCGAGTTCAGGACATATTCAACATCAGACAGTATCGGTATATTAAACGATATCTTGCGCTGACACGTCCGGTTGTAGTTCATACCCAGAATATCCCTGGTCTCAGCCTGGCGATCTGGAAAGCAGCGTTTGAACTGGAGATTCCAGTGGTGCATACACTTCGGGATTTCTCACTGATTGAGCCTATTCAAATATCAGCGTATTCCAGAGTGTACAGACAAATTTCGAAGAGATACAGCCGCATGATCTCATCGGTAATTGGCATATCGCAACATATCCTCAGGACGCATACAGCGATGGGGTTCTTCGAACACGCCTCTAAACATGTGATTCATAATATTGTAGAGAATAATGATAATGTTCAGGACTTGTATGCTGACAAGGAGGTTCGTCATGATCAGCCGCTGAACATAGGATATTTTGGACAATTAACCGAAGTAAAGGGTGTTCATTATTTGATTGATGCAGTGAAAAAATTAGATCAGAAGGTTTTAGGAAAGTTGTTTATTCACGGAGATGGTCCGATGCTGCATCAATTGCAAGAACTGGCTGAGTCAGAACCGCGTATCATTTTTAAGGGCAAATTGGATAAATCACAAATCGCCCGGAGGATGGCAGGGATGGATTTGACCATCGTGCCTTCTACATGGGATGAACCTTTTGGTAGAGTGGTCATTGAGTCTTATCAGGTAGGTACACCCGTCTATGCTTCAAAGGTTGGAGGAATGCCGGAGATTTTGATGGATTCAGGGAGATTTACATTTGCAGCCCACAGTGCAGATGAGATTAGTAAGGCGATTCTCAACTATTATGAGTTGTCTGAATTGGAAAAAAATCAAATGAAGCTTCAATGCTTTGCACACAGTCAATCCTTTAATGAAGATTACCTTCTCAAGGAGCACGCCAACATCTATGAGAAGCTAATCAGGTGTGGAGGTTAACATGTACATGACTTCTTTGGATGCCAGAACCAGATCACATTCGTTTGCACAGATGAGATCCGAATCCCCGTCCTCATTGTTTACGGTGTCCATGCATTTTTTGCTTATCTATCTATCCATCTACGGTTTGATTTCAATTTATGTAGATAATATTGTGATTCGTTCTTTGAAAGACGTAGGTATGGTGTTCATTTCCATTTTTTCTTTTGCTAGAGTTTATCGTCATCAGGTTTCCTTCTTAAATCCGTTCCTGTTTATACTGGGATCCATTGTAGTGCTGGGAGCATTGAACGTATTGCTGGGTTCAAGTGTGGTTACGCTGATCTATGGTATCAAAATTACGTTTTTGCCTCTCGTGATGTTATTTACAGGCATGCTTATAGCTCAATATGATGGAATTTATGCATTTGCCAGAACTAACCTGATCATTTTTATGATGCTAATTGCGGGATGGTTAATTCAATACTCTTTGGGCATAGAAAAGCTAATCACCATGGGATTTGTATACGGAGTGAATATCAAAAACTATCTTGAGGGAGTACCACGCCTGTCTTCTATTACCTATTCACCTGACGGCTACGCTTACGCCCTTCTTATGACAGGTATAATTGCTGAACGAACCAGAGCTGCAGTGAACCATCGGAGTTTTCGAATATTGATCCAGCTGTTGACAATCAGCTTCTTGCTGTTATCTACCATTCGATCAGCACTGTTACTATGGTTCGTATATCAAGTAGGCATGTTTTTTCTGCATATTCGTAAATATACCAAAAAAAATACATTGATCTTAGGCGTTACTTTCATATTACTCCCAGCAGCTGTATTTTTCGGAGGAAAAATGCTGCAATCCAAAAATCTTCTTTCCAGTTCTTCCCTATTAGATCGATTGCAGTCATGGGGCAGCAATCTGACCTCTCCGTTCACGATGAATGGAATGATCGGTAATGGAATTGGCTCAGTAGGGGCTGCAAGCCGGAGAACACATATGATAGGACTAAACTCCAGTAATTTTGCGGTAGACAATCAGTACTTTTCCTTATACGAACAGACAGGTTGGATCGGAATCGTTTATTTTATCGCATTTTTTATGTGGATCGTTGTCTCGCTCGTGAAGAGAATGGATAAACTTCCTGATTCGAATTCTTTGCGTCTGCCTCAGGTAGGGCTCGCTCTTGGCGCAGGAGTGGCAGCCGCAAGTTTAACAACGAATGTACTTGAGTTGCTTCCTGCCAACGTTTTCTTCTGGATGTTCATTGGCATGGCTCTCTATCAGTATCGCGAAGCAGACGATATACATTACAAAGCGGGTGAGCTTAAATGAAAGTTTTGCATATAGGAGAATACGTTGTTGGCGGGGTAGCGACATATTTAAACGAGCTTGTTGCATACCAACGTCATATTTTTGATGTTTATTTGCTGATGAGCGACCATAATTCGGCTTCTGATTTTGATTTGGAGCCAGATCGCATTTTTCGTTACAAGTATAAACGGCACCCCAAGCACTTTTTTTCGGCCATGAGACAGATTCACCAAACCATACGACGCATTCAACCGGATATAATTCATGTTCACAGCTCATTTGCGGGTATGCTCGCAAGGGGCTTATTTTTTATAACGCCTCGAAAAGCGAGCGTGTTTTATTGCTCACATGGATGGTCCTTTCTAATGGATACTAAGCCTTTACATAAAAAGGCGTATTTCATGATCGAGAAAGTGCTGGAGTTCAAAACAGATTTTATCATCAATATTTCGAAGTATGAGTTGGAACAATCCGTTCGACTAGGAATGTCCCCTGCTAAATCGAGATTTGTATACAGTGGTCTGCGTGATCGGAAAAATATCCAACGACCAGATCATTCTTCACCAGTTGTTCAAGATGATTTGGATAAGACGAGTGTCATTCAGCTCTTATTCGTTGGCAGATATGATCGACAGAAGGGACTAGATATCCTTCTAGATGTCATGGGTAAATATCCTGAACTTCAGCAGTTAATCCGGCTATATGTCATCGGTGATAGTGTGCTGGAAAAGAATGAATGGAGCTTCCCTGAAAATGTTGTTCGGTTGGGTTGGGTGGACAATGCGGAAATTGATAACTATTACGAGCAATGTGATGCAATTATCATGCCATCAAGGTGGGAGGGATTACCCTTGGTAGCTCTGGAAGCTATGAAGAACCACAAGCCAGTGATCGCAAGCAATCGGGCCTCTTTGCCGGAGTTAGTCTCACATGGCATGAACGGATACATCTTTGATCTCGACCGACCCGAAGAGCTGAGAGAGATTCTTATGAGTCTGGATAAAATGACGCTGGCCGCCATGGGCGAAGTAGGTCATGGCATTTACAAGGAGAAGTTCAGCTCTGATCGAATGAATGAAGAGTTCGTTAGTCTCTATTATGAAGCGAGGAATATCGGGGTTGCCTTCCAGGGGGTTCATCCTGCTTCACGTTTGGAAATTTCAAAGAGAAATGGAGAATAACATGATCAGAATATATATTAATGCCCGCTTCCTAACTCAGACCGTTACCGGAGTACAGCGGTATGCTATTGAGCTTATAAAGGAAATAGACAAACTCATTGAGGCAGGAGAGGTGGATGGAACAAGATATGAGTTTTGTCTGCTTTCACCCGCAAATGTTATCACTAAACTTGAATTAAAGCATATCCGTCACCAGGTGGTCGGCAGATTCAAGGGACATGTGTGGGAGCAGCTTGAGCTTCCGCTCTATGCGAGGAAAGGATTACTGATCAACCTTTGTAACACAGGCCCGGCGTTCAAACGAAATCAGGTCGTTACAATCCACGATGCATCCGTATTCAGTTATCCGAAGGCATTTTCTTTTGCTTTTCGTTCATGGTATCAGTTTTTGACCGTTAGATTGGGGAAGATTTCCAAAAAGGTGATCACGGTATCCAATTTCTCCAAAGGAGAACTGATCCAACACTGCAAAATTGCCGCACAGAAAGTAACCGTCACTCATTTGGGCATTGATCATATTCATCATAGGCAAGCTGCTCAAGGAACGCTGGAGAAATACGGGATTAAATCACCGTACGTCCTGGCTGTCAGCACCATGAATCCATATAAGAACTTCAAGCTGATTTTAGAAATTTTGCCTGAGGTGAAGGCGCAAAATTTGAGTGTGGTCATTGTTGGTTCGAAAAACAGCAAGGTATTCAGCAATCACGCATTGAGCGAATCGGATGGCATAAATTGGGTGGGTTATGTGACGGACGAAGAGTTAAAAGCGTTGTACGAACATGCTGCTGGTTTCATTTTCCCGTCGTTGTATGAAGGATTTGGCTTACCGCCGCTGGAGGCGATGGCGCTCGGGTGTCCGGTGATTGTATCTTCTCGAGGGTCCATTCCGGAAGTATGTGGGGAAGCTGGGCTTTACTTTGATCCTCATCATCCGCAGGAAGCCGCTTCACGCCTAGTCGAGATTATGTCTGACCCGGAGCTTGGCCAAAGATTGTCCATTCAGGGCAGAGAGCATTCGGCTTTTTTCTCCTGGAACAAATGTGCCAAGGATACAGTCAACGTAATCATGAGTACGGTGTAAGAAGACTTTATGCGGTCTTTCAAGGGAGATAAAACCTATGAATAAGGTATTTGTTGCTATTGATTTCCCGCCCGAAAAAGGAGGGATTCATGATTATGCTTATGGACTTATAACACAGATTCCGGCAGAAGAGACTACGGTTCTAACGAATAAAATAAAGGATGTTGCAGCGTCAGAACAATTTGACCAGAAGACCGATTTCGAGATTATCAGGAAGCGAATCTTTTGGAATTCCAATAAGCTTCTGCTCATATTATCCCAGCTTATCCTAGTCTTCCAACTTATTATTTTGAAATGGCGCAAAAAGACGGACGAAATACACTTTGTCAACATATTTCCAGTAGGCATCACAGGCCCGTTTATGAAAACTTTTTTTGGGGTTAAATATTTCCCTTATGTTCATGGCCTTGATGTTATGGGGATGGTGAACAGCAAGTTGTTTCCACTCTTGTTGTTCATTTTGAGGCGGTCTGAAAAGGTGATTGCCAATAGTCAGTATACCAAGTCAAAGTTGGTGGAGCTCGGTATTCCGGAGAGACAGATTGTCATTATTCCACCGGGATTAAACGTAAGTAAACTAATTGGTGGTTCTGATTTCAATGAAAATATCAGGGATAAATATGATCTACAAGGCAAAAAAGTGATGATAACCGTCTCTCGTTTGGTTGAGCGCAAAGGACATGATGTCACTCTTAAAGCTATTAGTCATGTGATCGAGCGGATTCCTAATCTGAAATATCTAATATGTGGAGAGGGTCCACACAGAGGGGAATTGGAACGTCTGGTGAGGCAGTACGGGTTAGAATCTGTAGTCGTTTTTACAGGCGGCATCACTGACCATGAGCTGCATCAGATATATGAATGTTCTGATCTTTTTGTCATGCCTAGCCGTGATATTAAGGAAAAAGGTGATGTAGAAGGTTTCGGAATCGTATTCCTTGAAGCCAATTACTACAGATTACCTGTGATTGCGGGCAACAGCGGTGGAATTCCTGACGCAGTAAAGGACGAGATAACGGGTTATCTTGTAAATCCTCTGGATGAAAAGGAAATCGCCAATCGTATCGAAGAATTGATTACGGATGAAGGACTGGCCAGAACGATGGGAAATAACGGTTATGACTGGGTTATTAATCATTGCTTATGGTCGCATCGCGGACAGCTGTTGAAGCAACTCATCTAATTGTATCCACAATCTTCATGTTCTAATCTAGGAGGATTAAGGATGAAAATATGTATTGTTACCCATAGGATTGTTAAAGGAGAAGGGCAAGGCAGAGTCAACTATGAAGTCGCAGTTGAAACCTTAAGGCAGGGCCATGAAGTTATTATGATTGCCAATGAGGTGGAGTCACAATTACTTGAGAATAAAAGCGCTACATGGATTAAGGTATTCCCTTCTCTCAAGTTACCGCAGCTATTGCGCTATCAAATCTTTGCCTTTAAGAGTGCGATTCATATTCGCAAGCTAAGAAAAGCAAAACAGGTTGATCTTGTCATGGTCAACGGTTTTATCACTTGGGCTAAAGGTGACATCAATGCTGTTCACTTTGTACACAGCACATGGATTAAATCCCCCGTACATAGTTTCCGCGTACACCGCTCTTGGAAACGTTGGTATTTTGGTCTTTACACTCTTGTTAATGCGTTTCTCGAACGGTACGCTTTTCGCAAAAGCGGTAAGATTATTGCTGTTTCCGAGAAAGTGAAGAATGAATTAATTAAATTGGGCATTAAGCATGATAAGGTGCAAGTCATTCATAATGGAGTGGATGTGCGTGAATTTTATCCCTGTGAAACTGGGAAGAAGAGCAAAATGGATATCAACCCCAGCCAGGTTGTAGGTCTTTTTGCTGGTGATATCAGTAGTCCAAGAAAAAACCTAGACACCGTGCTAAAGTCAATGGTATCCGTACCTGCGCTATCTCTTGTTGTAGCTGGTTCTACTAACAGAAGCATTTATCCTCAAATGGCCGAGGATCTG
Organism: Paenibacillus sp. LK1; assembly: GCF_002750415.1. NCBI lineage: Bacteria > Bacillati > Bacillota > Bacilli > Caryophanales > Paenibacillaceae > Paenibacillus > Paenibacillus sp. LK1. The sequence continues at coordinate 463,441 of NZ_PEII01000004.1, forward strand.
AATATTAAAGATCGGGTTCATTTTTTGGGTTTCCGCAAGGATATGGGACATATCATGCGCAATGTGGATCTGTTTATCTTCCCTTCACGTTATGAGGCTTGCAGTCTAGTTGTACTCGAAGCACTTGCATCAGGAATACCGGTCGTTATAACAGAGGAATCGGGCGTAACTGAAATTATACGGAGCTCAGGCGAAAATATGCCCTCAGGAATTGTCCTGACTGATCCAAACGATGCAGAGCAGTTAACTAATGTTCTCAATTCTCTTATTCTCAACGAGATGAAAATGGAAAAAATGGGTAAGAAATCTAGAGAAATTGCATTGCAAAATGATTGGAAAATGATGTCCAGGAAATATTTAGACAGTTTTGAAGAGGTTCTGTATCAGAAAGAAAAGAAACGCTCCCTAAGAACACGGAGTTTAGAGGTTGAATCATAATTACGCCTGGCTAAACAGAGAGAGGTTAATCTTATGATGGAACTAGCTTCGAAAGGGAATATCAAACAGCGAAGTATATACACGTCCATATTAATGACCAGTTTCGCCAACATTTTGATAATGGGAATTACAACAGTGACATCTATTATTACTAGTCGAATGTTTGGAGCGGAAGGCAAGGGGGAACTGGCTGCGATTCTGTTTTGGCCAGGATTTCTTACCAATCTGGCAACGTTAGGCTTGCCAACGGCACTAATCTATCATATCAAAAAAAATAGTATTCAAATCCCTGTATATATGGGGATGGGATTTCTAGTGCAGATTCCAATCAGTATTATTCTAGGATTCATAAGTTGGTTTGGAGTATCAACATGGTTATCGAATTATCCTGATTCGGTTATTTCCATTGCGAGGGTATATATTACATCCCTTTCTCCCATTTTTCTGATCATTGGTGTATTAGCAGCGACGGCACAAGGTACAGAGAAGTTTCATATCTATAATTTCGCAAGGCTATTTGCCCCACTTATTAATTTCGTAGGCCTGGTTTTTTTATGGATTAGCGGAACCCTCTCATTGGAACGTGCTATTATTGTAAGTTTTATTTCCTACTTCATTGTACTAGGATTCTATGCGTACACACTTCGGATGCATATCTCAATACAGATATCCAAAGTTATGGGTCACATCAAATCCAGTTTGCACTTGTTTAGTTTTGCGGCAAGAGTAAGCGGAGTTGAGTTGCTCAACACACTTTATAATCAGTTTGATAAAATTATTATTTTAGCGTTGTTAACCCCCCGTGATTTTGGTCTGTATTCCGTCGTATACGCACTATCCCGTATGTTTAATGTATTCCAGACGGCTATAACGAACGTCATATTCCCAAAAGCTGCTGGATTGGAGCAAGAAAAAGTATTTGGTCTTGTGGGTAGATCGTTTAGAATCAGCATGATTTTTATGATGATCATTGTTGTGCCTAGTATGATCGTTGGTCGTTACTTTATAGGTTTATTATTTGGCGAAGAATTTTTGGATGCCAGCAGTGCTTTTTATCTTCTTTCATTGGAATGTGTTGTGGGCGGGGGAGCGAGCATACTGGCTTCTTCATTTAACGCTCTAGGACGGCCTGGAGTAATTCTGGTTGGACAGAGTTCTGCTGTTGTCATAACCATAACTTTATTTTTCCTTCTTACACCTCACTACGGATTACATGGAATTGCGCTTGCTCTGCTAACAGGTTCTGTTGTGCGGATTATGGTTTCTCTGATCTCATTAAAAAAAATATATAGTATTCCAATGAGACAAATGGTTTTTAACAAAGATGATGTTCATTTTTTGCTGAAACGCCTTAACCAGCAGAAATTTTTGAGGAGAGGTAGATGAGACAGAGTAAAAGCTCAAATGCGTGTAAAATATAGAGAGTGGAGTGATAACCATGAGAATCGTACTTCTCTCCGGTGGATCAGGCAAGAGATTATGGCCCTTATCCAACGATACGAGATCGAAGCAGTTTCTGAAAGTACTGGAGGGCCCTGAAGGGCAGACTGAATCCATGGTTCAACGGGTGTGGAGGCAACTGCAGCATACGGGATTAAGCGAACAGGCCACGATCGCAACGAGTAAGCCGCAGGTGGAGATTTTACGGAGTCAACTGGGAGATGAGGTTGATCTTGTCGTAGAGCCAGAACGCAGAGATACCTTTCCTGCAATTGCCTTGGCAGCTGTGTATCTGTACTCGGTACAGGGTGTCAGTCTGAACGAAACGGTTGCTGTACTTCCCGTTGATCCCTATGTGGAGGAATCCTTTTTCTATAAAGTTACGGAGCTTGAAGGAGTGTTAGATGAGTCTGGTGCGGAGCTCGCATTAATCGGGGTAAAACCCACGTATCCTTCAGAGAAATACGGTTATATCATTCCTGATCCCCATGAAACCGAAAAACATAACCATTACGCCAAAGTATCACGTTTTCAAGAAAAACCCTGTGAGACTGAAGCGGCAGAGATGATAGAACAATCTGCCCTTTGGAATTGCGGGGTTTTTGCATTCAAGCTGAACTATCTGATTAATCTGCTGATCTCCCTTGAACTGCCAATTCAGTATGAAGAGATGCTGAAACAATACGGAAGATTACAGAAAATTAGCTTCGATTATCAGGTAGTCGAAAAAGCCATTCACATCGTGGTTACACCTTATGAGGGATATTGGAAAGATCTCGGCACATGGAATACGCTGACGGACGAGATGAGTACCCATATTGTGGGCAAAGGTGTTATGACGAACAGTTCTGTGAACACACATCTGATCAATGAGTTGAATATTCCGGTGTGTGTGTTGGGGGTTTCCAATCTTATCGTTGCGACCAGTCCAGATGGAATTTTGGTCAGTGAGAAAGAAGCAAGTCCACAGATTAAAGAGATTCTTAAGGATGATACCCAACGCCCTATGTATGAGGAACGCCGCTGGGGTTGTTACAAAGTGCTTGATTACACGCGTAATGCCAGAGGAGAAGAGGTATTAACCAAACGCATTATCGTTGGGGCGGATAAAAATTTTTCTTATCAATACCATCTCAAACGAAATGAAGTATGGACAGTTGTTTCGGGTCAAGGCGAACTGATTCTGGATGGTGAACTGAGATTGCTTAATCAAGGGGATGTCATTTCGATTCTGGCAGGTAGTAAACACAGTGTAAAAGCCGTAACCGAACTTGAAATTATAGAAGTTCAGCTGGGCAGTGAGCTGGTGGAAGAGGATATCGTGCGAATCGAGATGGAATGGGCAGATATTATCCAAAATTGCGTGAATTGGGGGAAAACAAGATGAATATCGCGGTGATTGGAACAGGGTATGTAGGTCTTGTATCAGGAGTATGCTTTTCGGAGATCGGTAACCAAGTCATCTGTGTGGACAACAATGAGGCCAAAGTGGAGATGCTCAACGAGGGCAACGTTCCTATCTATGAGCCAGGCCTCAAAGAGTTGATGGCTTCCAACATGAAAGCAGGAAAACTATCGTTCACCTCCAATATTGCTGAAGCGATTAGCCAGTCGGATATTATCTTTATCGCTGTAGGCACGCCTTCTCTTCCGAGCGGTGAAGCCAACCTGAGCTATGTGGAGCAGGTAGCTATAGAGATTGGAAGTCACATTGAAAGCTACAAAATTATCGTGACCAAAAGCACCGTTCCTGTTGGCACCAATGATCGTGTTCGCGAGCTGATTAGCAGTATTTCATCTCAGCCTTTCGATGTGGCTTCTGTTCCCGAGTTCCTCCGCGAAGGATCTGCGGTTAATGATACGCTGAATCCTGACCGGATTGTCATTGGAACAAACAGTGATCGCGCGATTAAAACACTAAAAAAACTTCATCGGCCATTGACCGAGAACTTGATCATTACAGATATTCGATCAGCCGAAATGATTAAATATGCTTCCAATGCATTTCTCGCAACCAAAATCTCATTCATTAATGAAATCTCGAATATATGCGAAAAAGTAGGAGCTGACGTTACACGAGTAGCCGAAGGTATGGGTTACGATAAGCGTATAGGAGCTTCCTTTTTGAAGGCAGGTATTGGTTATGGAGGTTCATGCTTTCCAAAAGATACACAGGCTTTAATTCAGATCGCAGGCATGGTCGATTATGATTTCAGACTGTTAAAATCCGTTGTCCAAGTAAACCAGGATCAGCGTTTTCATATCATTCACAAACTGGAAGAGGCGTTGGGATCTTTAAAAGGAAAAACCATTGCTGTCTGGGGATTAGCGTTTAAACCGGAGACAGATGACGTGCGTGACGCTCCAGCGATCGATATCATTCAGCATCTAAGTGATGCTGGAGCAGTAATCAAGGCTTATGATCCCATTGCAACTGCAAATTTCCGTAAAGAGGTAGATGTCGCCTCCATCACGTGGGAAGAGAATCCACTTCATGCTGCTGAAGGAGCAGACGCCTTGTGCGTGTTGACTGAATGGAAGGAATTCGCTCATATCGATTTGAAAGAACTGGCCGAAATCATGAAGGATCCAATTATGATTGATGGTCGTAATTTGTATAGTGCTGAACAGGTTCAGGCATCTAATCTTCAATATTATTCTGTTGGTCGTCCGGGTTTGACGAAGCTGGAAGGGAAAACGGCAGCAATCATTTAACCGCTATTCATCATCTTGAATGTGAGTGAGGAAGAACCCATGAAAAAGTGGATGAAAGTTACCATCTGGATTGTTTCCTTTTTTGTAGTTGTTGTGTTTGGTTATGCCATATATCTCTACCAATCCGTTAAATCAACCGCTGACCAAATTTATGAGCCTAGAAATCCTGTAAAGCCCGTCTCGGTCACAGATAGCAGAGGTGGGCTACAGGTGGACATCAACAGCAAAGAGCCTTTTAACGCACTGATTTTGGGCGTGGATGAACGTCCGAATGATCGAGGACGCTCGGATACGATGATCGTATTGAGTGTGAACCCCGGGAAAAAACAAGTGCTCATGTTTAATATTCCGAGGGATACACGGACAGACATTGTGGGACACAACACTGTAGATAAGATCAATCATGCTTATGCCTTCGGAGGCGTGGACATGTCGGTAAGTACCGTCGAGCAATTTTTGGGAGTCCCTATTCATTATTATATGAAAGTGGATATGGAGGGCTTTGCCAAAATCATTGACCTGGTCGGTGGCGTGGACGTAAACAATCCTTTTGCATTTGATTATGAGGGCCAGCGTTACGATCAAGGGAATATTCATTTAGATGGTGTTGCTGCGCTCGGTTTTTCAAGAATGCGCTATGATGACCCGAAAGGGGATTTGGGGCGTAATGATCGACAGCGTGAAGTTCTGAAGCAGATGCTTAAGAATACGATGCAACTCTCCAGTGTACTTCATATCCAAAATATGCTGGATGAACTAGGTACTCATGTCAGAACGGATGTTACTTTTGATGAAATGAAGGAACTCCTCCTCGATTATCGTAATGATCTGGAGAATGTAGATACGGTGGAGATTAAGGGTAAAGGCGAGAAAATCAATGGGATTTATTATTACATCGTGGATCAGCAGGAAAGGGATCGCATTCACGGAATAATTGAAGAACATTTGGAGAAATAAACTGAAAATGAAAGGCTTATGAAAGTGGTGAGAACCTTGCTTATGGAGGAGGATTACGGGAAAAGAAGACATAAGCATAGACGTAAACAACGACCTTATGTTTATATATTGTCCGTGCTGCTGATTGTGGCCTGGGTTCTGGTGATTTGGCACTTTTCGACCCAATCTTATCAGCAGCAGACCATCCAGCCTTGGCTGCATAAATGGTCTGAAAAGGTGAAGATCGGATACGCACTACCCGATGTGCAATTCACATACGGTGAGCTTGAATATTCTTTAAGACAGCGACCGTATGGTTTTGTTGAGTTCATTTTTCGGAAAAGTGCACATTTATTTGTATATGCTGTGCTGGCGGTGCTTATCTATGGTGGGCTGAGGTATAGGAAAATGCGCATGTTCACTTGTATGGCTTCAGCCCTGGTCGTAGTAGCGGTTATCGCCTCCATTGATGAATATATTCAGCAGTTCAGCCCTGACCGGACGAGTTCAATCCGTGATGTCGGCGTGGATCTGCTTGGCGGATGTGGCGGAATTGCCTTATATATAGGGGTTAATGTCGTTTTCAGAAGATTCAGGTCTTCAAGGCGATCGGCAGTCAAAAGAAAGTGATTTCCCAGGAAATGCTGCCCGCTAGTTCCCGCTTCTACTTGCTTGCCATCCATCATAAGTATGGAAGTAGGACAAGGGGGACGATGCATGCTGCGAAGAAGGAACCGGAATGCGTTACTTAAAAAGATCGGATTCATAGCACTTGTGCTGCTGCTGTTGTGGCTCATAGTCAGAACCATCCCATATCTGTTTCGTGCAGATGCACCGGATGAAGCTGCTGCCATTGCCCAAGAGTTTTACAAATATGAGCAGACAGGTGATTTCGGCAGTTCATGGGAGTTGTTTCATCCATTAATGAAAGAGCGCTTTCCCAAAAGCGCCTATTTACAGTCCAGAGCGCATATTTTCATGCAGCATTTTGGAGTCGAAACCTTTGATCTGGAGATGGAAAAACCGGAGCGGGAGTTTGACGTTACGGTAATTGATGGCGTTAAACCATTTGCAGAGGCGTATCGCATTGGTGTTACCCAGAAGTTTACGGGAACCTTTGGTCAATTTAAAATCGTGCAGAATTGTTATATCGTAAAGGATGGGGACGATTGGACATTGCTTTGGTATTATCCGAAGAATGGAGATACCGAAACTGAGCATGACATAACTGAATGATAGTATTAACCCATACTATGTACCGAATTGTATCATTTGTACTTGAAAAGGCTCTATGAATGCGAGACTTTAGTCGCATTTATGGAGCTTTTTTTGCATTTCATTTCTTTTTAAACCTGTAAGGGGTTGACATTAGTCCCGGTGTCAAGTAAATTACGAGTTAGATACAAATTGTATCAAAATTCAGCGTCTAACGACAAATAACAGGGACTTCAATGCTCCTTGTGAGGGGAAGGAATATCATTGATCGAAACGGACCGCTTTTACTGTGTCAGTTGTGGGATGATTGTGTCGGTCGCTAGGGGCTCTGTCGAACTAAAGGAAGAGGACTGTGGAGGCAATCACGTATTTCGCACCGGATTTTATCGGAGTGAGATGCCGCTTGGATGCTGTGAAGCGTGTGTAGTTCATACGAAACGTCAGGGGAAATCCCAGTTTGCGGGACAATATACTAAAGATTATGATACACTATCTTCATATGAGAAGCGGGCATGATGTGAGTGTCCGTTGATGAAGGAGGAAATGGAATGCAACAGGAGCCGGTCGTCCGTCTTCAGGGCGTCAGTAAAATCATCTCCTCCCGATCATTGGTCAGTGACCTGACTCTGGATATTTCTCCGGGGCAGGTTTTTGGTTTTTTAGGACCCAATGGGGCGGGAAAAACAACAACGATTCGAATGATGGTAGGGCTGATGTCCATCAGTCAAGGAGATATCATTATCGCGGGACACAGTGTGAAGAATGAATTTGAGCAAGCCATAGCTCAGGTTGGGGCTATTGTTGAGAATCCAGAAATGTACAAGTTTCTGACTGGATATCAGAATCTCGTTCACTTTGCCCGGATGTCACCTGGTATTACGAAAGAACGCATTGCCGAGACGATTGAACGTGTTGGGCTTACAGCACGCATTCATGACAAGGTAAAAACCTATTCACTAGGTATGCGCCAGCGTTTGGGCGTGGCCCAAGCCATATTACATAAACCAAAGTTATTGGTATTGGATGAACCCACCAACGGACTTGATCCGCAGGGAATACGGGAACTTAGGGATTATTTGCGCCAGCTCTGTCAGGAGGAAGGGATCACAGTCTTTGTATCCAGCCACTTGCTGTCCGAGATGGAATTGATGTGTGATACCGTTGCGATTATCCAAAATGGCAAATTGATTGATGTAAGAAATCTAAAAGCTGAGGCAGGAGTGGACGTACTTACTGAAGTTGCTTTTGAAGTAAATGATGCATCACGTGCAGCCGAACGAATTAGCGAAGCTACAGTTCAGGGCAATGCCATTGTGGTTCGTTTATCTCGTGAGCAGATTCCGGACTTGAATGCGAGGCTGGTCAGTGAAGGGTTTCAGGTATATGGTATCCGTAACGTAACCCATACGCTGGAAGATCAATTTTTGCAGGTGACTGGGGGCGGAAGCATTGAGTAATTTCGGTAATCTCATTATGAATGAAAACATGAAAATTTTCCGTCGTCCGCGTACTTGGATTATGTTATCCATTCTGGCATTGATTTCGCTGTTGATGCCGGTTCTGCTCAATGAAGGCATGGGATCTAGTGAGGTCCCATACTGGCAAGCAGCTATTACAACCGTTCAGATTGTCTTTTTCCTGAATACCATCTTCTGTGTCGTTATTGCAGCTGAAGCGGTAGCTGGTGAGTTCACCTGGGGAACGATTAAACTTCTGCTGATTCGTCCGTGGTCGCGCAGCAAAATACTGGCATCCAAATATTTGTCCGTGATTGGGTTCAGTATTCTGAGTACGTTACTTGTTGTTATTCTGGCAACCGTAATGTCGTATATGCTGTTCTCTCATTCCGTAACTCCGGATGGAAGCGGTGCTTCTGCATCACATGCATTTGCACTATGGGGATATCTGTACGTGGACTTGTTTATTACGCTCGCTATTGCCTTTATGGTCTCCTCCGTGTTTCGTTCGGGAGCTCTGGCCATCGGTTTGTCTCTATTTATCATGTTTACACAGAATTTGTTCTCATTGATCTTCAATCCCGTTCGTTACGAATGGGCCAAGTATGTTCTGTTCAATAACATGGATCTCAGTCGCTATATGAATTCAGCGGCGGATTATGGATTGCTTGGCGGCGATGGAAATGCAGGTATGACACTTGGCTTTTCTATTGCTGTTCTAGCTGTATATTATGTCATTTTCATGTTGATCTCATGGGTTGTATTCAACAAAAGAGATGTGGCAGGCTAATCGCCTGCTTCTTTTTTTTTGCCCAATTTCTATTTCGGGATAGAAAAGAGAGTATATTCAGCATCCGCTGTGGCATGACTAGCATTTAAGGGTACATATAATAATACATGAGAATACGACTTGGAATGGAACACGCTGCCCAAGCTGTATTAAGTTGCAATACATACATATTATCGCCGCAGTCGTATTTGGCAGAGCAGCGTATGGAGGGATCACGTTTCTTGATAAACAACAAGTTTTACCGTATATGCACAGCAATTATTTTGCTGCTGCTCATCGTGTATTTGGGGGATAAAGTCAACTTTATTTTCAGCCCCCTGACCTCGCTGATTCACATCATCATCATTCCGCTGCTGATTGCCGGTTTCTTCTATTATCTGCTGCGTCCGCTTGTCGACTATATGGAACGGCACAAAATGAAGCGTGCACTGTCAGTTCTTATTATTTACGTGGTGATTGCGCTGATTATGGCAGGATTCAGTGTGCTTGTATGGCCTTCACTGCGTGAACAACTGTTGAATTTTGTGGAGAATGCCCCGGTACTGGTTACTTCGCTCAGTGATCAGTTGGCTGAATTTGAGAAGAGTGGTTTCCTTTCAAAATATATACCTGAGGATTCCGATCTGTTCTCACGTTTCTCTGATTTTCTAAGTCAAGGAATTGCCCAGGTAACGGATTACGTATCCGGATTGTTCTCGGTTGTATCCAATCTGGTTATCATTCTGGCGACGTTCCCGATTATGCTGTATTACATGCTCAAGGAGGGCAGCAAATTTGGAACCAATCTTACACTGTTGCTCCCGAGACGTTACCGTAAAGATGGAGAAGAGACGGTCCATGAAATTGACGAAGCCTTAAGCAGCTACATTGTAGGTCGTGTCATTGTCAATGTAGCATTGGGCATCCTGATGTATATTGGTTTTCTCTTTCTCGGTTTGCCATATGCTTTACTACTGACGGCCGTATCCATTGTTCTGAATTTCATTCCATATGTAGGGGCCTTGCTGGCAGCCATTCCTGTTGTTATTGTGGGGTTCATAGAATCACCTTCAATGGCGATCTGGTCGCTTGTCATCATTGTCATCGCCCAGCAAATTCAGGACAATCTGATCTCTCCTTATGTCTATGGCAAACAGTTGGACATTCATCCGTTGACTACTGTCATCTTACTGCTTGTAGGTGCAGACCTGGGGAACATTCTTGGGATGATTATCGTTATTCCGCTGTATATGATTCTGAAAATTATAGTTCGCAAAATCCATTATCGGATTGTCGAAGATAAGACTGAACTTTGAATGGAATTTGAAATACAACTCTGTCATGTGTCACCACTAATGTTTACTCTTGAAACACATGGATAAGCCGCATATCAATGGTGAAGGGCCTGGTAACTTGCCCTCGCGATTGATATGCGGCTTTTTTTCATACTTATTGCTCACTCGTGTTATATCTGTTATACTTGATATATAACAGATAATAAAAAAGAAGGTGGACCCTTGATTATTCAACTGGATATGCAATCCGAACTTCCCATCTATTCGCAACTTGTTTATCAAATTATTGAAGGTATTGCTAGTGGCGAGTTACAGCTAGGTGAGGCGCTACCTTCGGTTCGAAATTTGGCAGCAGATATTGGGGTTAACCTTCATACGGTCAATAAGGCTTATACACTACTCAAGCAAGATGGATACATTCTAGTTCATAGACAAAAGGGAGTCGTAGTGAACCCTGATGGAATGCCTGATTTAACAGATGATTTTTTGAAAAAGCAGCAGAGAGAATTAAGACCGATTATTGCCGAAGCGATATGTCGCGGAATGACCAAAGAGGAACTATCTGCGGTATTAGACCAAATGTATGATGATGTAAAGATGGGTCACAACAAAGAATAAAAGAATCAAGGGAGTGTGTTATATATGCAACTATTTAGTATATTACCTATCATTTTAATCTTTGCTCCATTAGCCTTACTTCTATCCTTTGCACCATATTTGACAAGGGAAACCATCAGCTTTGGGGTTACGGTAAGTGAATATAATTATTACACACCCATCTTACGTAAGCTCCGGAGTATGTTTGCTACAGTAAGCCTGATCGGGAACGGGATTGTTATACTTGTCTGTCTGTATTTACTCCGATCTGCTAATGAAGAGTCTACCGCAATGATTACCGGTGTTTGTACAATGATATTCATTGTGTACTGGGCAACACTAAATATGATATTTCATTTCAAGATGAAAAAGCTAAAGGGAACACTTACAACTGTAGAAGCACCTCAACGGGTTAAAATTGATACCACCTTCCGCCAAAACAAGCTCACCTATTCCAACTATTGGTTTCTCATTCACTTTGCTATTATTGTAGCCATTGCGATCATTTCGATCGTGAATTATAAGGCACTACCTGACATCATTCCAATGAAATATGATCTTCAGGGCAATGTCACTTCCAGTGTGCCTAAAACCTACCTTTCGGTACTGGCTATTAATCTGGTACAGCTAGGAATCATTGCACTTATGATGTTGGTGAACTGGAGTATTAAAACAAGCAAACAACAGCTTACCCCGTCTGATCCTGCCCAATTCGCTGCTAAAAATATTCAATTCCGCCGTAAATGGTCCCTATTTACGATCATAACAGGGTTGCTTCTTACCATTTTATTTGCCTTCATTCAGATCAATATGTTCGTCCCTAATCTGGTCTTGTTGACAGCTATTAGCTTCATCACCCCTGTGGTGATCGTCTTAGGCGCTGTGTTGCTGTCTCTCACAGGCAGACAAGGCGGTGGGAAAATTCGGAATCATCAAGAGGATCGTGAAAGATCCAGGGAGCAGCCTGTGAATGAAGATGATAATTGGAAGTTTGGTTTTATTTACTTCAATAGCAATGATCCTTCTTTTACCGTAGAAAAACGTTATGGAATAGGCTGGACTATTAACTTCGCTCGTCCACTATCTTGGGTCCTGTTATTATTCATCATTGCTATTGTTGTTATAAGTATAGTCCTGAGCCAATAAACGCTCATATGTCTATGCATATAATAAAAATTGCTTAGGGGGAGTTATTACGATGAACAATTGGAAAAAGCTATTACTTTCTCTTATTTCTGCATGTCTCATCCTGCCAGTAACATCTATCTCTGCAGCTACTGAACAAACTGCTGATGGCAAAGCTTTAGTTCCTATTCGTGAGATTGCAGAAAAGAATGGGGCAGAAGTATCTTGGCAACAAACAACAGGACAAATCACAATACGAAAAAATGAGCTTACTATTGTAGTTAAGGTAGGAGAGAAACAGGCGATTGTGAATGGGCAAGTCTTACCCTTAGACAATCCTGTTGAGCTAACGAAAGGAGTTACCTTTATGGATGGGAGATTTCTTACCGAGACACTGAAGGCAGCACCTGAGGATATATTCATTTCACTTATTAGTGAGGGCAATGGCAAGGAAGCTGCGAAGTATGTTCATACCTCTGTTAGCGAAGTGTTGTCACCCACGTTGTTGAGTCAGCTATGGGCAGCATTAGAAGGTCAAAATGGAAAAATTTCAAGTGAAGCCATAGCTAAACACGTAGAAAATAACACAGTGCATCGCAATGTTACCTATACTTTTAAAACTGAGCTGACTCGTTTAAATATTACGGTCAGAATGAATCATAACGCACTTGTGGATGACTTGTACATTGCGGCCGCTACGCCAGATGTTTATCAAAAACCAAGCTATGACGATCCATCTGCTTATACAGAGCAAGATATTACCGTTGGTCAGGGTGATTTGGCTTTGCCAGGGACATTAACTTTGCCCAAGGGAGAGGGACCTTTCCCGGTTGTCATTCTGGTACACGGATCTGGGCCTAGCAATCAAGATGCTGCCATTGGTGGTGCAAAGCCATTTCGCGATCTTGCGGTAGGTTTAGCTTCACAAGGAGTTGCTGTATTAAGATATGATAAGGTCACATATGAGCATACCTATAAGGTCGCTTCACAGCCTAAATTCACGTTAAAACAAGAAAGTGTAAATCAGGTAGCCGATGCAGTAGATTTGCTTAAAAAGAATCCAAATATTGATCCTACAGCGATTTTTGTGGCTGGACATAGTCAAGGCGGGTTTGCAGTACCGTTAATCATTGCTGACGATAATCAGCATGATATTGCAGGAAGTATTCTGCTTGCTGCACCAAGCAGCAGCTTTGTGGATGTGCTTACCGAGCAGCAGGACGAATTGGTAGACCGGATGAAGCGGCTAGATTTAGACACGAAGATCATTAAAGAACAAGCTGATTTTTATAAAAATGTTGCTGCGATCGTTAAAGATCCTAAATATTCCGTAGATCATCTTCCTGAGGCGTTTCCACTTCAACCTGCTTATTGGTGGTTTGAGCAGAGAGATTATGTGCCTGCGGAACTGGCTAAAACACAAAATACCCCTATGCTTATTATCCAAGGCGAAAATGATGTGCAAGTGTCTATGAATCAATTCCAAAACTGGAAATCGGCTCTTCAAGGTCATTCCAATGTAACGTACAACAGCTATCCAAAGGTAAATCATCTGTTATCCAGCTATGATGGACTTTCCATTGGTCAAGAGTACGCTCAGCCATCTAATGTCTCCAAAGCCATTATCGATGATATTGCGAAGTGGGTATTAAAATCAAATTAAAAAATGGGACGGTAAGTTCCATTCTGGTTGAGTGATAACATGGGGAAGTAACACATTCAGCCAGAAATAATAAGAAGAGCACTTACCAAAGTAGGCAAGTGCTCTTCTTATTATATATGAAGTTGTTGCTTTATTTAGCCCAATTAGGCTCTCTTCTCGTCTTCATCAGTGTAGTCGGACATGGTCAGTGGTTCCTTAGGAACAACGGCGACTTTGTAGAAGCGATTTTTGTCTTTTTCCAGCAAAACGAAGGTCAGATTCTCGAACTCATATTCTTCCTGTTCATTCATCTCTGGACGATGGCTATAAAGCCATCCCCCAATGGTATCCCATTCGTCAGCATCCAGGTTTGACGTGAACATGTCGTTAACCTTGGACAAGGACACCTTGCCATCCATAATGACATAGTTTTCATTGATGACCTGAATATCCTCGACTTCGTCTGCGTCAAACTCATCCCGGATTTCACCGACAATCTGTTCAAGCACATCCTCAATCGTTACAATCCCGGAAGTACCTCCATACTCATCAACCAGAACGGCAATATGCACGCCATCCTTCTGCATTTTTTTGAGCAGATCCTTGACCGGTGTCGTTTCGTGAACAGCCGATACCGGCTGAATCAGGGAAGACAGATCGACAGGTTCGTCGTTTCCGTATAACTCCAGGAAAAATTGTTTGGTATTAATGATACCGATAATATCGTCTTTGCTCTCATTTACTACTGGAAAACGGGTGTATTGTTCTTGCCGGATAATATCCAGGTTTTCCTCGTTCGATCTATTGACATAAAGGCAGACCATATCAGTCCGGGGTACCATGATTTCTTTGGCAAGCATCTCATCAAAAGCAAAAATCCGGCTTACATATCCGAACTCAGCTTGGTTGATTTTGCCGCTCTCAAAGCTTTCATTGATGATAATCTGTAATTCTTCTTCGGAGTGCGCATCTTCATGTTCTGATGCAGGTTTGATTCCGAACAATTTGACCAGTTGATTCGCTGAGCTGTTTAACAGCCAGATAAAAGGATACATAATTCGGTTAAACCAGATGATAGGTGTAGACGTCAGCAGAGCAACGGCTTCGGCTTTACGGATTGCAATCGTTTTAGGTGCAAGTTCACCAACTACCACATGCAAATACGTGATGGCGACAAACGCAATAACAAACGATAAGAATGAAGAAACTGCCTCCGGCATGTGCATGCTTTCGAACACAGGATGAAGAATTTTCTCAACCGTGGGTTCTCCCAGCCAGCCCAGTCCCAGAGATGTAATCGTGATACCCAACTGACAGGCGGACAAATATCCATCCAAGTTGGCAACGGCTTGTTTAACAGCCAAGGCACGCTTGTTTCCTTCTGCAATCATTTGGTCAATCCGGCTCGGGCGAATCCTTACGAGTGCAAATTCCACCGCTACAAAAAATGCCGAAAACCCTATCAAAATCGCAACCAATGCTAAATTTAACGCATACCTCTCACTGTCCATTAACTAGTCTTCTCCTTTAAGTAATAAGTTTTTAACGAATATTATATCTAATTTTACGTAAGAAGACCACCTTCCGATCAAGAAAAGAGGAAGAGTCTGGAAGGCCGTGTGCTCGAAATGGCGATGGAATGCTGATCCGCATACTGGAATGAATCATATGTAGAGGGGAACACAGTCAGAATATACAACGTCGAAGAATGGAATGAACTGGCTGAGCGCGGCTACAATCAGCTGTGTATGTAACATTTTATCTAAGCAAACGTTACGAACAGTGCATACATTGGGTATCTAATGATTAGCTAAAGGCTTTATCGTCAAAACTTGTACAGTGAGAGAGAACGGCAAGGATACACCTTGCCATGAGGAGGAAGCCGAATGTTTTGGCTGGTCATTATATTGCTCGTATTTACTTTTCAGGCAGCCACCATTCTGTTGCTGGAATTCCGTAATCCGGCGAAAGCTGTGGCATGGCTTTTTATTTTATTCTGTGTACCCTTGATCGGCTTTGTTGTGTATTATTTTGTCGCCCAGGACTACAGCAAACGCAAGAAGGTCCGTAAAGGCGGTTCGCGAATCTTTCGTGAAATACGGGAAACGATCTGGGAGCAGGCTCATATTGTCGAGCATGCGGATCAGATGTCGGGCGGCCGATACAAACATCAGCATCGTTTGTTTAACCTGCTGACACACCTGTCTGAGAGCCCGATTACAGGCTGCAACCGGAGCCAGGTACTGACGAATGGTGAAGAGACATTTGGAGCCATGTTGAGGGCCATGGAACAGGCAGAGCACCATCTGCATGTTGAATTTTATATATTTCGAGATGATGTCATCAGTACAAAGTTTCAGGATGTGATGATTCGCAAGGCAAAGGAAGGTGTCAAAGTACGTTTGATCTGCGATGGACTTGGCAGTCACAAGATGAGCTGGAGCTTTATTCGCAAGTTTCAGGACGCAGGCGTGGAGTTTCATTATTTTCTGCCACCGCTCATTGCTACGATTGACCGAAGGGTGAATTACCGGAATCACCGTAAAATTGTTGTGGTGGATGGAAGGATTGGATTTGTGGGTGGGATTAATATAGGTGATGATTATCTTGGGCAATATCCGGAGGTTGGATTCTGGCGTGATACCCATGTACAGATTGAGGGAGATGCCGTATATTTCCTGCAAAGTACGTTCTTGAACGATTGGAAGCTCGCTTCCGGCGAGCAGATTACAGAGCCTCAGCTGACAGAGCTGTTCCCGCCACATATTTGCAGTGGGGAAGAGCGGATTCAGATTCTGTCCAGCGGGCCGGATCAGGACTGGGATGCCATTCAGGAAATGTGCTTTGGGGCGATTTCCGTGGCATGTGAACGCATATACATCACAACACCCTATTTCATTCCGGACCCCGCTTTGTACGAAGCAATCAAGACGGCTGCCGTCAGTGGGGTGGATGTGAAAATCATCATTCCGTATCAATCGGATTCGCGGCTGGTGCATTTGGCTTCTATGTCCTATGTCGAAGAATTGTTGCGTGCGGGAGTGAAGTTCTATCAATATCGCAAAGGTTTTGTGCATGCCAAGGTCTTAATTGTGGATGATTTGCTTGCAACGGTAGGTACAGCCAATATGGATATGCGCAGCTTTTTCTGCAATTTTGAGTTAACCGCCGTGTTGTTCGAGACATCATCCATAGACCGGCTGACTAAGGATTTTGAACGTGATCTGAATGAATGCAGCCAGATTGACGTGAAGGTGTTTCAGCAGCGCTCACGGTGGGAAAAAGGGGCAGAAATGCTTTCTCGCATGCTTTCTCCGCTGCTTTAGCCGTTATAAGGCGGATTTCTCAAGATAAGTTCACTTTTTGTGAATTTATCTTCTTTTTGCTAACTATTTTGCTCAAATTTGATCTTTTATGATATAATGTTTATATAAATTATGTCTTGGCGAAGGAGGGGAGTCTGCGGGAAAACAGGCTCCCTTTTGCTCTCTTTTGGAATTGTCAACCGGAATTAAGACATACTTGAATACATTTCATATAGCCTTTAGGTGCTTTTATAACGGGGTGCATATAGCGTTGGAACGGTGTTGTTCCTCTGTATGTAGGGTTCCTCTGGGTACTTAAATGATTTATGAAATGGATTCACATATTGATCAAAACGGGGGGGATACCATGTCCAATGTATCGGTTAAAGAACTAACATCCAAGCCGGACCGCAATGTGAAGAGCTCGGTGTTTTCACTGAAGCTTCTGCAGCGCATTGTGATGATTCTGGTCGGTGCTGCACTGATGGCTGTGTCACTCGAAGTATTTCTCGTGCCGAATGGCGTTATTGATGGGGGAATAACAGGGATCTCGATTATGGTGTCAGAGCTTACACATCTGCCACTTGGAATTTTCCTGACCTTGCTTAACTTGCCTTTCCTGATTTTGGGGTATAAACAGATTGGTAAAACGTTTGCGTTGTCCACACTGCTCGGGATCGTTGTAATGTCCATTGGAACGTCATTGTTACACCACGTTCCTGCACTGACGCCAGGTGAACCACTGCTTGGAGCTGTATTTGGTGGATTGATCTTGGGGGTTGGAGTTGGTCTCGTCATTCGTTCTGGCGGTTCACTGGATGGTACGGAGATTGTAGCCATACTGTTGAGTGAGAAATCACCATTGTCTGTAGGTCAGATCGTATTGTTCATTAACGTATTTATTTTTGCAGGTGCAGGTTTTGTGTTTGGCTGGCCAAACGCCCTGTACTCCATGATTGCTTATTATATTGCAATGAAGATGATTGATATTGTGAATGAAGGTTTGGATCAATCCAAATCGGTATGGATTATCAGTGAGAAGTACCGTGATATTGGTTCAGCCTTAACCGACCGTCTGGGTCGTGGCGTCACTTTTCTGGATGGAGAGGGCGGCTTCAGTGGAGACGAGAAGAAAATTATCTTTGTGGTTATTACCCGTTTGGAAGAAGCTAAGCTGAAGTCCATTGTTGAAGATTGGGACCCACATGCCTTTGTGGCAATAGGTAACATTCACGATGTGAAGGGCGGACGTTTCAAGAAAAAAGGTATACATTAGCGAATCTCATCACGAGTAAACGAAAAAATAGCCGGTACCCTTGGTTTGAGGGTGACCGGCTATTTTTGTTTTAAATGCTGGATAATCAGTTCAACAGGCTGGGGGTCGACAGCTGCGATCAGATCTCCAGTCTCCGTCAAGCGTTCCACGATGTTCATCAAGTGGTAATCCTTAACCGAAACGTTGTTCCGAACTTCATCCCATGTGAGAGGAGTAGACACTGTACCGCCTGGTTTGGCGCGGGGAGTGTAGGGAGCTGCGAGCGTTTTGCCACCGTAATGCTGGAGGTAATCAAAATAAATGCGATCCCCCCGGTCTTTTTTTAGTCGTTCCAGTGTAAATAGATCCGGATGTTTTTGAGTGACGTATTTGCCTACAAAATAACCGATGTCTCTTAATTCATCGAAAGTTACACCTTGGCGGATCGGAACAATAATCTGTACACCTGTGGCACCGGAGGTTTTCGGTACCGATCTAAGGCCAAGCGAAGTTAGCGTTTCCCCCACGATCAGAGCAGCTTGCATGATGCGAGGTTCTTCTTCCTGCGAAGGATCGAGATCAATCATCCACTCGCAAGGCAGATGGCTGCCTACAGCATGTAAGGAAGGGTGAAACTCAAGAGCGGCCAAATTGCCAAGCCATAACAGATCAGGAAGGTCATTCATCACTACATATCGTATCCCATCATGCATCTCAGTTCGTACAAACTCCGGAACGGGCTCCGGGGCATTTTTTTGATAGAAAAACTCGCCACCTGCACCATGTGGATAACGTATCGTGGTGAGCAGCCGATTTCGGGTGTACGTCAGTAGATAGGGGGCCAGCGCCGCCAACTTTTGCAAATAGATAGCCTTGGTTACACCCGCTTCGGGCCATAACAACTTGTCCGGATTGGTCACGGTAAGTTCCATTCCATTAATCGTTATGGTGCCCTTTATTGTATGGGCCATGAATATCACCTCCTCTGGTGAGCAAGTATAATTTTAAATGGAAAGCCTTTTTGATGTATCGGGTGTATGGTGAAAGTAGTTTATCGTTCAGGGATAAGATGACTGATCTGGCTGATCGCACACTCATCTCGCTTTACCAAAGCAAAAGCCTGGATGCTTGGGTGACGTAGGGTAAGATGGTGGGTGAGTTCCATGAATTGCACTTTGACGCCGATATGTGGTTCAATCCATGTCGTCTCCGCGCTTCTCTCGGGTATGTTATGAAAAGGTCTATCCTTACGAATAAGAGGTTGTACTTCTTCGGTTAGTTTACGCCAGGAGTCCGAGTTCAATTTACCAGTGCCGACATGACCAATATAGACAAAGTTAGGCCCATCATATACACCGACTGCAATTGCATTGACGATGCCGCTGCGGTAGGTGACCCCTCCAATCATGGCATATAGGTCGTGGAAAATCTTAACCTTCTGCCAGCGTTGATCTTTGCCGTTGATTCCATAGGTACTGGCAAGGTCTTTACATACAATTCCCTCCATCTGGTGCTGTCTCATCACAGTGAGCAGGGCGTCGGGATCGGTCGTGTTAGTCACCTCTTGAACATGTGGAGCAGAATTCAGAACTTGGTGCAGCAGACGCTGACGATCTGCAAGTGGCTGATCTGTGACCCATTCTCCATCGCAGTAAAGAATATCAAATACCATATAAGTCACCGGAATCTGGTTTACAGCTTGGGCAATGCCATCCGGTCTGCTCATGCGATCTCGCCGCAGCACGTGATAGAAGGACGGTTTTCCCGTATCCGGATCAAGTGCAATAATCTCTCCATCCAAAATATAAGAAGGGACGGAGCACAGGTTGCGTGGCTGAACCAGCTCAGGATATTGTGCAGTTCGGTTGTGCAATCTGCGATTAATTAACTGAATTCCCTCTCCGTCCTCGTAAGCAAGCATGCGGACCCCATCCCATTTGATTTGGGCAATCCAATTTTGCCCGGTAGGGATCACATCTCGGGATATAGGTTCAAAAGGAACCAAGGGATTGAACATGTGCTTAAAACTCCTTTCCTCTTTCAAATCTGCCTGGAAGTTGATTCTCTATAAGTTAAGTAGGGTAGGTTTAGCTCTTCCGCAGCCGTGCTTTCAGCTTATGTACCATAATAAGCAGTAAAGGAATCGCGATACCACAAGTCAAATCCCAATCAATCCAATACGGAATAACAACTTTGAGATAGAAATTTTCGTTGGGTGCTAGCACAATGGACATGGACAGAATCAACATGGCGCCAGGCAAAATGAGTGGACGATAGCTGGACAGTTTGAAGAGATGAGTGATTCCGAGTACAAAGCTGTAGAAGAACAGAATGCTCTTGAAAAAGACGGCAATTATCCAGACGGAAGCCATAAAGGCCTCAATCCGCTGCAAAAAGTTGCCTATATTGATCTTCAGCGATAGATTAAATGCTGCGAACCAATGGTGCTGCGTCATAAATGGACCCATTACCAGCAGACAGATGGTTAGCGTTAGGGTAAGCATCAATCCCCCTATGATGGCTGCTAGAAGGATATCCTTTTCCCAATGTGCTTCCTTTTTCGCATAAGGAAAGAGCATAAGAAAGATACACAATTCACAATAAGGATAGGTAAGCACAGCGACAAAGCCTTTAAAGGGATTCAGAAAGCCTTCTGCAAGAACGGGCTTGATGTTGTCCAGATGCGAATGCGGGAATAGACAGACAGTCAGAATGAGCAGGAACAGCACGATCAAGGGCAGAAGTACCTCGGCACTTCTGCCTATGGGTTCCAGACCAGAAAAGAGTCCCCAGGCAAGAGTACAAACAAAAAGCAAACTCACAATGAAGAGGGGAGATTCAGGCAGGATCTGGGTCGTCATGAAATCCCCAATTTCTCTTATGAATGCAGATGTACCCATTAGAAAATAGAATAGATAAAAACAGCTGATGAACGCCCCAATCCAGGGGCCAAGCGTATACAATGCATGTTGGATCAGATTCATGCGGGGCTGAAGTTTGTATACAACGAGCATGATGGACAGTACCCCTGCTCCCCCGGCAACCCCCATTAATGCGGATATCCATGCATCCTGATGCGCATATGAGGTAACCATTGAGGGGAAGACGATAATCTGTTCACCAATCGTGCATAAGAACATCAGTGAGCCCAGTTGTCTTACAGTTAAACGCCCCTTTTCAATCATGTGGGTTCTCCTTCGCATGTCGATCTAGATATTTGGTTAGGATACGCCAATTGCACCAATTTTATTAGGAAATGGGTAAAGGAATAGATCTGCATGAAGAAAAGGAAAGCCAAAAAGCCCGGACGACTAATTTCCTATAAGAAACAAGGAAATTTGTATCCGGGCTATTCAGATTACTCAACTTAATGCACAACATTCGCATCACGGATTCTCCGTATTAGCTCGTTGTGGTCAGGCGAATACGAATATTCTGTGGGTCTATAGTAAACCAGTCCTTACCTTGCTGTTCGATAGATGTGTTGGATTGACGTAGTTGTTCTAGAGCTTGTTCCAATTGTTCTTTTCCGTCATAAATGATGGTGAAGTAGTCAATGCCTGTCGCATTGGCCGGATTTACAGGGGCGCCTGTACCAGCCCAAATGTTCAGTCCGATGTGATGGTGATAACCGCCAGCGGATACAAACAGGGCAGACATGTTGGCGAAGTTACCAACGATATCGAATCCAAGTACTCCTGTGTAGAAACGGCGTGACTCTTCCAGACTGCGTACATGGAAGTGAACATGACCAATGACCGTTCCGGCAGGTAATCCCTGCCAAGGTTCGTTCGCGGCGAGAGCAAACAGGCTGTCTACATCAACAGGATCACTTGACATAATGTAGTTATTTTCTGAATCTCGCTTCCAGGTGTCGCGGGCACGGTCTGCATAGATTTCGATACCGTTCTGATCTGGATCGGAAATGTAGAATGCTTCACTGACCAGATGATCACCTTGACCAATTTCGATGCCGGATTCAGCCAGATTACGAAGAGCAAGGCCCAGCGATTTGCGGTCAGGCAGCAGGATGGCGAAGTGATACAGACCTGAAGTGGAGCGAACAGGCATCGTTACTGCATCGGTCAACTGCTCAAGGCGCAGAAGAGACTGCTTTCCATCGGCTGTCAGGGTAGCGACTTTGTCGCTGCGTTCAAGCAGTTTCAGTCCGACCACTTCGGTATAAAATTGAATGGATCGATCCAAATTGCTGATTCGCAAACTTACTTCACCCAGATGGGTTGTAGCAGGGATTTGATAAGTAGAAGTCATAAGAAATTCCTCCTGTATAAAGTTTAGTTGAATTGTTGCGGTTCACTTATTGGCAATGGAATAGGGCTATTGTAATGTCATAGTTCATATAGTTATGAGGCCTAACTGTACATTTATAAATAAGTTACTTTTCATAAGTTAATATAAAATATAAATCAACTTTCGTCAATTGTATTTTCGATTTTGGTATATTCATTCTTGGTTGAGTATTACTTCAATTATGGAATACAAAACAAAAATCCGGCTGCATGGCCGGATATCCAATATTGATGTTAGTGACAAGTGAATCTTATGCTGTTTGCTGTTTACGCCTTGGGTTTAGGAGCAGCCTTCTTTCTTTTGGCAGGAGCAGGATTCTCTGTTTCTCCTCCAGCTGCTGCTTGGACTGAAGTTTTCTTGGGAGCACGTTTCTTAGGTTTGGCTGTGGTGGTTCCGGGATCGGTTGGAATGGGCTTCACAGCTTCAATACTTGCTTGCAGTGCTGCCATGAGATCCATGACATTCGCTTCCGGTTTAGCAGGGGCAATTTTGATTTCTTCACCGGCTACTTTGTGATTGATCAGATCCAGCAGTTTGGCGCGGTAGTCGTCCGTATATTTACCAGGTTCAAAAGGAGTAGATAACTGATCGATCAGTAATTTGGCCATCGTCAATTCCTTCTCGTTTACGTTTAGAACCTCGGGCAGGTTGGGAACCTGAGAGACGGGACGAATCTCGTCTGGATAGAAAATGGTTTCCATGGAGAGGCAATCGTCCAGCACACGAATGGCGGCCAAACTACTTTTGGAGCGAATGGATATCTTGGCGATGCCAATCTTTCCTGTATCCCGCATGGCTGTCATTAATAGCTGGTAGGCGTTTCCTCCCGCTTGATCGGGAGAGAGGTAATACGTTTTTTGAAAATAAATCGGATCGATCTCCGTTAAATCCACAAAATCCAGAATGGTAATGGTTTTGCTGCTGGAATCATTTAACGCTTCAAGCTCGTCCTTTTCGAACAAGACGAATTTGCCTTTCTCATATTCATATCCTTTGGTGATCTCTTCCCATTGAACCTCAACTTCACAGGAAGGACATTTACGTACATAAGCAAGTGGACTGCCGCAGACTTTGTGAATGTAACGCATGGAGATGTCTTTGTCTTCGGTAGCCGAAAACATTTTGACAGGAACATGAACCAGACCAAAGCTAATGGCACCTTTCCAGACTGTATGCATGAACGGCTCCTTTCCGAGAACATTATAGGTATAGTATGGGCATTTCACGGGCGGGATAACCCTATTTTCCCGGATCGGTATGCTTCAGAAAGAGTGGGGGATGATAACAGAAACATCCTTGAAGATTTTCGCTTATAGCGTTGTTTTGAAAGAGGATGATGTTAGTTATTAACTATCACGTCAGGAGGTACCCCTATGAAGAACAAACGAGACGAAGCTGAAGCTCACGCCCATACGTTCTCTCCGTATCCTCGTGCCGAGTCGGAAGGGTCTGAAGGTTTTCATACACCTGCAACAGCGGTTAACTGGGAGGCTATCACCTCAGAAGAGCTGCCACTTGACAGGGAGTCGTTTATGCTGGACATTGACCGGATGGTGAATGAAGGTCTGGGCGGTGGACAAGTTACAGAAGATAACGGATATATTGGTGAGAGTACAACAGATAGCATGGTGCGGGAATCGCATGATGATCCGGAAGGGGAGTATGAATAACAATGATGGATGTGAAACGGGCGAAAGCCATTTATGATTCCAAAGACACGATTGCTGTTACATTGGAAGGAGATCCGGTTTGGATCGAAAATGTGGATGAAGCCAATGGCATGGCAACGGTGCAGGTGGGCAGCAGACCGGGGAATACCCAGACGGTACGTGTAGACCGTTTGGAAGAGTAAAAGAGAACATCTGGTAAAGGATGTCTAGGAAAGGCCGGTGCCGTCAGGTGCCGGTTTATTTGTCATTCGTGTGAATGGTGGCCTATCTTCCGTTCTGCTTCTGATCCTTCGATGTTGCGGGGTGAGAATGGGACCGATATAATAAAGTTCAAAGTGAACTCAGGCGGCTTGACCGCCAAAGGTGGGGCGTATATTGAATCAGACGCATGAGCAGTGGGTGTATCACTCCCATGGCATTGCAGATACAGAAGTACTCGCGTCCGCACTCGCTGAACAGGCAACCGCCGGCATGGTGATTGCACTAGACGGTGATCTGGGCGCGGGCAAAACGGCATTTTCACAAAAGTTTGCGTGGCATTTGGGTGTACGTGATGTGGTTAACAGCCCCACGTTTACATTGATCAAGGAATACGAAGGGCGCCTGCCCTTGTATCACATGGATGTGTATCGCATATCACTGGAAGAAGCGGACGAGCTTGGACTGGATGAGTATTTCTATGGAACCGGAGTTAGTCTGGTGGAATGGTCCAGCATCATTCCCGAATTACTGCCACAGGAACACCTGCATGTGCAGATCGAGACGACGGGCCCGGAGGATCG
Organism: Paenibacillus sp. LK1; assembly: GCF_002750415.1. Classification (NCBI taxonomy): domain Bacteria; kingdom Bacillati; phylum Bacillota; class Bacilli; order Caryophanales; family Paenibacillaceae; genus Paenibacillus; species Paenibacillus sp. LK1. The sequence goes on from NZ_PEII01000004.1 coordinate 488,393, forward strand.
AACGATTACGCTGGATGGGTATGGCGAGACTTATGCTGCCATGTGCCGACAGTTCAGACAGAATGGAGTCAAATGATGATGGAAGATTTACAAAAACAGCCGCGCCAGCGGTTTTTGGCGTTGGATACCTCGACTGCGGTGATGGCAGCCTCAGTGATGGAAGGCCACGCCCTTCTGGAAGAACGCAATGAACGGGCAGAACGCAATCATTCGGTACACGTCGTGCCTGTAATGGAGCAGCTGCTGGAAGCCAGCAGCACCCAACCGGGACAGCTGGACGGTATTGCCGTCGGCATTGGCCCGGGCTCGTACACGGGCATCCGCATTGCGGTGACCGCGGCGAAGACGCTAGCCTGGGCGTGGGACATCCCCGTTGTCGGGGTGTCCAGCCTTCAGGCCCTAGCCTGGGGCGGCTGGCACAGCGGCCTCGCCGCCAAGGCCGAAGCTGCGGCGGAGGATGCCGCAGCAGGGGCTGACGGAACGCTATCCGCGGACCAGGGCGGCACCGGTGCCGCCCCTGTCCACTGGATCGTTCCGCTCGTGGATGCACGGCGCGGCCAAGCCTATACCGCGCTGTTTGCCTCCGCCGGGAGCGCTGCACCCCGGCGGCTGGCGCCAGATGCCATCCGTATGGTAGACGGATGGCTGGAAGCCCTCGCCGCCCGCATGGCGGAAGCGGCGCCGGAAGAGCGGCCCGCTGCCGTCTGGATTGTCGGCGAGACGGGCCCGCATGCTGCGACAGCGGCTGAGCTTCGCTGCCCCGCAGGAACGGCGCTCCAGCTCGTACCCTATGAGCTGGAGGGCCGCTGGATTGGGCGCTTAGGCGCCGAGGCGCTGCTTGCAGGTCAGCGAGATGACGTGCATGCGCTCGTGCCCAACTACACCCAGCTGGCTGAAGCGGAAGCCAACCTGCTACGCAAAGGCTAAAAGAGGTTGTTCAAAAAGTCCGCTTTTGATTACGAAGGATGCCTAGTGGCATCATCAGCATTGAATATGGAATTCGGCCGAAATAAGCGGATGCTTACGAAGAATGTTTCCTTGGGAAACATTGTAGTTGCTCACGTAGTTTCCCTACGCTCCGCTACTCCATTTCTAGCTTTATCCCATCTTCTCGGTACTGAAAACCGGTCTTTTTGAACACGCACTAAAAGGGAGGGGAAGCAGATGGACAACGTGGAGAATGACGCGCAGGAAGCAGCGCTTCAGTTCAGGTTCATGACTCTGGGTGATATTCCCGATGTAATGATAATTGAACATGAAGCCTTCACCCTGCCCTGGACGGAAGAAGCATTTCAAAATGAATTGACACACAATCATTTTGCTAAATATATGGTCATGGAATTGGAAGGTACGGCGATCGGCTATGCCGGTATGTGGACAATTATGGATGAAGCCCACATTACCAATATTGCAGTCCGGGAAGCTTATCGTGGGCGCAAGCTCGGTGAGAAGCTGCTGGACGAATTGATGAAAACGGCGGCTTATCTCGGGATGGAACGAATGACGCTGGAAGTCAGGGTTTCGAATCGGATTGCCCAGAGCTTGTATCAGAAAAAAGGGTTTGAATCGGCTGGTCTTCGTAAAGGGTATTACTCCGACAATGGGGAAGATGCGATGATTATGTGGGCGAATTTGCCGCCTGCGAGCCGGAGCGGCGAAGAGGAAGGAAGCGTAACGGATTCATGAAGGATTTCAATGAAAAGGTAAGTTCAGCACCATCTTATATATTGGCAGTGGAGACAAGCTGTGATGAAACATCCGTAGCGGTAGTCAAGGATGGACGGGAAGTGCTGTCCAATCTGATCTCCAGTCAGATCGAGACTCATAAGGCATTTGGCGGGGTTGTGCCTGAAGTCGCTTCGCGTAAACACGTGGAAGTCATTACATTGATGTTGGAACAGGCTATTGAGCAATCCGGCATCCGTCCGCGTGATCTGAGTGCGATCGCCGTGACACAAGGGCCTGGACTGGTTGGTGCATTGCTGGTCGGCATCGTGGCAGCGAAAACCATGGCCATGGCACTTGGCAAACCGCTCATTGGCACACATCATATTGCGGGACATATCTATGCCAACAGACTTACCCATGAGCTGCAATATCCAGCAATGGCACTGGTGGTTTCAGGTGGTCATACCGAGCTTGTGCATATGGAATCCGAAGGCAAATTCAAACTGATCGGACGTACGCGTGACGATGCTGTAGGCGAGGCTTATGACAAAGTGGCGCGTGCACTGGGTTGTCCCTATCCGGGAGGACCACATGTGGACCGGATGGCTGCTGAAGCAGAGCAGGCGGTACCTTTGCCACGCGTCTGGCTGGAAGCCGATTCCTATGATTTCAGCCTTAGCGGTCTGAAGTCTGCTGTACTGAATGTTTTGAATCAAGCCAAAATGCGCGGAGAAACGCTTGAACCATCTGCTGTGGCACGGGGATTCCAGGAAGCTGTCGTCGAAGTGCTGGTAGAAAAAGCAGTAAGGGCTGTCCGTGAGTACGGATCACGTCAATTGCTGTTATGCGGTGGCGTTGCGGCAAACCGGGGATTGCGTTCAGCTTTGCAGGAACGTTGTGCGAAGGAAGGGCTCGAATTGCTGATCCCGCCGATGGAGTATTGCACCGACAATGCAGCGATGATTGGAGCTGCCGCGTATTTGAAGTGGCAGCGGGGAGAAATCTCGGAATTCGATGCCAAAGCTGATCCTGGACTTTCACTTGAAGCATGGTCTGTTCAATCGCTCTAGAATGATTTATGTATATACTTGACAGTCTCAAGTGAAGACTGTATATTAATTACAAATTAAAACAGGAATACGATATGTTCAACTAAACATTTACACGATAGCGGAGAAGACAGAAATAACCTGAAGAAGCGAAGCGTTCGCCTTTATCACCGGATTTTCCCTCTTAGAGAAGGGAATCAAAGAAATCTGGGGATAACAGCGATCGGAAGGTTGTTCTGTCATCGGAGAGCCAGTGTAAATATTCATTTGTTGACTTATATAGATTCCTGAACTGAAACGCAATGAACAGGAACAGTAGGGTATTTCCCGGTCATAGAGAGCTGCGGGGTGGTGCGACGCAGTGGCCGGAATCGTTCGAATCTCGCCCGGGAACGGAGCTGTGGAAACAGATGAGACTATGTCTCATCCCTTGTCCTATAACCAACAGGGGCATTGTGGTACACAGCAACGGTTAACCTCCGTTATAGGGTGTTTCTCCGGCTGGATCGATTGTTATTGTTGCGTACGTAGCTGCAATGGATCTTGGCTGGAGACGACGAGGTGGATGGTGCCTGGCGCAAGCCTGGACCATCAAGCAAGAGTGGTACCGCGGAGGGATAATAACCCGCCGTCTCTTAGATGAGATGGCGGGTTATTTGTGTTTGCTGCCGGCAGCAGGGTGGGCGATGGGAATCAATAATTATGGTTTAGACAAAGAAATATGTCCGGCGTGCAAGTCGACGTGCACATCGGCATGGAATCCAAAATGAATAAACATAGAAAACGGGAAATGAACATCTCGTTCACATCCCCGAAATAACCAATATACATTCAAATTTGATGGAGGTTGATGAATATGACAACGAACAATAACAAACGCATGATTGAGATTTTTGATACAACACTGCGCGATGGAGAACAAGCACCGGGAGCGAGTCTGCAGCCTGAACAAAAAATTGAACTGGCACATCAGTTGGCTTCTCTGGGCATTGACGTCATCGAGCCTGGATTCCCGATCTCAAGTCCAGGTGAGTTCGCGGCGGTTCAGGCGATTTCCAGACAACTGCAAAACGTGGAGATTTGCGGATTCGCGCGTGCGGTCAAAGGGGATATTGATGCAGCCGTTCGAGCAACGGCTGACGCAGCACGCCGTCGTATTCATCTGTTTATCTCCTCTTCGGACATCCATATAGAGCATCAATTGCGCCGTCCGCGTAGTGAAGTCGTGGCTACCGCCCGGGAGATGGTCTCCTATGCTCGTCAGTTCACGGATATTGTGGAATTCACTGCCATGGATGCGGCTCGTACGAAGATGGATGATCTGATCGAAATGGTTGAAGTAGCCATTGAAGCGGGAGCAAGTATTATCAATTTGCCAGATACGGTTGGGTACGCACTGCCGCATGAATATGGAGAGATGTTCCGTCAGGTACGTGAGGGCGCAAGAGGCGGAGATAAGGTTCGATACAGCGCACACTGTCATAATGATTTGGGTCTCGCGGTTGCCAACAGTCTGGCTGCGATTGCCAACGGTGCTTCCCAGATCGAAGTAACCATCAATGGTGTGGGAGAACGGACGGGTAACTGTGCATTGGAGGAGCTGATTATGGCACTGGAGACGCGGGGAGATGTTATTGGCGCAACGACAAATATCAAACTGAACCAGATGTATGAGACATCCCGTCAGATTAGTCGTGCGATGCATTTCCCAATTGCCTATAACAAACCTGTAGTAGGGCGCAATGCCTTCCAGCATGAGTCTGGTATTCACCAGGATGGTCTGCTCAAGAACCGGAGTACGTATGAGATTATGGACCCGGAAGCGCTGGGCATTCCACGCAGTATGATTATTCTGGGTAAACATTCCGGGCGTCACGCTTTGAAAGATCGGGTTCGCAAATATGGCTTTGAACCCGATGAGCAGCAAATGGAACAGCTGTATGAGATATTTAAAGAAACTGCCGATCAACAGAAAGTGGTCAGTGATGACCAGTTATTGCAGATGGTAAGTCAGACCATGAATATTCCTGCGCAGGATTATGAGCTGGTTGAATTGCAGGTTACGGCGGGCAGCATGACGGATCGAATGGCAGCAGTTCGCATTCGCACGAGCGCAGGGGAGCAATCCTATTCTGCGGTTGGCGGTGGTCCGGTAGATGCAACGATTCGAGCGATTGGTCAAAGTATCTCGGACGACATTACGTTTGTCGATATGGAAATGCACGCACTGAGCGGAGGAGAGGCTGCGAGTGCAGAAGCTGCGGTTACCGTGGAGCGTGCTGGACGTGAATTCAGAGGAACTGCCACGCACAATGATATTGTCATGGCAGCAGGTCTGGCTTATGTAGCAGCATGCAATGCGGCCGGACTGAAGGCGGAGTCTACTGAAAGTGATGAATCAGTGCACGCGTAATATTACACTTCCGCATATCACACCACATAACTTTGTGCTTTGTATTCAAAAGCAAACCAAAAGCAGACCAAAAGCAGACCAAAAGCAGACCAAAAGCAGACCAAAAGCAGACCAAAAGCAGACCTTAAATACAGAGGTCTGCTTTTGTCCTTTTATAGGAGATAAAATATGAGGGCCAGGATAGGTTTGTCAAGATGTGATTATAGTTATCCACATATTCAGGATAATTTGTGGGTAACTCTAGCAAACCCAAACCAGTAATGTTTTCGAAAATAAATGTCTTTAGGGGATAGAAGTCCCCTGTTATATCCACAAAGTTGTGGATAAAGTGGATAACTTGGTGGATAAATATGGTTTTTGTGCAAAAAAAGCTATTCTACCGCCGTATAATTAAGTTGATTAAGTTGCTTGCTATATTGCTTTCTTGTGGATAAAGGGGAAGGTGATCAACAGAAAAATAATTTCCATGATTCGAGTGAATTTGACAATTATGCAAACACCCTTGTCAAAACTCTACGGTTTATCATTAACAAAAAAGCTGATTCCGTCAAGGAATCAGCTTTTAAGTATTGTTAAATGTTCCACGCCGCATGGCAGCAGGAAATGCACTGGAATGGTCCAATTTTATTCCAAAGCTAATTCTTCCCACTCTTCATAAGCCTTGGCCAGTTGAAGTTTGTGATCCTCTGCTTTCTCCTGGAGTTCTTGCAGCTTCATGTAGTCCTGATATATTTCAGGCAGGGCCATCTGAGCCTCAAGCTCCGTAATCTCCGTTTCCAGCTTCGCAATCTGTTGTTCCAGAGCTTCCTGCTTGCGCTGGCGGTTACGTTCTTCGCGTTTGGCCTGCTTGTCCGCTTCGAATGAGGCGGCTCCGGATTTTTCGGTTGAGGATAGGGCTGGATCAGATTTAGCCGAGTTTTTGGAAGAGGCAAGGCGTGCTTCAGCCGCTTCGCGCGCGATATCTTCAAGCTCCTGTTTCTTCTCCACATAGTCATCATAATTGCCCAGGTAATGTTCTGTTCCACCCGGATGCAGTTCAACAATGCGTTCAGCCATTTTATTGAGGAAATACCGGTCATGCGAGATGAACAGCAACGTGCCTTCATAGTCCATCAGTGCTGCTTCAAGTACTTCTTTGGCGAACAGGTCGAGATGGTTCGTAGGCTCATCCAGAATGAGCATATTGGCTTCCTTGAGCATGAGCTTGGAGAGGGAGACACGTGCTTTTTCACCACCGCTGAGCGATGAGATTTTTTTGAGTACATCATCTCCACTGAACAGGAAGTTGCCTAGCACCGTACGAATCCGTGCTTCCTCCATGCCTGGATAGGCACTCCACAGCTCTTCCAATACCGTATTGGAAGGATTAAGTCCCGTCTGCTCCTGATCATAATAGCCAATCTGCACCTTGGTTCCCCATTGGATATCACCGCTTACAGGACGCAAACTTCCGGTGAGACATTTCAGCAAGGTGGATTTACCTATACCGTTGGGACCGATCAAAGCAACCGTTTCCCCGCGTCTTAGATCAAAAGATACATTGCGGAACAACGGCGAAGCCTCATCGTAGGCAACGGAAAGCTGATCCACACGGAGCACTTCTTTACCGGACATGACAGCCGTTTCAAAAGAGAAATGAGCTTTCTTCAGATCTCCCATCGGTTTGTCGAGCCGTTCCATCTTATCGAGTGCCTTGCGGCGGCTCTGTGCCCGTTTGGTCGTTGAAGCACGTACGATATTCTTCTGAACAAAGTCCTCCATTTTGGAGATTTCATCCTGTTGTTTCTCATATTGCTTCATCTGGCTTTCGTACTCGGCAGCTTTCAGTTCCATGTATCGGCTGTAATTGCCCGTATATTTTTTGGAGCGGTGTCGTTCGATCTCCACGATGGTTGTTACAAGCCGGTCAAGGAAATACCGGTCATGGGATACAACCAGCAAGGCGCCTGAATAACCTCTGAGGTAGTCTTCCAGCCACGTGAGGGTGGCGATGTCGAGATAGTTGGTAGGCTCGTCCAGCATGAGCAGGTCAGGGGCCTGAAGCAAAATGCGAGCAAGCGCAAGACGTGTCTTTTGTCCGCCGCTCAGTGTGGCAATCTGAGTATCTGGTGAAAATTCACCGAAGCCCATCCCGTGAAGTACACTGCGAATACGGGTTTCCATCTCATAACCGCCATGATCCTTGAACCAGTCCGAGCGTTTGGCATAACGTTCAAGCAGATCGGCGTATTTTTTTTCGTCTTCCATCTGTGCGGGGTCGGCAATATCCTGTTCCATCTGGCGCAAATCCGCTTCAGCCTGGGTCAGATGGGCGAATACGTTCATCATTTCTTCCCATATGGAGCGATCGGATTGCAGTCCGCTGTTCTGGGCGAGGTAACCAAGCGTTGTTTCCTTGGATTTGAAAATCTGTCCGCCATCATAGGACATTTCCCCTGCTACAATTTTGAGCAAAGTGGATTTTCCTGCGCCGTTAACACCAACGAGGCCGATGCGCTCGCGTTCTAATATTTGTAAGTTCACGCCGTCCAGGATTGGATCGACACCAAAACGTTTGATAATTCCGGATACTTGCAGCAGCATAAAATTAAGTTCCTCCATAGGTCCAGTTCTTGATATGACAACTATATCCCAGTTTACATGAAATACAGAGCAATTGCACCGATTAGGAGTGCCTGGGGCGTGTAGTCTTTTTGGTCAATCAATGATAAACTGAAAGAAGGCATGTTAATACATGAGGATTTTGCAGAAAATGAATCATTTTAACGATTCCAACACGATGACAACTGGTGCATAACATATAAATGGTTTTAATTGAGAGCTAGTTTACCTTCCCGATCAACAGGAGGTTATTCAAGGACATGCAGGATCATACGGAACAGAAAATCCGTCTTCGTTCCAAGCTGAGACAGAGCCGGGATCTTATGGATGAAAGCATGCGTCAGCAGGCGATGACTGAGATCAATGATGTGACGAAGCGGGAGCTGGAGCGCCTTAGACGGGACAAATTGAAGCTGGGTAACAAGAGGCTTATGATTTTCAGCTATTTGTCTTATGGAAGCGAAGCATCTACGGCCTTTTTATTTGAAGAAGGCTGGAAGCATGGGGATCGGATGCTCGCACCGAAAGTGCTGGCGAATCCGGCTCGCATGGAGTTGCAGCGTGTCATGGGTGAACAGGATATTCAGCCAGGAATATGGGGGATACCTGAACCCAAGAATTCCTGTGAAGTGCTGCAACCTGATAGCTGGCCGGATATCGATCTTGTCATCGTACCGGGGCTAGGATATGACCTTCAAGGAGGGCGCATTGGTTATGGCGGCGGTTATTATGATCGTTTTGCCGAGACACTTGCAGCGAAATGTGCAATGACGGACAAAAGACCACTGATGGCTGCATTGGTATTGCCAGGCCAGCTTCAAGATGAAATTCCGATGGACCCGCTTGATCTGCGGATTGATCTGTTGATAACAACCGAAGGTATATTACATATCGTATAAAGGGTTGTGATGTGATTGAATTCAGAAACGAATAACGACCAGACTTCCGGCAGTAAACTGACTCATTTTAATGAACAGGGACGAGCTCGGATGGTTGATATTTCGGGTAAGGAAAGTACCGTGCGTACAGCTGTTGCGGTATCCAAAGTGACGATGAATCCGACTACGCTTGAAGCGATTCGGGAGGGCCGCATCGGTAAAGGTGACGTTCTGGCTGTGGCCCAAATTGCGGGTATTCAGGGCGCCAAGAAAACGTCGGACTGGATTCCGATGTGCCATCCATTGGCATTGACGGGTGTGGATATTCGTTTTCATGATAACGGTGTCGATGAATTGCAGATTGAAGTTACGGTCAAAACCGAAGGGAAGACAGGTGTCGAGATGGAGGCGCTCACGGCGGCGTCGGCTGCGGCACTGACGATCTATGACATGTGTAAAGCCATGCAAAAAGATATGATTATCGGTCCAACCATGCTTAATTCCAAAAGTGGTGGCAAAAACGGCGATTTCAGCCGATAAGGGACATTTATTTTCATAGAGGAGAAGGGTGATCTTTATGGTGTGGAGAACAGCAATCCTGACAGCCAGCGACAAAGGGGCCCGCGGGGAACGTGAGGATACGAGTGCCCAAGTGATCCGGGAACTTGTGGAAGAAGAACTGGGTGGGGAAATCGTGGAGTACCGCATCGTTCCGGATGAACCCGATGAGATTATTGCGGCTTTGATTGAAATGACAGATTATTTTCACGCTGATTTGGTATTGACCACTGGGGGAACGGAGCTTGCGATTCGTGATATTACTCCAGAAGCGACAAGGCGGGTTATTGAACGGGAAGTTCCAGGCATGGCTGAAGCCATGAGATACAGTGTCATGGGCAAGAATCGTTCTGCCATGCTGTTCCGCGGCGTATGCGGCATTCGCGGACGTACATTGATTGTCAACCTGCCAGGTACACCGAAGGGTGTGCATGAGCATTTGGCGGCCATTATGGATCAGCTTCCGGAAGCGCTGCTGATGGTTACGGGTCAGTTCAAGCAATAAGAGTGAAACATATAGTAGCGGGTGTGAAATCAAGCAGGGAGAAATGATTGGATGTCGAGGTCTCTTTTGTGAATAATGTGGGTTATGTAAGTGGTTACATCTATGGTATGATTGACATAATTCAAAATGAAGCAAAGACATCTATGAGCCTATGGCCAAGCGTGTGCATCTTTGAAGCTTGAAATGAGGAGGAATAATATCAATGTTTAGTTCCATTGGACCAACAGGTTTTATTTTGCTGGCCGTTATCGCGTTGCTTTTGTTTGGACCTAACAAGCTTCCGGAATTGGGGCGGGCAGTCGGACGCACTTTCCGTGAATTCAAAGAAGGCGCACGTGAGATTATTTCGGATGATGATTCATCCAGTCGCAAGGAGCAGGAAAAGGCGAAGCTACTGGCATCTGAGACTGCATCTACAGACAAGCCTGAGGATAAACGCCTGCCGGAATAACTTTGACGGCAATGAAAGAGAAATCCCTTCCTGCCGGAAGGGTTTTGTATTTTAAGCTGGCAACAATGGGGGGCAGGCATGACGCAGCAGAAGGAAGAAATGACGCTTACAGAACATTTGAGTGAGCTGCGCAAGCGGTTGATTTATGTGTTGAGTATTTTTATTTTGGGACTGGTGGCAGGCTTTCTGGTGGCAGATCCAGTGTATCAATATCTGACGAAGGCAGAGACTGCTCAGGGGTTTGTGCTGCATGCATTCTCGTTCTGGGACGGGATTGGCATCTACATGAAGATTGCCGGACTATTCTCGCTGGTCATTACGCTGCCGTTTACGGTGTTTCAGCTCTGGAAGTTTGTCAGTCCAGGTCTGCGCCCGCGTGAGCGAAAAGCCACGTTGAAGTATGTACCTTATGTATTTCTGTTATTTCTGATCGGGTTAGCTTTCTCGTACTACGTTGTTTTCCCGATGGCACTTTCCTTTACTTCATCGATTACGGAAAAAATGGGGCTTGTCGAGACTTACGGAATGAAGCAGTATTTCAGTTTTTTGTTTGGTATTGTACTGCCGGTGTCCCTTTTGTTCGAACTTCCGTTAATTATTATGTTCCTGACAGGGCTGCGGATATTGAATCCGATCCGGCTTCGCAAAATGCGCAGAGTCGCTTATTTTGTCCTGATTTTCATTGCAGTTGTGGTCACACCACCTGACTTTATTTCCGATTTTCTAGTGATGATTCCGTTGTTACTGTTATATGAGATTAGTGTGTTTCTGTCTGGCTTTGTGTATCGTAAACAGCTTGCAGCTGATGCAGAGGCTGAGTCCCGTTACATCCGTGCCGAGGACAAGCAGAGCGCAGTATAACAAGAGAGATTCCATAGGATGTTGTAATCGTAATAATTTTGCATGGTGCCCGTCCCGGGATAAGGCGGTCAGTTCTTACCCGGGATATGAAGGGTGACAAACTTTTACGGTTATATATTCTGATGGACGGGACAAGCAGGCATATTATGTTCAACAATGGATACAATGGAAAAGGGCTGACTGAGAACGATGCAGGAGGACTTACGGATTCTGTGGAATAAGTAATAAGGTATTATGGCATTTACGCAGGCCAATCGGGAGTTTTTTGGCCGGGTTCATGTAAATACAACGTAAAATCTCGCAGGAATTCATGAAAAGGACTTGAAATCATGCTTCAAGTTGAAGTATCATAAAGTTGGTTGTTAGCACTGAACACTGTCGAGTGCTAATACATATGGCTACAACCTACAATGTAACGTTATATAATTTCAAAAGGAGGCTATTTTTCATGATCAGACCTTTAGGTGAACGCGTATTGGTAGAACCACTGGAGCAAGAGCAAACAACTTCTTTCGGGATCGTACTGCCGGACTCCGCTAAAGAAAAACCGCAAGAGGGTAAAATTATTGCTGTTGGCGCTGGAGTATTGAAAGACGGAGTACGTGTAGCTCTGGAAGTGAAAGAAGGAGATCGCGTTATTTTCTCCAAATATGCCGGTACAGAAATCAAGTTCGAAGGTAAAGAATATTTGATTATGAAAGAAAGCGATATTCACGCGATTCTCGACTAATTCAAATTTAATCGGTTAACCGAACCATATAGCAACACCATTTTACACAATATACTAGGGAGGTTTTCTTACCATGGCTAAAGACATTAAATTCAGTGAAGACGCTCGTCGTTCCATGCTTCGTGGTGTGGACGCATTGGCTAATGCAGTTAAAGTAACACTCGGTCCTAAAGGCCGTAACGTGGTTCTGGAGAAAAAATTCGGAAGCCCGCTCATCACGAATGACGGTGTAACGATTGCTAAAGAAATCGAACTGGAAGATGCATTCGAGAACATGGGTGCACAACTGGTTAAAGAAGTAGCAACCAAAACAAATGATGTTGCCGGTGACGGTACAACAACTGCAACTGTATTGGCTCAAGCGCTGATTACAGAAGGTTTGAAAAACGTAACTGCAGGCGCTAGCCCAATCGGTATCCGTAAAGGGATCGACAAAGCGGTTAAAGCTGCTGTAGCTGAACTGCAATCCATCTCCAAACCAGTTGAAACCAAACAATCCATCGCACAAGTTGCAGCAATCTCTGCAGCTGACGAAGAAGTAGGCGAACTGATCGCTGAAGCTATGGAAAAAGTGGGTAAAGACGGTGTTATCACGGTTGAAGAATCCCGTGGATTCGCTACAGAGTTGGAAGTGGTTGAAGGTATGCAATTCGACCGCGGTTACATCTCTCCATACATGATCACGGATACGGACAAAATGGAAGCAGTTTTGGACAACCCGTACATCCTGATCACAGACAAAAAAATCTCCAACACGCAAGAAATCCTGCCATTGCTTGAAAAAATCGTTCAACAAGGCAAACCGCTTGTATTGATCGCTGAAGATATCGAAGGCGAAGCACTGGCGATGCTGGTTGTGAACAAATTGCGTGGTACATTCAACGCTGTAGCTGTTAAAGCTCCTGGCTTTGGTGACCGTCGTAAAGCAATGCTGCAAGATATCGCTGCCCTCACTGGTGGCCAATTGATCACGGAAGAACTGGGTCTGGACCTGAAATCCGCTGTTGTGGAACAACTGGGTACAGCTCGTCAAATCCGTGTAACGAAAGAAAACACAATCATCGTTGACGGTGCTGGTAACAAATCCGATATCGATGCACGTGTAAGCCAAATCCGTACACAACTGGAAGAAACAACTTCCGAGTTCGACAAAGAGAAACTGCAAGAGCGTCTGGCTAAATTGTCCGGCGGTGTAGCAGTAATCAAAGTCGGTGCGGCTACTGAAACAGAATTGAAAGAACGCAAACTGCGCATCGAAGATGCCCTGAACGCAACTCGCGCTGCGGTTGAAGAAGGTATCGTATCCGGTGGTGGTACAGCGCTCATGAACGTATACAACGCGGTTGCAGGCGTAGCCCTGTCCGGTGACGAGCAAACAGGCGTAAACATCGTCCTGCGCGCTTTGGAAGCACCAATCCGTACTATCGCAGCTAACGCTGGCGAAGAAGGTTCCGTAATCGTGGAACGTCTGAAAAAAGAACAAACTGGCGTAGGCTTCAACGCTGCGACTGGCGAGTGGGTTAACATGATCGAAGCGGGTATCGTTGACCCTGCGAAAGTAACACGTTATGCATTGCAAAACGCTGCTTCCGTAGCAGCAATGTTCCTGACTACTGAAGCGGTTATCGCTGACAAACCAGAACCTGCAGGCGCTGCTGGCGTTCCTGACATGGGCGGTATGGGTGGAATGGGCGGCATGATGTAATAAAGGTGTAAAAACCTTTTAATGCCGATAGATGAAAGGCTCCCGAAAGGGAGCCTTTTTTCATTAATTAGATAGGGTGCTTTGAATTTATGTTTTAATAACTGGGGGGAGGAAATCATTTGAGAAAGAGTACAAAGTGGACATTATGGATTCTAGGCTTGATGCTCGCTGCAATTTTCATCAACTTCTATATGAATCTATATAGCTTCGCTTATGCGTTGATTACCGTACTTTTACTTGTATTTATGGGGTGGGGATTCTTAGCCAAGTTAAAGAACGACGTTCGACAACATGAAGATCATCATAGAAGAGAGCACCAGTCTGCGATCGATGACATCGATCGATACACGAGGTAGTAATCAATGAATCTGCCATACATAGCTTTGTTGTTAACGGACATGTTTACAACTTTTGTCCATCAATAGTTTAAAGGCTCCCACTTGGGAGCCTTTCTTTATTCAGATACAGGAGTGGATATGAAGGAAAGGCTAACGAAGTTTGCAGAAGGGAGAAGGAATGTTGAGTCGTTCCTATCTAAACGATTGGTTTGCACATTTGCAACTCACTCAACAGTTGTTATTCCAAAAATAGAAACATTGTCTTGAATGCTGAAGTGATATTCAAATCCATTTCGAACAGTCGCTCCATCAAATTCACTCTGACTTACATCGCGATCCAATATGCCGATATCCTGAATCACCTCTTGCGCATCATTATATGTGTATTCATTATTGGTTGTCAGAATAAGAGTAGCGATAGCAGTCAACAGGATTCCACCCGTTGGTTCGCTGACATCACCAGTCCCGTATAACCTGACTTCTTTTACTTTTTGATTCGAATTTAATTTACCAACCAATCGTAAATCATCATTAAATACATACTCGAAAGCGCCAGTATCCTGCTCTGAAGAGGCTTTCATATTCAAGCGGGTAATACTCAAACCGTTCAGTCGGTATTTGCCCACGGCGCCATTAAACTTGTTTTTGAATTCCTCTGCTGTCATATAGAAGCTAGAGGCATTCGTTTGGGGTAGAGGTGCGTGATCTACCTCTGTTGTATCAGCGCCTGATTCGTGTTTCTCCGTCTGATCTGTTCCAGATGATTGCGGAGGATTTGAAGGTAAAGCCAATATGCCATACATTCCGATCGAAGCAATTGCAAAACATGCCGCCGTTAGCATAACATGCCTTATCGGTATCCGGTTATGTTTCCTCATGGATAAGATCATCAAAACAAGAAATACGAAGAAGGCTATAAAACTAAGGATGAATAGTATTGTAAACAGATATTGCAAATTCTCACCTCATAATACATCGTTATTTCGCTCGTCACCTCAAAAAAGCACTGTCGGCGTTTTAGCCAGCAATGCTATTTTTTTCTTATCATCGCTTGGATTTAATTCAGCAAGGAAAGTGTGACTCGAATCGAGTTTTCTATAAATGAACGATTGGGACGGGATTTCATAAAAACGGTCAGTCCAATTAGCGATACGATAAGTGCTTGGGCGACAGCCTTGGCGTCCAGGGAAGGGTTAAGTTCACCTGATCGCATTCCCCGCTCAATATTTTCCTGAAAGATGACCGACAGGTACATCTGATGTTCCCGGGTGAGAATTTCAAATTTCTCATCATGGGGTGCAAGCTCAACCATCGTATTGATGCAAAAGCATCCGCGACTGAGTCGCTCTGCGTTGTATTCTTCATCCACGATTTCTGCAAAAAAAGTACGAAAGGCCTCTTTTACCGATGAAATACCCGCCAGTCTGGTTCGCATCTCTGCGGCACGAGCCATCGTGTACTTCCGTAGCGATGTTTCGAATAATTCTCTTTTATCTCCAAAAGTGGAGTATATACTGGGCCTTTGGATGCCCATTCTCGAAGTCAAATCGCTTAATGAAGTGGCCTCATATCCTTTTTCCCAAAAAAGCTGCATCGCTGCATCCAGTACTTTCTCTTCGTCAAATTCGCGAGTTCTCGCCATAATAAATGCTCCTTGTTACTTATATTTTCTAAAGTATAGATAATTTGTAATGGATCATGTAGATCTTGTTTTGCTAAGTATATTTCTTACTCATCAGTATGATATATACTATATAACTCTCAATTGTTTGTCAAACGAACGTCTTTTTGATGATGTATTTAAGAAATATGATATAGATTTGATGCAAATAAAATGATTGACATTAGGCGAAACAGTAAGATATATTAACTACCTAAATAACATACCGATCGGTAATTTATTTTGTCAGTAACAGTCCAATTTTGAATAAAGGAGAAATGAGTTATGGAAATAGGAATTACTTCGTTTGTGGAGACGACACCCGATCTTCGCACAGGTGAGGTCATAAGTCATGCACAGCGATTGCGTGAAGTAGTGGAGGAAATCGTACTAGCCGATCAGGTGGGGCTGGATGTATTTGGCGTAGGAGAACATCATCGTAAAGATTATGCCGCTTCTTCTCCTGCGATGGTGTTGTCCGCAGCTGCATCCCTGACCAAGCGTATTAGGCTCACTAGTGCAGTAACAGTACTTTCGTCGGCTGATCCGGTACGTGTGTTTCAGGATTTTGCCACACTGGATGGCATTTCGAATGGACGTGCAGAGATTATGGCAGGGCGGGGCTCCTTTACCGAATCATTCCCTTTGTTTGGATATGAGCTTGGTGAGTATGATGAGCTGTTCGATGAACATCTGGAACTGCTGCTCAACCTGCAGAAGTCCGAAATAATCAATTGGCGAGGTGGGCACAGACCTGCAATACATAATTTGGGCGTTTATCCTCGGCCTGTGCAGAGTCCTTTACCCATATGGATTGGCAGCGGGGGCAATCAGGAATCGGTTGTTCGTGCAGGGTTGCTGGGACTTCCGTTGACGTTGGCTATTATTGGCGGAAGCCCGGAACGTAATTTTGCCCCCCTTGTACAGTTGTACAAGCAGGCAGCGGCACATGCCGGACATGACGCTTCGAAGCTTACCGTAGGGTCGCATTCGCTCGGATTTGTGGCTGAAGATACAGAGCTGGCTGCTGATCTGTTCTTTCCTTCTACTCAGGCGGGCATGAACAAAATCGGCAAGGAACGGGGATGGGGACATTACAGTCGTGCCAGCTTTGATGCTGCACGTAGTCACGACGGTGCTCTGTATGTAGGTGATCCGGAGACGGTTGCCCGGAAGATTGTTCATCTACGCAAGAATGTGGGCATTACACGTTTCATGATGTACGTTCCCATTGCTACGATGCCGCATGATCAGGTGATGAGAGCGATCGAATTGCTCGGAACAGAGGTCGCTCCTCGAGTACGGGCAGAGTTGGCTAAGTGGGAAGCTGAGCATGGACAAAAAGCATAGAAAACATACACTGAAGGAGGAATTGTATATGAGTTTTGTAGATCGGGTGGTACCTGAATTAAGAGATGTATTAACCCAGTTTCCGGGCTTTAATTTGAAGGGTGGACTGAAGGTTAGCCGGGCGATGCTCATGAATCCACCGATTGAGAAGTCGGAAGACGTACGCACCACAAATCGAATTATTGCAGGGGCGGCCGGAGACATGCAGGTCAAAATATATGAACCGGCTGAGCGTACTGGAGATAAGCTGCCAGCGATGTTGTGGATTCATGGAGGAGGATATGTGCTGGGACATCCGGATATGGATGATGCGTTATGTGAGCGCTTTGTACAAGCGGCACATTGCGTAGTTGTATCGGTTGATTACCGCCTGGCCCCTGAGCATCCTTATCCCGCTGGTCTTGATGACTGCTATGCAGGTCTTGTATGGATGACAGACGAAACAGAGTCACTCGGCATTGATCTCACCAGGGTCGCAATTGCTGGAGCAAGTGGAGGGGGAGGACTGACTGCAGCGCTTGCACAAATGGTCCGTGATAAAGGTGGACCGAGTCTAATCTTCCAAATGCCTTTGTACCCGATGCTTGACGATCGCAATATTTCGGCTTCGAGCCATGAAATTACGGATCAAAATGCTACATGGAATCGGACAAATAACTTGGAGGCATGGAGTATGTACCTTGGAGGAGAGATGGAGGGATTGGGAGAAAACGAAGGATACAACATGCCTTCCTACGCTGTCCCGGCAAGAACTGAAAATCTGGCAGAGTTACCTCCAATGTATACGTGTGTTGGCCAGCTCGATCTATTTCGAGACGAGACAATCGAATATGTGACACGCCTTGCGGCAGCTGGAGTGGATGTCGAAATGCACCTATATCCTGGTGCTTATCATTGCTTCGAAGTGTTTGTGCCTGATGCGGAAGTTAGCCAGCGGGCTAGTCAGGATTATATTCGTGCCATGGCTAGAGCGCTTAATCCTTCATGGGAGCAATAAATGTCTCCGGCGTTGTTCATAAAAATTGATGTTCTTTTCATCTTCATTTCAGTTTCCGTTAAGGTAGCTGGGATAAGATAAGTCTTGTAAACCCCTTCTCGTGTTAAATAGATGTGTGACTAGCCCCGTCGGATCGTCCGGCGGGGCACTTTTTTTCTTCATTTCATCGGTTAATGGTATGATAGATAAATACATAAATGCTAGTAACGGAGGGATGGCTCGTGGACCCCAGCCTGCATCCGCTGTTCAGACCCATTCAGATGAATGGGACGGATAGGAAAACGTATTATATTGAGCAAATACCCTCTGTTTCCCTGATGGCTCATGTAGCCTGTTATTGGGAATCGGGTTCTATTCCGCATGAGGGAGAGCGAGATCAGGACACGATCTCAGTGCCCGCTCGGGTATTGCCAGATGGCTGCACGGACATGCTGATTACATACGACTCGGTCCGTTCGGTTCATTCCTATGCGTATTGTGGCAATTATTCGCATCCGTTCGCTCTGCCCGAGCCATCCGATGTCATTCCTTCCGCAGATTACACATTTGGCGTACGTTTTTTTCCGGGTGGAGCATACGTCTTTCACGGTTTGCCATTGGAAGGATTTACGGACATGCGAATTCCGCTTGAGGAATGTTGGCCGCTCAGATTGAATGAGCTTCAGGAGCGGATAGCTGGAACGAAAACCTTTGAAGAACGGGTGCAGGTAATGAATGCCTATCTGATTCCATTATCCGTGCAAACCAGTACATATGAGAATAATCTGATGAAAAATGCATTGCATCGCATCTTTATCGATGGGGGACGTATGAGCGTCAGTGAGCTGGCCATGCGTGAAGTTGTTAGCGAACGCCAGCTGAATCGGAAGTTTGCAGAATGGATCGGAATCAGTCCGAAGCGATTCAGTGAGGTGGTTCGTTTTCACCGCGTCCTAGGCAGTATTCATCAGGGGCATACGGCGGATGGGGCAGCGCTGGCCCTGAATCATGGTTTTTTTGACCAAGCCCACTTGATTCGACAATTCCGCAAGTTTTATGGAGAAACTCCACTGACCGCTGCCAAAGAACATCAACAAAGGTTGTCCGATTTGTACAATAACTCGGTTGTCTCTTCCGATATACTTAGATCGTGAGAATAATAGTAAAGGAGATATCATATATGAATGGAACATTGCAAATTCGGGATCATCTGCTCAATGAATTGGAGACGGGAGTACGTACGGGGGCGAGTCTGATCCGCCTGATCCGTCCAGAGGATTGGGCGTACCGCCCGCAGGACAATATGCGTTCACTGGTGGAACTGGTCCATCATTTTATTCAAATCACGGCATCAGACCTTGCCATTATGCAGGAGAAGAGCGAAGCTGAGGTTGGTGTGGTAGAGAATAGCCTGTCAGGGATCGAGGATATTGAAAAACTGGAGGCAACACTTTGGGGCAATTTGGAAGCCTACAAAGCTTATATTGTATCACTGAGCGAAGAAGATCTGTTGAACCGCTCAACCAAAGCTTTCTATATGGAGCATGGTCATTTGCAGGCTCAATGGCAGATTGAAACGCTAACGCATGTATTCCATCACCGTTCACAGTTGTATAATTACCTCAAACAGCAGGGGCATGAGCTGAACTTTTTCATGCTGTATGCTTAATAATCTCACAATATGAGTTTCATGTAAGTGGCTCCGCTGGATGATCTGGCGGGGCTTTTTGATTACTTTAGTCTAGCATCTCTATCAAAATGGACGTTATCACACGGTCATTTTACCGTTACATTAATAGATTTCAAGCATAGAATACCGTATCAAAGCAAAAGGAGGTGATTTCCATGGCCATCCTTTTACCGCAACAATTTTACAATTTGGCTGCAAGCGTGGGCAAATCGTACTACGAAAACCTGGCTGGAGGGACCAATGCCAGCATTACGGTTAACAACTTTGGTCCTTTCCCGGTAGACCTGGTTGTGACTCGTGTTAACGCTCCAGTGATCACGTATTTGATCCCTGCTGGCAACAGCCTTACGTTGTCTGTTGATTTGCTGCTCGTAGCTGCTTTGTTGACTACTCCCGCAGGTGCTTCAACAGGTACAATTCAAATCGCAACAGCTGATTTCTAATGAATGTAGCATGCTTTGTGAACCTCTGTCGGACATGTTGTCGGCAGAGGTTTTTCTATTTTTTATGGATGAATCTGGGGTAGAAGTGATATTATACTAGGGTGTTTATAAATTTAAGTAGTTGTTATAAGAATAATTGATATTCTTATATCAAAACGAAAGGGAGATTAGAATTTTGAAAAAGATGTTGTTGTACGTTTTGGGATTTACCTTGTGTTTATCATTGTTCATGTCTCCTCAAAATTCAGATGCAGCCTCTTCAATGAGAACCTTGGAGCTTGGAAATGGAGTAACTTATTATGGTGAAACCAAGAATGGCAAGCCCCATGGCTATGGAACGATGACCTGGGGAAAGAGCAAGACTTATAAGGGAAACTGGGTAGCGGGCAAACGTTCAGGACAAGGTACTTATAAAGTAGTTACACGTGGAGAGGACAGCATTACTGAGCTTAAATATGATGGGTTCTGGAAGAATGATAAAAAAGAAGGGAAGGGTGAGTTGCTTATTAGGGAAACTTCGCTGACAGGTGAAATGCAGGAAGCAAGAATTCAAACCGGAACATTTTCGAAAGAACAGTGGATTACAGGGTATGAGGTTCGACATATTACTGTGGCAGACCCTCCTTATTCTTTTGTTTACAAGGATTCAAATATGAGTCTTAAAATTCTGGGAGATGCCGGAAATATTTTAGATGGATTGAAGGATGGTTATTTCTTTTCATTTACATATCAAAAAGGAAAAGTATACAAAGATGTCGGTGTTGGAGATGAATTCAGTCAGAAGCAATTTAGTTCTTTTATCAAAAGTGTAGAAAAAGAGATTAAGCCTCATATTAATCAGTTTGAGAAACTAGCTCAGAAATTATAGTAATTATTCTTAGAAATATAACGGGTACAATCAAATTTTTTGTTTACTAAGGCTGCTATTCGAGTAATTTATTGTAGAAGTAATAGTAGACTGATGTTGTGAAACAGGAGGGTATTGGACGATGAAAAGACCAACGTTTCTTGAAACCGAGCGGCTTGTTTTCTCGACATGGAATGAAGAAGATCGTGCTCTGGCTTCCGCTCTATGGGGAGATCATGAGGTATCGAAGTGGATTAGTAGCAAGGGATTTCTGAGCGAGGATGAAGTGGAAGCGCGGTTGACGCATGAAATAAAAAGGCAAGAAGAGGTGGGAGTGCAATACTGGCCACTCTTTGAGAAAGATTCGGAAGTATTTGCTGGTTGCTGTGGTTTGCGCCCGTATTCTCCGGAAGAAGAGATATATGAATTGGGATTTCATCTTACCCGGGATCATTGGGGCAAGGGCTACGCCATGGAGGCGGCACGAGCGGTGATTGACTATGCATTTGGAGAACTGAAGGCTAAAGCGTTGTTTGCTGGGCATCATCCAGACAATGAAGTGTCACGTCATATGCTATCCAAGCTGGGCTTTGAGTATGTACGGGATGAGCGGTATGAACCGACAGGACTGATGCACCCATCCTATTTGCTGAAAAAGGAATAAATATGTTCCACATTCAGGGCAGCACAACGAAACGTTTTTAAATATATAGCTTAAATGTATGGATAGTAGCTGTGACTGTGATTTTTTGGTAAATGGGTTTTCATCGTTTTTTTATTTCATTTTCAGCTTCTATTAAGGTAGCAGAGGTAAGATAATTCTTGTAAACCCCTTCTCGTGTTAGATAGATGTGTGACTGACCTCGCCGGACGCCGGTGAGGTATTTTTTTGCTTATTTTTATAAATATACACAAAACAAACACAAACAAAAATAAATAAAGCAAATAACGCTGCATATTATTGACTTATAAAAGTAAACAAAGGTATAATAAATGTGAAAAAAAGAACTTACTTTGTACGTGACGGACATTCTATTTTTTATCATGAGGAGAGAATGATGATGAACGTGACCCTTACGAATGAAACAACGCAGGCTGCGGGCTTCCATATCCCATTTGTTCGTGAAATGGCGGAGATTACTCAACATATGTGGAAGAATGGATGGGATGAACGTAATGGCGGCAATGTCAGCTATTTGCTGGAGGAAGAGGAAGTTGCCCAATATATCGATATCAACTATGTGATCCGCAAGATCGAACCAGCATTTTCGATGCATGAGCTGGCAGGCAAGTATTTTATTGTGACTGCTTCGGGCAAATATTTCAAAAATGTATTGGCTGATCCAGAGAACAATCTGGGAGTATTGCGTGTATCGAATGATGGACTAGAGCTCGAAGTGCTGTGGGGGCTAAAGTCGGGAGCTAACCCAACGAGTGAATTGCCTACGCATTTTATGAGTCATATCGAACGTTTGAAAGTCGACCCGAAACACCGTGTTGTGATGCACAACCATGCGACCAACGTTCTGGCGATGACATTTATCCATGAGTTGGATGAAATGAAATTTACAAAGACCTTGTGGCAGATGTGTACGGAATGCGTTGTTGTATTTCCTGACGGTGTTGGTATTATTCCGTGGATGGTGCCTGGGTCGAATGAAATTGGACGGGAAACGGCTGAGAAAATGAAGGAATACCACGCAGTCATTTGGCCGCAGCACGGGATTTTTGGAACGGGTACAACGATTGATGAAGCTTTTGGCCTTATAGAGACCATTGAGAAGGCGGCCCAGGTGTATATGCTGGTTGCAGGTCATGAGATCCAACAGAGAATTACGGATCAGCAGTTAGCTACATTGGCACAGGCTTTTGGTGTCACTCCACGTTCTGGTATATTGGGCATGGAAGTTTGACGGATCGAAATCGTATAAAAGAAAGAGCTCCAACACAGCCTAATATGAATGGTCTTTGGTTTATTAAACCGAAGGCCATTTCCTTTTTTTCGGCAAACAAACGCCGTTTTGGTTCAAAAAAGTTCAAAAAGTGGATAAAGCGCGGCTTTGTTATCGATTATTGAATCGTAGAATGCATTATCACACGCTGGCGAAATTCGGGTGAAATGACGTATTGTCAATGGCTCGGCGATTTTGCATAATAACAATGCTTCACAGATGAAAGACGGAAGGAAGTTATGATCATGCTTGGCAAAATGAAGAGAATCTTAATAGGCAAGCCTATGAAATCGGCTGAATTGGATGCAGAAAAATTGGGGAAATGGAAGGCACTCGCCATCCTGTCCTCCGATGCACTATCGTCCGTTGCCTACGGTACGGAGCAAATCTTACTGGTGCTCGTTGCGGCTGGATTCGCCGCCTTGTGGTATTCTGTTCCAATTTCCATCGCCGTGTTGGGATTACTCGTCATTTTAATTTTTTCCTACCGCCAGACGATTTTTGCTTATCCAACAGGAGGCGGCGCGTACATCGTAGCCAAGGATAATCTCGGTACGGCTCCGAGCTTGATTGCCGGAGGGTCTTTGCTGGTCGATTATATTTTGACTGTTGCGGTAAGTTCGTCCGCAGGGACCGATGCGATTACATCTGCCTTTCCAATGCTTCATGATTACAGCATAGTTATTGCACTGATCATGATTGTATTTCTGACCATTATGAATTTGCGGGGGGTGACGGAATCTGCTTCCGTATTGGCGATCCCCATATATCTGTTTATCTTTTCGATTGCGATTCTGATTATATCCGGGGGTATCAAATTTCTCGCTGGAGGCATGGAAGCTGCCGCCCCTGAATTTGGAACGAGCATGTCCCATGTGAGTTTGTTTCTGCTGCTGAAGGCATTCAGCTCGGGGTGTTCAGCTTTGACCGGGGTTGAGGCGGTGAGTAATGCGATCCCAAACTTTAAGCAGCCTGCCGAGAAAAATGCAGCGGGAACCTTGATGCTTATGGGATGTATTCTGGGAGCCATGTTTATCGGGATCACGTTACTTGCTTATGGTTACGGGGTGAAGCCTGATCCGAAAGCAACAGTCATTTCCCAGATTGCCGAAGCCACGTTTGGCAGGGGCATGATGTATTTTATTATTCAAGGTGTGACGGCACTGATTTTGTTCCTAGCAGCGAATACGGCGTATTCTGCATTCCCGCTGCTGTCTTTCATGATGGCGAAGGATAAATATATGCCGCATATGTTTATGGTTAGAGGAGACCGCCTTGGCTTCTCGAACGGTATTATTTTTCTCAGTGTGATGTCTGCCTTGCTGGTTGTTGGATTCAAAGGAAATACGGAAAGCCTGATTCCGCTCTACGCGGTGGGTGTGTTCATTCCATTCACCCTGTCGCAGCTGGGCATGATGATTCGTTGGATCAAAGTCAAACCAACCGGCTGGGGTGTGAAGCTGCTCGTCAATACGATTGGGATGCTGACCACGCTGTCGATTACATTGATTTTTATATTCACCAAGTTCACGCAAACATGGGTTATCTTTATTTTCCTACCACTCGTCGTTTATGTGTTCATGCGCATTCACCGTCATTACTGCAACATCGCGGATGAATTGCGGATTGATATCAAGCTGGAGAAACCGGTGAGAAAGGGTAATACGATCGTCATTCCGGTGGCTGGCATTACGAGGGTGGTGATGAATACAATCTCTTACGCTCAAACGATGTCAGATCACGTGGTTGCCTTGTATATCGGGTTCGATGATGAAGCTATTCGCAAGATGGAGCAGAAGTGGGAAGAGTGGAACCCTGGCGTTCGCCTGGTTGTCATTAAATCGAGATACCGCAGTATTATGGGACCGCTCAAAAAGTTCATTGATACCGTGGAATGGAAGACGGCCGAGACGGACCATATCACGATTCTAATTCCGCAGTTCATCACCAAGCATTGGTGGCAAAATGTACTGCACAACCAGACCAGCTTCATGATCCGCGCTTATCTGATCAATTACAAAGACGTGATTGTCACGACTGTGCCGTACCATCTCAATCGTTAGTAGGATTCTTCTACAATAGGAAATGGTATGAGAAGAGTATGTAATGTGCTTACGTGTCATCCATTTTCTTGGGAATTCTCAACCGAATATTTTTCGTTAACATTAAATATCCAGTTTTCTGTTAAATTTATTAAGATGATATCCATTGTTGTTCACCTTCTCTTAACACACAAAACCGCACGAACATTCCCGAATCAAGGGGGTTCTTGCGGTTTTTTTGCTGTTTGTTGATCTTGTTTTGAAGTCTATATAACGTCTCTTGTTTGGTAAAGTCGCTTGTCCACGATTAACGCTGCGTTGATTCAGAACAGATGCTGCTGTGACAGTTGGCTTTTACACTAGTTAATGTGGGTGATGAAGTTCACACACCGAATGCGTAGATCAAGGGGGAAGAAAATCCGATGAGTGAGCTTGACAACCGGATCGGCTTGCCTGCTGCCAGACGGCGCTTATCCAATACGAGTCAGCGCCGGACAGCTTCGCTGCGTGTACAGCGGATGCGGGAGAATATGCTGGCCTATGGTTTCCTGGCACCATCGCTGCTTTTATTTGCAGTGTTTCTGTTTTATCCGATGTTTAAGTCGGTGTACCTGAGTCTGCATTCCACTGACCCTACCGGACAGATTGCAGCTTATGTGGGACTGGACAATTTCAAGGCGGTATTCCAGTCCGGACTGTTCCTGCAAGGCATGAAAGTGACGTTGCTATTTGTCCTGTTTACCGTGCCAACAGGCATGCTGGCAGCTCTGATTCTAGCGGCATTAACACACAACCGTTTCAAGGGAATGCGTATATTCCAGTTTGTATTCTCTCTGCCCGTGGTACTGTCTGTCGGTTCATCGGCGGTCATCTGGAAGTTTTTGTTCCATCCGACCTTGGGCATGCTGAATTATTTATTAGGTAAAGTAGGAATCGATCCAATTCCCTGGCTGACCAGCCCGGATTGGGCCTTGATATCGATCTCCATTATGACGATTTGGATGAATCTCGGATTCAATTACATTATTCTATCCAGCGGATTACAGGGTATCCCGGATGAAATTTATGAGAGCGCGAAGATTGATGGCGCAGGTCCTTTGCTTACTTTTCGCAAAATCTCGATGCCACTGTTGTCGCCAACCCTGTTTTTCGTCACCGTAGTATCGATCATTGGTGCGTTCCAATCATTTGGTCAGATCAACATTCTAACCCGTGGAGGTCCGATGGACAGTACCAATGTATTCGTATATTCCATCTATCAGGAAGCCTTTGTTAATTTCCGCTTCGGAACGGGCAGTGCGCAGGCGCTTATCCTGTTCGCGGTCATTATGCTGCTGACCCTGATTCAGTTCAAATGGGTGGAAAGGAAAGTGCATTACCAATGAGGACACCATGGACTAAAACATTGCTGTATGTGTTGCTTACAATCTGTGCGGCACTTGTACTGTATCCGGTGATGTACACCTTTTTCATGGCGGTCATGACGCCGGAGGATGCCAGTGCGTATCCGCCTCATATCATCCCGCAATCGATAGACCTGTCCAATTTCACGGAAGTATTCGATATCGTTCCGATTGGTTCGTTTATCGGTAATACGTTCCTGGTGGCAGGACTGACGATGCTTGGTCAGCTTGTTACAGCGAGCATGGCAGCCTATGCATTCGCGAAAATGGAGTTTAAGGGCAAGAACGTCATCTTTAGCATGTTTGTGGCGACGATGATGATTCCTTGGGAAGTTACCATGATCCCGAACTATCTGACAGTGCGCAGCTGGGGCTGGCTCGATACGTATCAGGGGCTGACCATTCCGTTCCTGGCAACAGCGTTCGGTACATTCCTGTTGAGACAATTCTTCATGCAGCTGCCGAAGGAACTGTTTGAAGCGGCGAAGATCGATGGCTGTGGGCATATCCGGTATTTTGTATCCCATGTCCTGCCATTGTCGCGTCCGGCACTTGGAACATTGGCAATCTATTCGTTTCTGAGCATGTACAACTCCTATCTGTGGCCGCTTCTCGTCACAAATACGCCAGAGATGAGAACGGTACAGATCGGAATCTCGATGCTGGAGTTCCAGGAATCCACAGCATGGAATCTGGTGTTTGCCGGCACAGCGCTTGTTATTTTACCGTCGCTGCTGCTTCTGGTTTTTGGTTTGAAACAGCTTGTTCGCGGTATGGCCGCAGGCGCGCTGAAGGGTTGATTCGGTTAAAAGTGTATAGATTTAGCGGGTTTGTGGTTTGGATTCCCAGGAGCGAATAAACAAGGCCTCACTCTTGAAATAAGATGTTGAGAAGATAAATCACGTAGTAGTGGAGGGGACGAAATCGATTCTGTAGAAGCGTAGCGTTCGCCTTTATCCCCGGATTTTCCCCTTTGAAGGGAATTGAATGAAATCCGGGGATAACAGCGATCGAAAGAACGATTCGGACTCGTAACGGCCACTCCGTGTCATCTCCAAGGTTTTATTTTGAAGTGAGCCTCAAAAAAAGGAGAGCGATTATGATCGGGTTTCGTTTGAAAAAAAGAGGAACATTTGCATTGATGTTGGCTGCACTTATGCTGGTATTGTCCGCTTGTGGCGGAAAAGCCGAAACAACAAGCACAACGGGCGGAGCGCAGGCAGATGCTGCAGCTGCTGAACCGGTACAATTGACATGGTGGCATTCGATGTCGGGTGCAGGGGAGAAAGCCATTAATCAACTCGCTTCCGATTTCAACGCAAGTCACCCGGACATTCAGGTGAAGGCGATTTATCAAGGGAAATACGATGAGAGCCTGAACAAACTCAAAGCTTCCATGGGATCGGACAGTGGTCCGGACATTATCCAGGTATACGAGATCGGTAGCAAGTTCATGATCGATTCGGGCATGATTACGCCGGTACAGCAATTTATCGATAAAGACAAGTTTGACCTGTCTCAACTGGAGCCGAATATCATCCGTTATTACACCATCGATGGCAAATTGAACGCGATGCCGTTCAACACATCGAACCCAATTTTGTATTACAACAAAGATATGTTCAAAGCTGCTGGTTTGGACCCGGAGAACCCGCCTAAGACATATGAAGAGTTTGAGCAAGCAGCCAAAGCACTGGCGAAAGACGGAAAACCAGGCGCATCCATGGCCATCTATGGCTGGTTTATGGAACAGTTCTTCGCGAACCAGAATGCAGATTATGTAAACAATGGTAACGGAAGAAATGGTGCAGCGACCGAATCCATGCTGAACTCCGAAGCTGGTGTGAAGACTTTGACATGGTGGAAAAAGATGATGGACGAGAAAACCGTATCCAATCTGGGACGTAGCACGGACGATACGACCGCTGCGTTTACCGCACAGCAAATCGGTATGACGCTGGATTCCACCGCTGGATTGCGCAAAATTGTGGAGGGTGCTGGTGGGAAGTTTGAGCTGGGAACAGGCTTCCTGCCACGTCCAGCAGATGCCAAAGAAGGCGGCGTTGTTGTTGGTGGCGCAAGCTTGTATATCATGAATAACAAATCCGAAGCTCAACAGCAAGCCGCTTGGGAATTTATCAAGTACCTGGCTACACCTGAGGTACAAGCCAACTGGAGTGTTGCGACAGGATATTTCCCTATTACGACAGCAGCTTACGATGAGCAAGTATTAAAGGATAATATGGCGAAGTACCCGCAATTCCAGACAGCAGTCGACCAATTGCACGCTTCCGCTAATTCGACAGCAACATCCGGGGCCGTAATGGGTGTATTCCCCGAAGCCCGTCAAATTGTCGAAGGAGCGATCGAGACCGTTCTGAATGGACAAGGTACACCGCAAGACGTATTGGATGCAGCAGCGAAGCAAATTACAGACAAGATTGCACAGTATAACAGCACGGTGAAGAAGTAACTTATTTCTTGAAATAGGACAAACTTGAGGCTGGATATAGCAAAGTTGAAATGTATGGCTTAACTTAGGATGTCATAACGAGTGAGACGTATGCGATGGTCACCCCTGACTGTCGCATCGTTTTGCTGTGAAAAGATCTTGAATAAAATCGCTTTAAGGCGGATTGGCTATGGGGATATCTATCAATATGTGTCGAATACAGAGATTTGGGTCTTTTGATGTTAGTTTAAGTGACTTAATATAGGCTGTTATACACAGAAGAATTGATGTGAAGGTCATAAATGTGACATGTAAAGCTGTAGAGTAGTACTTTTCTACTTATTTATATTTACAATCAACAAATTTGTGATGTGTATGTTCTATTTTATATCATTTCAAAAGAATATTATTTACACGTAATAGAAGTTCGGTTATCTTATATTTGAACTAATGTACAAGCTTCATGAACAAATGATTATAAATTTAAAACATGGAGGTAGGTAAAAGATGCATATTCTGCAAATGAAGAGGTGGCTCAGGTTGTTCCTGGCCATGGTCCTGCTCATCACGGGTGCTATTCCAGCCGGATTGTTCAGCAGTAAGGCAGCCGCGGCGGACGAGCCGTTAACGGTTGCTCAGGCACTTAATCTTAATTTTGGAGATTCGAACATTTCACTTGAAGGATATGTTGTAGGAACCTACAGTAGTGGCCCAAATGTAAGGTTGAACCCGGATTTCACCTTGGATACCAATTTTGCAATAGCCGATACTCCTGATGAAACAAATATCAGTAAAATGATGCCTGTTCAGGTACCCACATCTGCACCTCGAAGTATTTTCGGACTGAAAAGTAATCCTTCCTTGTATAAAGCCAAAGTTCGTATTAGCAATGGTAATATAGCTGAGTACTTCAGCTCCAAAGGTATACACTACAATAATTCAACAACCTTCCAACTAATCGATGAGACTCCTGTAACTAAAGTGGCAAACGTCACAGCTAATCCTACTTCCGGCGCTGTTCCAACAGGGACCCAGGTTGCCTTGGAAACAACCACAGTTGGTGCAACGGTATACTACAAGCAGAATACGGACACTGATTATCTTCCCTACACCGTGCCCATCACGGTAAATGATGCAACTCATATTGAAACCTACGCAGTCAAAGAGGGGATCGACAATAGCGATGTTACCAGTTTTGACTACACCATCGTCGACAACAGCCCTATTTCCATCTCTGATGCAAGAAATGCAACTGAAAATACAACCGTTACCGTTCAAGGCATTGTAACTTACAGCGAATTATCCGGAAGTGTATCCAATCTGTATATTCAGGATAACGATGCCGGGATCGTTGTGCGCGGTAATGCTTCTGGTGTGGAAGTTGGTGACCGGATTGAAGCCTACGGCCCAATTACGATTTACAACGGCTTAGTACAGGTTGAAGCAAGCAAATCTGGATTTCAGGGTGGATATATTCGAACTGTCGACAAGTCGCAGGATCTACCTTCACCTGTACCGCTCAATTCTTCCCATTTTGCTCCAGGAGCGGGGGGCAGTAAGGGTTCTGGAGGGCAATATGAAGGGATGCTTGTCGAAGTAAACAATATTCAAGTGACAAAAAGCAACACGCCCACTTACACGGCGACAGATGAACATGGCGGTGAAATGCTGATTTATGCCAAAAACAGCCCGTCTGCTCTCTCCGTTGGCAAATCGTATCATAAAGTGACAGGAGTCTTGACGTACCATTCCACTTACGGTCTGGAGTTGATTCCTCGAACGGCGTCGGATATTCTGGAGGATTTGCTCTCCGTAACAGCGAGTACACCTTCCGGTGGCATTGTAAAAGGAACGGAAGTTACGTTGTCTTCTCCTTATGTAGGTGCCCAAATTTTCTATACACTGGACGGTTCTGAGCCAACTGTGAATTCGACGGAATACACACAGCCTATTACAATCAATCAAGATCAAATCATTAAAGCTGTTGCCACTGCTGATAACAGAGTAAGTACCATTTTTTCTTTTGAGTATACTGCGGTGAATCGATTGGATGGTGTACGTATTCACGAAATTCAGGGGGCAGGCCATTATTCCATTTATGACGGACTGAAAGTCCAGAATGTAGAAGGTGTAGTTACATCTGTAGTTAACGCAGATTCATTCTATATGCAATCCATTCCTGGTCAGGAAGATGGAGATCCGGCAACTTCTGAGGGGATTTTAATCTATAAGAAAGATCATGGAATGAAAATCCAGAATCGAGTTAAGGTTTCAGGTCAAGTCAAAGAGTATACAGCAAGCGCAACAGACCTGCCAACCACTGAAATTGTAGCTTCTGAGATTACGTTGGAACAACCCAATGCTGAATTGCCACAACCCGTAATCATTGGAAAAGGTGGTCGCGTAATACCGAATGTCACTGATTCGGATGGATTGAGGGAATTCAACCCGGACGTGGATGCCATTGATTTCTATGAAAGTCTGGAAGGCATGCGTATTCAGTTAAATGATGCGACTATTCTTGGACCTTATTCCTACAATCCCGGATTAGCAGTGACGGTGGACAACGAACCTAATAATCCATTGCAGACTCCGGCAGGAGGATTGATCTTACGAGGAGACGGAGCTGGAGAGTTTGAAAGTTCTCTAAATCCTCAACGCTTGTTCATTAATAAAAAACCTTCTCAAGCTGTGACCACGGGTGATAAATTTGCAGGCCCGATTAATGGGGTGATTTCTTATTCGAGTGGTAATTATAAGGTTACCTTGGAAGGCGATCTACCTCCTATTACATCCATTGGTTTGAAACAGGCAACAACCTCAATTGAACCACAACAAGACAAGTTGACTATTGCTACGTTCAACGTAGAGAACTTCAGTAAAAAGGATGCAACACGTGGAAATAAAATCGGCAAGATTATCGTTAACAATCTAAAAAGCCCTGATATTATAGGGATCATGGAAGTTCAGGATAACGACGGCGCAACAGATAGCGGAAACACAGACGCGAGTGAAAGTTTCAAAACGCTTCTGGATGCAATTAAAAGCAATAATGGACCAAGTTATCAGTATACCGATATTGCACCGCTAAATAATATGGATGGTGGAGCAACTGGGGGCAACATTCGTGTAGGGTTCCTGTACAATCCGGATCGGGTATCCTTAAAAGCAGGTACCAAAGGTGATGCAATAACAGCGCTTGCCCTCGATGCAATTGGAAACTTGTCGCTGAATCCAGGGCGCATTCAACCAGATAATGTCGCTTTCAAAACTTCAAGAAAACCGCTCACGGCAGAGTTTGAATTTAATGGTGAACGTGTAGTTGTTATCGCTAACCATTTCAACTCCAAAGGTGGGGATTTAGCCCCATTTGGAAATGTCCAGCCTGCAACCCGCAGCAGCGAAGTGCAACGTGCGCAGCAAGCAAGGATTGTCAATGAATTTGTAACTGAATTAATCCACAAAGACCCTGAGGTGAATGTCGCTGTTCTTGGCGACTTCAATGACTTCCAGTTCTCCAAAACATTGAATATTGTTGAAGGTAATGAACTGGACAATCTGGTAAATAAACTGCCAGAGAACAAGCGTTATTCCTACATCTATGATGGAAACTCTCAGACACTGGATCATATTCTGGTGAGCAAAAATCTGTCTGAAACAGCGGCTATTGAAGCGGTTCATGTGAATGCTGATTTTGAAGATTCACATGGGCGTGTCAGTGACCATGATCCGCTGCTTGCACAGCTAAGCATTGGAAGCACGGCAGAAGAGGGCGACTTCAACCTGCGTGTATTGCACACCAATGATACGCACGCCCATTTGGATAATATTCCGCGCCGCGTAACAGCGATTAAGGAAACACGTAATGATAACACCCTGGTGCTGGATGCAGGGGACGTATTTTCTGGTACCTTGTACTTTAACCTCTTTAACGGTCTGGCGGATCTGGAGTTCATGAACATGATCGGATACGATGCCATGACCTTCGGAAACCATGAGTTTGACAAAGGGCCAAGTGTGCTCAAGACGTTTATTGAAAAAGCGGAATTCCCATTTGTGAGTGCCAATATTGACTATACCAAGGATGCGAGATTGGGTGGCCTGTACAACGATACCATCGGAAATCCAGGAGAGAATTCCCAGATTTATCCGGCCATCATTACGAAAGTAGACGGCGAGAAAGTCGGAATCTTTGGCTTGACGACACCGGATACCGTATCCCTTTCATCACCGGGAGATGATCTGAAGTTTAAGGATTACAAAGCGAGTGCTCAGGCGACAGTGAACATGCTGCAAGATGAAGGTATCAACAAAATTATCGCGCTGACACATCTGGGTTACTCGGAAGACCTGAAACTGGCAGAAGCGGTAGAAGGTATCGACATCGTAGTAGGTGGTCATTCACACACCATTTTGAACAAACCAGTGGTTGTAGATACGCACACTGATCCTACGCTGGTCGTACAGACAGGTGAATATGACGTTTCTCTGGGTCAACTGGATGTAACGTTCAATGAAGCAGGTGTACTAAAAACATGGAACGGCAAATTGCTGAACCTGGATGCGAAGGATGCCACCGGTAATTATGTTTACGCAGATGATAAGGAAGCAGCTAAGAAATTGGAAAGCTATGCGAAACCTCTGGCTGAGTTCAAAAAAGAAGTTATCGGTGAAACGAATGTATTCCTGGATGGAGAACGCGGCACTGTGCGCAAGCAGGAAACCAACCTCGGTAACCTGATGACAGACGGCATGCTGGAGAAAGTAAAATCCATCGTGAAGGAGAACGACGTGAAAGGATACGTTGCAATCCAAAACGGTGGTGGCATTCGGGCGTCATTCCAAAAAGGAAATATTACGTTGGGTGATTTGTTAACCGTAATGCCATTCGGCAACAACCTTTCTGCGCTAAAAATGACAGGTAAGGAAATTACGGCTGCGCTGGAAAATGGCGTGAGCGGCGTGGAAACAGGAGAAGGGCGCTTCCCACAAGTTTCAGGCATGCGTTTCTACTACGATTCCACGAAGCCGGGAGAGAAAATTGATGCCATATCTAATACGGTGACCCAAGTCGGTCAACGCGTACTCAAAGTACAGATTAAGAATGCTAATGGTACGTACACGGATATCGATCCAAACGGATACTACATCGTAGCGACGAATTCCTTTATGGCTAACGGTGGAGACTTCTATCGGTCCATGAGAGCAGCGAAGGATGATAATCGGTACTATGAACTCAATTTGGTCGATTATGAAATCTTCCATGAACATCTGGACCGCGTAGGTACGGTAAACCAGACTGCAGAAGGACGCAGTACGGATCTGAAGGGAGCTCCACTTCCGGGTGATGGGAATGGAAGCAACCCTGGTAATGGCAGTGGAAATAATGGAACTGGCAGTGGTAATAGTGGTGGAGGTACAACGACACCAACCACACCTGTAACACCAACGGATCCAACCACTCCGACCACGCCTACAACACCTTCCGTCCCTGGTAATGGGAATGGAGGAGGTACTACACCAACCAATCCGGGTGTGATTTTGAAAGATATCGGTAATCACTGGGCAGCGGCTGCCATTGAGCAGGCCATTTCCAGGGGAATTGTAAATGGATATCAGGACGGTAATTTCCGTCCAAATGCACCGGCAACACGCGCCGAGTTCATTGTAATGCTGGCAAGAGCATTTGAACTTCCGGCCAGCAGCAAGGCGTTGACGTTTAAGGATGCCTCCAAAATTCCAGCATGGGCACATTCCTTTATTGCTCAAGCTGTAGAACAAGGGATCATTAGTGGCTATACGGATGAGACGTTCCGTGCAAGCGGCAAAGTATCCCGTGTAGAGATGACGGTTATGCTCGTAAGAGCACTCGGACTTCCAGTTGAATCGAATGCCACATTAACCTTTGCAGATGCAAATAAAGTACCTGCATGGGCCGTGCCTTATATCGCAGCTGCATATGATGCAGGACTGGTGAAAGGCATAGGCAAGAACATGTTTAATCCGCTTGTTGAAGCAACTCGTGCTGAAGTTGTAACCCTGTTGATGTCAGCGAGTGAGTTTCAGGCGAAGGAATAAGACTAATCAATCTTCTATGAAAAGGGAGCCAATACTCTAATGAAAACAGCTTGCAGACCTTCATCTGTAAGCTGTTTTTTTACTAATTAATGACTGTTTATTTTTACCAGAGAAAGGTATAGTAGACAGGATTATATTGAAGGAGTGTTGAAATGCAAGATCAACCGGTTTTAATCGCACTATTGGCTATTGCCGCAGGGATTTTCAGTTTGTTGGGTGGAATCAACAATTGGGATTGGTTTATGAAGAGTTTCCGAGCAGGTCTCTTTGTGAAAACCATTGGACGTCAGGGTGCAAGAGTGGTGTATGGCATTTTAGGTATTGTGCTGATTACCATTGGCTTATTATTGTTGCTGATTGGGTAAGTGTAGAAAAAGAAAAGAAATTCGTAGAGCCTGAGTACATAATTCAGTTTCACAGCCTTTAAACACCTAATAGCTTTAACCCATTAGCTTACCGATCCAAGAAAAAGTTACACTCAAAAAGAAAGACCACCGAAATTTTTTCGGTGGTCTTTTTGCCAAATTCAGGTTTATCCATCTCAATCTGGTTTAATTATCTTTTAAATCTTCAATGGAATTGATGTCCATATAGGTTGGTACAACCAGACCTGTTTTGGCACCGTCCATATTTGGACCGAGATCATCGATCTGATCCTTGTATTTGTTGAAATAATCTGCAGAGGTGAGCGGCAACCATGCAGCTGGAGTTGCATCTACATCACCATTGGCAATGCCGGTCCACATTGGACCGATTTCCACTTGAAGAGAGGTTACTTTGTAACCCAGTTTTTCTTTCAGGATGTACTCCAGCAAGTTGGTACTTGCAATCTCGGAGTCCCAGGCTACGTAACTCAGTTTAATGGAATCTCCATTCACTGGAGTTAGACCTTTGGTCCATTCAGCCACTTTGTCGCTATGCTTCTCAGCAAAAGCTGCTGCGGCTTTTTGGGGATCTTCTCCGTTTTGAATGGCGACCATGATTTCACCCATATCCTCAGGTGTCCAGGAGAAGCGATCCAGGAATTCATAAGCGACAGGTTTGTCTTCCTTTAACCCTTTACGGGCAATGGTATGAATTTGTTCTGCTTCACCGTAGACGCCTTCCGGATCGTCCAGGTATTTCAGGTCATATGCATTGAACATCCAATGCGGTGTCCAACCGGTAACGATAACCGGTTCCTTATTCTTAACCGCTTTATCCAGCGTAGCTGTCATTGCGGCTCCTGAACCTTCGACCAGTTTCCAGTCAGACAAACCGTATTTCTCAATGGCACTCGCTGTGGATTTCATAATTCCGGCACCTGGATCGATACCGATAATTTGGTGATTCACTTCATTTCCCACATTGGCATTTGCCGATGGAGTGGAGGAAGAAGCACCTGTTTCCAAATCTGCAATCGAATTAACGTCTGTCATGTAGGCAGGAACAACGAGCCCTGTGCGTACACCGGTCATGTTGGCTCCCAGATCATCCACCTGGTCTTTGTAACGTTCCCAGTAGTCAGCGTGAGTTAATGGCAACCAAGCTGCTGGAGAGGCATCTACGTCGCCTGAGGCAACACCCGTCCACATAGGTCCAGCTTCAACTTGCAGGGCGTTAACTTTATAGCCAAGTTTGCTTTCCATGACATATTTCAACAGGTTAGTACTCGCAATCTCAGAATCCCAGGCTACATAGCTAAGTTTAAATGCATCACCGTTAACTGGCGTCAGACCTTTGGTCCATTCGTCAATCTGGTCTGCATGTTTCTCAGCGTAGTCTTTTGCGGCTTCTTCTGGAGATGTACCATTTTGGATGGCACTCATCATTTCGCCCATTTCATCTGATGTCCATTGGAAACGGGACAAGAATTCATAAGCAACCGGGTGATCTCCTTTTAATCCTTTACGTGCGATGGTGTGAATTTCTTCTGCATCACCGAAAGATTTCTCGGGATCATCCAGATATTTCAGATCATATTTGTTGAACATCCAGTGTGGAGTCCAGCCTGTAATAATGATCGGTTCTTCCGCTTTAAGGGCTTTGTCCAGTGTGGCAGTCATCGCTGCACCAGATCCTTCAATCAGGGTCCAGTCCGTCAGATGATAATCTTCAATGGCTTTGGCAGCGGATTTCATAATGCCTGCACCCGGATCAATACCAATGATCTGATATTTGACTTCTTCACCTACAGCATTCGCTGGAGTGTTGTTACCGCCGGCAGAAGTACTGTTGCCGCCAACAAAGTATTGTGAGAAACCAGCTACGAGCACAACGAATGTGGCTGCAGCAGTAATCCAGGCTTTTTGCTTCGCTGAGAAGCGTGAGCTTTTCTTACGGCCTGGCATAAACAGATTTTGAGTGAAACGGTCAAGTACGATCGCAAGAACCACGACAGCCAGACCTGCTTCAAAACCTTTACCAATCTGCAACTGCGTTACCGCACGATAGACTTCCGCACCAATACCCTGTGCACCAATCATGGAAGCAATAACAACCATGGACAGCGACAGCATGATGGTTTGGTTAATCCCTGACATTACGGTAGGCAATGCGAGTGGAAGCTGTACTTTGAACAACTTTTGCATGGACGTGGAACCAAAAGCATCCGCTGCTTCGACCAATTCGCCAGATACCTGCTTAATTCCGAGATGAGTCAGGCGAATCGTTGGTGGAATCGCAAATATAACGGACGCGATAACACCGGGAACCACACCAAGGCTGAAGAAGGTTACCGCTGGCAGCAAGTAGACAAATGCAGGCATGGTCTGCATAAAGTCAAGCAATGGTGTAATAATCCGAGCTGCAGTTTTGCTGTATGCGAGCCAGATACCGATGGGAACACCAAGCAGAATGGAGATTAACCCTGATGTAATAACGAGTCCCAAAGTATCCATCGATTGGGACCAATATCCGAGGTTATCTACGAGCAAGAAACCGATAACTGTAAACAGGGTTAGTGGTATTCGGCCAACAAGATATGCCAATACACCAAGTATCACAATAAACAGGAGCGGATGAGGGAGCATGAACAGCCCGGAGAAAAATCCGACTACCTCCTGAATAACAACAGAAATGACTTTAAATAATCCGGAGAGCGAGGAGCTCATCCAGTCAACAATCGCTTCAATCCACGATGCTAGTGGTATTTTGGGAATCATTCACAAGTTCCTCCTTTACTGCAACTTCACCGCTTAGTGCTCCAAGCAGGGCACCGCGGACGATAACACCTTGCAGACGGCCGGTTTCGCCAACAACAGCGAGCGGCACATGGGCTGAACTTACAATTTCGAACAATTCATGAATCAGGGTTTCAGGCGCTACAGTCGGCCCATCCGTAATCAGAATATCGTTCAACACTTTGTTTTCGCGCATCGCGCGGGTTGCATCTTCTGCTGTAATAACACCAAGCAGCTTTTTCGAACGGTCAATGACAAACAGGTTGGAAATACCACGTTCGCGCATTAATTCGAGGGCAACACGAGGACCACGGTCAAGCGTAATCGTTTCAGGACGTCGCATAACATGAGATGCGGTAAGGACCTTGGACAAGTCCACGTCTTCGACGAAGCGGGCCACATATGAGTTGGCCGGTTGAATCATGATTTCTTCCGGAGTACCGATCTGCACGACTGCGCCGTCTTTCATGAGGGCAATACGATCGCCGATGCGCAGCGCTTCGTCCAAGTCATGGGTAATGAAAATAATGGTCTTTTTCATTTTATCCTGAAGCTCAATCAGCTCATCTTGCATATCACGACGAATCAGTGGATCAAGTGCACTGAATGCTTCATCCATTAGCAGTACTTCCGGGTCATTCGCCAGCGCACGGGCCAAACCTACACGTTGCTGCATCCCGCCACTCAGCTCATCCGGCATTTTGTCTTCCCAGCCTTTGAGGCCAACCAGTTCAAGCGACGTTTTTGCTTTTTCCCGACGTTCATCTTTATCAACCTTCTGAACTTCGAGTCCATACTCCACATTATCAAGAACGGTACGGTGCGGGAATAACGCAAACTTCTGGAATACCATGCTGATCGTTTTCCGACGCACTTCGCGCAATTGTTCTTTATTCATCTTACGTAGATCTTTACCATGGACGAGAATCTCTCCCGATGTCGGTTCAATCAGACGATTGAACATTCGAACAAGTGTGGACTTACCACTTCCGGACAATCCCATGATGACGAAAATTTCACCTTCCTGTATTTC
Organism: Paenibacillus sp. LK1; assembly: GCF_002750415.1. Lineage (NCBI taxonomy): Bacteria > Bacillati > Bacillota > Bacilli > Caryophanales > Paenibacillaceae > Paenibacillus > Paenibacillus sp. LK1. The sequence goes on from NZ_PEII01000004.1 coordinate 527,237, forward strand.
CATGTTGACCCGGTTGACACCAACCGTTATCTGTTTTTCTTTGGCCAACTTTTCTTTGCCCCAACCTTGCTCCAGTAATTGTAGACCTTGCTCGGTTTGGGGGCCAAACAGTTTACTTACATTCTTTACTTCAAGTATGGTCATGTTTTCACCCCTTCTGATGTGTTGTGCACTTCGAACGGCTTTCAGCATCCACAAGCCCATACACTTGTGCGCCCAGCCACGAAATCCGGTAATCGTTGCTTCGCTTCCCGTCTTTCTGGGTAACGTTTTGTATTCTAACAATACTTAACCCGTATAGCAACCGAATAAACAGTACATAATGTTTGTACAGTAAAAACTGTACAAAGTTTTCCGCCCATATGCTCCGTCATTCTCCTTATTCTGGCTAATAAGACACCTTTACATTTGATATCGCTTTTCCTACAATAGAAAATGTGCTGAATCTAAGCAGTTTCTTTTGGTTAAAAGATAGTCGTAGGCGTTTGCAACTTGGTAAAGCTCCCATGATACATGTGGTAACCTAAAGCCTGTTGGCATATAGGATGTCCTGCCGGATACTTTCCCATGTAAGCCGGATCTTAAACAGTTGCAATTATTTTGCCGAGACTGGGAATGTTCAGAATGGAGGTTGCAAGCATGAGCTTGGACCATTTACAAGAGGAACAGCAGGCAACCGTTCTTAGAATCCGTAAACGCGTCATTGAAGCCATTGGGCGTAATATGGATCTCTACGGCGTTACGCTGTCCACGGGACACTTATATGGATTGCTTTTTTTTGCAGACAAACCTATGACCCTTGACGATATGGGCCGGGAAATGGAAATGAGCAAAACGAGCATGAGTACCGGCGTACGTACACTGCTGGATCTAAAAATGGTGAATAAAGTATGGAGCAAAGGCTCCCGGAAAGACCTATATGAAGTGGAGTATGACTGGCATCAGACGTTTACGGATTATTTTGTGATTAAATGGAGAAAAGCCGTGGAGAGTAACCTTCAGATACTGCGCAAATCCGTTGATGAGATGAATCGTTTGATCGCTGACCTGGATGAACAAGCAGATGCTGAGCTTCTTCACATTCTTAAGGAAGACAAGCATAAGGTGCTTCAAGCTGAGGCCTACTACAAATGGCTGGATCGCTTGATTGATACCATGGAAGATGAGGAAATATACAAACTGGTTCCGAAGGAAGAGATCAAGGAACATTAATAACAGCAAAAGCAAAGGGCCCTTTCCGAATTGGAGAGGGCTCTTTTGTCTTGGTGGGTTATATACTTGTACATTTATAATGAAGAAAAAGACATGCTTTACAATTGTCCGATTAATCCCACGTGTGATAAAGTCACAAGCTGCTGAACGATCTGTTCCAATTCGTCCATGATCTGATGGCGTCCGTTTGGGGTCCAGGATAGTACAGACCAATCGGATATATCGTGTACGTTACCTTTCAACACAGCGGAAGAACGATTCCAGGCGGTAGTTTGTTTCATGCGCCGAAGCAGTTTCTCACTTGCTGGAGAGTTAGAGACGCGGTTTATGAACAGATGATCCGTGTCCAGCATGGGAATGCTATCTGCCGCATACTCATCTGTCATGAAGTCTGAAGATATGATCTGTGCAGGGTTCAGTCCAAGTTCACCGTAGATAAGGCGATTCAATGGATGCTCGATATTTTCCTGGAGCCGGATAGACTGATTCGTAACCTGCATAAGCATAATACGTTCTTGCCCGAAATGATGCTTCAAACGCAGTCCGATATCAAGGTTGCGTAGCTCCAGCTGTTTGAAATTCTGCAAGGCCTGTTGCTCCCGTCCGACCAGTTCAGCCAAGCGTAAATGATTTTCTTTCCAGTCATGTGCCTGATCCAGGATAACCGTAGGTGCAATACTTTTGAGCTTATCGTAATAGGTTTGATGATAAAAGTCACCGATAATCAGGTCCGGCTTGGCCTGACGAAATTTCTCCAATTGTGTAGCTAGCCGCTGCTGCTGCTCGACCTCATCAAGCTCCCGATCATGGAACCTGTCCATAGCAGCTACGGGATGTAATCCGAGTGAAGAGAGATTCTCATGAAGTCCCATCTTGGACGCAGTAGCCACACGAATCTGATCTTTTTTCATATATAGGCTGGGTGCGATCCCCAAGGTTTGTTTGAATTTGCGGCTAAAATAATATTCATTGCCATAGCCAACAGAGACCGCGACGTCTTTGAGTACACATGACTCTTGGTTGAGCTGTTTTTTGGCTTCGTCGATCCGTAAGCGATTCAAATAATCGGTAGGTGACATACCTTTGGCTTTCTTGAAGCTGCGAGAATAGGAGCTTGGCGTCAATCCGGCAATTTTGGCCAGTTGATCCATGCTGATACCTTCACTCATGAACCTTCTCATATACATAATGCTGCGTTCAAGCGCCGGATCGACTTTCTCATAATTTTCTTCAAGCCGATTCTCGGAGAGATACTGCAAAAGCTCGTGCAGTTGGCTATGTATACTGATAAAGTGATCGGGGTGAACGCCGCGATAGGCTTCATACAATTGTTCAACTCGCGCTCTGGCTTGTTGGTCATGACGAACCATCAGTCTGCCTGTCTCCCAATCCAGCGGGAAACCAGAGGAGGAGGACATTTTCCATTGGCCGCGCACTTGCTGCAAACATACCGTATCCATGCTAAGTATTATAAACTCCGTAACAGCCGAGCGTGCAGCCGCCTCAATCGTTGTTCCTGGCTTCAGAACATACAGTTGATTGGCTTCGGCGGTATAGACCGTATCGTTCAGGACCAGAACACCGTCTCCTTGTAAAATAAGACAGAGCATGGGCCGGGACACCGTCTTGCCTTGCACACGGAAATGCTCCCCGCGCCGTACACGGCACATGGAAGAGAGGAGCGGTAGAGATGAGGTTTCAGAAATGAAGGGAAGCTGTTCAGTCATACGGACCATCCTTTTGTCTTATTTTCTTAATGATAACAATTATCATTCTCATATGGAAGATGTTTTTGAAAAATAATTTTGGACATAAAAAAAAGAGGATACCCAGAGCCGTGATGGCTTTAGGGTTATCCTCTTTATTTGAAGCAAGAATGTTAAGATAGCTATAGGTCTCTATAAGTCTCTATAAGTCTATTCCCACATGTGTGGGTTAGTTTGGCACGACCAACAGGATATCATCCAGGAAAACGTCGCTTAGTACCTTTTTGCCTGTGCCATTGGCTTGCACATGATACAGACGATAGAGATCATTTGCGTTGATGTAGAACATGCCCGGAACATCGTCATGAAGCTGGAACGTAGCCCATTCCTCTCCAGCAAGCTTGGTTACTTTGAGGGCTGTGCTCACGGAATAAAGACCATTTGTACCGGATAGATATGCAATAGTTGGTGTTCCGTTGGTCAGCTGAGCAGTTACGAAAGTAACACTGTTCAGATTCAGGTTGGCAGATTTGGATACCTTGTTCCCGGCGATGGTTTTGGCATACGCCTTTTTGTCTGCATCCACAACTACAACCTTATCTGTACCTAGCGGACTTACCTCCCGGATGCTCTTACTATGAATCTGAAGAGTCTTGCCAGAAGTGGTCAATGCAAAGGCTTTGCCTGTTGAATAATCATAATCCTTGTTACTGTCCAGCTTGATGCCTTTGTTATACACATACAGATTGTTGCCCCAGCCGCCGGCATAAACAGCGTTCACGTCCAGCTTTGCTTTTGGATTAACAGCTGTACCTTTGCCTGTATTGTAGTTTACCTTGTACATGATAATGGCGTTGGTTGAGTAGTACTGCTCGTATGGGTCAGTGTTCACCATCAGTTGCAGTTCGTTTTTGGCCATGTTCATAAAATAACGACTTTCTACTGCACCAGCAGCAATTCGTTGCACTGCTCCGCTACCATTGGATGCTTTGGAAACGATCCATGGGTTTCCATTAACGAGCCCGTTATAATATACACGGCCTTTCGTTACGGCGAGCAGCGGAAAATCTGTATCCGCTTTGTCTGCAATTTTGGTGGCAGCGGAAGCTTCGCTATTGCCATTTGCACGATAGATCGTTCCTTTGGAATCCATATAATAGATGAATCCATTATCCGTAAAGTAGCTCAACACATCTGTCGCATACGTTTCAGCAGAATCGCTGGAACCGTCATTGGGAACACGAAGCAGTGTTGTGGAAGACTCGGAACGGGTGTAATAGAGATAGGATCCCGCCGCAGACAGACCATCTCCTTCAAAATCAAGCAATACCTCTGTGGTTCCGCTTCCGTCACCAGATACTTTGTACAATACACCATCGGAATCATAATATACCGTAGTTTGGTTCAGGGAAGCTGCATGAGCATTGGCTCCGCCTCCAAGCACTGCTGCCGCGATCAGTGTGAACAGCAGCAAGGTGCAAACCGTGCGTTGCAAGCGTGTGGACCATTTGTTCATAAATCAATCGTCACCCTTCTTCTTTATGTATGTAATAAACACAATAACACCTTAAGTTATATCGGTAAACTATGGAAAATATGTTATACATCTCAGTATGATAAAAAACGACAGAAGACCAGATCTTCTGCCGTTATATCTCAGCCATATTCCGCCTATATCTGACTTTCAGCCAGCTGTTGGCGACTGTTCCACAAAGTAACTAGACGAAGCAAAATGAAACTGATGAGTAGAAGTACCGCTCCGACCAAGATTAACATGAGAGGACTGATAAGCAACATGCCGCTCGCCTGACCGGCAATCAGCGCGAGCAATGGAATCACGACCAATCCACCGAGTTGATAGGCCTCCTGAAATCCGCGTACCTTCGCCGATATCAGTACATTTAACAAAATGACCACAAGACTGCACGCCGGAACAACCCACAGAACGAGAATGATCCAGTTCAGATTGGGAAACATCCATGCTCCAAACATGGGGTACATGAGGATATTGGCAATGATGCCGTAGATAATGAAGGTAATCCAGGATAATAACAGAGAAGGAATAAGGGCAGCTAACACCTTGCCTTTAAACAACGTATCCATACTCATCGGAGTGAACAGAAGACCTTCCAGGGTCTTGCGTTCCTTCTCGCCTGCAAAACTGTTGGCCGTCAGAATGCTGGATGCCATCACTGGAATGATGAGAAACAGGGGCGCGAACATGTATAAGGCCAGGTAATAGACAATGCGGTGGTTATCCGTAGGCATTGAAGCAAGCTGCGGAATCCGCCCGGTATGGGTTAGGCTATCCAGCGTATCAAGCAGGAAGCTCATATTACCGAGGGAAGCAAGTTCCAACCTTGAGGCTGTCCAAATGAGTATCCCAGGCATGATGATCCCGATAACTAGCGGAACGATCAACATAGGCAGCCAGAGCTGCACGCTGGCCGTGATGGCTCGAATATCTTTACGAACAAGTGCACGTATGGCTTGTCTGTTATTCATGATGGTGTGCCTCCCTGATGGCAAAATAAATACTCTCCAGATCGCTGCCCGTAATCCGGGCCTGATAGACTTGTCCACGCTCTGTCAATTGTCGCAGCAGCAATGGAATATCTTCACGAGTTTGAAGCTGAAAAACGGCTTTGTTCGCGGAAACCATCTCCGGTGTATACCCTGCTACCGTTTGCCAGCCATTCGCCATGGTCGCTTCAACTTCAATCCGGGGCGAGGTCAGGTATCGGTTGATGATCTCCTGCTCCGTACCTTCCTCAACCTTGCGCCCCTTTTCCATAAAAATATATCGATCACACACGGCCGATAGCTGGGATAATACGTGAGACGATACGAGAATCGTCATCTGTTCCTCCTGATTTAGCCGACGGATGATTCGGAGCACCATCTGAATGCCGTCCGGGTCAAGCCCATTGGTTGGCTCATCCAGAAAGAGAATGGAGGGGCGGTGCAGCAGCACCCGTGCTAGACCTACGCGTTTTTTCATGCCTGTGCTGTAAGTGCCTACTTTTCGATGTTGATATTCCTTCAATTCGAACAGATCCACGAGCTCGTCAATCCGTTCTTTGGCGCGTTGTACACCGAAAGCTTCAGCGAAAAAGATCAGGTTGTCACGCCCGCTCATATTTTCATACAATCCGCTCTGCTCGGTTAATGTGCCGCAGAAGGCGAGTACGTTCTCCGTCTCACGGAAGGGATCAAGGCCGTTAATGCTCACTTGCCCATCCGAAGCGCCGAGAACACCGTTCATGATGCGGATCAGGGTGGTTTTGCCCGAACCGTTGGGACCAATCAGCCCGGTAACGCTGCCTTGTTCAACCGTGAAGCTGACATCGTTCAGTGCCTGATGCACTTTAAATTGTTTGGAAATGTTGCGAACTTCAATCATGTACATTCACCATCCGATCTGAGTTTGGAGATTATACGTCCAGATGAGCTATATCGTTCAAATGGAGGGCCAGAAAATAAAGATTCTCCGTCTTTAGTCCCAAATGTGAGCAGCAACTCCACCCTAAAGTCCGGCGAAATCGGGTCTAAGGTTTGTTTTCACTGTGGTCTATACCATGTATTCTAGTTAAAAGGATGCAATATCTCGTTTCATTGCCATCCATAACGTGGTAATTAGACTTAAGGCCTCTTACATATTATGAATGCCTGAATATTCATCTAACGCCGGTCTTGGTTAGCCAAGGCCGGTTTGACGTCGTTACTTGGCGTATCCATCCAATGGAACGCCTCATTTCTTGTGATTACATAACTATTTCGTCTAACACATCGTATGAACACTTCCAAGTAGGAAACATCAGATGGGTTTGGACCAGAGGAAGGTGAGCGGAATGACAGCATCCAATGAGTATCGCTTCCAGGTGAACCTGAGCGGTATGATCCAGATTTTATCGAACCATCTATACAGCAGCCCGAAAGTATTTTTACGTGAATTAATGCAAAATGCGACTGATGCCATTACAGCTCGAACAGAAGCGGAACCGGGATTCCAGGGTGAAGTACGTGTGGAACTGACAGGAACAGGCGAGCAGTTGACCATGATGGTGGAGGACAACGGCATTGGCTTGACGGAAGCCGATATCCATGAGTTTCTCGCGATGATAGGTCAATCCTCGAAGCGTGGGCAGCAGGCCTTGCTGGATGGAGAGACTTCGTTTATCGGGCGATTCGGAATCGGATTATTGTCCTGTTTCATGGTGAGTCATGAAATCGTCATGCTGACGCAATCCGCGAAGGGTGGACCTTCGATGGAGTGGCGGGGTAAGCCCGATGGAACGTATACGATTCGGCAATTGGAGACGCAGTTGTCTCCGGGAACGAAAGTATATCTGCGTTGTACACCGGACGCAGCACATTATTTTGAACCGGAATATGTGAAAGAAGCCTTGTTCTATTATGGAGCGTTGCTGCCTTATCCAGTCATTCTGCATAGTGACGGTGTTCAACATAACGTCAATAGCGAGTCACCGATCTGGTTGATGGAGCCTGAGCTTGCACGTGGACGCAGAGCGGAAGTGCTGGCTTTTGGTGAACGATTGCTTGGGGAGAAGTTTCAGGATTTCATTCCACTGACGACGGCTTCAGGCCGTACAGGAGGTATAGCTTTTGTACTGCCCCATGCTGTCAATCTGAATGCCAAGCGTTCTCACCGGGTGTACCTGAAGCGAATGCTGATCTCGGAGAAGGCGGAGAATATTTTGCCGGAATGGGCCTTCTTCGTGAAATGCCTAATCTGGACAGACGAGCTTCAACCAACGGCTTCACGGGAACATTTTTATGAAAATGAAAAGCTGGAAGAGGTTCGCTCCGAACTTGGCGATGCCCTTCGTAAAGGGTTGGCCGACATGGCTGAGAGCCAGACGGAACGGCTGCAAAAGCTGATTCGTCTGCATGCGTTGTCGATGAAAGCACTGGCTGTGCAGGATCAGGAGTTCTACGCGATGATTCACCGCTGGCTTCCATTTGAAAGTACACGTGGTCATCGGGAACTGGGCGAGTTGATGAGCGAGGGAGAGACGTTGTACTTCACTACCACGGTGGATGAGTATCGTCAAATTCATCATGTCGCGTCAGCCCAATCGATGTTGGTCATTAACGGTGGATACATCTACGACAGCGATTTGATGGCAATGCTGCCACAAGTGGTGCAGCATGTACAGACGCAGCGGTTGCAGCCGGATGAGGTATCCATGAGTTTCACCGATGTGCCACCAGCTGAACGGAATCAGTATTATGATGCCTTGCGCCTTGCTGATTCTGCTTTGCAACGTTTCCGCTGCCGTGCAGAGGTCAAGGGCTTCAAGCCAGCTGATTTGCCGGTGCTGTTCACACTCTCGCAGGAGTCTTCCACGCTGCGTGCATTGGAAAAAGCAAGTGAGGAGAGTACAGAATTATTCTCTTCTGTCCTTGGATCATTGTCATCCGGCATTAGTTCCGCAGGTTATTCGACCCTGTACCTGAACATCAACAATCCAATTATTCAGCGGGTCCTGACTTCACCGGATGTCCAAATGACTCCGATTGCCATCGAGATGTTGTATGTCAATGCACTAATGATGGGGCATTATGCGATGAATCGGCAGGAGCTTGAGGTGCTGAATCAGGGCATCGTTCGTTTTATTGATTGGGGTTTGCGTGCGAATACAGATCGTAAGGGGGATGCCTGATGAAGACCGAAATGGATTTTGAGGATCTGATGGATGAGGCCTATGGCCTGCCTAATGGAACAGCGAAGCTTGGCATGCTGGAGGAAGCGGCAAGAGTCGCTGATGTGAATGGCATGGAGGAGGAAGCATACGAAGCACGTTCAGAGATTGTGGAGACCGCGACATTTTGCGGTTATCCGATGAAAGCACTGATTGCTTTTTCCTGGCAACTGGGGAAGTTCGATCAACAGCCAGAGAGATATGACGAAGAAACGTTAATGTGGTCATATAAATGGATTTTGGGTGAACTATCCAGCTTCCCGGAAGTGTCTCGCGATAAAATGATGGAGCTGCTGGAGGACTTTGGACGTCGCTTCAAATCATTTGGGTACAGTGAACGTTCGTATTGGTATTATCGATTCCGCATATCTATGGATCTTGGCGAGCTGGAGGAGGCAGGTACCAGCTATACGAAGTTCAGAAGTATGGATCGTGACTTTATGAGTGATTGTGAAGCCTGTGAGCAGGACGAGATCATGCGTTACTGGTTATTGGTAGGTGATGATGAAAAGGTATTGGAAGCGGCGAAGCCCATTTTGAAAGGGCGAATGAGTTGTGCCGAAATTCCGCACCTGACCTTATCAGAGATTTTGATGCCACTATACCGGCTTGGCAGGATTGATGAAGCTGACAAACATCAGGCGAAAGGCTATCGCATGATCAAAGGACATAATGATTTTGTGCAGAGCTTTGCTGAGCAGATGGATTATCTTGCACGCACGAACCCGGCGAAGGGCATCGATGTTCTGGAAGAAAACATAGTGCTTGCGATGGCCCATGAAGATCCGTTTGCCAAAATGATGTTCTATGCCAGAGCAGCACAATTGTTGCGCCGCTGGGCTGATGAATCTCCAGGATACCGATTGCGGCTTCCCGCTTCATTCCCTTATGAAGGAGATCCAGGAGATTTGCGTAAACTGGTCGACTATTTTGCGGCATATGCCAAAGCGGCCGCAGACAAATATGACCAGCGGAATGGCAATCAACATGTCTCTTCCATGTTGAGCGAGGTATTTAATTCATAACTTGAGAAGACCTCTTAAGTATCATCGCACCATCAAATGGTACACCAGAAGGTCACCACGCTAGCCAAAACAGGCTTGTTCAGAAGGAGGGTTATCCTCCTTTGAACAAGCCTGTTTATCGTTTTTTATACCGTGAATATAAGGTTGGTGCTCCGGTTATTCAGGAGTTACGGTTGCAGGCGCGATTGTATCTTCGGCAGGTTCCTCATCTGAGGAAGTTTCCGATTGCGGCTGCTTTGTCATCAGTTCAGCTACGATCTTGTCGGTTGGCTGTGTAAACAGCTGGTACATAATTGCTGCTTCTTCCTGGCGAATCAGTGGTTTGCGCGCAAGGAAATCGACTGATCCATCCTCCAGCACCTTCACTTCAGGACCGTGGATGCCTAGCTTAACCATCATCTGGATCGCAGGCACAGCCCAGGCATCTGTCTGCCCGGCCAGCTTCACATCCTCGAACAGTTCATTTGGATATTGCAGCTGGAGAGTTCTCCAGATCATCACCATGGCTTCCTGACGTGTGATGACCTGATCTGGTTTGAACTGTTTCTCATCGGCACCCGCGATCATGCCGGATTCATAACCTAGCTGAATGTAACCGGCAGCAGGGTGAGTTGCCCAGTCGGTATCCGCAGGTGGCGTCGTTTTGCTGGCTTTCAGCCCGCTCATTTTAAGGACATCCTCAATGAATTCAGCTCGTGTAACGGCATTTTTGGGTTGAAAAGCTTCACTTGCATCATTGGTATAGTATCCAAGGGATTGCAAACCATAGATGGCTTCAGCATAAGGACTATTCGCCTGGACATCCCGGAAGCCTTGGGGTTTCTGCCCTTTTTTCTCATAACCCATTGGGTTGAGATAAGGTTCTTTCATATAGATGGTTCCATCAGCATTTTCCTTGAACGCCGTGAACTGGCCTGTTAATTCGTCCTTGAAGAGATTATCTTCAACCTGAATCAGGGTACGTGGGCCAAGGAAGACGTCGGAAATGCTCAATTGTCCAGGTTCTTTACCGTCATCTTTCAGGGAACTAACAATGGTGCTCAGTCGCAGATCCGCGTATAGCCCAGCGAAGCGTTGCAGCTCATCCGCAGTTTGAGGTGTATAGTCCTTGAACTTGATGGGCTCCGCATATTGCGGGAAGAACGTTTGGATAAAGGCAGGATAGAAGAGATTACGAAGTGCTCCCGTTTGGTTGTAAGTAAGGAAGACACCTGTGTTTTGCTCGGGAATAAGGAAGAGATAAGAGCTGAATCCGATTAGGTCACCAGCCTTGGTGATAATTTTGGAACTGCTGCCTGCACCCGGAAGCTGAAAAGCAGCTTCAAATCCATAAGTGGTATTGGGGAGCAGCGGATGAATGGAAGAACGGTATTGTTCCATGCTTTTTACCGTAGATTCTTTCCAAATACGTTCGTTATCCTTCACACCATCATTCAGGAAAGCAATAATGAAATTCCCAATGTCCTCTGCCGTTGAGAGCATGCCGCCTTGAGGCATAGGTGTTGGGGAAAGGGTGTACAGGTCGAGTGGATTATGGCCCGCATCATAGGCTGTTGCAAGTTGATTTTTGAACTTGCCGTTCAGCAAGAAACTACTGTTATCCATACCCAGAGGTTTGAAGATATGCTGCTGCATATACGATTCAAACGGCTCGCCACTCACATTCTCCACAATCATGCCAAGCAGCAGGAAGGAGAAGTTGTCGTACATGTAGGCGCTACCAGGTTCTCTAACGACAGGTGGCATATGTAACTTGGCATAATCCTCCATCGATACACTTTTGTCAAAGTCGTCATGGATGTCTTCCTGCTGCGGGTCACGAATCTCGAATCCGGTGGTGTGTGTGAGCAGATTCTCCACCGTTACAGGTTTGTCAAAAGGATTATCGAATTCCAGTCCTTTCACATAGGTCTGGAAATCAGCCTTTAAATCCACCTTACCTTGCTCTACGAGCTGCATGACAGCGGCTGATGTGAATGTTTTGGAGACCGAAGCGATCCGAAAAGTGGTATTTTTCGGATCAACGGGCTCTTTGCTCTCCAGATCGGAATATCCATACCCTTTCTCTGCCACGACTTTTCCATCTTTGACAACGACTACGGAAGCACCAACATATTGGGCTTTCGCTTCGGCGGAATCAAAAAATGTATCCAGAAAGGCTGTCGCAGACTCTGTTGTCAGCGCTGTCACTTTTCCTTTTTCATTGACCGCAGCAGGTGTGGTCTTCGCCTGCACGGCGGGTGCCCATAGACTGAGGGACAGGACCAACGCCATGAACGCCCCTGTTATGGAGGTGAGCCTGAAGCGGGTGCTTCGATTGGATAAATGCATGTAAACACTCCTTCAAAAGAAAATTTTGTAAAAGGAACTCTCCTGTTTATTACTGATTACTGGCCTAATAGGTTTCAAGATAGTAGATTGTGATATCCATTCCTCAATAGAACTCACAACGATCAGGAGCAAAATACAGAATAGAGGATCCGAATATTTAGGAGGCGTCTGCGCATGGTTGTGGTTCTCTTTTTCCCGTTGACGGGCGAAGCGACTGCCGGAAAAATACGAGAGCGCCGATGCCCATCAATATATACAGACCAGCCATTGCATAAGAAGGCAGGAAGGCCCCAATCGTCAGCCCAAGACTACCCAGCAGAGCGGCTGCATTATAACTCATGCCGTCAGCAGCCATATAGGCAGCACGGTCAGATTCAGGAATCATGCCAGCAAGCATAACATGACGAACAGGCGCATACATGAGCTCACCGATGGTTAGCAGTACAGCGGATGTGATAAGCAGCCAGGCCCAATTGCTGAATGCGAGCACGCCAAATCCAGTAGTGTACATACACATGCCGACAGTCATAATAAATCTGGACTGGAACCGCCCCAGCCATTTGGAGAAAGGAATGGCCATGATTACGACGAGTACAGTGTTAATCGCCATGATCAGACTGAACATCTGCAGACCTGAGATATCCCAATGGAACAGTTGGGCGTTGAATTCACTTTTCAGACGAACGGCGATGTATTTATCCATTTGGAATTCCAACGAGACAGCCAGCACTGTTGCGGTGAAAAACACCATAAATCGTTTGTCCCTAAATACACCGCCATACGTTTTCAGTATATTCCTATTAATTGGGACATCAAGCTGATTGGAGTGTCTATTATCCATTGTTTCATGAATATATAACAACAGAATAAATAGTGTAATCAGGCTCTCCATGCATACCAGACTGAACAAAATGAAGCGGAAGGACTCGAACAATAACCCGCCCATGAGCGCTCCAATCGTAATGGCAACGTTGGTGGTCCAATATTGCAGCCCATACACATACTGACGTTCATGCTCACTACTCACGTCTACAATCATGGCATTGGCAATGGGCCCATTAATGCCAGAACTGATGCTGCTAAGCAGAAACATGACACAAGTTAAAGGAACGGAGTCCATCCACGGGGAGTTGGCGGCAGCCAGCCAGAACAGGGCGAATACCTGCAATATTTGGGCGATGACCATCAGTTTCTTGCGTCCGACTCGGTCAGACCAGTATCCTGCGCCCAAGCCAACGATCATGGAGGCCACAATATTAACGGTTAACAGCATACCTGCCCAGCCTGCACCAATCTGGACACTCAGATAAATCGCCATAAAAGGAATAATGGATTTCTGAGTTAGATCCGTAAAAAAATCAGTAATGATACGAATCTTGATGTTGCGATGCAAATCAGTATATTTCATGTGCAGTTCTCTTCCTTCCCGCTGGTGTTGTCGATGTACCTGAGTATAATGGAGGAAAATCTGAAGAAAAACTGTAGAAGCGTAGGAGTCAATTTCGTATTTTACGTAGGGGAATGAAAGGCAGGGATAGTTGTGGAGGTTATGGATCATTATATTCAGCTTCGCATGGCCTTTTCGAATGTAGACGAAGAGGAAGAAATACATACAACGATTGGTGAACTGGCGAATCATTTATGTTGTACGATGCGCAATATGAATCTGATTATGAACAAATTTATGGATCATGGCTGGATCAGATGGAGCCCACAGCGCGGCAGAGGGAAGACATCAGTGCTCGTTTTTTGCCATCCTCTGTTACAGGCTGTTCAGGAACGATTCGACCGCCTGTTGCAAAGCAACAGGTTGGAAGAGGCCTATGCGCTGGCTTCGGCAATGCCGTTCTCGATGCGAGAAATATTGATGCAAGGGTTGCAAGGCCAGTTCGGTCTACGTTCCGATCACGGCACTCAGGGAAGAGTTGATACACTGCGAATTCCTCAGGAGACGGCTTTTGAGACATTGGACCCGACCCGGGCTTACATGTGGGGAGAAGTTGGAATTGTTGCGCAGGTATTTGATCGCTTGGTGCAGTACAACGCTGAACGCCAAGTCTGTGAACCGGGTCTTGCCGTTGCATGGGAGAGCAACCCTGAGGGAACAGAGTGGACCTTTTATTTGCACAAAGGCATACTCTTTCACCATGGCAGGATGCTTGATGCAGAGGACGTAAGATATACATTTGAACGAATTATTTCCGATCAGGTGAACCCTTGCAAGTCACTGTTTGGTTCCATTCATCACATAGAAACGTTCGACGAGCTAACGGTGCGTTTTGTATTGCGGTTTCCCAACTTTATGTTTCCGGATCTGATGAGCAGTATGAATGCATCCATCTTGCCCCGTGATGTGGAGTTTGACCCGATGTATCCGATTGGTACCGGGCCTTACCGATTGACACGTAATCATCCCAAGCTGCTTGTGCTGGAGGTGTTTCCTTCCTATTTCAGGGGGCGGGCGTTTATTGATCGGGTTGAAATATGGCAGCTTCCCCAGACGGGTCGAGTGGAGTCGGCGATCAAACATGACTTGTTTCCAGACGGACAGGCTCGCTTGATTCAACATGAGGTTCAGGGCGGTGTGTTTATGACTTTTAATATGCGAAAAGAAGGCCCACAGCAGGATTTATACTTTCGTCAGGCTGTTCAGCAACTAATGGATCCACAGGAGATGATGGGGGCATTGGCACACACAGGTGTACAGGCTGCATATAGCTTGGTTCGGGACAAGTCCAAGGAAAAGCAGATGCTTGAACGGATTGGATCGAAAACAACAGCCCTCTCAGCTGACTCTTCTCTCGTAAGAGCTTCAGAGTTGTTACAACGCAGCTGTTACGCAGGCCAGATCGTGAATGTGTGGGTAGAGGAAGGCGAGAAAATGGAGACGGACATGGCCTGGTTCGCACAGCGTTGTGCGCTTATTGGACTGAAAGTGAGTGTTACGCCAGGTAATCCGGTAGATGCCGTATACCATGATGAATTCGCCTCTTATGATGTGATTTATACGGGTGAAGTGTTCGATGAGCATGTGACGCTGAGTCTACTAACGATGTATACGTTCCATAATACGCTGTTCCTCATGGCACTGGATGACGAGCGAAAAAGCGAGCTGGAACGTGAATGCAGACACGTCGTTATGATTCAGGATAGTGCTGAGCGATTTCGTACGCTTATGAGTTTGGAGGAGCGACTCATTCAAGAGGCGCTGCTCCTGCCTACATACAGCTTTAGGGAAGAACATGCACACCACGTTTCGCTTCAGGATTATCGTGTCGTAGCATACGGTATGCCTGATCTGCGTCGATTGTGGGTGAAGAGAAGTCCAAATACAGAAGAAGATACTGCGAGTTATCCGGCGTATATCCCACTGTGGTAAAAAGTGTAGTTACTACAATGGGATAGGCCGGTGGAGGATACTTTTATACTGAAGGAGTCTTTATAAATTCAATTGGACTCGTGCCAGGTTCCAGCAGCAGCGGAATGGAGAGAGAGCTTATGGTGTCCTCTTCATCCGTCTTAAACGTAAAAATGATTTTCAAGCCAAACAGGACAAGCTCTACGGAAAACGTATCTTTTCCAGTGTATTCCATAGGCATTTCAATAGCATTCAATGTGGCCTGTAACCCATCATTCGACTGTTGAATAACGATTTCGCCGTAACCTGGATGGGTATAACTTCCCGCATACGCATGGATAGGACGATCATGGGGATAAACCTGAGTATCCACTGGTTTTTCCTCAACAGTGGTTTCTGGAGTAGTTGGTGTTTCTATGGTGTTTGTTGCTGCTTCGGAATCGGTTGATTCTCCAGTCATTAATTTGGCTAATCTCTCGCTCCAATCTACAGGTTCCAATTCAAGCAAACGATCAATAACGTTAAAAGAAATCGTGTAGGGAAGAATACTCCCATGGGTATTGCAAAGGACTACAACACCGATCTGTTCCTCCGGTAAAAAGGCGACCTGAGAAGCGAATCCATCAATTGCCCCACCGTGATGAATCATGGCGTGTCCGCGATAAGAATCAATCATCCAGCCCAGACCATACGTGCTAACAGGCAACTCTTTGCAGTGGAATGGTGAATCACTAGCCATTTGCGGGCTGTGTGTAATAGCCAACTGTTCTTTGGAAATCAGCTGTTTCCCACTCTGTTGCCCTTGATTCAATTGAAATTGCACCCAGGCGATCATATCGACCAGATTGCTGTTAATGGAGCCAGCAGGCCCTACGGCATCTATTTTCCGAAAAGGTATCCGCGTATTCTCACCGTTTTGATCCATATAAGGGAAGGCGAAGTCAGATTGATTCTGCATCTCATCGACAGAGAAGACACTTGAATTCATACCAAGTGGGTTAAACAGGGACTCCTGGACAACATTCTCCCATGAAGTTCCTTTGAGTTGACCTACCAGATAACCAGCAGCCATATACATCAAATTCTGATATTGCCATTTGTTCCGAAAGTCTTCATTAGGCTCCAGATACTGAAGCGCGTTTACAAGTTCTTCTCTGCTCCTTGATGAGTTGTACCAGACCATCTCGTGCCTTGGAAGTCCGGAGCGATGACAGAGCATATCTCGGATGGTGAGTCGTTCTGTAGCTACCGGATCGAACATTTTGAAGTCTTTCAAATACGTTCTGACAGGCGTGTCCCACTTCAGAATGTCCTGATCGACGAGAAGGGCGGCGGTTGATGCTGTGAAGGCCTTGGTACTTGAACCGATCGCGAATAGGGTATGGGGTGTAACTTCAAGCTTGGACTCCAAATCGCGATAACCGTATCCTTTTTGCAAAATGACTTCATCCTTGTGGATAACCGCTACAGCCACACCTACTCCTTTCCAACGTTTAAGCTGCTCTTCCACAAAATCATCCAATCCATTCAGCAATGAGTGAAGGTAGGTTGTGTTCATTATTTTCCTCCAATTTAAAATAGAGTTGTACATCAAATTAGCTACATATTAGTGTTATGTAATTACATGGGTTGGGTTGTTATCTGTATTTACTATGAAGAATCTGGTTGGATTTTACATCCTACCCGAGACTGATTTTGTTACCAGATAGGGTATTACAGCATTGGATGATGCAATGCTTGTCAAACTAGTCCGCATATATCGAACAAGTCCCTCATAACATGTACTAATCAAGTAGGGGTTCTGCTGTACGCACAATCCTGAAGTGAAAACATGTGCTAAAGGGGATGATGTCATGCGCCGAATATCATGGATGCTTGCCATGGTATTGGTCTTATCGACCTTACTTGCCGCCTGCGGGAAGAAGGATGCGGCAGCCGTGGTCAAAGATCTGAACGAAGTCGTAGGAGAAATGGAAAGTTATCAGGGGGCAGGCGTTATGACGCTGCATACCGGAGATACGCCGCAGCAGTATAAGGTCGAGGTATGGCATCAAAAGCCTTCGTATTATCGTATCGCATTAACGAATGCCAAAAAGGATGTAACACAAATTGTACTGCGCAATGATGAGGGCGTATTTGTCCTGACACCGAGTCAGAACAAAAGCTTCCGTTTCCAGAGTAACTGGCCGGATAACCAAGGCCAGGTTTACCTCTACGAGACGCTGATCCGCAGCATAACAGGTGATTCGACCCGCCAGTTTGCCGATGAGAAGGAAAGCTATGTATTCGATGTAGCTGCCAACTACAATACACATGCATTGGTCAGACAGAAAATATGGTTAAACAAAAGTGATTACGCTCCAAAACAGGTAGAAGTATCCGACTCGAATGCCAATGTGGTGGTCGATGTGAAGTTTGATAGCTTCAAATTTGGTACTGAATTTGAGAAAGACGCGTTTGACATGCAGCGCAATATGACTGCTGCTTCAGAAAATGGTGGCAAGGCTGGTACTGACTCAGGCGCGGCTCCTGCTGGGGATGGTAAAGAGACTACCAATCCTCAAGCTGCAACAGAGGAAGGTTCTGCATCGAATCCGAGCGGAACCGTTAGTGACGGACAGACGGGTGTGAGTGATAACGCCGAGCAGCAAGGTTCAGAAGATCCGGCCAGCGGGCAAGGAACCGAAGAACCTACATCGGCCGAGCCGGAAGGTTCGGATAGCTTCGGAGTTATTCAGCCGACATATGCTCCGGAAGGGGTTAAGCTGAAAGACGATCAGATCGTGGAAGGATCAGGAGACTATTCGGTTATGCTTCGCTACGAAGGAACATATAATTACACGATCTTTGAGGCGCGGCCTCAGGACAGAGCTGTATCGCTTGCACCGTCCAGTGTAGTTGACCTTGGATTCACACTTGGTATGCTGAGCGGAGATGCGTTGCAGACTCTTACTTGGATGACTGACGGGGTGGAATACCGAATTACCAGTGCTGACTTGCCTGTTAATGAGATGATGCAGATTGCAACCTCAATGCAGGAAGAGTCAGGGAAATGATTTGCAAAGTATAGTCGTCCTAACATAAGGAATGCTAAGAAGCATCGGAGATATTCTCCGGTGCTTTGCTGCATATAGAGGTCATCTTTCCTGTTTTATAGCCGTGATTCACAGGATTTGATTTCGGTTGAGCCTGTGTGTATCAACAGCCCATGACCCTGCGTAAGATAAGCAAGGATTAGGTCCGGTGCACTCAATAATGCAAAACACGCTTCTACGCGGGAGGAACCGGGTAAATAATACGATATAAGCAGATAAGTTACGTTATGGAGAGATGAATATCTCATTCATGGTCTGGCTTATGGGTCTTATTCCGATTTTGCTCCCGACTTCAGATAGTGCTCCTGTATGTGTTTTGGACTGCAGATCTTCCGTTCATTTGACAGTCACATGCTTGAGCATTACGATGGAGTCTGACGTGAGCCGGATTAAGATGATTAGAGAAGGTGACTTAACGTGCAAGAACAATATCGGCCGACCCAAGCGGAAATCAATTTGGATCATTTGTGCAACAACGTGGACGCTTTCCGTGAAACATTGCCGCAAGGCAAGAAACTGCTCGCTTGTGTGAAGGCAAACGCCTATGGACATGGAGCAGTGGAGATGGCCAGAGAACTGGAACGAGTTGGCGTGGATTACTTAAGTGTAGCTTTTCTTGACGAAGCGCTTGAATTGCGACAACACGGGATTACCCTTCCGATTCTGGTATTGGGCTACACGCCGCCAGAAGGCATCGCTGAAGCCTGGAAACATGATGTAACCATTACGCTGTTCAGTAAGGAAGTACTCGAAGCCATTCGACATCTGGAGACGGGCACATCCTCTCGTAAGCTCAAGGTTCACATCAAAATCGACAGCGGCATGGGCAGACTTGGGCTGTTGCCTGGCGATGAGGCGCTTGCATTCATTCAGGAAGTAGCCCATCTGAAGCAGGTTATGCTTGAAGGCATGTTTACCCATTTTGCCAAGGCGGATGAAAAAGACAAGACCTATACACTGGAGCAGTATCGACGGTTCCAAGGCGTGGTTGATGCGCTGCGGGATCAGGGATGTGTCATCCCGATTATACATACGGCGAACAGCGCCGCTACCATTGATACGCCGGAGTTGTCCTACAATATGGTACGTGTGGGCATTAGTCTGTACGGATTGTATCCTTCGGGAGAGGTGAATCATCAGGTAGTGAAGCTGTCCCCGGTATTGACACTGAAGACGAAGGCGGTTCTGGTTAAAACGCTGCCACCTCACTGGGGTGTCAGCTACGGAACCCGTTATGTAACACAAGGGAACGAACGAATAGCGACCCTGCCTATCGGCTATGCAGACGGATTTTCAAGAATGCTGTCAGGTAAAGCACAAGTACTTGTGCGCGGCCGCCGCGTTCCCGTCGTCGGTACGATCTGCATGGATCAGTGTATGGTGTCGCTACAATCTTTTGCAGCAGAAGCAGAAGAAATTCAAGCCGGCGAAGAGGTTGTTCTCATCGGTCACCAATCGGGTGCAGTCATAACTGCAGACGAGGTGGCATCTCAGCTCGGTACGATTCCCTACGAAGTGGTCTGCATGATGGCGCACCGAATCCCGCGGGTTTATACCCGTAATGGAGCAGTAGTCGCCAGAATCAACCCTCTTTTGACATCCTGATAGCTCGACTGGACGCTATTTCCAATAAACTTTTTTTCAGAACAGAAGGAAAACTGTCGGAGCATCTCGAATTATGAATGATGACTGGGATGAAAAATC
This sequence comes from Paenibacillus sp. LK1, assembly GCF_002750415.1. NCBI lineage: Bacteria > Bacillati > Bacillota > Bacilli > Caryophanales > Paenibacillaceae > Paenibacillus > Paenibacillus sp. LK1. The sequence goes on from NZ_PEII01000004.1 coordinate 547,394, forward strand.
CTGAAAAGAGATGTTTGGTCTGTACGAATATTGTTCCCCGTGTTTATAATGGAGTACAGCATACTTGATATACTCGGGGCATATATATTCCTTTGTATAAAAGTTCTGGAAAAACGTAATACTGGTTCACAATGGCGAAAGGTTTGTGGGGGTGGAAGAAAGGTGGCCAACTTGCAGAACACCAAGCGGATCATGATCAGTTTGCCTGATTATCTTTTGCAAGAAGTGGATGGCATCGTAGCGCTGGAGAATTCCAACCGCAGCGAATTGATTAGGCAGGCCATGAAGCTGTATTTGACGGAGCGTAAGAAACGTTACATCCGTGAATCGATGCAGCGAGGGTACATGGAGATGGCGAAGATTAACCTCACCATGGCATCCGAGGCCTTTCACGCGGAGGAAGATGCGGACAGCACTCTGGACCGCTTAGTTAGCGGGGTGTAGACATTGATCGTAAAACGCGGTGACGTTTTTTTTGCGGATCTTTCTCCCGTTGTCGGTTCCGAGCAAGGTGGAGTCAGGCCGGTTCTGGTCATCCAGAATGACATCGGCAACCGGTTTAGTCCTACTTGTATTGTGGCGGCGATCACCGCCCAGATCCAAAAGGCAAAGCTGCCGACGCATGTGGAGATTGATGCGGCGGCACACGGCTTTGACCGGGACTCGGTTATTTTGCTCGAACAAATACGGACGATTGATAAGCAGAGGCTGACCGACAAGATTACCCATCTGGACGAGGAGACCATGAAACTGGTCAACGAAGCCTTACAGATCAGCCTAGGTTTAATCGATTTTTAAGGCAGCAGGCAGTTGTTTCTTTGTTCTGCCGTGCCATCCGTAGACAATGGATGTTCCTTACAGGAACACACAATTTCAGACAGCAATCAGAAGAGCGTACAACAGCCTAACGGCCGGGGTACGCTCTTTTGATTAAAGCTTCATGAAAGCGTAGAACATTTTGAAGCTTTTCGTTATAATGATACCTGAGAAACCGTTTACGTAATCGACATATATAGAGGTGGAGGAGACATATGAGCATTTATATTGATCAGGAGAAGCTTCAATTTCATCTACAGACTCAAAAGGCAAGCTATGTATTTCAGGTCCTGCCTTCGGGATATTTGGTACATTTATATTATGGCAAAAAACTGCGTGATACCGATCTGAGCTGGCTTCATGTGCGTACAGAGCGTGCTTCGTTCAGCCCGAATCCGGTGCCGGAAGATCGGACGATCTCTTTCGACACGTTGGCAGTAGAACTGCCGGTGTATGGTACAAGTGATTTCCGTAATCCGGCAATCCAATTGGAGCTTGAGAATGGTTCAACCGTTTCGGAGTTCACGTATACAGGCCATCGATTGATTAAAGGAAAGGCAGCGCTTACCGGACTACCTGCGACTTATGTTGAATCTGACGATGAAGCTGAGACACTCATCATTGAACTGGAAGATCGTGTTGCAGGGATCAAGATTGAACTTAGCTACACTGCCTTTACGGCATTTAATGCGATTACGCGTTCCATGCGCATCATTAATGAGAGCGCTACCTCGGTGAATATTGCCCGTGCGCTCAGCTCCTCCGTTGATTTCCCGCATGCTGATTACGAATTGCTGCAACTGTCAGGAGCATGGACGCGTGAACGGGACATCGTTCGCAGACCGCTTGCTTCTGGCTTGCAAGGCATCGAGAGCCGCCGCGGCTCAAGCAGTCACCAGCAGAACCCGTTCATTGCACTGATGACACCAGGTACAGACGAAGATCAGGGTGAAGTCTACGGGTTCAGTCTTGTATATAGCGGCAGCTTCACTGCACAAGCAGAAGTGGACCAGTTCCATACCACTCGTGTAACATTGGGAATCAATCCGTTTGAGTTCAGTTGGAAGCTGGATTCGCAGGAGTCATTCCAGACACCTGAGACGGTTATGGTCTATTCGGACGCAGGTCTCGATGGTATGTCCCAGTCGTATCATGAATTGTACCGGGAGCGACTGGCACGCGGACAATTCCGCAATGCAGAGCGCCCGGTTCTGGTTAACAACTGGGAAGCGACCTATTTCGGCTTCAACGCAGATAAGATTGAGCAGATCGCCCAAGCAGGGAAGAAGCTTGGTATTGAACTGTTCGTACTGGATGATGGATGGTTCGGACATCGGGACAGCGATAACTCCTCACTCGGTGACTGGATTGTGGACAAGAATAAACTGCCACAAGGCCTGGATGATTTGGCCAACCGGGTAACCAGTCTGGACATGCAGTTCGGATTATGGTTTGAGCCTGAGATGATTTCGCCAGACAGCGAATTGTACCGTGCTCATCCGGACTGGTGTCTGCATGTGCCGGATCGCCGCCGGACGGAAGGGCGCCAACAATTGGTACTCGATTTCTCCCGTCAGGATGTGCGTGATGAGATTGTACGCATGCTAAGCGATGTGCTTGGATCCGCGCCGATCACTTATGTGAAATGGGACATGAACCGGAATATGACGGAAATAGGTTCTGCATTGCTGCCAGCAGACAGACAGCGCGAGACAGCACATCGTTATATGCTTGGATTGTACGAAGTCATGGAACGGATTACTTCGTCGTTCCCGAATATCCTGTTCGAGAGCTGTTCAGGTGGTGGCGGCCGTTTTGATCCAGGTATGCTGTACTACATGCCGCAAACGTGGACCAGCGATAACACGGACGCGATATCCCGTTTGCGTATTCAGTATGGTACAAGCCTGGTATATCCGGTAAGTTCAATGGGGTCACATATCTCAGCTGTACCTAATCATCAGGTCAACCGAATTACTTCTCTAGAGATTCGTGGACATGTCGCGATGTCTGGTAACTTTGGATACGAGCTGGATTTGACTCGTTTCTCAGAGGAAGAGAATGCCATTGTAAAGGCGCAGGTTGAGCTGTACAAAGAAATTCGGGGAACCATTCAATACGGAACGTTCCGTCGCTTGCTAAGTCCGTTTGAGGGAAATGAAACGGCCTGGATGTTTATTGCACCAGATGGCAGCGAAGCCGTTGTATTCTACTTCCGTGTGCTGTCTGAACCGAATGCACCGCTCCAACGTCTGAAGCTGAAGGGCCTCGACCCTGATGCGGATTACCGCCTGAAAGGTGGTTCCGAGACGTTTACCGGGGATGCACTGATGTATGGTGGGATCTCCGTAGGCCGTGCATCGGGAGACTATCTGAGTGAAATGTTCCGCTTCGAACGGGTATAATAAACTGGCGTGATGGCAGTGTTTGTCAGGAGAGACCGGAAGACGTCGGGGAGACGTTTTTCGGTTTTTTCTAATGGCTGAGACGAAGGTTTGATACGTAATCTCAATTGTAAGAACTTGTAACCTGGACGAATGCTGGAAATCTGAACGGGATTTTGTGATAATATAGGGGAGAGGAATCTGCTTGAATGCAGGTTCGATACTGTGATTACAGCAGCAAAGCTGCCCTGAACAAGCTTCAACTGAACGATTCAGGAAGGAAAGAGGGATTTATTTGTCTGAACAGGAAACGGTTCTGGAACCCAATGAAGAAACAATAAAGGCAGAACGCCATGAACGAATCATCAAACAGGTAGCCAAGGAACTGTCACTGTCCTTGAAGCAGGTCCGCACCACGTCGGAGCTTCTGGACGAAGGCAATACGATTCCATTTATCGCCCGCTACCGTAAAGAAATGACTGGAGAGCTGGATGAGAACCAGCTGCGGCTCATTGAAGAGCGCATCGTTTACTTGCGCAATCTGGAAGACCGCAAAGTGGAAGTCATCCGTATTATAGAGGAACAAGGCAAGCTGACCGGAGAACTGAAACAGTCTATCACTCAGGCAGTTAAGCTGCAGGAAGTAGAGGACTTGTACCGTCCGTTTCGTCAGAAGCGGAAAACCCGTGCCAGTGTAGCGAAGGAAAAAGGTCTTGAACCACTCGCTGTCTGGATCTGGGGTCAACCGAAGCAAGGCAATGTCCTGGAGGAAGCTGCGCGTTATATCAATGCTGAACTTGGGGTAGAAGATGCAGAGGTCGCACTTCAGGGAGCCAAAGATATTCTGGCTGAGAATATTGCAGATGATGCTGCTATTCGTGCATGGATTCGTCGTTATACGCTCGATCATGGCATGCTGACTTCGGAAGCGAAGGATGCTGAGCAGGAGTCTGTATATGAGAACTACTATGATTATCGTGAATTAGCCAAAAAAATGCCTCCTCACCGTATTCTCGCAATTAACCGCGGTGAACGTGAAAACATTTTGAAGGTAGGTCTGGACGTGCAGCCTGAACCAGCTCACCGCCACATGGAAGGACAAATCATTAAGGGTGCGTCTGCGGTACAGGACGTTTTGCGTGATATGATTGAAGATGCTTATAAACGTTTGATTGCCCCTTCGATTGAGCGTGAGGTTCGTGCAGAGCTGACGGAAAAAGGTGAAAACCAAGCAATATCCGTATTCTCGGCTAATCTTCGTAATCTGCTGCTTCAGCCGCCGATTCATGGCAAACGTGTGCTTGGTGTCGATCCTGCCTACCGTACGGGTTGTAAACTGGCTGTCGTTGATGATACGGGCAAGCTGCTGGAAGTGGCTGTTACGTACCCAACGCCACCGCACAACAAGAAGCGTGAAGCTGCCGAGGTTTTCCATCGGATGATCAAGCAATATGATATCGGGTTGATTGTCATCGGTAATGGTACCGGATCCCGTGAAACAGAACAGTTTGTTGCCGAGATTATTCAGGAGAACGGGGACGAAAGTCTCGTGTATCTGATCGTCAATGAAGCTGGAGCGAGTGTATATTCTGCATCCAAGCTGGCCCAGGAAGAATTTCCGGATCTTGACGTTGCTGAACGGAGTGCTGCTTCGATTGCCCGCCGGGTGCAAGACCCGCTGGCTGAGCTGGTTAAGATTGATCCAAAAGCCATTGGTGTAGGCCAATACCAACATGACGTATCTCAAAAAATATTAGAAGAAAGCTTGAAGGCTGTTGTGGAATCCGCAGTTAACCATGTGGGCGTGGATGTGAATACGGCTTCGCCTTCACTGCTGTCCTATGTTGCAGGTGTGAATGCCACCATTGCCAAAAATATTGTGAAGTACCGTGAAGAGAACGGCCGGTTCACGAATCGTCGCCAGTTGCAAAAAGTGCCGCGTCTGGGTGCTAAAACCTATGAGCAATGCGTAGGCTTTATGCGGATTGGTGAAGGCGAGAACCCGCTGGATCGCACACCGATTCACCCTGAATCGTATAAGGTCGTAGACCAGCTCTTTAAGGAACTTCAGGTTGCGCTGGACAAGCTTGGCAGCAAGGAACTGTCTGTTCTCCTGTCTGAGCAACAACCGGAACAGCTGGCTGTGAAACTGGATGTGGGTGTGCCTACACTGCGTGATATTCTGGACAGCTTGCAGCGTCCGGGCCGTGACCCGCGTGAGGAAATGCCGCTACCGATCTTCCGCACAGATGTGCTCAAAATTGAGGATTTGGTGGAAGGCATGGAGCTGCAAGGTACGGTTCGTAACGTAATCGACTTTGGTGCCTTTGTTGATATCGGCATCAAGAGTGACGGACTTGTCCACATCTCACAGCTGAGTAACGGTTATGTCAAACATCCGATGGATGTTGTATCTGTCGGAGATAATGTAACGGTTTGGGTGATGAACGTGGATACCAAAAAAGGCCGTGTCGGCCTCACGATGAAGAAACCTGCTTCTTCTAAGCAGTCTTCCTAATCCAGGCACAATGATCGGAGAACAGCCTTCCCTGTAATGGGAAGGCTGTTTGTTGTCAGTTATAATAGTACTGTTGCCCGTACTGTATTCTTCGAAGGGATTTTATGAAAGAAGTGAGAGCTTGAAGTGGACGGAGAGAGTGGCGTCGGATTCTTAGAGTTCGCTGTCCGCGCTGCGCGGGCTGCCACTTGTCGGTTTGTTTCGGTAAAAGAACCAGCATTCGTTCAGCAGCTTGATCTGTCTGCTGTCCTTTTTGTGAAATGCACGCATCAGTTGATTGCAAAGCCATTGAGGCAAGGGTATCTCCTCCTCTTGCATAATTCATCTGTACGTTAGCATATGTGGCAATAGCCTGGACTGTGCGAATTAACCCGTGATGAACTCGGAAAATTCAATATGTATAAGGATATGGGTTAAAGGACAGAGCCCATGATTGTAGGGGTGAAAAAATGAAAAAACGCAACCCCCGCTTTTAGGAGATGCGCTTTTGGTTCCATCCTGCATTAATAATAAGTCCATAAGTAAATCAGAGTGATTCCATCTCTTCTTCATACCATTGCTCTAATTGAGCCTGAAGGGCACGGATCTCAGTGAGCAGGGAAATCAAAGGATATTCGCTCTCTCTTAGTTCTGCAAAGCTTTGTTCAAGCGCATTGATATAATCAAGGCCTCCGATGATGGAGAGTTGCTCGTCCAGAAGATCAAGATTGTCACATTCGGCGATTGCCCAAGGTAGAACAGGTACATCTGCTGCGGTAAGTTTGTCAATTTCTTTGTGCAGGCGCAGGTTGAGCGCACTGAGTTGATAAGCGTAATCGGCAGGCATTTCCACAAACTGCAATTGCTGTTCCTGCTGCAGGATGACGTAGCGCATTGTAGGCATAACGAGTAATAATCTCCCCTCATACATTCTACTTGACAGTGTAGCCTACGAAACGGTTAAAATTCAAGTATTATGGCGGAAAAACAAATGGCCCAAGGAATGTGAAAGGAGGACAAGCCGATGGAAAATGAGGAATTGCAGCAATGGATTGAGCAGGTGTCACTGGATCATTTCGGGGTTCCGTTCACTCATGAGGCGCTGTTTAATCGTCGCTTGACCACTACAGGTGGACGCTATATGCTCAAGAGTCACCGGATAGAGATTAATCCTCATCAGCTCGAAGCCTATGGGCGGGAAGAGGTTGAGAAAATCATCAAGCATGAACTGTGTCACTACCATCTGCACATTCGTGGACGCGGCTACCAACACCGTGATCCTGAATTCAAGGCCTTATTGCAGAAGGTGGGCGGTTCGCGGTTCTGTCAGTCCCTTCCGGATGGAAAGGGCAGAAAACCATTACCGTATCGCTATAAGCTGGTGTGCAAGAGCTGCGGCACGGAATATTTGCGTAAACGCAAAGTTGATCCGAAGAGGTATCGCTGTGGTCGATGTGCGGGTAAGTTGGGGATTCATACCATCTGAGGTTAACGTTTATTGGAAACAACACTTCTTAGCACAAGACCCTCAAGACTATATGCAATACGCTCCCTGGCGAGCATTTATGGGAGTATCTGAAGCTTATAAAGAAAGTCACCGGAGGCATGTTGACTTGGAATATTAATCATGATAAATTTAGGTTATTCAAGATTATTATTCCCTGATAGCTCAGTTGGTAGAGCACTCGACTGTTAATCGAGTTGTCACAGGTTCGAGCCCTGTTCGGGGAGCCATTCTTGGAGAGATACCCAAGTGGCTATAAGGGGACCCTCTGCTAAGGGGTTAGACTGCGTAAGCGGTGCGAGGGTTCGAATCCCTCTCTCTCCGTNGGAGCAATCCTTGTAAGCATTGTTCATGATTGTCTATTTGGAGAGATACCCAAGTGGCTATAAGGGGACCCTCTGCTAAGGGGTTAGACTGCGTAAGCGGTGCGAGGGTTCGAATCCCTCTCTCTCCGTTCTGATTTACTTCTCTGTACAAGGGATGAGAACCCTAGAGGTTCGTCGAAGTATACGCTTCGTAAGCAATACATCGCAGTCTCGAATGAAGTGAGAGTATGCCTCTCTCTCCGTTCTGAATAAACCAAACATAATCCCCCTCCTCAGTAACCTNNNTTCTGATTTACTTCTCTGTACAAGGGATGAGAACCCTAGAGGTTCGTCGAAGTATACGCTTCGTAAGCAATACATCGCAGTCTCGAATGAAGTGAGAGTATGCCTCTCTCTCCGTTCTGAATAAACCAAACATAATCCCCCTCCTCAGTAACCTTAACGGATACTGAGGAGGGGGATTTTTGATGTATCGTCATTTTGACAATGTACAAGAAAGAATGCCTGGTTGCCACGCTATAATGAAATACCCAATACCTCGTACAAACCCTTCTTGCCAGCTTCCGTGACTTCCACCGAACGGCTGCTTGCCTTCTGGCGGGTCCAGTCCAGCTCAGACAAGCGGCGTCCCAGTTCGTCTCCCAGTACACCGGAAATATGATGACGACGCTCACTCCAGTCCAGACATTTGCGAGCCACAGCGCGGCGTGATCCTGCTTTTCCTTCAAGCAAAATGCCAAAAGAAGTGAACCATTCAATCCCTTTCTCTGTAATGTGGTAATCCTTGGCCTGCTCATCCTCAGGTTCTTCGAGATAACCTTCCCGCAATAACGCTTCACACAACGCTATCCCTAATTTTCCGGCCAGATGCCCATAACAGGTTCGAGCAAAGCTTAGATGTTGAAGCTGGTTAGACTGTTTGAGAGATCTCACTTGTACTGGTGCGGCGATACTACCCATCGTCTCAATCAGAAAAGCAACCTCTTTTCCTGCGAGACGATAGTATCGATGTCGTCCTTGCTGTTCAACGACGAGCAGCCCGCCTTCGACCAGCTTGGCGAGATGACTGCTTGCAGTTTGAGGGGTAACACCCGCCATGTATGCAAGTTCGCCGGCAGGAAGTGCACGACCATCCAACAAAGCTTCCAAAAAAATAGCACGACTGGGATCAGCAATTAACGATGCAATTACAGAAATATTCGGATATGTATTCATACTTCGATGATACCTTAACTATTGGTGTATTACAATTAATCATGCATGAATTAGAACCCAAGAGATGGAAGGGACGGGTTGAAGAATGGAGGAAGAAGCATTGTATACCAATGATAGAACGCAAAAAGAGTTTGAACCGGTGAAGCATCGGGACTTGAACAGAGAGCTGATACAGCACGAGGTGATAAATCCAAGTATTTTGTACTATGGCACACCTGTATTGCTGCTGAGTACGTTAAATGAAGATGGAACGACAAACCTGTCGCCGCTTTCATCATCCTGGGCACTTGGTGACTGCCTGGTACTTGGAGTTGGTATTCAGGGCAAAGCCTTTGAGAATCTGAGCCGCCATCCCGAATGTGTGATTAATCTGCCGGATGCATCCTTGTGGGAGCAGGTTGAGGGACTCGGGCGTTATACCGGAATATATCCCGTTCCAGAGGAGAAAAGGATGATGGGATTTGAGTTTTGCGATGATAAATTTGCCCTCTCTGGACTGACACCCCAAGGTTCAATTCAAGTTGAGCCGGATAAAATAGCAGAGTGTCCGCTCCAGATTGAAGCAGCGGTGCAACACATTCGTATCCCCGAACATACACCTTTCATGGCAATTGTGGAAGTAAAGGCGTTGAAGGTACATGTACATACCCGCCTGATATCAGGTTTGAACAAGATTAACCCGGAGAAGTGGAATCCTTTAATTTATAATTTCCGACATTATTATGGACTTGGAGAAAGGCATGGGGAGAGTTTTCGGGCAGAGAAGTGATGTAAATGGTCTGTATAGCATAGAAACGAATAAGTAATCCAGAATATATGAAGTGGTGCCGGTTGGGGTGCCGCTTCTTTCTATCTATATTGAGGCTTCATTAAGGTGTCATGCGAGTAATCAAAGAATTAGGTTATTTTATTAGGCAGGGATTGGGTAAATAGTAAAGAAAGATACATGTAAGCATATACATAACAGAGGTGATGAACATGGAAATGGAATACTTAATGCGTGTACTCATAGCTGGCATATGCGGCGTGTTGATCGGATATGAGCGCAAGAACCGAATGAAGGAAGCGGGGATACGTACACACTTTGTTGTTGCGGTGGGTGCAGCATTGATGATGATTGTTTCCAAGTATGGCTTTCAGGATCAGGCAGGCTGGGCGAATCTCTCGCTTGACCCATCCAGGATTGCCGCACAGGTGGTCAGTGGGGTTGGCTTCATTGGGGCCGGGATGATCTTCACACAGCGCCACACGGTTCGGGGATTGACGACAGCGGCGGGAATTTGGGCGACCGCAGGGATGGGACTGGCTGTGGGTTCAGGATTGTATTGGACAGGGGCGGGGGTAACGCTGCTTATTGTAGTGGCACAGATGCTTCTGCATCGGCCGACACGCTGGTTGGTGTCCGCGAGAACAGAGACGCTGACCATTCGTCTGCTAAAGGAAGGAGACACCCTCAAAAACGTTTTGGCTCTGCTGGGACAGGAGAAAATTTCGGTGGTTGGATTCAAAACAGAACAGCAAATAAGCACAGACTCCGGGGAGGAGACTGTACTTGAATTCACTCTGCAACTGCCTGGATCATATCGGGCCGAGCAATTAATTATTTTATTGCAGGATGTGCCTTACGTTCGCTCGGTTGATATGAGGTAAGTCTTGGTTATTGCTAGGTATCTAGGCCGAACCATCAAGAAAATAGATTACTGACCGCTTTCAATGACAGTCTCTGGCTGGGAGACCGGCTTGCCTTCAAGAATAGACTGAATGGCATGTGCGACACCATGCTCCACATTGGTCAAAGAGATAGCCTTGGCAATCGCCTTAATCTCTGGTTCAGCATTGCCCATGGCAATACCGAGTCCTGCCATTTTCAGCATGGATACATCGTTGAAGTTATCACCAATGGCTGCTGTATCTTCCATGGAGATGTTCAGATGAGCTGCCAGTTTGCTTAAGGCGTTACCTTTGGATACATCAGGATGCTGCATTTCGAAGTTGTGTTCAGCGGATACCACCATGGCTACATCGGAGCGAGAAGCAAAGTATTCGCGTCCCTGCTGCAATTGAGCCGGATCCAATGAAAAGGCCATAATATTGTAAATGTAAGCTTCGGAAGGGATTTCCTTATGGGAGTCTACGCGGTGATAGTCTTTCTTGGCATAGTGCTTCTTAACAGCTCGAATAAGGCGTTCAATATCTTCCCCAGGACTGGAACCCAGAATGCGATCCATCTCAGCGAGCATCGCCTCATGGCTGCTTATAGGTGCGTAAATACCCTGTTGTGTGGAGGCTTCGTAGTAGCAATGATGATCCTCCAGCCACTGCATGACGGACGCGGCCGTTTCACGCTCGAGTGGAAGATGGAATAGGCGTTCACCGTTGGCATCATGGATGGTAGCTCCGTTGGAGCCGATAACTGGCGTGTTAATTCCGCCTTCACTGCTTATCGTTAATACGTCGGAATAGACCCGTCCTGTAGCAATCGTAATCTTTAATCCTTCTTGTTGAGCCTTATGAATTGCAGCTGCGTTTTCCGGGCTGATCTGACTGTCTCTGTTCAACAAGGTTCCATCTAAATCGGTAGCAAATAATTTCATATGTTACAACTCCTTTTCAATTGTAGGTTCAGGAATGAGAATCTCGACTTGTTGTTCGGCTAGAAAAGTTCGCCAATCTTGGGAAGGCCATTGGTCTGTAATTAACATGTCAACGAGTGACCAGTCCGCAAAACGATAACCATATCGCTTATCAAATTTGGAATGGTCAGCGAGTACAATAACCTGTTTTGCAGCCTGCATCATTTTGTGCTTGATCTTTCCTTCTTCTTCAGAGGCACTGAAGCCGTCCATCGTAATTCCGCCAATGCCGATAAAGGCTTTGTCTACATAATAATGGGAAAGAGTTTCAATCACTGAAGTACCATAGACATAACGTTGCTCCTTATCGACTGTGCCGCCCAGCAAACGAATCTCGACAGCAGTATGATTGGAGAGAAGATCAGCTGAATAAATGGAATTGGTGATGACAGTACAGGACTTGCCATTTAGATTTTCGGCACAAGTTTGCACGGTAGTGGAAGAATCCAGAATAATGTGTTCACCTTGGCGGACGATAGCAGCCGCTAGCTTGCCAATAGCTCTTTTTTCGTCGGAAATGTGGAGCAAACGATCTTTATAAGATCGGCGCTCATCTGGTGGAACGGGGAGAATTGCACCGCCGCGCGTTCGGATAATGGCATCCTGTTCTTCGAGTTTGATCAGATCCCTTCGTGCTGTGTCCCGGGAAACGTCAAAGAGGGATACAATATCATCAGCCGAGATGCGATTGTGTTTACGCAAATGTTCAATAATCAGCTGCATTCGTTCTTCCTGAAACAAACGTGCCGCCTCCTTATACGTAGCTGACCGTGTATATTACTGATAGGTTAATTATAAGTACTAATAATGATATTTGCAATATTATAAGTGAATGTAAGTGTATTTAAGTTTTTTGATACTAATTTTACAAATTGCGATGATTACGGTGATAAATTTGTGAAAGACATTCCAGGCGTGAACATGCTCTTGACCTCATGGAAAAGGGTGAAAAGGAGTGCATAAAAAAAGTTTGAAAAAAAGTGTTGCACATTTAAGTTGGCCTATGATATACTCATTCTTGTCGCCAAGAAAGACAACTTGTTTACAAGGCCCGTTGGTCAAGGGGTTAAGACACCTCCCTTTCACGGAGGTAACAGGGGTTCGAATCCCCTACGGGTCATTATCTTCACCACCTCAGGGATATACAATCCTGATGAGGAATCCTCAAAAAGTCATAGCTC
>NZ_PEII01000040.1:0-917 GCF_002750415.1 Paenibacillus sp. LK1
TTCGGACAGGGGTTCGACTCCCCTCGCCTCCATTAGAGTAAGCAAAAGCCACCACCCAGTGATCTGGATGGTGGCTTTTTATTTTATGATATAATAAACATAAATTTAGATTGGGGGACTCAAGATGTTTGAAAATCGTGAACAGCTCCAAGAAATTTTAAAAAAAGCTAATCAATACGCACGGAAACAAGCCAAAGAATCAGGTGCTTCTATTTATTATATAAAGAATAACAAACGCGTTCGTGAGGATGCCAAAGGCAATAAATTTGAAATCATATATGATGCTGCTGGGAAACGCCAGGAGTTTGAGTATCATGAGTGAAATCAGACCAGTCATGACTGTGTTTGCTGGAACCAATGGAGCGGGGAAAGTACACTCAGCATGCAAATGAGAGAGTGGCTTGGTGAACTGGTTGATCCGGATCAAATTGCAAGAGAGTTGAAGCCAGAAAATCCGCGTAGTGCTGACCTGTCTGCTGGTAGGGAAGCTGTGAAAAGAATTAGATCTCTCATTAAAAGTGGTACAAACTTCGCTATTGAAACGACATTGTCCGGATCATTTGTTTTAAAACATATGGAAATTGCAAAAGAAAACAATTACGAAATTGTCGTATACTACATCGGCCTTGAGGATGTTCAAATGCATATAGATCGTGTTGCATCTCGGGTTGAACAAGGTGGACATTGGATTGCAGAAGAAGACATTCGTTATCGATATGGTCAGTCATTGAAGAATCTTAAACGGCTTTAGCCATCGCAGATCAGGTTATCATCATTGATAATACATACGAGCCTTTAATTGTTGCGGAAATCAGACAGAGTAATTTGATCTATTGTGTTGAGTCCATACCTGTGTGGGCTAATCCTGTTATTGTGGGTTACTGATAATTGAGTGACATCAAAACTGTGACTACACC
>NZ_PEII01000041.1:0-906 GCF_002750415.1 Paenibacillus sp. LK1
TTGCAATCTGTTCAGGAGAAACTGGCATCCCGTCAGACACGTCCGAACTGACGCAAGTCCTTATCAGTAATTTAAGAGAAACATTTTTGTGTATTTCGCTGCATGCTCTATCTGGGGGTGCGGCTTTTAATGTTATATTTGCAAGGCTCAAAAAAGCTTCGCAGGATTTCTCCATACGAAGCTGTATGACTTCAGAATACTATAGAATTAAACCTGCTTTTTTAAGATCTGCTCTGTTTAATACCAGCGATCCTTGTAGTTTTTTGATACGGACCGTATTACCGGATGGATCAGTTACAACTTTTTCCTCGTCTTCTTTAAGACCATTAGCATTAACACTGAGGATGGTTTTTAAATTTTTTGAAATGTTATATACATCTGATGAATCTCCCTTAAGATTAACTTGGTATCCATTTGATGCGGACAAATCTATCAGAGTAATCCAATCTGCCTGAGATTGACTTTTTGCGGAAAACTCAATAGATCGAGTTGAACTTGCATAATTCACTTCATAACCGAGGATTTTAGCGGCTTCGCGTAGTTGAAGATATGTATTACCTTTATAAAGCAATTGATCGGATGTTACGGATTTAGACTGGCCATTTACGATAACTTTAAAGTTCGCAAGAGTGGCTTGTACCTTTTTGGAAGTGGCCGCAACCGCCATGGACGAGGACCCGATCAGCATTCCGACGGATAAAGCAACAATAACCTTTTTCATTTTCACCTTTATCATCAACTCCTATGTAAATGTGTTATACCTGAGAATAATACCCTAATTAGGAAGGGTTGACACGGGTGAAAACTATTATTTTTTTGCTTCTTACGAATCAAATTTTTTGCCTAACCATAAGTATAGTATCATTATCGAAGGCCCGCTCTATTTACAGCAATTGCGGCCTTGCA
>NZ_PEII01000043.1:0-548 GCF_002750415.1 Paenibacillus sp. LK1
ATCAAATGCTGCGGCGGATTCAGCAAGCCCCAGTTTTTCCAATCATAGTTCAATACCTCGAAACCGACTGTCGGTTTGCCGTCAATGGTTGGATACTTTTCCTTGTATTTCGCGATCAAGTCAAAGTATTCGTCCAGTGTCTTCGGTGTCGGATAACCGAACTCTTTCAACACGGCTTTTTGGATCCAAAAGGCAGGTCCGCTGTAGTAGGTATCCGCCACTTCGCCGTTGTATGCACCGTAGTTTGGCAGGTAGTAAATGTGTCCATCATTCGGGTCCTTCATTTGATTCCAGTACTTCTCGTAATGCTTCTTCAAATTAGGCGCGTGTTCTTCAATCAGATCTTCAAGCGGAATGACTGAACCGGCTGCCGTAAGTTTGGTATCAGCTGAGATCAGATCCGGATAATCTCCACCGGCGATCATGACGCCGAGCTTTTGGTTCTTGTCACCAGCCAGAAATTCGAATTTGAATGTAACGCCGAGCTCTTCCTTGATTTTTTTGTAAATCTTGTTGTCAGCGGTTGGCTGCTGTCCGGCCTCGTTCAG
>NZ_PEII01000044.1:0-521 GCF_002750415.1 Paenibacillus sp. LK1
AGACAGGTGGTGCATGGTTGTCGTCAGCTCGTGTCGTGAGATGTTGGGTTAAGTCCCGCAACGAGCGCAACCCTTGATCTTAGTTGCCAGCACTTCGGGTGGGCACTCTAAGGTGACTGCCGGTGACAAACCGGAGGAAGGTGGGGATGACGTCAAATCATCATGCCCCTTATGACCTGGGCTACACACGTACTACAATGGCCGGTACAACGGGCTGTGAAGCCGCGAGGTGGAACGAATCCTAAAAAGCCGGTCTCAGTTCGGATTGCAGGCTGCAACTCGCCTGCATGAAGTCGGAATTGCTAGTAATCGCGGATCAGCATGCCGCGGTGAATACGTTCCCGGGTCTTGTACACACCGCCCGTCACACCACGAGAGTTTATAACACCCGAAGTCGGTGGGGTAACCGCAAGGAGCCAGCCGCCGAAGGTGGGATAGATGATTGGGGTGAAGTCGTAACAAGGTAGCCGTATCGGAAGGTGCGGCTGGATCACCTCCTTTCTATGGAGAATCGTTTCCCG
>NZ_PEII01000045.1:0-415 GCF_002750415.1 Paenibacillus sp. LK1
GGTAGATTGCATTTGCTCCTTGGAGCAATTGGTTAAGCTACTAAGAGCACACGGAGGATGCCTAGGCGCTAGGAGCCGATGAAGGACGTGGCGAACAACGAAACTGCCTCGGGGAGCTGTAAGCAAGCTTTGATCCGGGGGTGTCCGAATGGGGAAACCCAGCTGGGGTAATTTCCAGTTACTCATAACTGAATACATAGGTTATGTAGAGGCATACCAGGGGAACTGAAACATCTAAGTACCTTGAGGAAGAGAAAACAATAGTGATTCCGTCAGTAGCGGCGAGCGAACGCGGAGAAGCCCAAACCAGAGAGCTTGCTCTTTGGGGTTGTGGGACATCTCACATGGAGTTACAAAGGAACCGGTTAAACGAAGAGGTCTGGAAAGGCCCGCCAAAGAAGGTAAAAGCCCTGTA
>NZ_PEII01000046.1:0-395 GCF_002750415.1 Paenibacillus sp. LK1
GAGGAGCTTGAACCAGAGATTTCATTATAATTTGCTAAAACTTTTGGCGCATAAGCTTTAGTTTCAGCAAAAGGAATGTTCCCCATCTTACCAGCTTTAATCCACTTGTCTACATTGCCGGGGCCAGCATTATATGCTGCAAGAGCATATTCCAAATTACCATTGTATTTCTTAAGGAGACTTGCAATGTACTTTGTACCACCAGCTACGTTTTGATCTGGGTCATAAGAGTTTTTAACACCTAGGCCCTTTGCGGTGCCCGGCATAAGTTGCATTAATCCTGCGGCTCCAGCTCCAGATTTTGCATTTGGATTAAATGTACTTTCAGTTTTAATAATAGCGGCTATCAGTTTTGGATCGACACCATTTTGAGAAGCATATTTATTGATTATATC
>NZ_PEII01000047.1:0-359 GCF_002750415.1 Paenibacillus sp. LK1
ACGCCGCCAAGCGAACTCTTTCATCCTACATAGAAAACAGGCTCTGCATGTTAACGTTGTATGATGAATTGCATTTGCCCTGCAAATGCATATTATTCCCTGATAGCTCAGTTGGTAGAGCACTCGACTGTTAATCGAGTTGTCACAGGTTCGAGCCCTGTTCGGGGAGCCATTTGCTCTCATAGCTCAGTAGGTAGAGTGCATCCATGGTAAGGATGAGGTCACCGGTTCGATCCCGGTTGAGAGCTTTGGAAATGGGGCCCGTTGGTCAAGGGGTTAAGACACCTCCCTTTCACGGAGGTAACAGGGGTTCGAATCCCCTACGGGTCATAGCTATATTTATTAGCTTAAAAAAGGGA
>NZ_PEII01000048.1:0-359 GCF_002750415.1 Paenibacillus sp. LK1
CTACCAACTGAGCTATCAGGGAATACTAAGCATCTGCAGTGCAAATGCAATTCATCGTACAACATCAACATACAAAATCTGTTTTCTATGTAAGATGAAAGAGTTCGCTTGGCGGCGTCCTACTCTCCCAGGACCCTGCGGTCCAAGTACCATCGGCGCTAGAGGGCTTAACGGTCGTGTTCGGGATGGGTACGTGTGGAACCCCTCCGCCATCGCCACCAAACGCATAGCTTAGCTTACATCTCAGAGATTATTCTCTGAAAACTAGATCCGAAACGAAATGTGCGATTTACAACTTGCATATTTGGATAAGCCCTCGACCGATTAGTACTGGTCAGCTCCATGCATTGCTGCACTTC
>NZ_PEII01000049.1:0-302 GCF_002750415.1 Paenibacillus sp. LK1
GGCGGCCCCATATCTGAAGGTTTCTTCTCGATATTCACCAGTTTTTTCTTTTCTAATCGCACAAGGATGGTGTAGACTGTCCCTTCCACGACTTCGGTAAACCCTAACTCGTTCAATCGGCGGGTAATCTCATAGCCATAGGTTTCATGGCGGCTGATAATTTCCATTACGCAACCTTCGAGCGATCCCTTCAGCATTTCAGTTAAATTTTCCATGTTCAGATCCTCCTCTAATTTGTCCCTCCCCTAATCAGTATCACTTATATTCAGTACAACATAGTACCGAGGGAAATTATTACTCAA